>NZ_JAVDWM010000001.1:2472234-3072979 GCF_031457495.1 Sphingopyxis sp. BE259
AGAGTGTGACGACACCTGCTGCGTCGGCCCGTGATCAGGTGCGCCAGCGAGTGCGCCTGGCGTGCCTCCTCGCCAGCACCGGTCCGGTCGAGCTACCTTTTTCGCTGCTGCAGCCGGATCGAGCGAGCCTGTTCGTTGCTGGAGACGGCAATCAGTCCGGGCGCCCGTTCGCCGCGATGCCGTTGGTCGCATTTCCCGTTGAGGGCGCGGCAGTCGCGCGAGCCTATGGTCTTCTCGCAACCTTCCGGGGCGGCGCCAGCATGGCGCGCGCGATCGACCGGCTGGGACGTTCGCGCCTGGCGATCAACCCGGTAGATCGCGCGCTCGACCTCGGCATGGCGTCCGAGATCGTGCTGATGCACGACCACAGCCCCAACAATACCGAAATTGCCCATAAGATCGGCAGCCGCGCGGCATGGCTTCTCGGTCAAGCACCGACCGAGCGGGCGACGATTTTCGCTGACATGAAATCGCTCTATGGAGCTCGGTCACAAGCGGTGCATTCCGGCGTTTTGTCGTCACGATCGACCATAGACCTCGATGCTGCTGATGCGCTCGTCACGCGTATCTTCACCGCGATCCTCGCTCGTGGCGCCTTTCCGGATTGGTCTAGCCTGGTGATGGGCGGAGACGCCTTGCAACCGGGGGAGGACGAAGGTGACGCATAATACAATGCGTGCGCGTCCTCGACCGGAAAAACGAAGTGCGGCTCATTCTTGCGTTCAAATGACGCGCCAAAGTCGGTAGTTATTCCAGATGCCTACCACCGCCTTTTCGAACCACTTCAGACGCGAACTTGATGTCGGCCAGCTCGCTCGCCTGATCCTGCAGGGCGCGCCGCACGCGAGCGAGAATCACCTCTCGGACGCTCAGCGCGTCTGGATCCGGACCGACGTGCGCTGCTCGTCCTGCGGCGTGGGCGGCGCTCAGATTGTGCGGGCAACGAAGCCCGCGGGCGCACGGGGCGGCACCCGACAGGCGCATTTTCGCTTCGTCGGCGATAATGCCATGGACGCCCACCACCGCTTTTGCGAGTTCCACGGGGCCGATGGCCAGGAGCGGCAGACCGAAAGTCTCGTCGACTTCGGAAGTGCCAAGACCATCGAGACCCGGCTTATCGGCCAGCTCGTCTGCAAGGGGATCGAACAGGGTATCTTCGACCAGACCGCGATCCGTGGAATGCGGCAATGGTTCTTCGACCTTAAGGCGGCAAACCGCTTTACCATCGCCATTGATTCGACGGCAGTCGACTGGCTCTCCGCGCTCCTGCGCCATCCCTTCTACCAGCGATGGGTCTTCCACCCAGTGCAGGCGCAACTTCCTGGCTTCGACTGGAAGCAGGCGACCCGTCAGGCATTCACCGAGCAGTTCTGGCCACTTTTCGATCACATGTCCGGCAGGCGCCTCGGCGATACCAAATCGCGCACGAAGGAGTTGGTTGCCCGCTTCGCGGGCCAGGAGGTGTTTGACCCAGCGGCGCTCAAGCCGAGCTATGAGCTGACCCTCCAGCTCGCGACCTTCATCGGACGCAATTCCGGGCTGGATTTTCGCCGGTCAAAGCCCGATGAATATCGGTGGAACGGCGCACCGCCGGCGCTGCTGGCCTTGTGTGCCCTCATACTGTTCGTATCGGACTGGCAGTTGAACGCGGCGATCGGCAAGTTCGCGCAGATCCTGGCAGCGCCTGATCCGAGTGATCCGCTCCTTGGAAATGTCGTCGGGCTGAATCCCTTCCACGACTATGCCGCTTGGAAGATGGTGGTGCTCGCCCAGGAGATTGCCGAGCAGCCCACTGACGTCCGTGTCTATGATGCCGAGCTCGCGCGGATCGAGGCCGAACTGCGCGAAGCCTATCACGCTTGGACCCAAGGCCAGGGCTGATCGCTCATCGCGGAGGTGGAGGGCGCATCTGGCCGCCCAAAGCCGTCCTATCTTCCCAGGCCTGCCGCACCATTGCATCGCAGATCAAGTCGCGCGGAACCTCGCCTTTACGAACGAGAGCTGCCATTCGCTCGCGAGCCTCGAACGTCGTATTCTGGTCGGCTACCGCCAGCCCGATCGGCAGCAGAAGGGACTTAGCGGCCATCCGCAGCCCAAGGGCGAAAGTCAGCTTCCGGCAGTAGCGGATGTGCGACGGCTAAGGTCAACTCGGTCCTAAAAATGCAGCATCCATAAAACGGTGAACGTCCTGCGCGAACAGCCAAACTCTCGCACTGCGCGCGAACCTCAAGCTATCCAAGCATCAGAAAGATCTGCGACCCTTTGACCTATGCTTAGCTGACGTTAACATCGGCGCCTTAATCCGCTGAGCCATTCGCTTAGCAGCAATCGAGGGTTCGTTTGGGAAGGTTGATTTCACCGCCTTTGGTCGATTTGCCGAAGCTGCGACAGCCGCTGACGGCTGGCGAGAGCATGGTGCTGGAAATGTTTGATCAAACGCTCGATCCCGAGTGGGAAATCTACGTCCAGCCCCATCTCAACGGCCTGCGGCCGGATTTCGTCCTCTTGCATCCAAGGGTTGGAATTGCGGTCTTCGAGGTGAAGGACTGGAATCTTGATGCGATGGACTATTTCGTTCGTAAAGGAACGAAACGTCCGGAGTTATGGGCTAGGCGGGACGGTAAGGAGTTCTCCCGCCAATCCGAGAATCCCTTTCCAAAGGTTGAATATTACAGAGAAGCCATATACAATCTTTACTGCCCCAGGCTCCCTAAGGACAAAGGCTTCGGCGCTATTACGGCGGGCGTTATATTCCCATTCGCTAGCATTAATCGCCTGCGTTCTCTCTTCTCCCCTTTTTTGCAACACGGTGAGCTGGAAGCTGCGGCGAAATATACCCCCTTGAGCGGTGTAGAGGAGGTCGCAAATGGGCTGATCTCTCAGGTTTTCCCGGAATCTGCGCGCAAATCGTCGATGCTGATGCGTCCTGAGCTCGCCGACGATCTTCGGGGTTGGCTCATGGAACCAGATTTCTCAGCGACACAACGCCGTCCCCTCGAAATGAACGCTAGCCAGCAGCAGTTCGCTGGCTCCAGAACCGAGAGTGGATTTAGGCGGATAAAGGGTCCGGCGGGATCAGGGAAATCACTGGTTTTGGCTGCGCGCGCCGCCCGACTTGCCGATGAAGGCAAGACAGTCCTCGTAGCGACTTTTAACATCACGCTATGGCATTACCTGCGAGACTTGGTCGTTCGTGAGCTGAAATCTGGATCCAGTTATCGGAATATTGTTTTCGTCAACTTTCACAGTTGGTGCAGGGACGTTTGCGAGACCGTGGGGTGGTCCGAACCCTACGACGAACTCTGGAAATCTGGTGATCCTGTCTCGGTAATGGAGACAGCCCTCCCGGAACTGGTAGGGCAATCGGCCGCTGAATCAGCGGCCCCGAGCTATGACGCCATACTTGTCGATGAGGGACAAGATTACCGTCCCCTTTGGTGGAGCACACTGCGCACGTTTCTGAAGCCTGGCGGCGAGATGCTCATGGCGGCAGACGCGACACAGGACATTTACGGGACTGCTGGAGCATGGACTGACGATGTTATGGCGGGAGCTGGCTTCAGAGGTGCGTGGGCTAATCTGGATGTTAGCTACCGGCTGCCCGTATCCGCAGTGCCGCTAATTCGAGACTTCGCTGAGCGCTTCCTTCCGGATACGGAGATCAACCTACCGCTTCCACAGCAAGCCTCGTTCGAACTCGCACCTTGTCGGCTACGATGGGTACAATGCGCGACTGAAAACTCGGTCACCGCCTGCGTCGAAGAACTGCTGCGCATGATGCATTTCACCGGCGAGGGTAGCTTCGCCAATGCGGATATTACCTTCCTTGCGTCCGACACAGCAAGCGGGAGCGAGGTAGTTGATGAGCTAGAATCACACGGCATCAGAAGCGTGTCCACCTTTGCGCAAGACACGCAAGAGCGGAGGCGCCAGAAAGTTGGCTTCTACATGGGTGACGCGCGCATAAAGGCGACGACACTTCACAGCTTTAAGGGCTGGGAATCCCCGTTGCTGGTCATACAGGCTGGAGCTTCGATCGATGCTGGAAGCCGAGCACTCATATATACCGGCCTTACGCGGCTCAAGAATACGATCGCGGGCAGTCGACTTACGATCGTAAGCTCGTCACCAGACTTCCTGGATTTCGGGAGAACGTGGCCCAATTTCCATGACGTTTCAGCCGAAGGCAAGACCGGTTTCGGCGTGAGCGGACGCTGATGCGACGGTCGCAGGATGGCTTGAACTGGTCGCCTGCTGTCGATCAGAGAACTGGCGAAAAATGGGACATAGCCGTCAATCGAGCCAGAAAACTCGAACGTCCGTGCCTCCAACACCCGACGTTCAAGGCTGATGCAGGCAGGAGATGAGATCATCGCAGGCGGCATAATAATATTGACCCGGCTCCGAGGTCATTTTTGGCTTGTAGAGCGCTGAAGGCCAAGCGTCCTTCCTCTGGCACTCTTTAAACATGAGCGAATGGAACAGGTCGCTGTCCATGTAGATTTCCATGCGAGGATGGGTCCCCGCCTTGATGGCCTTGCGCGCAGCCGCTTCGATCAGCGAGATTTGCGCGAAGGGAAGCCCCAGGCTGTTGAGCGAGATGTGGTTCTGCGCTTTCGAGATATGGAGCAACGGGTCGTCATAATATTCGTTCGACCCTTGCGCGAACACCCCATAGATTTCGAGGCCCAACGCGTCCCGGTACAGCGTCTGCAACTGCCGGAAGAGAATGAAGAGGTTCTCCATAGTGGAAGACCGTCTGCTCGCTAACTTTCACGTACAATTTGACGGTTCCTTTCCTGATATTGAAGCCCAAGCGCGGATTTTTGCCACTTGCATTGCACGTAGCCAATATTGACCCGACTCGGGCGCCCGCCGGTCATTCCGGCGGGAACCCAACATTAATCGGCCGGAATCCAAATGATGGCGAACTGATCGCCGTCCTCAGTTCCAGCGGTATGAACAAGGTTTGCGTGAAGCTGTCGTGGTTCGAACCCAAGCAAGACACGCGTGGAGCGATATTTCGACCGATGCGACGGCGAGGCAAAATGCAGTCGATCAACGCTGCGGTGCTTAAAGCTTCTGCTCTTCTTCTCGCCGCCGCAGCTCCCGCTCGACCGCCTCGCGAATAAACTTCGCAAGCTGACGGTTTCCGACCTGCGCTTCGATCCGGCGGATCGTGTCTACAGATAGCCGGATGGTCGTGGCTTTCATTCCGAGCGGCGGGCGTCCCATGCCGTCGTCGCTATCGGCGTCGCGCTCAATCTCAAAGAGAATCGCGTTAATGACATCGTTTATTTGCATATACGCTACCGTTTATGCTATAAACGATAGCGTAAACAAGCTTAGGCTTTTCGGCGGAAGATGAACTGAGGCCGAATCACGCCAGCGACGGAGGCGACATGATCCACAAAGCCGCTAGCCCCCGATCGAAGTCGATCAGGATAGACAAACCGGCGCCCGTCCCGACTTCGCCTTTATTGGAGGAGCAGCGCCCCGCATTCCCGATGCTAGTGAGATCACGCGAGGGCCGGGTATTAAGCGAAGCTCGCTATCGGAACGGCGAGAGTTTCGCCCTCGCGATTGAGGAATTGCGTTTCCCCGATACTGGCGACCTTCTCTACCAGACCGGCATCGTGACCCAGATGGCGTTAAGCTCGCATCTGCTGGATGTTGGCTTTGATGATCGATGGTGCGCCCGGAACATCGGCCTGCACATCAGCACGGCACTGGCATATGCCAATGCGACCGGCCTCAATTATCAATCCCCGGAACTAGAGCGGCTGGCCACGGTGCTGTCACCCTATAACGTCTGGCGAAATCCGGACATCCACGGTTCGCGGCCCCCGGTCCCCGCATCGCTGCCGGACATTCCACTCTTACTCAGAGAACTGCTGGACCATGTGCGTGGCATAACCGGACACTCTCGCCCTAGGCGGAGGAAGGCTCTTGGCTGAGGACAACATGGCCGCCCGCTTCGCGCGCACGATCCGAGGCCTGTTGGTCCCGCCCCCGGTGGTTCCAAGACTTGACGAACATGTCGATCCGGAGATTGCGCGGGTCGAGTGGGCGATAGCCCGCTTGCCGAAGCTCACTCGCGAAGTGTTCCTGATGCACCGCTTTGAAAATCTTGGATACGACCGTATCGCGCATCGGCTCGGCATCAGCGAAAAGGCTGTTGAGCGGGAGATCGTCAGGGTGTTGCGCGCCGTTCGCAAGGCAAGGGAAGATCATGCCCGCGAGCTTTACAAATAGCTGTCTGGCATCGTCGCCTATGGCTGTGATTTGCGGCGCAAGGCTAAGCCAATGCAGATTGCCGGGACGGCGCCAGCATACGATTTTGCCCTGCTTTGGGGGTAGCGCGAACTGCACGCGCGATCGCTTAGGCGTCGAACCTGCCCACATTTCCGGTCTGGTCGAATGTTGTTGATTGCGAACGCCAGCGCATGAACGGGGTCAATCCCGCTTTCCCGGTATGTCCAAAAATAGGCGCACGGAGCATGCCTTTCATCATGAACCGAAGCCGGTACATCGCGCGCGCCCTTGACCCTGTTGATCGAGCTATTTGCCTTGCGCTAAGCCAAAATGCGCGTCTCACGATACGCGAGATTGCTCGAATAATCGGATTATCCTCGCCAAGCGCAACGGAACGAATGCGTCGATTGGAAGATTCGGGGGTAATTGCCGGTTACACGATCACAGTCGATAACCAGCTGGTCGGACAGCCTGTTGGTGCCCATTTTCGTCTTCGCCCTATTGCTGGTGAGATACCACGCATCGTCGCAATGCTCGCTGAATCACCTGAAATGGTGGAAGCTGACCGCGTGACAGGCGATAATTGCTTAGTCGCCAAGGCTTATGTTACAGATTTGAGCGAGCTTGAACGGTTGATTGATCGATTTCTTCCCTATGCGGCGACGACAGCAGACGTGATTCAATCCACTCCAATCAAACGCCGTTTACTGAGGTTTTAACCTCACCGGCAGCATCAATGTTCTACCAATGGGGTCACTTACTGCAAATGAAGTGCGCTTGAACGACGGCGCGCCGATGGCCGGGTAGCCGATGCAATGTCCAGGTCGCTTCGCGACTAAAGGCACCGGCGCATGTTCTCGCACATGTTCTCTTTGCCCGGCTTCGCCCGTCGTGTCGGAGAAGATCAAGGAAGCATCTTTATGCAGACCCTGGTCCTTCACAGTCATGAGAATAAAGGTCCCGCTAGGGCAGGATATCTGAGAAACTAAGCGTGCCGTCGAACAGGGCACGAACGAGCAGCATTGTGCGTTTCGGTACCTCGTATCGCTCTCGCGCATTTGTGAGATGACGATCGACGGTATCCTCCGTAATCCCCAGTATTCGACCGGTCTCCCAGTCGCTCTTGCCGCGACCGACCCAAAGCAAGCAATCTCGTTGGCGGTCCGTTAGTCGTGGCGGGCTTTTCTCAAACGCCCGGATTCCCGAGCAACTACGCGCGCGCTCAAACGCGAAGATGCCGACGAGTTGCGCCAACGGCAGCGTCGCCTCATCGACGGGGATGTCCGCGACGCTTGCGAAGGAACATGATCCGCTTGGCTCTCCAGGAACATTTGCCGGCACGGTAAAGCCATCGCCGACTCCGTATTCACGGCTGAGTGCGAGGACCCGCCGGTCCTCCGAATTTAGTGGGATCATCGTCTCCATTTCAGACCACAAAAACCCAGCGCATGACATATGGCTTGCCCGGTGAACGGGGTCGGATGTGCCGAGAGCGTTGCGGTCATGGTAGGCGACCCATTGTGACGGATAGTTGTGGATCCGGACGACGTTGGCGGCGCCTCGTGTCACCTCCACATGGTGTGTGAGAGCGAAGTATTTGAATCCCATCTGCGTGCAGATATTTCCAAGTGCTGCTGCCAACTGCCCGGCCTCAGGCGCAGACTTGATCTCGCGCAGCATCTCTTGGGTCGTCATCTTGATCGTCATCAGCTAGCCTTCGGATCGCTGACGGACCTATCTCGCGGTCCCGTTGTCGTTGATCGTCCTTCACTGATTTAATGCTTTGCGATGCTTCTCATGGCGTCGGTCGGCAATAGTTGCGGGGAAAAACTGAATAACTTTATGAATCTCCTACATTCAACTAACTGATTATAGCTCAGATTCTGCTTCAAATCTACCTTTGTTGAAAAGCCCCTGCTCCGTAGAAAGCTGAAAGGTACATACCCCTTTTCCGGGATTTTCAATGAGTGCGCATTTCCAGATCAATGCGCATATGGCTTCCTACCGTCATATTTGGATTTCAGATTTCGGACACCCGGCGTCAACCTTCATTGTCGCGCGCTCGACCGATCACAAAGCCGAAATCTACGCACCGTCCCGCACCTCATTTGTAGGTATTCAGCGGTGACCATGTCAGGGGCCATGATTGCCGCCTTAGCATCGCAATGTGCGCCCAATGTCGCGCCGCAGACCGTCGCTGCAATCGTGCAAACCGAAAGCCACGGACGGCCCTTCGCGCTAAACGTCAATGGCGGGAAACAACCTCCGCCGCAGCCCGACGCCGCCAGCGCCGCTGCGACTGCACAGCGCTACATCGCTGCCGGCTATTCGGTCGATCTTGGTCTCGGCCAAATCAACTCACGCAACATGCGCTGGCTTGGCCTGACCTGGGATAAAGTGTTTGACCCCTGCAAAAATATCGAGGCGCTCGGCAGAGTACTCACCCAAAATTATAATAGGGCAATTGTCCGACACGACCCACAATCCGCGCTTCGCATTGCACTCTCGCTTTACAATACCGGAAGCTCCTCGCGGGGATTCCGCAACGGTTATGTCGCAAAGGTTGTCAGAAATGCGGGCTTTGTCGACCTAGTAGCGATGGAAGCGCCGACGGCCGCGACGATGCCTCTCGACCCGCGCGTCCGACTCATCTCGGAGAATTTTGGTTCTAAGTTGCTGCCTATCGCGCGCAGCAGCGCGCCACCTGCGTGGAACCTATTCGAGCGCGCCGCTCATGACCGGCAAAGGTCCAACCCATCTGAAACGATAGAAAGCAGGAGCGTATGGCGGGATTAAAATACTGTGTGCGAAGAACCGCAGGTGTTCGGTCCCGACTGGCGCTTTGGTTCGAGGGTATACCGCAGTCGCGGCAGAACGTGCTGCTTTGGAGCGTCGCACTCGCGCTGGTGTTAGGGGTTTCCGCGCTCAACCCTGACCCCGCCTCCGCACAGAATCTGGAGAGCTTCGCCACCAAAGTTCGCGGCCTGCTGTCATCGACGCTGCTGCGGACGCTTGCGGTCATCGCGGTGATCGTCACCGGCCTGCTCTGGTTCACGGGTCGAGCCTCCACAACGATCCTCGTGACCGTTATCATCGGCATCGCCATTGTCTTTTCGGCTGATTCCATTGTCGGCATCATTGCGGGCTGACGCGCGTGAACGCCGACACCGAAATCATGACCAAGGACCCGCTGTTCCTCGCCGTGACCCGCCCTGCACTCTGGGCTGGAATCCCGATTGAGGCGGCGGTGCTGCTGCTCATTTGCAGCGCGTCGGTCCTGATCGGAACCAACAGTCCGGTTTACGCCGCATTGGTCGCCATATTCGGCTATTCGATTTCGCGGCTGGTTGTGCGCCACGACGTCAATGCGTTCCGGCTTCTGTTCCTCTGGGGCCGGACCAAAGCGGGCAACCGCAACCGGGCGTTCTGGGGCGGAAGCAGCTACTCGCCGCTCACGCTGACGGGCATGCGCCGCAAGGGTTTTGGCCGTTATGCCTAAGCGGCTTGCATCCGATGCCATGCGACCCAACGCCGTGCCGCTCAAAGTCGCGCAGCGCGAGACGACGCCCGGGAAGTTCCTGCCCTATTCGCGTCATGTGAATGAAGAGATGGTGGCGCTCGATTCCGGCGACATCATGCTGACCTTCGAGCTGCAAGGCCGTGCGTTCGAGACGGCCGACGTGCGCGACCTGAACGATTGGCACACCAAGCTGAACGGGATGCTCCGCAACCTCCATGATGAAAGGCTGTCGATCTGGACGCATCTGATCAGGATGCGGGTCGATCAATATCCTGGTGGGGCGTTCAAATCGGGCTTCGCTGCCGATCTCAACCGTGCCTATTTTGGGCGGATCAACCAGGAACGGATGTTCGTCAACCGCTTCTTTGCGACGCTTGTGATCCGTCCAGCCGCCACCGGCGGCGACAAACTCATCCAGCTTCTCAAGCGCAAGGTCTCGGGCAATGCCAAGCGCAGCGCGGCGCTGGGGCTGGAGATCGACGAGTCCCTGATCGAGCTTCTCGACGACAAGGCCCGTGATTTTGAAAAGCTCATGGTGCGCTGCGAACCGCGCCGCTGCGCGATCTATGAGCATCGCGGTTTGATGTTTTCCGAAACGATGGAAGTCGCCGATATGATGATGACCGGACGCCCTGCCCGCGTCCCCGTTGTGCGCGGTCATCTGGGCGGTGCGTTATATCGCGCCCGCACGATCTTCGGCGCCGAAACCATAGAAATTCGGGGCGCCGACACGTCGGTCTTTGGCGGTATCTTTGGTATCCGCGAATATCCAGCACAGACAACCCCGCGCCAGTTAGAGGCTTTGCTGTCGGTGGATTTTGGCTTCGTTCTGACACAATCCTTCACCTTCCTTGGAAGGGCTGCGGCCACTGAGAAATTCCGGCTGCGCATGACCCAGATGGAAAATGCCGGCGACCGCGCCGTCAGCCAGGCCGATGCGCTGATCGATGCCGGCGATGACCTGATGTCAAACCGCTTTGTGCTGGGCGACCATCACTTCACCCTCGCGGTCTATGCCAGTTCGATGAAGGCGCTCCGCGACCAAATGGCGATCGCCCGGGCCGCGCTTGCCGATACGGGAATGGTCGCGGCGCGCGAAGGGGCTGCGCTCGAAGCGGCTTACTGGTCGCAGCTCGTCGGAAATTTCGCATGGCGTGCCCGTCCCGCGCCGATCACTTCGCTCAATTTCGCGGCCTTCTCACCCTTCCATACCTTCCCCGCCGGCCTCGCCAGCGGCAACCATTGGGGCGATGCGGTGGCGCTGCTCAAGACCAATGCGCGCAGCCCGTATTTCTTCAATTTCCACAAGGGCGATCTGGGACACACGCTGATTATCGGCCCATCGGGCGGCGGCAAGACGGTGCTGCTCAACTTCCTGATGGCACAGGCTGAAAAGACCGGCGCACGTCAGATCTTTATCGACAAGGATCGCGGCGCGCAGATCTTCGTCCAGGCCAGCGGCGGGACATATCTGGCTTTGCGCAACGGCGTCGCCACCGGTTTCTCACCGCTGAAAGCCCTTTGCGATACACCCGGGGACAAGAGTTTTCTGTCTATTTTCATCCGCCAGCTCGTTCGTGCTGATGGCCTGCCCGTCTCGGTTCAGGAAGAACGGCGGATTGAAGACGGCATCAATGCCGTGATGAAACTTCCCAGCGCCGACCGCTCACTCAGTGCGCTCCGCTCGATGCTCGGCATGAAGGACATCAGCGGCGTCGGCGCGCGTCTTGAAAAATGGACGTCGGAAGGTTCGCTTGGCTGGGTGTTCGATAATCCTGCCGACAGGATGACGCTCGGCGCCCGATTCATCGGGTTCGACATGACCGATTTCCTCGACAACGCCGACATCCGCACGCCGGTCATGTTGTATCTGTTCCACCGGATCGACCAACTCCTTAGCGGCGAGCGGATGATTATCTGCATCGACGAATTCTGGAAGGCGCTCGGCGATGAAGCCTTCCGGCGCTTCGCTCAGGACGGCCTCAAAACCTACCGCAAACGAAACGCCCTGTTGGTCTTCGCCACGCAATCGCCTGCCGATGCGCTCAAGAGCGATATCAGCCATTCGATTCTGGAACAGGTCGCCACCAAGATCATGCTCCCGAATCCGTTCGGCGCGCGGCGTGATTATGTCGAAGGCTTCGCACTGTCCGAAGCCGAGTTCAAACTGGTACGCGACGACCTAGCCCCGGAAAGCCACAAGTTTCTGGTGAAGCAGGGCCATGACAGCGTGGTGGTCGAACTCGATCTGAGCGGTCTGGACGACGCGCTGGCGGTGCTGTCGGGCCGCGCCGAAACCAACGCTGTTGCCGACGAAATCATCGCCGAGGTGGGGAACGACCCGGTGCTCTGGCTACCCCTCTTCCATCAACGGAGACGTCCAAGCTGAACTGCAAGGAAAGGCAATATGATGAAAACGATGACCAAGCTACTCGGTGCGGGACTGCTGATAGCGGCTCCCCTCCCTGCCATTGCACAGGGCATGCCGGTTCATGACAGCGCCAGTCTGGTGCAGCAAGTCAAAGCGGTGCGGCAGGCAATCCAGATTGCGGCGCAGGGCAAACAGCAGATTTCCGAAGCGCAGAAACTCTATCAGGATCTGAATAAGCTGACCGATATTCCGCAGCTGGCATCACAGCTCAAAAGCGACGCGCTACGTGAACTCGATACAAGTCCGGCCGTGCTGCATGGCTTCGGTAGCGGCGATCTCGATGTTGTAGGTGCGGCACGCGCCAAAGCCGATGCGGTTTATCGCCGCCTCCTTGAAAAGCGCGGGGTGTCGGGGTCCGAAGAGTCGCGCGCTGGCTTCGATCTCAACGCGCGCAACATCGGCATCACCGCGGGGCTTGCCGATAATATGGGTGCCGCCGTCACCTCGCGGACGCAAGGGCTTGACCAGCTCCGCGCCCGAATGGCGACCGCCGTCACGGCCAAGGAAGTCGGCGACCTGACCGTCCGGCTGCACCTCGAATCTGCGGCGATGCAAAACGACCAGCTTCGCCTCCAGGCCATCGCCATGCAGCAACAGGCTCAGGAACGCGAACGGGCGGCGGCAGGAAAGGCGGCACTTGCCCAAAAGCTCGACGCGGCGAGCCGTTATTACAAGGGACAATGAGATTGCGGATCGCGACCGTCTCGATCGCGCTGCTGATGGCCGGGTGCGGCCCATCCCCCGCCCCGCCTCCAGCCGATATGCCAGCGCGGACTTGGCAATATTATGTTGCCCACGGCGAGGAGATCGAAGCGATGCAAGCCATCTGCCGCAAATGGTCGGCCAGCGATACGCCGGCTGGATCGCAACCCGCGGTGGTCACGGGTAATTGCCGCGCGGCGGCGTTCGCCAAGTCGCAACTCCAGATCGCTCTATAAAGCGTCAACCGGGACCCGGAAAGATATATGGATTTCACCAATCATGTATTCACCACAATGTTCGAGGCGCTGGACAATGCGCTGGCGGCCATCGTGGGCAAATATGCGGCCGTGATCGGCGTCGTTAGCCCTGCTCTGCGCATCGGGATCGTGATCTATATTTCTCTGCTGGGCTACGCGATCATGCGCGGGGCGGTGCAATATCCGTTCCGCGAATATACCTATCGCGGTTGCCAGCTCGCTGTTCTCTATTTTGCCGTGACATCGCTCTACGGCACCCAGATTGGCATGTTTGCGCTGGGTGGCTTGCCCGGCCAGTTCGCAAACGCGCTGGGCGGTGCGGACGTTGGTGGTCTTGGCGGTTTTTATGACAAGCTGGCAGGCACCGGCTTTGAAACTGCCAACACAATGCGCAAGATCGCCGCTAATTATCAGGATTCCCAGGGTGCGCTCCCCGATATCGGCTATGCCGTCTTTGCGGGCTTTCTGGTGGTCATTGTCATCATCGCCACGCTGCTGTGCGCGGCCATCGGCTTCGTCATCAGTGCGTTCGGCTTGTTTGCGCTCGGGCTTCTCTCGGTTGTCGGTCCGCTTTTTGTGGCCGCCCTGCTGTTCGAGTCCACGCGCGGATATTTCTTTGCCTGGCTCGGGGCATGCATCAACTATCTGATGCTGATCGTTTTCGCGCTCGTGCTGACACTGTTTCTGACCCAAACGGGCGAGACGATCATCGCCACCATCTCGGAAAATGACGACATCGGCATGGCCGCGATCAAGGCG
This sequence comes from Sphingopyxis sp. BE259, assembly GCF_031457495.1. NCBI lineage: Bacteria > Pseudomonadati > Pseudomonadota > Alphaproteobacteria > Sphingomonadales > Sphingopyxidaceae > Sphingopyxis > Sphingopyxis sp. BE259. The sequence continues at coordinate 2,486,159 of NZ_JAVDWM010000001.1, forward strand.
CTGGCTTTTTACGCGCTCGGCTTCTTCTTTTTCCTCCAGATTCCATCGCTCGCCGCTTCGCTCGGCGGCGGCGGCCCTGCCCTTGCCAACCAGTTTGCGTCCGCAATCGCAGCGGCAGGCGGGTTCGTCGTTGGGCGCGGCGCAACCGGCGCTCAGGCCACCAGCCGAGCCATCGAGCGGGGCTTCGCGCGCGGCATAGCGCGGATGCGGACATCTGGATCAATCAGTCGCGGCGCAGCATAAAAGGATTGGATCATGCGTAAGCATATGATGAGTATATTGGTTGCGCTGGCACTCATTGCACCAGTCGAGGCCATCAGCGCTGCCTCGAAATCGCCAAAACTTGCCAAATGTAGCGGTAAGCAGCGCCGCCCGGCCAACCCCAATGGTACGATCCTGCCAACGGTCGATCCCCTCGCAGGAACATCAACCCCAGCCTACCAGACGCCAGACCAGGAAGAGGGACGCAAAGGCGTTGACGTATTTCCCGAGCCCGCACAGCCCGACGCCAAACCCGGCCCGCAGGTCCCGCCCATCAGCAGCGCAACGCCAACTACCTCCTATCGGAGTTGCTGAGCATCATGGCTGGCGGCGTTACAGACAGGCAGGATCTCAAGGCCTATTTTTCAGAGGCCGCGAGCTGGGACCATGACCGGCTAATAGCCGCTAACCGCTCGAAACGGCTGGCGTGGATCATCGCGGGCATGGCCGGCAGTCTTGCAGTCACAGCGGTTGCGGCCGTGGCCATGCTCACGCCGCTCAAGACCGTCGCGCCCTATGTTATCACCGTCGACAAGGCCACCGGCGCGAGCGAGATCGCTGCGCCACTGACCGGCGACCGGCAGATCACCTATAATGAGGCGGTCGCCAAATATTTTCTCGCCGATTATGTCCGCAATCGCGAGGGATGGATTCCTCAGGCCCGCCGGGAGTTTTTCGAAGGCGTGCTGGCGATGTCGTCGCGTGACGAACAGGCGCGCTGGACGGCGTTCTACGCCAAGGGCAATCCCCAATCGCCTCAAAGCGTTTTCACCGATCTAGATACGGTGTTTATCGCCATAAAGTCGGTGACCTTCGTGTCAAAGAACGTCGCGCAAATCCGCTTCACCAAGACACTCCAGCGCGGCGCGTCGACGATCGACACACCGGCGATCGCGACCATGACTTACGACACCACCGACACCCCAACCACCGAACAGCAACGGTTCAAAAACCCGCTGGGGCTGGAAGTCCAAAGCTACCGCGCCGATCTGGAGGTGACGCAATGAAACCAGAACACGGCATCATTGCCATCGCCCTGATGTTCTCCGCCAGCGCCGCAGGTGCCAGCGAGACGCCGCATCCTACCGCGCAGGACAGCAGAATCCGCGAAGCGATCTATAGCGACGCCGAAGTTTACCGCATTGTCGGCGCGTTCCGCTCGGCAACACAGATCGTCTTTTCAGCGGGCGAACGGGTCGAGCATGTCGCGCTCGGCGACAGCGTGTCGTGGGAGGTGGCGCCAGCTGAACATTCGCTGTTTATCAAACCACGCGAACTGGCCGGAGCGACCAATCTGATCGTGATCACGCGTTCCGACGTCGGAAGCCGCAGCTACACATTCGAACTGTCGGCGCGGCGCGGGAGCATCGGAGCGCGGTCCGCCGACACATTCTTCAAGGTCGTGTTTCGCTATCCGCGCGAGGAAGCCGCCGCAGCACAAGCGGCGGCGGCGCAAGCCGCATACGCGCGAGCCACGGCCCTTCAATCGGGCGCGATCCGCTCGGCCCTCGACCTCGCGGTCCTCGAAGGCAAGCGTAACCTCCAATATAGTGTGCAGGGATCATCCGCGATTCAACCGTCCGAAATTACCGACAATGGCCAGTTCACTGCGCTGCGCTTTCCGAACCAGCGCGAGCTGCCTGCGTTCTTCGCCGTCAATCCCGATGGCGGCGAAAGCATCGTCCCGTTCGATGTCCGCGACGAATTTGTCGTGATCCACGGCGTGTTTGCCCAGCTCCGTTTGCGGCGCGGCAAAGAGGTGCTGTGCGTCTTCAACGAGGCTCCGGATTTCTACGGGCGCGATCCCAAGACCGGCACCGCGTCCAGCATCGTCGAGCGCACATCTGGTCCCGATGGGGAGACGAAATGATGGCCGACACAGTTGACCCGGAACGCGCCTCAGACCGAGGCGCCAATTGCCCCGCCGTCGATCAAACACCCGATCCCGACGAGATTGATCGCACCCCCGCCTCCGAACGCGGCAGCAAAATGCCGTCGATCTCCGGCACCACGATGGACCCAAAAAAGATGATCGGCCTGGCCGCCGCCGCAGGCGCCGTCATGTTCACGGTCCTGGCGCTGGGAACCGGACTGACGGGCAATACGGCTCTGCCACCCGTCAAACCCAAACCCGCGCTCGAGCCCGCGCAATATGACCCGGCAACGGTTATCGCACCGACCCTGGCTGGGGCAGCAACCGACCCCGACGCCCCCATTTCCCTTGGAGAACCGGCCGTGCCCGCCATCGGCCCGCAACAAGGTTCGCCAGCAGCACTGCAACAGCCGCGCCAGCAATCTCCGGCCGAAGCCCTCCGCGAAGCCACGCGTCGGTCATCGCTGATCGCCTATGGCGGGGAACGCGAGAGTGCGGGTGGAAGCGTTCGTTACGGCGACCATGGGACTACGGCTAATCCCGGTCACGCGGCATCCCCCGAGCCCACCAATCTCGACAGACTTCGGCGTGGCTCGGTCATCGGACAGGCGCAGGCTCGCGCGCTTCCCGACCGCAATTTCCTGATTACGGCGGGAAGCTTCATTCCGTGTGTGTTGCAGACCGCAATGGATTCAAGCCAGCCGGGCTATGTGAGCTGTATTCTTCCGCGCAATATCTATTCGGACAATGGCAGGGTCGTGCTGATGGAAAAAGGCACGAAGATCTTTGGCGAATATCAGGGTGGCCTCAACCGCGGGCAATACCGGCTGTTCGTCCTGTGGACGCGTGCCGTCACGCCGCGCGGGATTGCGATCGATGTCGGATCGCCCGCAACTGATGCGCTCGGGCGCGGCGGCGTGGATGGCCGGGTCAACAATTTCTTCTGGCAGCGTTTTGGCACAGCCCTGCTGTTCAGCCTTGTCGAAGATGCGGCGACCGTCGGGTCGGAAGCCGTTGGCAATAACGGCTCGAACACCACGCGCGTCCCCTCCGATGCGGCATCGACTGTCTTGCAGCAAAATGCCGAGATCAAGCCAGTGCTGCGCAAGAATCAGGGCGAGGATGTCGGGATCACGGTGGCGCAGGATTTCGACTTCTCGACCGTTTACGGCCTCGCGCTGAAATAATGGCCGCACCGGGCAAAAACACCGCTGTCCTCGACAGCGTGACGGCACCCTTACGCAGATATCTCGATGACGCGAGCGTCACCGAACTGGTCATCAATTTGCCCGGCGAGGTCGGGATTGAACGACGCGGGCGCTGGACTTGGGAAAGCGAACCCTCACTCGATTTCAAGACACTCATGGCGCTCGCGACTGCCGCCGCCGCCTTTACCTCGCAGGATGTCACCCGCGAAAACCCCATCGTCTCGACGATCTTCCCGACTGGCGAGCGCGTGCAAATCGTCGTGCCACCCGTCGTGCCGGACGAAACGGTCTCGATCACTGTGCGCAAGCCATCGACCGTGACAATGACACTCGCCGATTTCGAGGCGGCTGGCCTTTTCAGGGACACGCGAATCTCGGAAAAGAAAGTAACTCCGCAGGAATTGGAGTTGCTCGCACTTCTGCAATCAGGCCGTCATGTCGAATTCTTCGACCGAGCGGTGAAGGCCAGGCTCAATATTCTCATTTCGGGGGCAACAGGATCAGGCAAGACTACGCTGTCGAAGGGCCTGATCCAGTTGATCCCGCCCGACGAGCGGTTGCTGACGATCGAGGACACGCGCGAACTGATCGTCGGTCAAAAAAACGTCGTCCACATGCTCTATGCCAAGGACGGCCAGGGCACTGCCAATGTCACTGCCAAACATCTGCTCGAAAGCGCGCTCAGGATGCGGCCCGATCGTATCCTGCTCCAGGAACTGCGCGACGGGACTGCCTTTTTCTATTTGCGCAACGTCAATTCCGGCCATCCCGGCTCAATCACCACCATCCATGCCGATTCCGCCGAATTAGCGTTCGAGCAACTCACGCTTTTGGTGAAGGAAAGCGAAGGCGGTTCCGATCTGGCCCGCGGCGATATTCGCGCGCTGCTCAAGATGCTGGTCGATGTCGTAGTGCAAACCAAAAAGACCGATGGCGAATTTCGGGTGACGGAGATCTATTATGACCCGGAAGGCAGGTACGCCGCCTAACGGCGGGACGGCTAGATTGCTGGTCGGCATTCCGCTCGGCGTGCTGATCGCGCTCGCCATCGCCACCATGATCGGCTGGCTGGTCCTCGGCCTGCCCGTCGCCGCCTATGATCCCCTCAAAATGCCGCAGTTCGTCTGGTATTATCGCGGCGACCCGCGCGTTGTCCGCGCGATGGCAGGCGGGCTGCTCGGCGGCGGCCTGCTCCTGGGCGGCCTGATCTATGCGCTTTGGGCGCGCGGCGCACCGCTGCATGGAGCCGCGCGCTTCGCCCGCGAAAGCGAGATCAAGCGCCACGGATTTCGCGCAAGCTCTGGAATCGTCCTTGGCCGCAAGCGCGGACGGTTCCTGACCTTTGGTGGCAGCGAGCATGTCATTGTCGAAGCCCCGACCCGCTCGGGCAAAGGCGTCGGCATCGTCATTCCGAACCTCCTGACCTGGGCTGGCTCGGTTGTCGTCCTCGATGTGAAACGCGAGAATTACGACGCGAGCGCGGGCTTTCGCGCCCATTACGGGCAGGCCGTTTATCTGTTCAATCCGACCGACCGCGAAGGCCGCACCGCCCGTTACAATCCGCTGGCCTATATCGACCGCCACGACGCGGATGATGTCATCATCGAATTGCAAAAGATCGCAACGATGCTGTTCGTTGCGCCCGAACAGGGCGAAGCCTTTTGGGCCAATGGTGCCCGCACCGGATTTGCAGGCGTTGGTGCCTGGCTCGTGGAAACTAGCAACGAACCGCTGACGATGGGTGCGATCTATCGCCATCTGACGACAAGCGATCCGCGCGTCTTTTTCAAAAAGGAACTCGCCAATCCCGGACTGAACCTCTCGGTAGGCTGTCGGACGGCGCTCGCTGATTTCGCCGGCGGCTCGGACAACAGCTTTGCCGACATCAAGAAGACGATCACCAACGTCCTCGGCCTTTGGCTCAACCCGCTAGTCGATGCCGCGACAGCGGCAAGCGACTTTGATTTTCGCCAGCTCCGCAAGCGCCCCATGTCGATCTATCTCGGCGTGTCGCCTGATGAACTCGACAGGATCGCGCCGCTCTACAATCTCCTGTTCCAGCAGCTCATCGACCTCAATGTGCGCGAATTGCCCGACGAAAACACACCCGTGCCGGTGCTGGTCATTCTTGATGAATTTGCCCGGCTCGGTCGGGCCTCGGTCATTGCGAGCGCCTTCTCCTATGTCGCGGGCTACGGAATCAGGCTCTTGCCCGTCATCCAGTCACGCTCGCAATTGCGCGGCGTTTACGGCGAGCATGTCGCCGATGAAATCGTCGCCAATTGCGGTGTCGAAGTCGCATTCACGCCCAAGGAGCTTCGCGTCGCCAACCACCTGTCCGAGAGGCTCGGCTATGCCGGACAGGATAGCGTCACCAGGTCGCTCACGATCAATGGTCTCCTCGCCAATCGGTCAAAATCCATCGCGGAACAGCGCCGCGCTCTGTTGTTGCCGCAGGAACTCATGCAGTTTCCAACCGATAGGCTGATCCTCCTGCGCGGCGGCATTCCGCCTATCGTCGGCACGAAGATTGCCTATTTCAGCAACCGCTTTTTCAAAAAGCGCACGTTTCCAGCGCCGGAAGTGCCAGCCGCACCGAAGCGAACTCCTGGCACCGCGCTGCCCGCGCTGTTCCGCGACATGATCGCCGAAGAGGCTGCCGGGCACGAGACCCGGCCTATGTCACAGGATGATGTCCTCACCGAAGATTGCCCGAGCTTCTTCGCCGACATGCTGACGCTGGATCACGACGGCAATGTATCTGGGCTTATCGAGGAAGGTGACGAAAATGGCGGATAAACAGGATGGCGATGCCTCTTCAGGACGCAGCCGCAAGGCAATGCCGAAGCCGGACAAAGCCAAATCGGAGCCGGCGAAGCCGAAGCGCAAAGCCGAAACACCCACCCTCACCGACGACCTTACCGGCAAATTCCTGCGTGTCGGCAATGCGCTCTATCGCACTACGGATGATAAAAAGCCGATTGCCCGCCTCGAACCCGACCGGCTCAAGACCAGCAAGATCGACGCTCTTCCCGACATTCTGCGGATCGCCAAGGCCAATGGCTGGACGTCGATCAGGATCAATGGCGGCGATACGTTCAAGAAGGCCGCATTTCTTGCTGCGGCCGCACAAGGGCTGACGGTCGAGAATTACACGCCTTCGAAAGTTGTCCAGGCCGAATCTGACCGCCTGCAAGCCCGGCTGGCCGAACGCGACAAGCGCCGCGAAGCGAAAACCATCAAAAACAAATTCCGTCGACCGCCCGATGAGACAATCAGCCTCAAAGCTCTGTCGGAACGGTTCTTGGGCCAGACCCATGAGCAAAATGCCCGCGATCCGGAACTGCGCCGCGCGCAGAGCCTTGTCGCCCAAACTATATCGATCACGCGCGCGAAATACCCCGATGATCCGGCCAGGGCATCAAAGGACGTCGAGGCCAAGCGTCACGAGGTGGCTCGCCGCATTGCCAACGGCGACAAGATCGCGGCAATTCAGGTGCGTAACCAACAGGCGCAGTGCATCCGAGAAGTCACGCAGGATCAGGCATTGAGACGCGAGGGGCGGACGCGCTGACTTGGGGCCACGGGATCATATTCACAGTAAACCGAACGAAAAGTCGATATTGGGCGCGACATGGGAAGCGGACATTTCGCCATCGCCGAGCCGCTACGACGGATCGGTCGGCGGAAAGCGCAATGTGGCCGCAATCTGTGCTTCGGCCGTGGTTGCTTCAGCAATGAGCAGGCGCAGCGTCTTTGCGGTGTCTTCCAAAAGCCCGTCACCAAGAGGCCGCTCGCCATTGATGAAACGGCGGATGGCTCGCTCGTCTATGGCAAGGCGCCGCGAGAATGCAGTGGTGCCGCCAAAAAGTTGGACGCAATAGGCAAAATGCTCGCGTCGCTCGTCCACTGAAAATGACGCTACCATTGTTTTCCCTTTTTGTTCGCTGCCGGTGGCCATAGGCTATCTGTCGGATGAGGCGCAATCGACCAATTGCGGGTATTGGAAGTTGCGCTAAGCCGCGCAGGCGCTGGCTACCGCGGAAGTTGGCCGGAAGCGGACTGTCGGGTCTTAAAGGGGTGCAAGCCTGAGCGGTCGTTCCTCGCTCCCCGCGGACGCCGTCATCTGGTCAGAAAATTGCTTGTCCCCACAGGAGAAGCTCCCGGCTCTTACCGAAGACGGCGGCGTGCAATCCCGCGCTCATGGTCCGAGAAAAGGCTCGACCACTCGGGTCTCAGGACAATGGATTCAATCGCAAGGTCGAGGCGATTGAGCTCAAATAGACGTGCGAAACCATCGGATGGTGGCCGCGCAAGCAGATGCCTGGCGGTGGCGATCGCACCCAGACGTTCCATCAGATCGAGCATACCAGTGGGCCGATATCCCAGCTTCTCGCACTCCCTGTAGGTACTGAGAAGCTCTGCTTCGAATTCGCGGGCAAGCCGATGCGGATCGACTCTATTATTTTGCTCGGGTGACGCGACGCCCCCGGTTTTTCCCTGCTCTGACCCCTCACCCAAAAATATCTGAGCAAGCTGCTCAGCAGACCCAGTCAGCCACTCGACGAGCCTGCCAATTGCTTCAAGTCCCTCCAGGACTTTGGCCCGCTCCATCTCGAAAGGAAGCGTGGGATCAATGCCAGGCGTGGCTACGTCGATCGCTAGGGACTTGCCGGCAGCTCGCAGTGTGTATCCCGTCCCGGCCATAATTCCGCTGGCACTGAGCAACGGCAGAAGCTCTGCTTGGCCTGCGAACTGGGCGTTGACGTATTTGGTCGCAACGTTCGAACCGAATTCGTGCCGGATTACCACAGGAAGGAGGTCTGGGCGTAGGCGGACGGGCTCGAAAATGCGTGTGAGCGCCTTCGGTCCATCGGTAGAAGGCCGAACAATGAGAGGAAGAATTTCTCCCGCCAGTTCTGCATAGGCTTTCGCGAAATCTCGTTTCGCCTCAATCGTTACGGGGGTCCAGGCGTTCTCAGACCGGCGCCCGCACAAGGCTTCGAGAAGGTCAATTCTAGCAGTCAGCCGCGCAGTCAGTTCCAGTTCCAGCAAGGGATTTCGCAGACGCTCCTTAAGCGAGGCTACGATATCCTCGATCGCAATCTCGCCGTCGAAATGACCGTCATGCACCAGACTGGAAAATTGTGCTTTTGGCGCGACAAGCACGGTCGCTACGGCATGTTCACCAAGCTCAGTTCGCAGTGCTTGCGCCTCTGCAGCGTAGGCCGCTGCCTGTCCCTCCTGAAAACCTGATCCAACTTTGTTCTCGATGAGGATCGCCGCTTTCAGTGCGCTGTCATCTGCGAACCACCCGATCCGGACATCAGTCTGCCGTGAATCCTGGGTCCGGGCCGGCGACTTGTGTAGCCGAATCGCAAGATCTTCGGGCGCCGCGAATGCTTTACCGGCACGAGCCACGAACCACGCCCGGAATTCGGGCGAAGCATAAAGCTCTTCGACAAGAAAATTGTCGAGATCGCGCTCCCTCATTCCCCTGTTGAACAATTCGCCAGCCATCTTCCCCGAGATTATGGCAGCTTTGGCCTATGCGCAACTGCGGCAAAGGTCTTAACGAGGAGAATGGCCGATATCGGTCAGGCCGCTTTGGGGCGCAGCATTCGATGAGCGGGCATCGCCGGGCCAGCCGAGCGCGCCTCGCCGGAGATTGCGGCCGCACTCGGGCAAGCGTTATTGAAGCGCGAGGCACCTTAGGCGCGATTTCAGGAGCCTTGTCGCCTCGAATTTGTCAAGCGAACAGCGTTCAATCTTGCCCTTGGCAAATCCTCATGACCTCGGCGCGATGCGAACGCAGCCGTGCTGCATGTTAATGCCGGGCGCATGTAGCCCGCGGGCGCGCCGGCAAGCCTGTGGAGCCGCCCGAACGACCAGTGGGATGGTAGCAGGGGACCGAAGGCGCCCGCTCAAGCGATGGCTTCCACCATATGAATGTCAGATATTTTTCCCATTGTTATTGACAATGTCAGGTCACGGATTAATTTGGCTCGCAGGAGACCTGCCATGAGTGATGGACCTTACCGTTCCCTGCCAATGTCGCCGCGCTGGAAGCTCGCGGCCAAATTCGCTTACGTTCAGGCCTTCTCGACGCGCGAGATCGCCGACGCGCTGCATGCGGCTGCCGAGCGGGATTGCCGCGCCGAATTGTCGCCAGGCTTCCTCGGCAGGGTGTCCAGCCTGATCATCGGCCCCGATGATCCCGGCCTGTTCCGCGACCTGCCCATCGCCGATCTTCGCGCGATGCACGCCCAGGCCAGTTCGCCGATGGAGGCGAGTTTCCTGCGCAATGCGGTCGATGCCCTCAATGACGGTTGCGCTCCGGCGGATGCCCTGCGACAGGCTGCCGAGGGCACCGTTTCCGATCGGCTGCTCGCAGGATATCGCCAGGTTGAAGAGCATATGTTCCGCGAGGCGTCCAATCAGCGCGCACGCGCGGTGCGGTCGCGTCTCGAAGGCGCCCATGGCGAGATTGATATTACCGCGGTGGCGCGGCAAGTGCTTCGCACCTCGGATGCTCCGCAGGCTCCGGCCGTTGCCACTTATTCTGGGCTGGACGACGGAGTGCCGCTGTGAATGTGAAGGCTTATCATGTGGCGGATGCGGAAGGCGTGCGGATCGACGCCGTCGAGGAAGGGGAGCCGCTGCGCGCCGAGGCGCAGGGCGCGATCCTCGGCAAGAGCATCACGCTGTCGATTGAAGGGCTGAAGGACTTCTTCTTCGCCGGCTGGCATCCCGAGCTGGTTGACCTGATGATCATAGCCGCCGCGGTCGAATATTGCGATCTAAGCGTGCGCCGCCCGGCCTGGGGCTGGGCGCGCGCCTTTGATCTGCGCGTGGCCGTTCATGAAGATGCGCTTTGGGAAAAGCCATCGGTCCGCCACGCCCTGGAGGAAGCGCTCGCTTTCCTCACCGGCGATCGGTGGGCGTTGAGCTTCGTCCGGCGCCGCCACGACGTCGTCAAGGTCGGTCCGCGCAAGCTTGATCTCTCGACCCCCGACAAGATCATCATGCCCTATAGCGACGGTCTCGATTCGCGGGCCGTGGCCGCGCTCGTTGCCGCAGAGGAGAAAGGCGGGCTGGTGAGGGTCCGCCTCGGCACCAAGGGGGCCGATACCAAAGGTACACCGCGCAAGCAGCGGCGGTTCACCGCGGTTCCGTTCGACGTGAAGCTGGGCAAGCGGCAGCGTGTGGAATCCTCAGCGCGGTCGCGTGGGTTCAAGTTCGCGATGCTCACCGGCATTGCCGCACAGCTGGCGAAGGTCGACCGGATCGTCGTCACCGAGAGCGGGCAAGGCGCCCTCGGGCCGATCGTTGCGTCGAGTGGCCAGATTTATCCCGATTATCGCGTGCATCCCGCCTTCACGCAGCGGATAGAGAAGCTGTTCGCGGCGATGGGCAAGCAGGTCCCGACTTACGAATATCCACGTATCTGGTACACCAAGGGCGAGACCCTCGCCGCGGCGCAGGCGCTGGAAGCAGCCCCGAACTGGCACGACACCCGCTCCTGCTGGCAGGACTCGCGGCGTGTCAGTTTCGACGGCCGCCGCCGCCAGTGCGGTATTTGCGCGGCCTGCATGCTGCGCCGCATGAGCATGCACACCGCCGGGATCGTCGAGGCGTCTGACGAATATATCTGGGAAGATCTCGGTGCGAGCGACATTCGCGGCGGCACCGTCAAAGGGTTTGCCCGGATGAGCAAGGCGTTCGAGGATTATGCCATTGCGGGAATCCTGCACCTCGATCATCTTGCCGCCCTCGCGCGCTCGGACCTCCACCGCCGCGCGGTGCGGCGCGTTGCGCATGAAACCGCCGACGGGCTCGGTATAGAGGCGGCGGTCGCAGAGCGGGAATTGTTCGATCTGCTCGAACGGCACCGGTCGGAATGGCTCGCCTTCCTCGCGAGCCTCGGGAAGGAGTCGTTCGTCTCGCGCATCGCGATGGTGTCGCCGTGGCAATGATCACCGGTTCCCTGACAGCCGAAGGCATTGGCGAGCTCCTGCGCGACGCGCGCGAGAATGCGAAGATGACCCAGGCTGCCGCCGCGGCGGCGCTCAATGTCGCGCGGACCACGCTTGTGGCGATTGAGCAGGGGCAGCGCCGCGCGCGCGTCGACGAACTGCAGAAGCTGGCGGCGCTCTACGGGACCTCGCTCAACGTCCTGCTCCGGCAGGACAGCGCGAAGGTCGATCTGCGGCCGCGCTTCCGCAAGGCCGGCGAACAGGGCGACGATATCGATCCGGCGATCAATCTGCTCAACGGTCTGGTCCAGGCCGAACTTGAGCTGGAAAATGTCCTCGGTATCAAGCGCGTGCGGTTCGATCCGCCCGAGCGCCCGCTGTTGCCGGGCAACGTCCTGCTCCAAGCGGAACAGGATGCGTGGGAGCTGCGGCAGTTTCTGGGGCTCGGCTTGGCGCCGATCCACGACATTGTCAGCCTGCTTGAGCTGCAGCTGGGCGCCCGCGTGTTCATCCGCCGCATCGATCCGAAGATTTCGGGTCTCTATGCCTTTGACGACGCGATCGGCGCGTGCATCCTTTTGAACGCTTCCCATCCACGCGAGCGGCGCACCCAGACCGGCGCGCATGAGCTTGGCCATTTCATTTCGACCCGAAGGTCACCCGACGCACTGCATGCCAATTCACCCGAATCGAGCCGCGAAGAGCGTTATGCCAATGCGTTCGGGCGCTGCTTCTTGACCCCGGCTCGGGCTGTTGCGGCCAAGTTCCAGGAGCTGACTGCAGGCGCGGCAAAGCTCACTCGCCGCCATATTATCCTGCTCGCGCATTATTTCGGCGTGTCGCGCGAGGCGATGGTGCGCCGGCTCGAGGAACTCGGTCTGACCAAGGCCGGTGCCTGGGACTGGTTCGCGCATCAGGGCGGAATCACCGACGTCCAGGCCCGGGAAGTGCTCGGCGACGCGATCCCAGCCGATGATGCGCGTGCGGACGCAGGGCGCCAGGTGCCGATGCGCATGAGTCTGATGGCGAGCGAGGCATGGCGCCGCGAACTGATCAGCGAAGGCCAGGTCGCGCGTCTCCTGCACATCGACCGCGTGGATGCTCGCGTGCTGATCGACGAATTCGAAGCGGAAGGAGCGGAGACGGATGAGTCCCCCTCGTTCCTCCTTTGATGGCGGCCGTCCGCTCGTCGCGGATGCCAGCGTCTGGATCAACATCATCGCAGGGGGACAGCCCATCGCGATCCTTCGCGCGCTTGTCCGCCCGCCCATCCTGCCGCGCATCGTGCTCGGTGAACTGGAGCGCGGCCGTGACAAGGGGCGGGCCACGGCCGAGAGGATGGCCGAGCTGATCGAGATGGGTCTGGTCGAAGTCGCAGAGCTGCACGCGGACGCAGAAGCCTTGTTCATGGGACTCGTCGCCGGGTCGATCAGCGAGACCCTCGACGATGGTGAGGCCGCAACCTTGGCGCACGCCCTGCAGATCGGCGGCACCGCGATGATTGACGAGCGCAAGGCGATCGGCCTCGCGGGTCGCCGCTTCCCAGCCCTGCCGATTGTCAGCTCGGCAGAATTGCTACTGAGTCCGGTAACGCGCGGCGTGCTGAATGAAGAGCAGATCGCGGTCATGCTGCATGCCGCTCTGCAAAGCGCCCGGATGCGGGTTCCGGACGAATATCTAGTTGAGGTTTGCCGGATTCTTGGCCCCGTCCGGGCTGCCGATTGCACGAGCCTGCCGGCCGCAATGCGAGGCGAGGCAATGCTGGTGTCGAACGGGAAACAAGGAGGCGACCTTGCCGGGAGGCGCGATGACCGATGACATTGTTGAAGGTCAGCGCATTCCCGGGGTCAGCGACCGGCGCGCACGGCGCTTCCGCATTTTCAGTTTCGACTTCGACTCACGGGCGATGGACCACCAGGATTCTCCAATTAAAGAGTGGAGCGAGGAAGTTCGTTGAAAGTCCCCGCCATGATGGAAGTCTAGCCGAAGCGACCGGTCAAGTCATGCGATCGTGGCAAACAATGTCTGCCCTCGGCAGCCCAAAGTGGCGCACGTCTGCTTTCAGGCGACGATCTAGCGCACGGGAACCGCTGAGATCAGGCGCATTGAGGCCCGGCATCTCTTCAGTTTAAACTGGCCAGTTGCCGTCAAGCAGGTTTCCGGGACCCTTTATACTTGGCTGCCGTCTAAATCTTATCACGGTTTGGCAGGAGCCGCTACGCGATGTGGCCAACATACACAGCGCGTCGAAACTGGGCATTTACGGATTCGCGTCTAACGTCGGGATCATGAAGCACGGCCCGACAGATATGTGGAATGACGACAACGCCATCTACGACGATGGCGAGTGGATCACATGGACCGAAATCAGTTCCCATCTTGAACGGCTTGAATTCCAAGCGCGCTTCCCGAATCTCGACGTCGATCTGGTGCCGATCTTCCAACGCCTGCTCGAAGCTGCTGCGGATTATCATGAACTCACCGGGCGCCATCTGCAGGTCTATGGTGACCTTGGCGAACTTTATGGCGCGATCACCTATGGCATCAAGCCGCACCGGATTTACGCGCAGGGCTCCGACGGCAAACTCGGGAATGACTTTGTCGAGGTGAAGACGATCACACCGTTCAAGACGACCGAGAGGGTAACGCTCAACCTCAAGGGCAATTTCAGCAAGGTGCTGATCGTGAAGATCGACGCCAATTTCGAGGTCGAAGGCAAGCTTATCGATCGCAAAGCGCTGCCTAGGACAAAGCGCGATATGCTGTGCCTTGAGTGGGCGGACTTTCCATCCTCGCCGCACCGGACGCCCGCCGCGCGATCCTGATCTCATTCACAGGACCGCGCTCTATCCGGCAGACGAACGACAAGCCGCATCGGCCAGAATCGAGGCCAACAAAAAGGCCGATTGCACCAAACCGGAAGTAAACGCCCTCGCCGCCCGGTTGCCCGTCACCGATAGCTGTGCGAATTAGCCACGGGGGGCAGAGGCACATGATCGATCGGGAAAATATCGTCCACGCGGCTGGCACTGCCGCCTATGGGGCGGATCGCCTGTGAAAATCTTCTCACAGCTCGATTTGATCGCTGCGCATAAATGGCGCCGCGCCACCTTCACGACCTATTCGTTCAGCGCGTCATTCACCGAGGCGGTGCTCGTCGAGGCGCTGCTCCGGCAGAGCGTGTCGGACATCACGATCCTCACCGATCCCCTCGGCTACCGCATGGCGCTCAAGGAACGCGGCGCCGTTCGCATCGGCCGCGAATACGCCGTTCATCCCGTGGCCGCGCGCGCCGGCTGCTTCCACCCTAAGCTGATGGTTCTCGAGTCCGATGACGCTACGCACGCGACCGTGGGGTCCGGCAATCTCACTTTCGGCGGCTGGTCGGCCAATCTCGAATGCCTCGATCATGTGCACGCCAATGGGATGGCACTGGCCGTGGGCGATCTGGGCCGGTTTTTCACCGTGCTTGGCACGGCGCAGACCTGCGAGCACGACGCGCGCACACTTTGCGAAGCGCTCGGCGCACGGCTGTCCGCGTCGGCAGCGGCAGGACGCGATGAGGGGAGCGTCCGTATCATCAGCAGTATGGAGGCGCCGATCGCGGAGCAGCTTACCTCCGCGGCCAAAGCGATCGGCGGCGCGCGCTCGCTCTCGATCGCATCCCCCTATTGGGACGCAGTGGCGATCGAAGAGCTCGCCGATGCGCTCGGGGTAGCGCACGTCGAGGCGCATGTCCCTCGAACCCGCGTTCCCGCTCCGAAGGACATGGATTGGCCGCGGCGCTCGGCGATCGTCCGCCCGGTCGAGCTTACCAACCTCGTCGGCCAGGATGAAGCCAAGCGTGGTCTTCATGCCAAAATCATTGAGATCGGCTGCGCCGAGGGACGCCTCATCCTGTCGGGCAGCGCCAATGCGACCTCGGCGGGACTTCTTTACGGGGGCGCTGGCGTTCGTAATGTCGAGCTTTGCACATTGCGTGTCGATCGCCGAACGGGGCATCGCTGGAAGTTCACAGCCGTCAAGGCGCCGCCGAAGCAAGCTGTGTCTTTGGAGGACGATGACGACGGCGCCGCCGAGACAGGAATTTTGGTGGCGGCGCACACCGACGGCGGCATTCACGGACGTATATTAACGCCGTGGCGCACCGAGCAGGCGGTCGTCACAATGGAACTTAACCGTCGTCCGATTGATCTCGGCACCGTGGCTATAAAGGATGGCAAATTCTCCATTCCGATGGAGAAGCTCGACCAGCAGGCCGAATTGTCGCTTGAGGGGCGCATTCAGCTCCGCCTAGTGTCGGGAGAGGGTATCGCGGAGGGTTTCGTGATCGCTCCCGACTTTGGTTCGATCAAATCGCGGGCGGGCAAGGCGCTACCGTCGATGCTGGCGGTCATGCGCGGCATGCAGACCCCCGAGCATGTTCTTGCGCTGATGGAGTTCGTGCGCACGAATCCCGAGATCCTGAACGTCGAGCCGATAATTGCCAGCCGGGGCACCGGTTCGCAGCAGAAGCGCCCCGATCCGCTGGTCGACGCGGCGCGCGTCGGCACGGGCCAGCTCGGCGGCGCCGAACACAGCGGTGGAAATGAAGACAGCGGCGGCGGCGATGCAGGCAAGGAAGAGCGCGCGTGGCGGCAGTTCGTCGCGCGCTTCCTGCGGAGCATGGCCACAGCGACACCTGCGGCGGAGGATGATGAAGACGAAGCCGATCGCAGCGAGCGAGTCCGCAGGCAGCGCAACGCAAATGCGACTGACAAGCTCAGCCTACGTCTTCCCGAGCTGTTTCAGAAACTTGCGGGGCAAGTCGACAATGACGTGAAGCTCATGAACGTGGCGCGCATTATCCGGTTCATTTGCGTAACGACCGAAGATCCGGCAACCGAAAGCCTGCTGTCGCGCATCTTGCGGCTCGCGGAAGATATCGAGCTTGGCGGCGAGGCGCGGGCTATGATGGCGTGGTGCATCGCTTACCTTGCCGCGGGTGGAACCGAGTTCGACGCAGCAAAAGCGCGCGGGCGTATGTTGAAGCTCGGAATCGATCCTGATTGCTTGCCCGACGATCAATGGGCGCTTCCCGGGCTCGTCGATTTTATGGCGCCGGGCACAGATGCGCTCGACACGCTGAAGGCAATCCAAGCTGCGCGGACGATCTATGACGATGTCCGCGCCCTCGAAACTGCGCTTGAGGCGGGTCAATTTCCCAGCCGCCTCACGGTGCTTCCCCTTCATGAGATGTGGCCGCAACTGCTCGACCAATGCCAACGCGAAGCGGGTAAGCGCCGTGTCCAGTTCGTCGAACATCCGGTGAAGGCCTGTCGGCGTTGCAGCATCGCCATCCCTGACGAGGAAGCCAATCGATTACGAAGCACCGGCCTTTGCGAAGCACGTTGCCACGGCTTCATTCTGACGAGGAACCCCTGATGACATCGTCGCTCGCCGAATTTGAAGAGCTGAGTAGGAAGGCGAAGAGTTGCTTTATCGTCGATCCCGCAGGCGCCGGTCTCGGCGGCGTTGATCCGCTGGGCCTGAGGCAGATCAACTTCGACCTCATGAACGACGTGTTCCCCGGTCTAAACAATGTCGCCCGTTATATCCGGCCCTTCACGCTGGTGACGTGGGCGTGGCGGCGAACGATTGAACTTGCCCGCAAGTCTGGCGAGGCGCTGCCCGTTTCGGCGCATGAAGATTTCGTCGCTCGCATCGAAGTGGCCTTTGTCTGGTCGATGCTGCAGAACGACGAAGTCGACGTCGATTTGCCCGGCAAGCAGGTCGTCTGGTCGCGGTGGGGGGCTGCGGATAAAATCTTATTCGGCGATGCGGACTGGACCGCATTTGTGAAGGCACGCCGCAATTCGACCGCGCTCACCGCTGCTATCAACTACGGCCCGGGCCTTCGCGCCTTCAGGCTGCTCGAAGACGACAGCAATTACGCGGGCACGCGCTTTCCAGGCGAGGCGACCGCCGAGCTGCTCGACGCATTCGAAGCGAGGATCAAGCCGCTGCTCCGGCATGCGCTGTTTCGCGAACGCGGCCTCTGCACACTAACCAGAAAAGCCGCGAAGAGCTGGGCCGCGATCTGGGACATGGAGAATCTTCTAGAAGAAGAAAAACGCGCCATGCGCGAGCGATTGATGGGCGCCCGGGCGCCGACCAAAAGACGCGGCGGCTTCGAGCTCCTGACGCGCGCTGCTAATGATCAGCACGAGGAGGATGAAGGCGAAGGCGAACTGCGCCCGGCGATGCTCGAACTGGAAGATGCAAAGATCGCAGAGCCTGCGCTGCACTGGAGGCGGGTACAGATGCGCCAGTCCTTCCGACTGGGGCTGGAAGCGCTGTTCGAATGGATCATTGCCGAGATCGGCGGTGGCACGATGACCACCGAAGCCCTCGCCGCGCATATGCTCGAACGCACGCCGCCAGAGGAAGGACAGACCGCTCGGCCGTGGCTCGAGGCGCTTGCCGCCACCGCAGTGTCACCCGTCGACGCAATGGATGCGTTGCAGACCAACTTTCCGAGCGGTGCGACCTTCGTCCCGGCTGCACTCGCCGCGATTGCGGTGCCCATGCTGGCAAACGCGTCTTTGCACGATCGATCGGAGCGACGCGAGCGGCTTCCGATTGCGCTTGCAGCCGCCGACCTGGACCGGATCGGTGATAATAGTCCTCAGCAATTCCTCGAGCATATGATCGAAAACTGGCTCATTGCACAGCACACTTACTGGTCGGTGGGCCGCGGCCTCGCTGACGCACGTGCCGGGGCTAAGAAGATCATGCGGCTGCGGCTTGTTCTCGAGCCCGGCGGGTGGCGCGTTACCCGTGGCCGAGGAACGCGCGGTATGCCGCGGCCAACGCCGGACCGGCTGCGGACAGCGATCAGCCTTGCCCAGCAATGCGATCTGATATGACGCTCGCAAGCTCCAAGGCGTAAAGCCTTCCTATAGGTCGCAACGACTTCGACGGACAGCAGGCGAGCCTGGCCCCCGTCAAAATCGGCAAGGATGAGGCCGGAAAGATTTTTGCCGACCTGCCGACATGGTCGAGTACAACATTTTTTAGATCCCGGGAGACCCGACAAGCGATAAAATGGCAATTGGCTGCGTAACCCAAAGTGGAATGGCATGTTTCGGGCAGCCGCTTCGCAACTACCTACGAATTAGATCGTGCGCGTAGCTCACGCCCTGTTCCGACCGGTGCGAGACGGCAGGTTGTGTCTCTTCGGTTGCGAAAAGCCATCGCGCTGCAAATGATCAAATTCGTAGCGACTAACCCCCTTATTCCCGTTGCTTAGTTTTCTTTCACCAGGCCCACATATCTCGTAGCGCTGCGGAATGCAGTCGCTGAATTAGCTTCGGCGCGCGGCGAGAACCAAGGAAAACGCGTGAGAAAAATTATAAAGCCCGCCACCGATCCGGTGCGGGCGGCACAATATATCAGAATGTCGACAGAGCATCAGCGCTACTCTCCCGATAATCAGCAGTCAGCTATAGCGACATATGCGTCACTTCGGGGATTCGAAGTCGTCGAAACCTACCTCGATTCTGGCAAAAGCGGCCTGACGCTCAGTGGTCGACCCGCCCTGAAACGCCTCTTGAGCGACGTGCTTTCTGGAGCGATGCCTTACAAAGCGATCTTGGTCCTAGACGTAAGCAGATGGGGACGATTCCAAGATACCGACCAAGCTGCGCACTACGAATATATGTGCCGCGAGGCCGGCGTACCTGTGCATTACTGCAATGAGCCGTTTGAGAACGAAGGCGGCACGATGGCGTCGATCGTCAAACACATGAAGCGCGTCATGGCAGCCGAATATAGTCGCGAACTATCGACGAAAGTCTCCCGTGCCCAACGTCAGCAGGCCCGATTGGGGTTCAAGCAAGGCGGTATGAACCCCTTCGGCACCCGCAGGCAAGTTGTCGATGAGCACGGCAACCCGCGTTTGGTTCTGGAACGAGGGCAACGAAAGGCACTCACAACGGACAGGGTCGTTCTCATCTGGGGGCCAGCTGAGGAAATCGCTGCCGTCCGGCGAATTTTTCGGATGTTCGTCGAAGATCAGATGAGCCTTGCCGAGATCGCGCGGTGGCTCAACACACGAGGCCACACGCAAGTGCATGGGGCCGAATGGCGCGCTCCCGCAGTTCGTTACGTGCTCAGAAACGAACTTTACATCGGAACGTACATATTTGGCCGGAAATACAGCAATGTCGGTGCCCCTCATCCCGCGCCTGTGCAGGACTGGGCGCAGGTCGATGTTCTGAAACCCATCATATCGAAAAAGCTATTTTCTGATGCCGCTGCCAGGCTCGCGAAGCTCGCGCCTAACTCCTATACCAACGAGGAACTGCTGGAAGGGCTAAGGCAACTGTTGGCCGAAAAAGGCACCCTCTCAACCTTTCTCATAAAAAATTCGCCGTTTTTGCCATATCCTTGCACCTACATGCGACGATTTGGGAGCATGTCGGCAGCTTATCTTTTGATTGGTTTTGATGAGCCGACGCACAACGACCGCAACAGCCTGCGCTTCCAATGGACTGAAGAAATGCTTCTCGACGTAATTCGGCGTATTTATCTCGAGAAGGGGTATGTGGACGGCGGCTCAATCTCCGCTGATCCCACCTCCCCAAGCCGATCTTTATTCTCATATAGATTTGGCGGATTGCTGAATGCGATGATCGTCGCGGGCTTGCCCGTCGGCCCACTTTCCCCACAGCAGGAGGCTGCTCTATCTAGGCAGCGAGAGCAATACGAGCATAGGAAGAAAGTTAGGCTCATTCCCATAATGCGCACCGCGCAAGGAAGCCGGATCCGAAATGAGGAACTGGATGCTGCACTGAGGCGCCTGTTGATCAAGCACGGCTATTTGTCGTTGCAACTGATCGATTCCGACCCGACCGTTCCTTCAAGCTCGTTTTTTCGGAATCGCCTTGGCGGTTTGAAAGGAGCGTATGCTCGCATCGGCTACTTTTCCTCGCAAAGCGAGCTATTGAAAGAAGCCCATCGGAGGGCGCGGCTCGAGCCGCCGCTCAGCGCCGAACCTAGCTAGGTCATATCGTTCCGCCGCGTATATTAGCGCCCTCGATCGTGCGGTGGTGGCTCGGGAATTGGCGGATCATGATTACCGCGCGCTGCCGACAGGGCTTGGGCATGACGCGCGGCAAAGATTTCGGGCGTGGCATGTACGTCGGGTTGCTTGTCGAGGAATCTTCGAACGTCCCGTGCGAGCGCCTGATCATCCGGTTGCCCACTTGCATCCAGCGCGGCGGCCGCTTGGCGGTAAGCTTGGCATATCGCCTGCCAGCGGTTTTTGCCTTTGACGATAAAGGATGGAAGATTGGCCTGACCGCGCGCAACGGCGATGGCCTGCTCATTAGTTCGCCTGTCAGCGTTGGTCATCACGCCGCTGGCCACGCTCGCCAGACGGGCGCGAAGTTTGACTAGCCTAATGCTGGATCCGGCAACTCCCCTTCCTCTCGCCCGTCTCGGCGTGGCTTCCGCGGCGACACCGCGCTCGCGCAGTTCGCGGGCGAACCGCTCGCGAAAGCGGTGAAGCTGAACCGGTCTGGGATTGAACCGGTTGCGGTCCAATCCTTCGGCCTGAACCGTCAGATGGACATGGGGACGCGGCGTGTCTGTATGAAGCGCCAAGAGATAATCGTGATTGTCGCTGAGTTCGGCATGGGCCAGCGCGCGAACGGCTCCCAGCACCTTATCAGGGTCGGTGCCTTCGGGCATCGAGAAGATCAGCGCCACCGACGAGACCGTTGGCCGCGACCGCCATTCAAGCGTATCGCTCCATTCGGCCGCACGCTCGGCGATGTCGTCCTTGCTGGTCAGGATTTCACCATCGCGGGTTTCGATTTCGACCGCCCCCTTCCGCCCGATATATCCGAGATGGGCTTTGACATGGGTGCCACCCCGCTGACGGCCAGTGACCTTGACCACCACCTCGGGCGCGCCGCGCACGATCCGGCCCAGCTTGGCGCGTGCCGTCTTCGGATTGGCGACACCGTAGCTGGCGTAAAGCGGCACGCCGGGCTGGGCGCCCGGATCGTGGATATAGCGCACACGATACGGCGGACGGCTCGCTTCCCACACGGCTGATTCCAAGCTTGATCCCATCGCCATCAGTCGGCCACCGTCCAATAGCTCGCATCGCCGCGCATGGCATCGCCGACGGCTGCGACCTGCTCGGAAATCTCCATCCGCATATCGGCGATCCGTCGCAGCTCGGGTTCGATCTTCCTGTCGCCGGTTTCGAGCATGGCTGCATTGGCGGCCTTCATCGCCTGATTGAGATTGCGACCGATGCGGAGCAACTGCATTCTGATCGGTGCGAGTTCAGCAAGCAGGCCGTCATCGACCCGTGATTTCAGGGCAAGGTGGCGGCGCACCAATGCCTTGATCCAGCCGGCGCGATCGGTCGAACGCTGTAATGCGCGGTGCGCGATCACGGCAATTTCGACCTCAGTAAACCGCAGCGAGATCCGGTTGCGCGCGGCGCCCTCCGGGCGGTCGATATGTGGTCGGTCGCTGTTCTCTTGCAGCGTCCGTTCGATCATCTGACGCACCAGAGCGCTCCGACCGCCACGACCGACCGCGAAGCTATCGAACGCCGTAAGCGCCTGCGCATCGACGCGGACGCTTAGCATCGCAGTGGTTGGCCCAGAATTTGTCGCCATCAATCATGCCCGGTGAAGCAAAGCTGAAATCATAGGCCAATGTAAGACAACACGCGCCGCTAGGCATATCCTGCAATCAAGACAATAACCGACAAATTCCCAAACTAACGAAGGCAGAATCGCCGAATCATCGCTCCGATCCTCGGCAGCTCGACACGAGCGATAGCGCCCATAGTAATCAGCCTGCGCCCATTCCTCCGGTCGCGTCGCTGGCCGTGTGAAGATGCCGACAGCGTATAGGCCTCCCCCGGATACTACTGCCAGGGCGAGCCGCATTGGCCACACTATCCCGACAGAGCGACCAACCGACCGCCCCCATTCCTGCCAACATCAACGCGCAAAAAAAACGGCGGCGCGCGACACCAACCCCGTTGGTGCCGCGCGCCGCCTCGGCCTGCCTTATCGGCGGCATCGGACGCAGTGAAGAAGCGGGGCGGCTTGTCGCCGCCCCGCTGGGTGGTCAGTCCGGCTTTTCGTCATCGGCAGGGCCGCCGTCCTTCTTGGCGAGGATCGCGATGCCGTCGGCGATCAGATCGACGCCGTAGTGGGTGCTGCCGCCTGCCTCATATTGGTTCTGGCGGACGCGACCGGTGATGTGAACGAGGTCGCCCTTGCTGGCCGTCAGACGCTTGGCGAGCTTGTCGAACAGCGTGACACTGTTCCAGTGCGCGTCGGTCTTCCAGTCGTCGCCATCCTTGCGGTTGTAGTTCGAGGCCACCGAAAGATAAGTGACCTTCTCTTTGACCTCGACCTTGCCGATGCGGCCGATGATCCGAAATTCTGCGATGTTCTGCATGGATCTTACTCCGTCTTGGATTGCAGGGTGATTTCCTGACGGTCTTCAAGGGGGCCGCGAAGGAGCCGCGATCCAGCCAAAAAAACGGAGGCTCCGCGCCATGCAATGGGGCGGAAACCGTAGGACGCCTCGCCCGCCTTTGCGGGCATCTGGGCGTCCGGTTTTTTGCTTGATCGTATTAGGCGACGCGCGCAGCCACGAAACCGGCAAACAAGGAAATCGTCCTGCCAACCCCGGACAAGAGAAACTGCCGATCCTTCGCTCGATCAGTTCTGGCCGTATCGACACCGAGGTCTGCAATGTCACAGCCGGTGCCAGCTCACCCGCCACCTACGGCCCCACCAGGCCGCGCGCCCCCGAACAGTCTCGCCGACCTCCAGCACGCACACGCTGCGCGCAGCCCGCGACCTTCAACCCGTCCGGGCCGTCCGCCACAACCGCGGCGGCGGCATCAACAGCAACGGCGATTTGCTTCTCGATTGGCATGATCCCGACGAAGGCGGCGGCATGACGATTACAGCATGACCGGCTGACCGGCGGCAAGCTGGGCCATCCGCTTCGGCAACAAGGCAAGTATCGCGCACTGCCGTTCGGCAGTCGCCTCGCCCCATTCGCCGATCTCGGCGATGGTGCGACCGCAGCCTGCGCAAAGCCCAGCGCGCGCGTCGAGCGCGCAGACCGCAACACAGGGTGATTGAGGGCGGTCGGTCATGCCGTTCCCCTAAACGCGAAGCAGCTCGCTCGCTATCCTTCGCGCGCAATCGGCACGGCAGCTATAAGCTGTCGTGCCGATTTGAGGCCGGCCGGAACGTCCGGCCTTTGCCCGTCCAGCAGGGACGGGCCGCGCGAACACTTGAACTGGGAATACGGAAACAAGAAAATAAGGGCGGGCCGCTCGGCCCGCCCTCTCGATCATCATACCGCGTCTTCCTCCTCGAACTCGGTGGCTTCGTCGTCGTCGCCGCCCTCGTCGTCAAACACGGGGCGCTCCTGCGCGACCTCGACGGACGGCTCGGCGATCACAAGCGCGGGCGGCAGCCATCCACGCCCTGCCATCCGCTCGGCGGCCGCAGCGGCAAGGTCGCCCTTCTTCATCTTGGCGCAATTGTCGGCGGCGGCCTTGCCCAGCACATCGGCCATAATCTTGGCGATCACAGGCTTTTTGAGCCGGTCGTAAAAGGCGACAGGCGCTTGCCACTTGGCGACCATATCGACGCCAGAGGCAAAGGCGATCTGGTCGAACCTTTGGTGGCGACGATCACGGCGCGAACCGGACGTCTCGCCGCCGTTGATCTGCCGTGCCACAAGCAACGCCAGCAACCGGCCCTTGGCCTCGGCGTCCATTGCCTGAATGGCCGCGAACCGGTTGACCTCGGGCATGGCAGCGAAGTCGCCGCCGCCGATCTCATCAACCGACGCAATGTCGCCAAGGGTCATCATGTCGTCAGGAACGGCGGCATTGAACTCTTCGAGCCGAAGCGACAGCGGGGAGTAATAGGACGGTTCGCGGTGAATGCCCTGCCCGACAAGACAATCGAGCAAGATGTCGAGCGCAAGAGCGGGATTGGTGGCGACCGCTTCCTGCACAGCCAGCGTCTTGATCTTCGATAGTGTCTCGATCATCGCCCCCGAATAATCGGGCTTGATGGCGGCTGCGTCGCCGCTGCCGCCTTTGGCAATTCGCTTGGTGCGGATAGCTTTGGCCTCGACCTCGCCGCCGTTGCCGACGAACAGCACCATCGCACTGTCTGCCTTCTGCTCGTCGGTGAACACACACAGGCGGTTTTCAAGGATGCGGGCTTCTCGCTCCAGGCCGTTGAAAACCCTGTCGCCCCACTGGTTGCCCTTGCCGAGTTCGGCAAGTCGTGCGTCGGCTGATTCCTGAATACGCGCGCGCTCGGCCACTTCGGCTTCGGTCGGCTCGCGCTTCCCCTCGGCGTGGACAGTGACAAGATTGTAATAGTCGTCTGGTCGTTCGAGCGATGCCCGAACATCGCTCCACCCTTCCCCACGATAGCCCGTTTCGATCTCTGCCATCTTGGCAGTTGCCAGTGTTTCAACCAGTTCGGGGTCGTCGGCATAACCGTCGCCCCCTTCCGCAAACAGGTCGGCGGTAATCGTCCCGCCCGCTGCGACATAGGCACCACGCCCGACGAACAGGAACAGGGCATGACCCGTGCCGATCTTCTCCTCGGTCAGCATCCGCCGGATTTGGTGGGCGCTGTTGCCGAAACGCTTCAACGCCTCAAGCTGGCGGTCGTGGTCATCGGTCAGGGTCAGTGCCTGTGCCGCCTCCATGCCGATCTGATCGCGTGCCAGACAGGCAAGCGCATCGGGGTGCAATGCCGACAGCCGCAACACCTTCTTGACGTAGGACAGGGCCACGCCGAACCGCGCGGCAATATCCTCGGGCGATTTGCCCTCGGCACGGAGGTCGCCATAAGCGATCACCGCATCGGCAACGTGCATATCCTCGCGGCTCACATTTTCGGCCAGCGACAGTTCGACTGCCTCGGCCTTGTCGCGCACGTCCACACTGACCGGATGGCTGGCAGAAATCGCCCTGGCCTTCTCAAGCTGCTTGAAGGCGCGGTAACGTC
The DNA here is from genome assembly GCF_031457495.1 of Sphingopyxis sp. BE259. Classification (NCBI taxonomy): domain Bacteria; kingdom Pseudomonadati; phylum Pseudomonadota; class Alphaproteobacteria; order Sphingomonadales; family Sphingopyxidaceae; genus Sphingopyxis; species Sphingopyxis sp. BE259. Next base: position 2,511,555 of record NZ_JAVDWM010000001.1, read on the forward strand.
GGCCTCCGGCGGCAACCTCGAAACGATTGCCTTCGGCGTAAACGACAAGGTTCTGCAACTGACCATGCGCCAGTATGTCGGCGGCAAGCTGGTCGATGGCTTTCGGCTTCACGCGCCGCACGTTCAACGGCGATAGGCGAAGTTGCGAGAGTTTGACGGTCTGGAGTGTCATGGTCGTAATCCTTGGTGTAATGGCTGATTGATTGGTCGGCGGTCAGAACATTTCGATCTGGTTTCGCATCGGGTCCCAAAACCCGATGTCGAGCGGGCGCTGCTCACGGCGGGGCTGCATCGGCTGCGCGGCAAGCCAACCAAGCCGTTCGCCCATGCTGACGGGCGCTATGCCCGCCATCATGATCTGATTGGGGTCGGGGGCTGCAACGGTGGGCAAGTCTTTGCGCTTCATGGCTCTGCCTCCGCTCAATATTCATCAGACAGCATGATCGTCAGGACGCGTCGCGTGACGGCAGGGTTCGCCGCGTCCTCGCTGGCGAACTCCATCTGGCGGTCGTAATAATCGAGTTTCCAGAACACCCGTCCGCGCTCATCCTCGCGCAATCGCGGGCGCTCGGTCGTCCAGCTTCCATCGGCAGTCTGGTATATCGTCCCGAAATCGCGTTCGCCGTGCGGGTCGTTGTCCTCGTCGAAGGCGTCAAAGGTTTCGATCAACTCGCGGACGCAGGATTGATCCGCTTCGGGCAGCGACCGAAAACCGACTGTCGCAACGGCGGTGCAGGCAACGCCCATCGCTTGCCGCGCCAAGTCGTTCAACCGGGCGATGCGCTCGCGCTGGCTGGTGAGGGTCGCGCTCATTGCACCCGCCCCCGACGCTCTTCGCAAATCAGGATAAGCGCCCCGAAATCCTCGCGCTCGCCAAGCCGGTCGGCGATCTTCCGAACACACTCCAGCGGCAAGCCGTTCTCGTTGGCGACACCGCGCAAATAATCGTCGCGGCACTCCGCGCCGCAAGCACGATAGCTCAAGAGCAAATCGGTCATCTGAAACCTTCCTTCCTCGGCTGAAAGCCGCACTGCCTGCGGCATGCGGCTCTGCCTTCCGGCGAGGATGGGAGGGGGAGGGAAAGCTGAATCGACGCCCTGGCGCGGGCCAGCGGGCGCGCAGCGACCGCCACACGGGGGCGCCTATTCTGCTTTGGGAACGAGAGGGCAAAGCCCTTGGCGTTCCCGCACCATCAAACGAACGGAGGCGATCAGCCTCCCCCGCCGCTGCGCGGCACTAACAACGGCACCCTTGCGCGGCGCGACGCCGGCGGGCGGTGTGGCGGCGAGCAGAGCGGTGACAAGGCTGTTGCGCCTTCGGCGCAGCGCCGCCCGTCGAAGCGAACGCGCGTCGCCGCCGGCACGGCAAGGAGAGAGGCAAGAGTGTCGGCGGGTCAGCCCAATGACTTCGCACCCTCAAGGAGCGCGCAGCGCGGGACAGAGTGCGTCCCTGGAGAATCCCGCTCATTTTCCCACGCTCCCGATCGTCACCCGGAGGGCCAAGACTACAGGCTTGGTTCGCGCCAGCGAATAGAGCGGGTCGCCCGAAGGGCAGCGCCCATACAACTATGCGTCTGGAACTTGTGGCCCGTAAATCAGCTCGTCCAAGCGCGAAGCGGCCTTGCGGATATAGCTAACGAGACTGCGATCCTCAGCCCAGAATTCGAGCGCCTGAATCACCAAGCCGTTCGCATAATCGAAAATGCTGGAATCAGCGTCTTTCAGACCCGTCATTGCGTCCATCACGGCCTTCACCCGTGTGACGGTTGTCATGTCGCCAACCGCCTGTTCACGGATCTGGTTGAGAATATTCAACCTCTTCCCACCCGCCGCAGCAAACAAAGTGCGCTGCCGTTTCAAGCGACGAATAATCTCCTTGGCGGTATTGGGTTTGGCATTGCGGTGCGCCTTCAAGTCGGCAACCGCGCCTTCGCGGCTTTGGCCCGCGAGGTGCAGATAATAGAAGATCGGCAGAAGGAAAGTCTGCTCATGGCTGGCCTGCCGAACATAGGCCAATGGCTCATCGACCAACACGCGCCCGACAAAATTGCGAACAATCGATTCCTCGGTCAATTCGGTTCTTACCGTTTTGATTGTCGTCACCGATGACAGGTCAACCTGGTTGACATCACCGACCAGTCGTAATGTTTCCGCACCTTCCTTTTCGTCAAATTCGCCGTCCCGGATGAATTTGATCCGGTCGACGAGCTGCTGGTCGATGATGATCGGGCGAGTGCCGCCTTCCAACTGGCCGTCGGCCAGATTGGCGACCATCGCATCCTTGGGGCCAAGTTCGAGCAATCGCTGCACCATCGGCAATATGGCCTCGCGGCTCCGCTGATCGCGTTCATCAAGGATGGCGCGTAGATCGGCGTAGCAAATGGCCTTGGTTTCGCCAGGGTAGCGATAATAGATCGCGCCTTCGGCAACATCGCCCTCGGCCTTGCTGGCGATGACGGGCTTGGCCTTATGCGGTTCAACGTGAATTACGCCGACCGTCATTGCGTCAAGTTTGAGGCTGGCGACGCGGAAACGCGGAGTGGGCTCCAGCACGGAACGGATAGTCTGGCTGAATTTGTTCTGATCGGTCTCCGTGAACCGATCATCTGCAAGCCCGCAAACGGCAAAGCCAAGCGGTTTGTCTTTCACCCCGAAAAATAGATAACCTCCGCGATTGTTGGCGAATCCGGCGATGGTGCGCAGCGGCTTGCCAAAGTTGCGAAGGCTGAACCCCTCCTTGCACTCAAATTCGTCTGTTTCCCCCGCAGTGCTGTGCCACGCGCCGTTTGCGTCCTTACAAAAGAAGGATCGCAGCATCCTTTCATCCATCGCATCCATCGGTGCAGCAGGAGCAGTTTCGACGACGATGCCGGGGGCAGATAGTTCGGGCGACGTGAAATTGGCGATGAAGGCCGACAGGGCTTCATCGCTGGCTTTTGGCACTTCGGGGCCATAATCGCGGTGCTTGATACCGCTGATCCGGCCCGAATTGACCGCGCGATCCTGCCGGTTGAAATAGAATTGGATAGCCTTGTTCGCCATGCCGCGTGCCAGCATGGCTTTGATCAGTCCGATCTCCTCGTCGGTGATGGAGCGTCTGACCATTCGCGGCTATTCCCCTACCAACCGCAGCACGATATCTTCGGCGTTCACAGCCTTGACGAAATCCACCCCGAGTGCCTCGAAATGTGCAATTCCGCAGCGGATCTTGGCTTCTTCGTCTTCGCGCAGTTTGCCGAAATCGCTTTTGGACTCGGACACGAGGTGGATGGCGGGCGCGCCATTATCGCCGCCAGTCACCGCCCAGTCGGGGTTATAACTGCCAAGCGGTGTGTCGATCTTGAAATCGTCTGGAAGTTTTGCGAACAGCGTCACGGGTTCTGCCCGGTCGAGCTGCTCGGCAATTGGCCGTTCGATGGTTTTGGAATCGACGCGGATGTGCGTGGTGGGGGCATTGTCCACCGCGACCAGATCAGCTTCGTCAGCTTCGAACGGTTCAAACAACGTCTGTTCGAAATGTTCGCCGGTGCGTTCGTAACTGATGCCTTGCGTCAGAATATCGCGGCGGGCGAGTATGATCGCCTTGTGGGCCAGTTCGACGAACGCTGCCGGATTGTCGCGCGCCCAGCCCAACCGGTCGGCCTGCACCAATATCTTGGCGACGATCCCGCGCGGCAGGTCGGTTCGCGCCGCCAGCTCGCTCAATACGTCCGGCATGGGACCGGTAAAGCCGCCGATATGCCTTGGCGCGGCATAGGTCACGCGGCCGGTATCGACACCGTCTCGGGCAATCAGCAACTCGGCGCTCGCCCACGTCACACGCGCCGTAGAGGGGTCAGGCATACGCTGCAAATAACTGGTGGCCTTGGCGATCAGGTCATCATCAGTGAAGGACAGCGCATAGCGCGTGCGCGCCGACACTTTGGCCCAGAGCGCCCGAAAAGCGTCGGACGCGATCAGTTCCTCGCGCCGCTCAACGCGGATTTTGCTTTCGGTGTTGTGCACCAGCTTGGCTGTTAGTCGCTCCGCCAGCGCCCTTACCGCCAGCCTTGCCTCGGCGCCAAGCGTATCCGGCAATGGCACCGAATTCGTCGCCACCGCCTCGCGCATGGCGTCGGTCACGCGGCCCAGCGCATCCACCATCCCGGCCTCTTCCCAGCCGGTGAAGACAGCGCGCGCTTCGGCCACGCCCAGCACCTGCGGTTCGTTCGCGCCGGGCATGGGATAATAAAGCTTGGCCAGCACCTCGACAGTTGCCCGGCCAAAGGGACGCTTGGTTTCTTTCTCCAGCTCACTCTGCAATTCGTCGGCAAAGGTCGCATATTCGGTATCGGCGATCACCGTCAGCCGCGCGATGCCTTCATCTCGGCGGCGCAGGCCGTGGTGGTCGACCGGCAAGCGAAGTCCGCGCCCCAAAGATTGGCGGCGTGACCGCTCGGTGCCCATTTCGCGAAGCGCGCAAATCTGGAAGACATTGGGATTGTCCCACCCTTCGCGCAGCGCCGAATGGCTAAACAGGAAGCGCAGCGGCTCGGCTTCATCGAGCAGCTTTTCCTTATCGCGCATGATCAGATCGAAGGTGCGCTCCTCCACCTTGTCATCGCTGGTGCTCTTCGAAAATTCTTTGTCCTCGAACGGCGTAACGCTGTGTTTGTCTTGACTGAAATAGCCGCCATGCGCCCGCACCGGATCGGCGGGGGTTTCCACGAATAGAGTGCGGAACTCTTCGCGGGCCGCCAGCTTGCGATATTCGCGTTCGAACACATCGGCGAGCGGTCCGTTCTTCGGCCCTTCCGGTGTGTAAAGCCGGTAATCCGCAACCGCAGGCACAAAAAACAGCGACAGCGTCTTGATGCCGAGCGGGCGGTTGCGCAGCTCGGTGCGGAAATGATGTTCGATGGTCCGCGCGATCATCGCGGTGGCAAGGCTGTCGCCTGCGCCGTCGCCGTGGACTTCGCCGCGCGCCATCGTCTTGATGTCACCGGGCAGCATCAACTGCATCGTTTTTGCGCCCGCATCGATATGGCCGATTTCTAGCCCTGCATAGATTTCGCGCCCGTCCGAAAGGGCCGTCAGCGCATCGCCATCATGCGCCCACACCGCCTCGCGCCTTGGCCCGGTGGCGAATTGCTTATCGATTTCGATCCGCGCGCGCGGCGCATGGCCCTTGCGCGCTTCGACATCCGCTAGGCGGATATATGGGCTGTTCGCCGCGTCCTTCACACTCGCACCATCGACCCAGATCCGCTTAACCAGCCCGAGCGAAAACGCATCAAACGCATCGAGCCGGTGGATGGCATGGACGACATTCACGGGCGTCGCGGTATATTTGAACATGGCGAGCGGGTTCATCGCCGCCAGCGCCTTTCGCCCTGCGCCCTTCAATCCGCCTTCGACCGATTGCGGTTCATCGACGATCAGGATGGGCCGCGTCTTCGCCACCCATTCGGCCGCGGCCTGATCGCCCAGCGCCTCTTGATTGGCATCGTAAAACACATTGTTCGCGCTGTTGATCGACTGGATGGTGACGATCATCACCTGAATATCCGCCGCCGTGGCAAATTCGCGCACGCGGCCCAGCTTCATCCGGTCATAGACAAAGTCCGACAGGCGCACGCCGTCGAACTGGCTGGCAAAATGGTCGCGGGTCTGCTGGATCGATTTCTTTACCCCTTCGCGAATGGCGACCGAGGGAACGACGATGACGAATTTGGTGAAACCGTGTTTGCGGTTCAGCTCGATGATCGTGCGCAGATAGACATAGGTTTTGCCCGTGCCGGTTTCCATCTCGACGGTAAAATCCGCCCCGCCGAACGCCTCATCGGGTTCCAGCGCATTGGCGAGCTGCACGGCCTGGATGTGCGGGAGCCAGTCGTCGCCCTCCAATGAACAGACATTGCCAATGCCGACACCTTTTTCGGCCAGCTCCATCTGACCTGCGATTTCCAGCGGCGCGACGGTGAAGGTTGCTTGGCTACCGCCATTGCCGTCGCCGAATATGCCAAGCGCGGCGTCGATTGCCGCGCGCTGATGGGGTAGGTCGTTTTCGAAGACGAAGCGCATTGGTTAGCCTGTAACATGATTGGAGGGTTTACAACTGCTTAGATATATGGTCGGCCCTTGTAGTTTATACCGATTGAGTAGGCTTTGTCATGCGCTTCATAAGTCACGCCCTGCCAAGTGACCTCGATGTGATACTCGATTCGGACAAAGTGCATGTCGTATCGCCGTTCCTATCGGAAAAGACGATCTCACGAATAAACATCAATAGGCACAAGACATTCAGCCTCATTACGAGACTACCTAAGTCATATAACTTTCCATCAGCATTTATTGAAAATGACCCGAAGCCTCTGCTTGACGCAATGCAGCGAATGGGATCGAAGTTTAGACTCTACGCACTGCCACCGGTCCATGCAAAAATTTACATCAACGAAGCTTCAAGCTGGACGGGTAGCGCTAACTTTACCGCAAACGGCTTTTCCGGAAAGCCAGAGATTCTCGTCGATTTTGAACAGGTCCATCCTGAGTTGTCTCGGACTTTTCGCACGTATCTCCAGCAGTCAACGTTGATCACCAAACAGAACCTGAAAGCACTCATCGGTTGGATTGATGAGGGTTTGACTGAAATTTCACGTCCTGGCGCATCAAAAGCCACGCAAGACGAGCCAGAAGCTGCAGGTGCGAGCTATGAAAGCTTTCTCGCCTGGCTTCGCACGTATCAGGGTGCGCACAAGCGCGATGCCAAGGTTCTCCTTAATCGCGCAGAAGGAGGCAACCAGATGAGTGGCCATGTTGCAATCGCGTTCAACGGCGTGATGAGTTTTTTGAGAAAGAATCCTAACCTAATTTCAAATTTGCTGGCGAACACGACGGGGTATCCGGGCACGGAAGTTATGCAACCGCTTGCGAATTTCATCAGGCAGCATGGAGATGCGTACAAAGGTCCGCGCGGAGGGAAATGGCGCAGCTATCTTTCTACCGACTTAGGCGGTCGCCAAACAGGGGGGGGCGCAGGAAACGTGATCGTTAGACGGACCCTAGTTCTAATACCGGCATATCTTCGGGATCGACGCGCCTAAAATGAAGTCAAATGGCCCCCAGTTTTTCTATTGCGTCATTGCTCAGACGCTGCCGCAGCGTGGCAGCCAGGTTGGCGCGGGCTTCGGCGCAGCGCGTGCCGCCTGGATCGAAACCGCTGTCCTTGAAGAAGAAGGTAGTGGGCGCAGGTGGATGGCTATCGTCTAACCAGTCGGCGATGCCATCGGCCAGGGCGCGCGCAGCATCGGCAGGAATGTCGGACAGGCAGACAATCAACGTGCCGCCGCCCAGCATATGAACGGTGCAACCCGCAATATCGCGGCGTTGAGACGGCAGGGTCAGGTCAACGCCGGTTTTCAGCAGCAGTTCGACCAGCAAATCTTCTTCACTGCGCCCAGGTAAGATGTTGCCCGCCGCGTCGAGCAGGTCGGCGGCAAGATCATCTCCTGGCGTCCAGGGTTTGATATTGGATGTAGCGAGCCTGTAGACACGAAAGCCGGTGTCGATGTCAGCTTCCAGCTTATCCGCCTTAACTTTGTCGCCCGCCCGCCGCAGCCGTTCCTTGGTCAGATCGGCGATAGTAGAGAAACGAGGATGATCTGATACTGGCTCAGGTATTTGGACTAAGATATAGCGATGGTGGGTCGATTGGCGGGCATTAAGTTCCATAACCGCGTGACCAGTCGTGCCTGATCCACCAAAAAAGTCGAGCACAATTTCGTCCTCAAGCCCCCTCAGAACGCTCTCGACTACGTCATATACTGCCCAGAGACTCTTCGGAAAATCAAACGGGGAGTCCGGAACGAGCTCCTTCAGAATTGCTGTTCCATATCCGTTTGCATCATACCTTGAGTCTCGCCAGATCGATTTCTGGAGGCCAAACGTCTTGCCCAACTCGATATCATAGCCACCATTGATCTTCTTTGCCCGAAGCATATGGCGAATAGCCTCGACCGATTGCCGAGCATATCGCCATTTCCGCTCAACGCCGTTGCGGTCGATTGGATATACGTGAAAGACATCGCCCACCTCTTTGGTTTGAGGTGGATGAATTTCATCTGGAGTGACATCACCAAATCCGACAATTTCGCCATTCTTTACAAATATTGGATAAAAGCAATTCTTTGCATCAGAGCGCTCTGACTCCCCACCCCAATTACGTAGTGGTGCCCAATCTACATCGGCATCGTCTATCTGGCGGTCCGCAATTACCTTAGTGTCTTTCCGATATACAATTACGGCATACTCATGAGTATACGAGAAATTTCGTCCCTGCACGCCTCTCGGGTTATGGACAACAGCGATGATGTCGATATCAAAAACACCCTTTGGGAATACGTCTTCGCAGACTGTGATGACGTTGTGCAGTTCATTTTCATCAATAGTCACAACCATCACGCCATCTTCCTTGAGCAGCGTGCGAGCCAAATAGACCTGCGGATAGAAAGCATTGAGCCAATCAGTATGGAATCGGCCGCTACCCGGCTTGATGGTGCTAAACCTCACCCCATCGGTATCGACTAAACCGATTGCTTCTTCATACGCGCGGAGAGGGGCAGAAAAGTCATTACGGTAAATCAGATTATTGCCGGTATTATAAGGCGGGTCGATATAGATCAACTTCACCTTCCCCGCGTAGGATTTACGCAGCAGCTTCAGCACTTCCAGATTGTCGCCCTCGATCAGGATGTTCTTCGTTATGTCCCAATCCTTGCTGTCGTCCTTCGCCGGGCGCAGCGTGCCAAGGCTTGGGGTCAGGGCAAAGGCGCGGGCGCGGGCCTTGCCCTTCCAGTTCAGGCCATAGCGTTCGGCCCCTTCCTCGACTTCGTCGCCTAGCAATTGCCGCAGCACATCGAAATCGACCTTGCCGTCGGTGACGATGGACGGGAACAGCGCTTTCAACGCCGCCACATTCTCCGCCATCACATCCCCCGAATGCGCCGCCTGATCATCACGGGTAACGGGCGGGATGGGGTTTTCGTCACTGGCCATTTGGAACCTTCTTCTTTTTTGTATGCGTTTTGAGCCACGCTGCCACAGCAGGGTGTGCAATGTTGATCGTACCCGTTTGCAACAAAATCTGTTCGGTCACCAGTTGCTTCAGTGCAGCGCGGCGGAGCTCTGGCTTTTTGGGCAGCGGTCGACCGATCGCAACCAGCAGCTCATCCCTTGTGAAAGCGAGACTGGAGGCCAGTTTGTGCTTGCGCAGAACCTTTTTGCCGACTGTCTTTCCCGCGACCATGATCGCGGGCTCAGCCACTCGTGGAGTTTTCGGCCTTCGGGCAGGCCTACCGGTCGGTTTGGCTTTGGCAAGAAAATCGAAATCGGGATCAAAGGACCAGCTGCGACCGGCACCAATTAAGGTTGAACCTCCATTATATCCGCCACGTCCCACGATTCAGCTCCTTTGCCATAATCAACTATTCCAAGGCTGAACGGTATTTGTCTAGCGTTGCTTTGAGAACGCGTACTTTTTCTCCAATCTCCACCCTTGTTGCCAGGCGATTTTGTTTCCGGATTGTGCCAGAAAGCGCTGAAATTTCGGCAGACACCATATTACATTGCACTATTGTGTTCCGCCACAGGCCGTGTTGATCCGGGCTATCGGCCAGCCGGAAGGGCCGCACCGCCATCTTAGCCGCCGCCAAGGCTTCAACCCGCTCGACCAATCCGGCATAAAGTGCGGCCAGATCATGCGTTGGCAACGTGGCAAGCGCCAGCGTCGCGGCGAAACCCGCGTCGGCGTTTGAAAGCGGGCCAGTGTCATGCACCTCTATTGTCACCACGCGCCCGGCCTCTCGCTCTGCTGCACGTTTAGGGGCCAGCGAGAGGCTGGCCGCGCTGCCACCTTCTTCCACGTGGATCAAGATGACGGGCTTCGGGATCGCCCGGTGGATGATTTCCGCAAGACGCGGCGGCATTGGCCCGCGTGTCGTCGCGGACAAAAGGTTGATTGTGTCTATGGTCAGTCCCTCGACCTCTCCCGCTGGCACGCCGATGGTCGCCGGGGTTAGCCCCGCAACCCAATCGAGCCGCGCCAGTGCCTTGTCGATCAGGCGGCGGTCGGCCGCGGTGGGGGCATGATCGGCCAAACTCGCCTTTGGAACCCTGCGCGGCGGCGAGCCAGCGGGTAATGCGAAAGCCGCGATCAGGGCGTCGGGTGTCATTTTGGCGGCGTCATTCGGATGGGAGCACTGGGAACCAGGCGATGACTTCCCAATCATCCAGGCCGCTCGCCCCGCTCATACCCTGCGGGGCGCCGGTGGTGAAAAGGCTATCGACACTGCGTTCCAGTGCGGTGCCGGTGATGCCCGCAATCCCCGCCTCTAGGAGCACCTGCCAGCTTTCCATTTTTGCGCCGCGTTTTGTCTCACGGTCGAACCGCTTCCAGAGCGAGGCGCTTTCCTCCGGCGTCGTGCGGGCGATACGGCGGAGCGAATCGAGAATACGCTTGGGTGCGCTATGCGGCAGATGGATGGTTCCATCACTGCGCACATGCACTAGCGCGTGGGGGCGAAGCGGGTCTTTAGCATCGAGCGCCCCCATCGCCGCCACCGTTTCCCCGCGCAACACGAAGATCGCGCCGGTGGGCATGTCGTCGCTCGCGGCAACGGGGGCGTGGACGGTGAAAGGCAATTGATCGATGTTGGCGCGCGCATCTGCATCCAGTTGCGCGAGATCGAGTCGAAGGTCATTCAGCGTCAAATCAGTGATCGAAACGCCCTGCGACAAATCCTCCAGATCAATCACCTGATCCTGCATCGCCTCCAACTGCCGGCGGCGATATTCCAGATCGTTCATGCCATTGGCCGGGTCAGCCTCGATGATGTTTTCCTCACCCGTCGCCGAAATGTCGAGCAGTTTCATCCGCCCCGATACCGTGCGTTCAAGGCCGATATAGGCATCCAGATCCATATTCGGCCAGAAATTGACCAGCTTGATCCGGTCATTGTCCGACCCCAGCCGGTCAATCCGCCCGAAACGCTGCACGATGCGCACGGGGTTCCAGTGAATGTCGTAATTCACCACACAATCGCAATCCTGCAAATTCTGGCCCTCGCTGATGCAATCGGTGGCGATGATCAGGTCGATTTCGGGTTCATCGGCAAGACTCTCGGGTCGCTTGCGCGCTTTGGGGGCGAAGGCGGTCAGAATGGTCGCCAGATCGGTTTTCAGCCGCGTGCTCGATGTCTTGTTCGTGCCGCTGCCGGTGACCAGCGCGGAAATTCCGTCGACTTCATCCGCCAGATTTTCGTAAAGATAGGCCGCAGTATCGGCAAAGGCGGTGAAGACGAGTAGCTTGGCGTTGCCGGGGTTGATCGGGTGGCGGCGCTTTTCCTCGATAATCCGGCGCAATTCAGCAAGCTTTGCATCGGCGCCCGGCGTGATCGCCTGTGCCTGCCGCATCAACCGCATCAGCCGTGTGCGGTCGGCATCAAGATCGCGGCGCCACGCAATCAGATCAGCATCGCTGAGCAGCACCTTGACATTGCGGCCCACGCCAAGCGCCTCAAACAGCGGGTCATCCTCGGCCAGTTCCTCAATGGCTGGCACTTCGATGCTATCATCATGTTGCGAGATTCTCTCGATCAGCGCTTCGACCGACGCAAGCTGACGCGCGACTGTCAGCGCAAAGGCGTGGACCGAGCTTTCCATGCGCTTCAGCAGATTGACGCGCATCAGGCCGACCAGGCTTTCTTCGCGGTCAAGCTGGCGGAATACCGACTGGCCGGGTTTGGCCGTCTGGCTATAGCGCCGGTCATATTCGTCACGCTTATGCGCCAGCACGTAACGCAGCGGAGCATAGGCGGCGAGCGTCAGGCGGCGGATTTCATCATTGATAGCCGCGATGGGCGGATAGCTGCCATCGGTGGCCACATCGCACTTGCGATTATCCGGTGGCAGTTTTTCGGGGAAACGGCCTGTCTCAGCCAAACCATAATAGCGCTCGATATGCTTGCGCGACCGCGCAATGGTGAGGAGATCGAGCAGCCTGACATAGTCAAAGCCGAGCATGTCAAGCAGCCGCTGCGATGTCCGCCGGTCCGATGGCAATGCTTGCCATTTGTTGAATGCTGCCTGCGCCAGCCGCACGGTGCCTGCGATGCTCTTAATCCCGGCATCGGCCAGCGCGGCGTCGTCTCCTTCGGTCGCGAAAGCGATCTGGTTTTTCAGATCGTTGAGGCGGTTGTTCACCGGCGTTGCCGAAAGCATCAGCACGCGTGTGCGAATGCCCGCCTTGACGATATTGCGCATCAGCTTGTCGTACCGGCTATCGCCATCGCGACCGGTGGGCCGGTTACGAAAATTATGCGATTCATCGATGACAACCAGTCCGTAATTGCCCCAGTTGACGTGGTCGAGATCGATATCACCCGATAGCCCGCCATCGCGCGACAAGTCGGTATGGTTTAGGACGTCAAATGCAAAACGGTCGGTTGCCAAAGGATTGCGGACATCGTTGCGCGTCCAAAGTGTCCAGTTGTCTCGAAGTCTTTTGGGGGCCAGCACCAATACGCGCTCGTTGCGTAGTTCATGATATTTGATGACGGCCAGCGCCTCAAACGTCTTGCCGAGGCCTACACTGTCGGCAATGATACAACCGCCCCACTGCGTCAGTTTGCCGATAGCGCCCAGTACGCCGTCGCGCTGAAAACGGTAAAGCATGTCCCAGACCTTGCTATCTTCCAGCCCGATGCGCCGGTCGGGCAGGTCCGCAGTGTCTGCAGCCATGTCGCTGAACAATGCAGCCAGCGCGCGATGATAGCAGTCAGCGGGCGTCGTTTGAGCGGCGGCAATTCGCAATTGCGAGAGTAAGGGAATATCATGCTGTTCTTGCGCATCGCGCCATAGTTTCTCGAACCAATCGGCCATTGCGGCGACTTCGTCGGCCTGGTCGAACAATTGCACCATGCCCGCAGAAGCGCTGCGGGCAAGGCCCAAGCCCGCCGTCGTCAATTCGCACTCGCCGGCCAATGCCAATGGCGATGACAGGCTGAGCACCAGCGATTGTCTCAAGGCACGATCGGTTGCGCGTACCGAAGCCGCGTCGAGCCAAGCCAAAACTCGCGCGGATTCCTCACGCATGGTCAATTTGTTACGGCGGCGGCGGTCATGCCCGTCCACTTGCAACGCGGCGTCGTTCGCCAAAAGGCACCGCTCTATTGTGTGAGCGACTGCCATAACCGCCGCGCCTTCGAGCGAAACAGACGATGTAATGAGATTGAACGGCGTATTCGTTGGTAACACATCCGCTACACGTTCGCTCCCGATGTTCGAGATCAGCCGCATTGTAATAATTTTTCCTTGGTTGTGGCAATTAGGGCTTCGCAAGATGATAGCGGGCATAGCGCCGCTCACCAGTGCGTATCAGCGCACCTTTTTCAACAAGATCGGCTAGATCGCGCGTCGTAGTGGCAAGACTTGCGTCTGTTATCGTCCGATAATTTTCGGCGCTCAACCCACCCGCAAAGCCGTCCGGTCCTTCACGGAACAATCGAAGCAAGGCCTCTTCCTGCCGTTCGTTGATTTCGCCGCGCAAGCGATCGAGCAGTCGTGTTTTGTCGATCAGGAAGCGGATGCGGGTGATCGTCCGCGCCTGCGCCTCGATGACAATATCGGCAAACCATGTCAGCCAGGCATTGATGTCGTTGCTTTGGCTGCCAAGCTGAAGCGCGGCGTAGTAGGCTTTGCGGTGGCGGTGGATCGTTTCCGCGAGTGCCGTCAGCGTCGGGGCCGCGAGGCTTTGGGCCAATACCTTTTCAGCAATCGCGCGCCCGATCCGGCCATTGCCATCTTCAAAGGGGTGGATACTCTCGAACCACAGGTGCGATATTGCGGCACGGGTGATCGCGGGAAGCGGGTTTGATGACGACGGCGCGCTATCGTTGAACCAGGCTATGAAACGGGACATTTCCATTGGGACGACATCTGACGGCGGTGCCTCGAAATGCACACGCGGCGCATGGAGTGCGCCCGAAACGATCTGCATTGCATCTGCGTGCGTTCGGTAGCGCCCCATATCAGCAATGTCGCGACGCCCGTTCATCAGCATGGCGTGCCATGCGAATAGAGTCCGATCGTCGAGCGGTGCAGCATGGCCGCGATAAACATCGGCCATGAGTTCGGCGGCTCCGGCCTCTGCCGCGCTTGCACGGCGCTGATCGGCGGCAAAGCCCAGGTGTCGTGCCAGCGACGACTGGACACTGGCGCGGTCGAGGATCTCGCCCTCAATGGCTGAGCTATCGACAACCTCCTGCGAGATGAGTTCGATGGTCAGGCCGTCGCGCGCATCGGCGTCCAAGTGGTGGAGCGCGCCAATGACGACGCCGGAACCTTTCAGGAATTGTTCTTCGGACGCGCGAATTCGCTCCTCGTCGAAGCGGAAGTCAGGCCAGTCGGGAAGTTGCCAATTCCAGCGCATGATGGATAGGATACCTTTCTATCAATCACTTTATAGGCCATTTATGATTGATAAAGCGATAGCCAATCAATCATCATAGGCACATTGTCGCTTCGCGGTGTCGATTTGTGGCGATGGCTGCATCCCGGATGGGCTGCCAAGTGCCAGCATGACAATAGCGTTCGATTGTCATTTCGCGCAGCGGAGCGCGGGCCGTGCGACCTTGGGGCGTCCGCTGATGCAGGCTCCTGTCCCCGTGCGGTGGACTTTACAGAGCCTGCAATCTTGGATGGTGCGGGCGGTGGGAATCGAACCCACACTCCTTGCGGAACGGGATTTTGAATCCCGCGCGTCTACCAATTCCACCACGCCCGCGTTGGGAGACGCCTATAGCGCCGCCATCAAAACACGCAACGGCAAACATAAGCTATTTGGCTTAGGTTGCTGGCATCAATGCCTTCTTTCGGGCGGCGACTTTCGGGGGCTTAGCCTTGCGAACATTGACGGCGGATGCGTCGATGTTGTTCTTCAAATGACGCCCGTAAAACTTCTCGATCATTTCGACACTGGTGCGGCAGTTCTTCGCGACCTGATAAATGTCCGCCCCTTCGAGCAAACGCAGACAGATATAGGTATGCCGCAGACTGTAGCAGGTGCGGATGTGGCCATCGCGGTCGAACTTCAGATTCAGCTCGTCGAGAACCGTGTTCATTAACTCGCGCGGCGTTTTCCCGAATATCCGGTCGGTCGGCTTGAGCTGCTTGCGTTTGCGAACGCGCTCGAAGGGCAGGATCGCACCGGGCATCGACTTGCAGAAGCCGACCCCGCGCTTGCCGCGCACCTCGATCTCCAGGATGCGCTCGCCGGTCGACTCGTCATTCACGACCTTGACGTCGCGCAGCTCAAGCCGAGCGGACTCATCGGGTCGAAGTCCGGTGTTGCCCATGAACAGAACATAATCGTGGAAGGTCTCGCAAACTTCACGCCAGCGCGGCTTCGGCGGGTTCTTCGCCCGCTCGCGCGTAGCTTCATAAAGCATCTTGTATTCCTCAGGCGAGAACCACGCGCGATGCTCCACCTTGCCGGACGTCTTGTAGGGCGCTGACATATCCGGGATTGCCGAAATCCAGCCCTTGCGGTTGGCGGTTTTTAAGACCTGCCGAAGTGTGACGATCTCGCCGTGCAAGGTCGCGCGTGCCGGCTTCTTCGGCTTGCCGGTTTTGGGATCGACCCTCGATGTCTGCCGGTGCGCCCGATACTCCTGCACTTTGCCGGCCGTTATGTCCTCAAGCGCGGTGTCGCCAAAGAAGGGTAACAGGTGAACGCGGATGTGATCTGACTTCGATGCCACATATTCCGCGTTGCGTTCGCCCAGCGTGATTACCTCGAACTCGCTGGCGAACGCATCTGCGGCATCCTTGAAGCTTGGGCCAGTAGGCGTTCGCCGACGCCGACCATCGGTCGGCGCGCCGGTTCCGGTGGTCGGGGGCTGGACGGTGCCGTCCCGCAAGGCAACACGACCGCGTCGGCGTTGGCGATCCTCGACGCAACGCTCCATATACCAGTCGCGCGCGAAATCCTTGGCGGCAGCAAGGCTGACCTCCTTGGTCGTCTGCCGGTAGTTGCGGCTGCCAAGATAGGTCGAGCATTGCCAGTAGCGGCTGTTCTCACGCCGATAGACGTGCAGCGCCCCATCCATCAGCAGATGGCTTTCTGTAGGCATTGCGAAAACTCCAAAATGTGTAAGACATGTGTAAGTCTTTTTGGAGGTCTCGTCCTTGCTCAAACTATTGGTTTTGTGTGGTTTTTAGCTTACTTTTTTAGGCTAAACGCAATTTTGAGTGCGGCGCGTCTACCAATTTCACCACAGGGGCCCGTGGACGGCTGCCAGACCGGAAGATGATTCCCGCGCGGCGACCGATGCGGAGGAGCCGTTGCCACAGAAAGGTGGTTTTAGTCTAGTGGATAAGCGGCATCGTGCATAAGACGGTGGCATGACCGACAAGAGCAAGGCAGCCGCTGCCCCACCCGCACCTCCCGCCACCCGCGCCAAACCAGCCCCCGCCGCACCATTCGGCCCCGGCCGGATCGCGATGGCGGCAGTGACCGTCATCGCGATTATCGGCGTCGCTTGGCTGGCGATTACCCTCACCCGATTTTTCATGCTGGTGTTCGCCGCGATCGTGCTGGGCGCGATCTTTGACGCGATCGCCAGCTGGCTGGTCCGCCGAACCGGCATGAAGCGCGGATTCGCACTGGCCGGTTCGGTGATCGGCATCATCGCCATCTTTGTCGGCGCTTTTGTGCTGTTCGGGTCGCAGCTGGCAAATGAAGTCGATACGATCCGCCAACAGGTGCCGCGGGCCCTGCAAGGGGTCGAAGCCTTTCTCGATCGTTATGGCCTGGGCGCGCGGGTGCGCGAACTGGCCGAGGTCGGCGGCAACGACATCTCGCAAATCGTCTCGCAGGCCGGGGGCTATGCGCTGGCGGCGGGCAGCGGCATCGCCGATTTCGTGCTGGTGCTGGTCGCCGCGATCTTCCTTGCCAGCGATCCCTCGACCTATCGCCGCGGGTTGTTGTTGCTGATGCCTGCAAAGGCTGAAGCAACCGCCGAACTCGCGCTGGGCGACGCGTCGCGCGGGTTGAAGGGCTGGATGGTCGGCCAGGCGGTATCGTCGCTGGTCGTCGCGGCGCTGACTGGCGCCGGGCTGGCGCTGCTCGGCGTGCCCGCCGCCGGCGGCCTGGGCCTGATCGCCGGGCTGCTCGACGTGATCCCGATGATCGGGCCGATTATCGCGGGCATCCCTGCGGTGCTGCTCGCCTTTACCGTATCGCCTGCCACCGCGCTGTCGACGCTCGTGCTGTTTCTGGTGATCCAGCAGTTGCAGGGGAATTTCCTGCAACCGATGATCCAGAAACAAGCGGTCGACGTGCCGCCCGCGGTACTCTTGTTCGCGGTGGTCGCGGCAGGGGTGCTATTCGGCTTCCTAGGCGTGCTGCTCGCCGCGCCGCTGACCGTGGTGGTCTATGTGCTGGTGCAGCGGGTGTATGTGAAGACGTTGCTGGGCAAGGACATCAAGATCGCCGGGGCGGATTGACGCTGGCCCCACCATAAAAGACCGTAGCCCTGGGCCTGTCGAAGGGCGCCTATCCGGATAAGCGCCCTTCGACAGGCTCAGGGCTACGGCGTTAAATTGCTCGCTCAGTTCCCTACTTCTTCAATTCCTTGGCCAGTGTCTTCGCCGTCGCCTTGCCATAGGGCGGCTTGAACCCCGCCAGCCCGGCAACATCCAGCTTCGGCTGGCGATACACCGCGCGCGCATGGCTGAACGTCCTGAACCCGTCGACACCATGGTAATTGCCCATGCCCGAAGGCCCGACCCCGCCGAATGGCAGATCCTCCATCGCGTTGTGGAACAACACGTCGTTGACCGTCACGCCGCCCGAGATCGTCCGCGTTAGTACGCGGTCCTCCTCGCTCTTGTCCTGCCCGAAATAATAGAGGCCGAGCGGGCGGTCGTTCGCGTTCACATAATCGATCGCATCGTCGATCGTCTTGTACGTCCGGACCGGCAGGATCGGGCCAAAGATTTCCTCCTGCATCACCTTCATGTCGTCGGTCGGATTGCGGACGATATGCAGCGGCATCTTGTGGCCGTTGGCGCTAGCGAAATCCTCCTTGCCCGGATTGACCTCGATCACTTCGGCGCCCTTTTCGCGCGCGTCAGTCAGATAGGATTGCAGGCGGTCGTAATTGCGCGTGTTGACGACTGAGGTGTAATCGTCGTTGGCGAGCAGCGTCGGATAGAGCGCGGTCGCGCCCTTGGTGACGCTGTCGATCACCTCGCCCTCCTGATCCTCGGCAACCAGCAGATAGTCGGGGGCGAGGCAAATCTGCCCCGCGTTCATCATCTTGCCGAGCGCGACACGCTGACCGACCAGATCCTTGTTCGCGCTGCGCCCGATAAAGGTCGGCGACTTGCCGCCAAGTTCGAGCGTGACCGGCACCAGGTTATCGGCGGCAGCGCGCATGATATGTTTGCCGACGCTCGTTGCGCCGGTGAAGATCATATGGTCGAACGCCAGCTTCGAGAATGCGACGCCGACATCGGCGTCGCCGGTGAACACCGCCATTTCGCTTTCGTCGAAATATTCCGGCACCAGCCGGGCGATCAAGGCCGAGACATTTTCGGTAAACTCGCTCGGCTTGATCATCGCGCGATTGCCCGCGGCCAGGATCCCCGCCATCGGCACGAAGACCATCCCGACCGGGAAATTCCACGGCGCGACGACGCCGACGACGCCCTTGGGCTGATAGACGACCTCGGCCTTCGCGCCGAGCAGGCCGAGCGGAAATGTGGGTTTGCGCTTCTCGCCCTTCGCCCAGCTCGCCATATGCTTTTTCGCATGTTTCAGCGCGCTGACCGACGGCATGATGTCGGTCATCAGCGTCTGTTCGCGGCTGCGGTGACCGAAATCCTCGCTGACCGCCTTGGCAAAATCCTCGGCATTGTCGACCAGCAGCGCGATCGCGCGGTCGATGCGGTCGGCGCGAACGCTCAGGCTTTCGGGCATCGCCGCGGTAAAGGCGACCTTTTGCGCCGCCAGCACCTCAGCCATGCGCTGCGTTTCACCGCTGATATTGGTTGCGACCGTTGCCATTGCCCATCTCCCTGTTTGCCGGCGCGTGTTTGATCATGAGCCGAGGCGGGTTGCAAGATGAAACCGGCCACGACCAAACCGCCGACCGGGGAAATGTCCAGCATGTCCGCTACGCGTCAGCCCAAGCGGCCACCGCAATTTAGATCCACAATGCTAGGATGCGTCAAAATATGCCGATATTCGTTAGCCATTGCTTCAGGTGGCCCGGCCATTGCGTCGTGATCGGATCGCTCGTTGGCCGCATCCCAAAGGCATGACCGCCGCGGGCGTAGAGCCGCATGTCAACGGGCACGCCTGCATCGTTCAATGCCAACGCATAAGCCATCGGCTGTCGAACATCATCAACGGCATCGTTCATCGCGTGGATGATAAGCGTCGGGGGGGCTGCCGCACTGACCTTGACCCACGGCTGCAATTCCAGGCTGTTCTTTCCCTTGCTGTTGTCCAGAACGCGCGCCGTATAAGCGACGATCGCGAAGTCGGGTCGCGACGATTGTCGATCGGCCGCGTCGATCAGCGCATAGGTGCGTTCGTCGGTATTGCTCATATTGATGACAAGATATGCGCCCGCCGAAAAACCGATCGCGCCAATCTTGTGCGGATCAATTCCGTAGTCAGATGCGCGGTGCCGCAGCAACGCCATCGCGCGCTGCGCGTCTTCCAATCCCAGCAGCACCGTTGGTCGTTGCTGCTTTCCTTTCGCTCTCGGCCACACTTGCGGCGTCCGATATTTCAGCATGGCGCAAGTCATGCCATGCTGGACCACCCAGTTACATATTTCGGTGCCCTCCAGGTCCGTCGCCACCGCATGGAACCCGCCGCCGGGCAGCACGAGCATCGCGGCGCCGGTATTTTTTCCCTGCGGCCTGTAAATGGTCATGGTCGGCCGCGTGACATAGCTTGCCCAGTGCCATTTCCGTCCTCCGACCAGGGGCGAGCCATTGCCGGTCGCCTCGGGATGGTCGCCGCTATCCGGCTTCGCAAGCGTAACGTCGGCAGGCCACAGCGGCACCTGCGTGCCGCCGCCGGATGGTTGCCACACGCCTTCCTTTTCCACCTTCGGAACCTCGATCCGGTCAGGTGGACCGCCAGACGGCACCGGCTGACCAACCGCCGCGCTGCCGATACCGCCGACAAGCAGCAAAGCAACGATGAACCCCAATCGTGACAACGCCCTATCTCCCGCTGCGAATCCCGAACCTGCCCTTATGGCCACAGCCTAAGCGCTACGGCGACACCTGCAACATCTCCGGACCAGCAGCGTCAGATACCACCCGAGAAGCAGGACGGCGCCGCGCCCCCTTTCGCCAAGGGGGCAATTCGGCTAACCGGGCCGCTGACCATCCTTCCCCACCGGAGTCTTGTCCCATGACCGCCACCGATCCCGTCGTATTCCTCTCCTATGCCCGCACCCCGATGGGCAGCATGCAGGGGAGCCTGTCCGACGCGAGTGCGACTGACCTGGGTGCCACCGCGGTCAAGGCAGCGGTCGAGCGCGCCGGGGTGGCGGGTGACGACATCGAGCGTATCTATATGGGCTGCGTCCTCCCCGCTGGTCTGGGCCAGGCGCCCGCGCGGCAGGCGGCGATCAAGGCCGGGCTGCCCAAATCGGTGCAGGCGACCACGGTCAACAAGGTGTGCGGCTCGGGCATGCAAACGGTGATCATGGGCGCCGAAGCCCTCGCCGCGGGCAGCGTCGATCTGATCGTCGCGGGCGGCATGGAATCGATGACCAACGCGCCCTATCTGCTCAAGAAGCATCGCGGCGGCGCGCGCATCGGGCACGACACCGCCTACGACCATATGTTCCTCGACGGGCTGGAAGACGCCTATGAAGCGGGCCGCGCGATGGGGACGTTCGCGCAGGATACCGCAGATGCGTACCAGCTGTCGCGGCAAGCGCAGGACGACTACACGCTCGCCTCGCTAAGCCGCGCCAAGGCCGCGATCACCGACGGCGCCTTCGCGAACGAAATCGCGCCGGTGACGATCGCGGGTCGCAAGGGCGACACCATCGTCGACACCGACGAGGCGCCGGGCAAGGCGATGCCCGACAAGATCCCGACCCTGAAGCCCGCCTTTGCCAAGGACGGCACGATCACCGCCGCGACCAGCTCGTCGATTTCGGACGGCGCCGCTGCCGTGGTCCTGACCCGTCAGTCGGTTGCCGAGGCGAAGGGTGCAAAGCCCGTCGCGCGCCTCGTCGCCCACGCCGCCCACGCGCAGGAACCGAAGGATTTCACGATCGCCCCCGTTGGCGCGATCAACAAGGTGCTGGCCAAGGCGGGCTGGACGATAGGTGATGTCGATCTGTTCGAAGTCAACGAAGCCTTTGCCTGCGTCGCGATGTTTGCGATGCACGACCTTGGTATCCCGCACGACAAGATCAACGTCCATGGCGGCGCGACTGCGCTGGGCCACCCGATCGGCGCCAGCGGCACGCGCATCATCACGACGCTGATCGCCGCGCTGCAACGCCACGGCAAGACGCGCGGCATCGCCAGCCTGTGCATCGGCGGCGGCGAAGCGACGGCGGTCGCGGTCGAGCTGGTTTAGTTTGACCGTCGCCCCCGCGAAGGCGGGGGCCGCTGGACGGTGTGCACCGCTGCCTTATGATGCAGCTGCCAACGGCCCCCGCCTTCGCGGGGGCGACGATTAACGAACGCGTTGCACGGCGCCGTCGCAAGATGGCGCCGTTTCGTCGTTTCACTGCGACAATTTGCGACACTAATGTCCTGAAAATAAACGCGCCGTTCCGGAACAATTCAAATCGACTCGCGTAAATCTATCCTTGTCATCGGGCAGTCCCCTCCCCCTGACGGATTGAAAGGATAGACCAATGAAGACCAAGTTTTTGACCGCCGGCCTCATCGCGGCCCTGATGGTCCCCGGCGCCGCTGCGGCGCAGACCCGCGGCGAAGTTCGTGACAGCCGTCAGGACGTCCGCGAAGAACAGCGCGAGTTGCGTCAGGCGCAGCGTTATGGAGATCGCAGCGATGTTCGCGAAGAACGCCGCGATGTTCGCGAAGCGCGCCAGGAGCTGCGCGAGGATCGCCGCGACTGGCGCCAGGATCGTCGCTATTCCAATTATCGCGCGCCGTTCCGCTACCAGCAGTTTCGTGTCGGCGCGACGCTCCGCTCGAACTATTACGCCCCGGCCTATCGTCCCAGCTATGACAGCCGCTGGGGTGTGCCGCGCGCCGGTCGCAACCTGACCTACGTGCGTCATTACAACGACTTGCTGCTGGTCAACGAGCGTAACGGCAAGGTCGTCCGGGTTTACCGGAACCACTTCAACTGGCGCCGCTAATCGCCAAGCCAGTAAATAGAATATCAGAGGGCCGGGCGGGAAACCGTCCGGCCCTTTTTTGTCGGTGTGTGATCAATCGCCCCAGATATGGTCGGTTTGGATCCAGCCGCCGCGGCCCTTGACGTCGAAGCGGCACCAGCCCTCAGCGCACTCGGTGATCCGCCCGACCACCCCCGGTTCGGCGCGATAGGCGACCGCAGCCGCTGCGCTGGCTTCGTCGCGCAGCGGCCGGATGCCGCCGGTGACGATCGCCGTGCGTGTCCGGCTGAGCAGCCGCGCCGCCATCCAGCCCTGCGTCCCGTCGGGATCTTCGATCTTGCGCCAGGTTTCGAAACGCGCGACGACCTTGACCGGCAAATCCTTGCGCCGATATTCCCAGATCACCGGCACGTCGGGCGACGGCCCCTTGCGCATCCGCGCCTCGTCGACGCTGATCGACGCCCAATAGGGCAGCTTAACGGGGTCGGATTGTGCCGACGCCGGTCCCACAACGGCAAGGCTGAGCAAAATCACGGCGATTTTTCGGCTGGTCATCACCAACCCTTGTCAAAATCGGCGCGCATTATCAACCGGTCGCGGCGCGCAAACGCCGCATCGTCCACAGATTTGCTCGCGACGGCCCCTTGACCCCCGCCGCGCGCCGCGCTCTATCGGCGGCCATGCCCGATTCATCCCGCCCCAAACGCCCGCGCGTCATCGTCACCCGCCAGTTGATGCCGCATGTCGAGGCGCGCATGGCCGAATTGTTCGACGTTGCGCTGTCGGCGCATGACCACGCCTTCACCAAGGACGAACTGAAAGCCGCAGTCGCCGACTGCGACGTGTTCGTGCCGACGGTGACCGATGAAATCGACGCCGAGGTGCTGGCGGCGGCGGGCGAGCGATTGAAGCTGATCGCCAATTTCGGCGCCGGGGTCGATCATATCGATCTGGCCGCGGCGCGCGCCAAGGGCATCATGGTGTCGAACACCCCCGGCGTGTTTACCGAGGACACAGCCGACATGACGATGGCGCTGATCCTGTCGGTGCCGCGGCGGCTGGCGGAAGGCGAGAAATTGATGCGTTCGGGGCAATGGGCGGGCTGGGCGCCCAGCGCGATGCTCGGTCACCGCGTCGGCGGCAAATTGCTCGGCATTATCGGCATGGGCCGCATCGGGCTGGCGGTGGCGCGGCGCGCGCGCGCATTCGGCCTATCGATCCATTATCACAACCGCCGCCGCCTGCCCGAGGCGATCGAGGAGGAACTGGGCGCCAGCTATCACGCCAGTGTCGATACGCTGCTGCGGATCAGCGACATCGTCACCCTCCACTGCCCGCACACCGCCGAGACGCACGAGATGATCCATGCGGCACGGATCGGGTCGATGAAGCCGACCGCCTATTTGATCAACACCGCGCGCGGCGAGATCGTCGACGAAAAGGCGCTGATCGCGGCGCTCCAGACCGGGCGCATCGCGGGCGCCGGGCTCGACGTTTACACCCACGAACCCGCGGTCGACCCCGCGTTGCTGGCGCTCGACAATGTCGTGCTGCTCCCGCATCTGGGCTCGGCAACGATCGAGGGCCGCGAAGCCTCGGGCGAAAAAGTCATCGCCAACATCCGCGCCTGGTGCGACGGCCACCGCCCGCAGGATCAGGTGCTGGAGGGGTGGGCTTAGCGCATCACTGTTGGCGTCAGTTTTCCAACGCTCTGGATTGCTTCGTCGCTGCGCTCCTCGCAATGACGAAGCCTAAAAGAACTGCCGTCATTGCGAGCGAAGCGAAGCAATCCAGAGTGTCACTCGCTGCCATCGACGATCTGAAACCACAAATCCTGCCAGAGCGGATTGTCAGCTTCGATCAACGCGAGCTTCTTAGCCCGGCTTCCGGCTTTGATCTGCTTTTCGCGCGCGATGGCGGCTTCCATCTTGGCGTGGATTTCAAACCAGACAAGCAGCTTGCAGTCGTAACGCGTTGAAAAGCCGCCGAGGCCTTCGCGATGCTGCCATATCCGTCGAACGAGATGCCCTGTCACACCCGTATAAAGCGTTCCGTTGCGCCGACTGGCGACGATATAGACTGCTGGCAGGCGTTCGCGCATGGCCGCTCTGGATTGCTTCGCTTCGCTCGCAATGACGAGGGTTGTTAATCCCCCGTCAAAATCCGATCCACCAGTTGCTTCACTGTCGGGGTGAAGTTGTTCGAATAAAAGGGATCGGTCTTGAAATTGAATGCGGCGTGGCCCGCGAACATCAGATTTTGTTCGGGGTCGCCGCCGTGCGCGATGTCCTGCAACGTTTTCTGGATGCAAAAGCTGCGCGGGTCGGCGAGGTAGCCGGTGGTGTAATCGTCATGGTCCTTCCACGACGAAAAACCGCAATGCGACAGGCAGCCCATGCAGTCGGTCTGGTCCTTGCGGATCACCGCCTTGTCGGCGTCGGTCACGAACACCACCGTGTTGTCGGGGGTCTTCAGCGCCTCGGTATAGCCTTCGGCCGCCCAGTCGCGGGCGCGGGCCCGATCATGGGGGGTGACCCAGAAATTCTTGCCCTTTACCCCGACGTCGAGCTGGACGATATGATCGCCCGCTTCCTGCTTCGAATAGGGAATCTGGCGTTCCGACCGCGCTTCGAGGTCGCGCAAGAAGGGGGTGCGGACCGCGCTGGAGTAAAAGCCGGTCGGCGAGAAGCGGTGCAAAAGCACGTCGCCGTCGTCGAGGGTGCGAAGGCGATCCTTCCACGCCTGCGGGATCGGGCTTTCCTCGGTGAGCAGCGGCCGGGTGCCGTACTGGAACACGATCTGGCCCAACTCGGGATTGTCGATCCAGTTTTCCCAGTCGCGCAGATACCACACGCCGCCCGCCATCACGATCGGCACCGTATCGGCGATCCCCTCGGCGCGCATCGTTTCGCGCACCGCGGCGACGCGCGGATAAGGATCCTGCGGGACTAGTGGATCCTCGGCATTCGACAGGCCGTTGTGGCCGCCTGCCAACCAGGGGTCTTCGTAAACCACCGCGCCCAGCAGATGCGGCACCTTATGATAGGCCCGCTTCCACAGCGCGCGAAAGGCGCGCGCCGAGCTGATGATCGGCAGATACATGACATTGTGGCGCTCGGCGATTTCGCTGAGCTTGTACGGCATCCCGGCGCCGCAGGTGACCCCGGCGACCATGCCCTTGGTCCGCGCCAGCACGCCTTCCAGAATCTGCTGCGCGCCGCCCATTTCCCACAGCACGTTGATGTTGATCGCACCCTTGCCGCCCGACACCTCATAAGCGCGTTCAACCTGGGCCACCGCGCCTTCGATGCCGTATTGGATCAGCTCTTCGTGGCGCTCGCGCCGGGTCAGCGCATTGTAAACCTGCGGGATGATCTTGCCCTCGGCGTCATAGCTGTCGGCGTTGACCGCAGACACGGTGCCGATGCCGCCCGCCGCGGCCCACGCGCCGCTCGACATATGGTTGGTCGCCGACACGCCCTTGCCGCCCTCGACCAACGGCCAGACTTCGCGTCCGCCGTAAAGGATGGGCTTCAATCCTTTGAACATTTTAGATCTCTTTCTCTCCACCGGCCGTCCATTTTTCAGCCAGTCCCCGTGCCGGTTCCGTAAGCGGAAGCGCGCGGCGAAAGTCAATGGTTCCGCCGCTGGCTAACCCGTAAACAGGCGGCGCCCGGCCAGCGCCCGACCATAGAGATTTTCATACGCCGCGACCATCGCCGATTCATCGAACTGCTCAGCGGCAACGCGCCGGTTCGCGGCGCCGATCCGGCCACGCAGGGCAGGATCGGTGGCAACTTCCGCCAGCGCCGCTCGAAAGCCGGCTTCATCGGCAGCAATAAAGTTCTGGTTGTCGGGCGCGACCATCGCCGCAACATCGCCGACTTCAGGACTGACGACGGGCAGCCCCGCCGCCATCGCCTCGATCACCGCAATCGGCGCCTGCTCGCTCGCCGATGATAGCGCCAGCAAGTCGAAATGGCCGATCCAGCGCGCGGGCTCGGCCATAAAGCCTGGCATCACCAGTCGGTCAGCGATCCCGCCTGCCGCCGCTTCCGCCACGATCGCCGCGCGCTCCGGTCCTTCGCCGACGATCACCAATCGGACGTCGTTCGGTAATGTCGCAACCGCGCGCACTAGCCTCGGCAAATCCTTGACTTTGCGCAGCCCGGCCACCGTCCCGATCACGACCTCCCCCGCACGCCGCTCCAGCCCCGGGATCGCCAACGAAGGCGCCGCGCCATAAGTCGCAGTGTCGATGCCGTTGCGGATCACCACCGTCCGCCGCCGCGCCCGCCACTCGTCGGCGGCGATCCGTTCGAGCAGCGTCGACGGCACCACCAGCGCCTCGGCGGTCGGCAGCGCGAGGCGGCGAAAGCCATTGCGTTTCCAGTTGCGCCGGACACTCTCGTCTTCGTTGAACCCGTCCTCGTGGTGGATCAGCGGCGGCAGGTCGCGGAACGGCGCGAACACCCGGTGCGCCATTACCCCATCCATCGCCCCCCAATTATAGCTGAGCACCAGGTCGAATTGCTGCATGTAGCGCGCAAGGTCGCGATAGCGGGCGGGGCCGGGCTTGCCATAGAGCGGCGGGGCATCGGCGGGAAATGCGACGTCTATCTTCGGATCGATTGCGTCGCGGGCGCCCATCGCCTCCGGCACCGCCGACAGGATCGTGTGGCGCGCGCGCGGTCCCATCAAATTCATCAATCGGACGGCGCGGGCCTCCTTCCCACCCAGCGAGAAGCTGGAATGCAGGTGCAGCAGGCGCATGGGAGCCGTTGCGCCGGTCACGCGGTGGGCAGTTCCGCCACCCAGGCGTCGATTGCCCCGCGGGCTTCGGGTTCGTCCAGCGTCGGCGCATGGCCGACCCCTGGCACCTCGACCAACCGAGCGTGCGGCAGCCCTGCGACCATCTTTTCTCCCGCCGACCGCGCCAATATATCGGACAATTCGCCGCGCAGGATCAACAGCGGCACATCGCCCAGCGCGCGGTACACCGGCCACATATCGAACGCCGCCTCGCCGCCGGTAACGCGCAGCGGCGCCGCGATTTGCTTGTCATAATCACTGACGATCCTGCCTTCGGGGGTCAACCGGTGCGTCCGCTTGGTCAACCGCAGCCAGTCATGGATTTCATAGCTGGGGTAAACCGCCCGGTTGAGTTCGGAATAGCTGCGCGCGGCGTGCATCCACGTCGGCTGGCTGCCGCCTGCCCCGATATAGTCGCGGATCCGATCAAGCCCGGCGGTCTGGAGTTCTGGTCCGACGTCGTTTAGCACCGCGCCGATCAGCCGTCCCGGCAGCGTCGCCGCCATCAGCATCGATACGAGCCCGCCCAGCGAGGTGCCAATCGTCGCAAAACGATCGATTGCCATGTCGTCGAGCAGTGCGACAACATCCTGAACATAGGTCAGCGGGACATAGGTCATCGGATCCTTGGCATAAGCGCTTTCGCCGCGGCCGCGGAATTCGATGACGATCGTCTTGCGCACCTGCGCGACATGCGGCGCCAGCAGCTCGAAATCGCGGGCGTTGCGCGCGAGTCCCGGCATGCACAGCACCGGCGGCACGCCCTCGCTGCCTTCTGGCCCCGCATAGACGCGCGCATGCAGCCGCACACCGTCGCCCGACCACCAATATTGGTCGGACCAGTCGCGGCGGCTGTCCTGTTTCGCTAAAATGGCGCGTTCCCCTTGTCGATGCGCGGTCGATGCCGACCCTGTCTATCGCCACCATACTGCCCGGTGCAAGCAATCCGTCGCGCCAAACCGTGGCGCAGGTTGCCGCCACCGGCTTTCGCCGATAAGACCGGGGCGACCATGAGTGACACCCTGCTTTCCTTCGAACCCGCAACCGGTGAAGAGCTGTGGCGCGGCACGGTCAGCAATGTCGATGACGAGGTCGCCATCGCGCGGGGCGCCTGGCCCGAATGGGCGGCCAAAGCCGTCACCTTCCGCACCGAAACGCTGCGCCGCTTTGCCGATCGCGTCAAAGCCGAAGCCGACGTGCTCGCTGACCTGATCGCGCGCGAAACTGGCAAGCCGCTGTGGGAAGCGCGCACCGAGGTCGAATCGGTCGCGAACAAGGTCAATATCTCGGTCACCGCTTATGCCGAACGCACCCCGAACCGTCGGATCGAAGGCGCAATGGGGCTGCGCAACGCGGTGCGCCACAAACCGCATGGCGCGCTGGCGGTGCTCGGCCCGTATAATTTCCCCGCCCATCTGCCCAACGGCCACATCGTTCCGGCGCTAATCGCGGGCAATTCGGTGTTGTTCAAGCCGTCGGAAAAGACCCCCGCGGTCGGCGCCAAGCTGGTCGAACTGTTCCACAGCGCCGGGGTGCCGACCGATGTCCTGCGGCTGATTATCGGCGGCCCGGAGACCGGCAAGGCGCTGGCGGGGCATCAGGGCATCGACGGCCTGCTATTCACCGGCTCGGCGCGCACGGGTCTAGCCCTAAATCGCCAGTTTGCCGACCAGCCGGGCAAGCTGCTGGCGCTGGAGATGGGCGGTAACAATCCCATCGTTGTCTGGGACACCGCCGACATCCGCACCGCGGCGATCATCGTCGTGCAATCGGCGTTCCTCAGCGCCGGGCAGCGGTGCAGCAATGCACGGCGGCTGATCGTCCGCGACAGCCTGGCGGATGGGTTGATCCAAGAGGTCCGCGACCTGACCAACCGTTTGATCGTCGATCATCCCCACGCCGACCCCGCGCCCTATATGGGGCCGGTGATCGATAATGAGGCGGCCGACGGCCTGACCGAAAGTTTCCTGATCCTGATGTCGAACGGCGGTCAGGTGATCCGTCACATGACCCGGCCGGTTGCTGGACGCCCATTTCTGACCCCCGGCATCATCGATGTGACCGCAATGCCCGAACGCCCAGACATCGAACTGTTCGGCCCGCTGCTCCAGGTCATCCGCGTCGACAGTTTCGAAGCCGCGATTGCCGAGGCGAACAACACCGCTTTCGGCCTGTCGGCGGCGCTGATCGGTGGAACACCGCAGCTGTACGATCAATTCTGGGCCAATGCCCGTGCCGGGGTGATCAACTGGAACCGCCCGACCAACGGCGCCTCATCGGCGGCGCCGTTCGGCGGCGTCGGGCTTTCAGGCAATCACCGCCCCAGCGCCTTCTATGCCGCCGATTATTGCGCCTATCCGGTTGCGAGCGCGGAAAGTGACGCGCTGCGCGCGTCGATCGGAGTTGGCCTGCGCGATCCCGAGGGCTCGCGATTGATTCCGAAGAATTACAATTAGACAATAGACCCCGGCGCAAGTCCGGGACGACGATGAAGAGGGGCAATTTTACCTTCATCAGCGTCAATAAAGCCTGCTTTGCCATTCGGCGGGTGCGCTATCATCTAGCGTGCATGGAAAAGACTCTCCCCCTTGCCGGAAAATTGTGGCTCGTTGGCGCCGGTCCGGGCGATCCCGACCTGCTAACGCTGCGCGCCGCGCGGCTGTTGGCGAGCGCCGATCTCGTCGTCCATGACGGGCTGGTCGGCGACGGCGTGCTCGCGCTGATCCCGCGACATGTCGAGCGGATCAGCGTCGCCAAACAGCGCAGTCGCCACACGATGAAGCAGGAGCTGATCAACGAATTGCTCGTCCGCGAGACGGTGGCCGGGAAACAGGTCGTGCGGCTCAAAGGCGGCGACCCGTTCATCTTCGGGCGCGGCGGCGAAGAACTCGACGCAGCACGTGAAGCCGGTGTGGCTTGCGAGGTCGTCCCGGGCATCACCGCCGCCGCAGGCTGCGCCGCGCAGGCGGGCCTCCCCCTCACCCATCGCGACGACGCCAGCGCGGTCAGCTTTGTCGCCGGACAATGCAAGGATCTGTCCGATCAGGATTGGTCGGGGCTTGCGGGCCACGGCCGCACCCTGGTCATCTATATGGGTATCGCCACCGCGACCGCGATCGCCGACAAGCTGATCGCCGACGGCGTATCACCCGACCTGCCCGTCGCGGTGATCGAGCGCGGCACCACCGCCGACGCGCGCGTCCTGCGCACGCTGCTCACCGACCTCGGTGACCTCGTCGCACGCGAAGCGGTAAAAAGCCCGGCGCTGATCATCGTCGGCAAGGTCGCGGCGCGCGCCGACGCGCTCGACTGTCTCGGCGCCCCCGGCGTTGCCGCAAAGATAAGGGATTTCACATGAAACTGCTGACCGGCAACGACCTGAAAACAGGATTTGTCACCTGGTGGACCGGCGCCGACTGGTCGCTGCATATCGAGGACGCCGCCGATGTCGGCGAGCATGGCGAGGCGATCCTGGCGGTCGAGGACGCCGCGCGCCGGGTCAACGCCCCCTATATCATCGCCGGTGAGTTGACCGCCGATGGCCCGCGCCCCGCGCATATCAAGGACCGCATCCGCGCGCTTGGCCCGACGGTGCGCCCCGACCTGACATTGAAACCCGCCGATCCTGCGGCCGGCGACTGGGTGATCTGATGAGTTTCATCCCAACATCCGATCGTGCTGAGGAGCCCCCTTCGACTGCCTGCCTGCGGCAGTCGCTCAGGACAGGATTGAGCTCGTCGAAATGGCGTCTCGAAGCACCCAAGCGCAACGTCCTTCGAGACGGGTCTTTGCCAAGGCTCAGCCCCTCCTCAGGACAAACAGAAATTTTTGGCGGGATCCGATATGTATAAATATGACGAATATGACCAGCAGATGGTCGATGCCCGCGTTGCCGAATTTGCCGATCAGGTGAAGCGGCGCCTCGCCGGTGAAATCACCGAGGATCAGTTCAAGCCGCTACGGCTGATGAACGGTCTCTATCTCCAGCTCCACGCCTATATGCTGCGCGTTGCGGTGCCCTATGGCACCCTCGACGGCCGTCAAATGCGGATGCTCGCCCACATCGCGCGCAAATATGACCGCGACTATGGCCATTTCACCACCCGCCAGAATATCCAGTATAACTGGATCAAGCTCGAAGACGCGCCCGCGATTCTCGCCGATCTCGCGTCGGTCGAAATGCACGCGATCCAGACCAGCGGCAATTGTATCCGCAATATCAGTTCCGACCAGTGGGCGGGCGCCGCCGCAGACGAGCTGACCGATCCGCGGCCATGGGCCGAGCTGCTCCGCCAATGGTCGAGCTTCCACCCCGAATTCAGCTATCTGCCGCGCAAGTTCAAGATCGCGGTGATCGCCGCCGACGAAGATCGCGCAGCAATGCGGCTTCACGACATCGGGATCCAGATCGTCGAACGCGACGGCGTTCACGGCGCCGCTTTCTATGTCGGCGGCGGCATGGGCCGCACCCCGATGATCGCGCCGCTGATCAAGGATTTCGTGCCGCTCGACGATCTGCTGAGCTATGCCGAGGCGTGCCTGCGCGTGTACAACCGCTATGGCCGCCGCGACAATATCTACAAGGCGCGGATCAAGATCCTGATCCACGAGCTGGGCGCCGACGAATATCGCCGCCAGGTCGACGAAGAATGGGCGCATGTGAAGTCGCTCGGGATCGACCCGCCCAAGGCTGAGTTCGACCGCATCGCGGCGCAATTCGCCATGCCTCCGCTCGACGCCAGCGCGCCCGATGCCATCGACCGCAGCGACCCCGACTTCGCGGTCTGGGTCGATCAGAATGTCGCCGCGCACAAGGTGCCGGGCCACGCGATCGTCAACATCAGCCTGAAACCCGTCGGCGGCATCCCCGGCGATGCCTCGTCGGCGCAGATCGACCTGATGGCCGACCTCGCCGAACGCTACAGCCACGACGAACTGCGCGTCACCCACGCGCAGAACATCGTGCTGCCGCATGTCCGCAAGGCCGACCTGTTCGCGATCTGGCAGGCACTCGACGCCGCGGGGCTGGCGACGCCGAACCTCGACCTGATCAGCGACATCATCGCCTGCCCCGGCCTCGATTATTGCAGCCTTGCCAACGCCCGCTCGATTCCGGTCGCGCAGAAAATCGCGACGCGCTTCTCTGACCTTGGCCGCCAGAAAGAACTGGGAGAGCTCAAGCTCAAGATTTCGGGCTGCATCAACGCTTGCGGCCATCACCATGCCGGTCACATCGGCATCCTGGGCGTCGACCGCAAAGGCACCGAAAATTACCAGCTGCTGCTCGGTGGATCGGGCGCGGAAGACGTGTCGCTCGGCACGATCACCGGCCCCGGTTTCGACGAGGACGGCATCGTCGATGCGATCGAGCGCGTCACCGACAAATATCTGGCCGAACGCACCGACGGCGAACGGTTCGTCGATACCTATCGCCGCGTCGGCATGGCCCCGTTCAAGGAGGCGATCTATGGTTGAGCATCTGCAAGCCGACGGCGAAGAACCCTGCGTCACCCTCGACGCTTTTCTCGAACAGTCGAATGCGACCGCGGTGCGGCTCGAATCGGATGAGGACGCGCGCGCGCTGATCCCGCATCTCGACCGGCTCGCGCTGATCGAGGTCGCCTTCCCGAAATTCCGCGACGGCCGCGGCTATTCGTCGGCGCGCATATTGCGCGAGGCGGGCTACACCGGTGAACTGCGCGCGCAAGGCGACGTGCTCGTCGATCAGATCGGCTATCTGAAGCGTTGCGGCTTCGATACATTCGCGCCCGAAAAATCGCTCAACCCCACCGATGTCGAGGCGGCGCTGTCGCGCTGGCCCGAACATTATCAGGGCGCCGCCGACGGCGCAGTGCCGATCTGGAAACTGCGGCATGGGTAAACCACAGAAATCCGTTCGTGCTGAGGAGGGGCAAAGCTTGGCGAAGACCCGTCTCGAAGCACCGCTAGCAGTCCTTCGAGACGCCGTTTCGACAGGCTCAACGGCTCCTCAGAACGAACGGAAGAATGTCACCCAAGATCGAACCCGCGACCGCATCGACGTCGCGCCGCGCTTCACCGACGCCGACGTCATCCGCCTGAACAATCTGTTCCGCGGCCAGGACGCCGCCGAGGTGGTCGCCAGCGTCGTCGGCGCGGGGCTGCTCGGCGACACCGCGATCGTTTCCAGCTTTGGCGCCGAAAGCGCGGTGCTGCTGCACCTGGTGGCACAGGTCGCGCCCGATATGCCGGTGCTATTTCTCGACACCGGCAAGCATTTCCCCGAAACTTTGGTGTATCGCGACACGCTGGCGGCGCGGCTGGGGCTCAACATCATCAACCTGACCCCCGATCCAGAGGATCTGGCGGCGAAGGACGCCACCGAACTGCGCTGGTCCTACGACCCCGACGGCTGCTGCGACATCCGCAAGGTCAAGCCGCTGGAAAAGGCGATGGCGGGGTTCGACGCCTCGATCACCGGCCGCAAAGGCTTCCAGTCATCGACCCGCCAGGGCTTGCCGCGCTTTGAACTCGACGGCACCACCGGACGCCTGAAATTCAACCCGCTCGCCAACTGGACGCGCGCCGACCTCGACGCCTATTTCGACGCGCACGACCTGCCGCGCCATCCGCTGGAATCGCAAGGCTATCCGTCGATCGGCTGCTCGCCGTGCACGTCAAAGGTTCAGCCCGGCGAAGACCCCCGCTCGGGCCGCTGGCGCGGCTGGGACAAGACCGAATGCGGCATCCACGAAGCGGTGTCGCCGATCGGCGATGACCCGGCGAACGATCCGGCGTTCTAGTTCATCGCATCCCCAAAAGGCGTCGTCATTGCGAGCGAAGCGAAGCAATCCAGGGCGTGACAAGCCGCACTGGATTGCTTCGCTTCGCTCGCAATGACGGGCCGAGATCGGCTACGCGTCACTCATAATCCGCGAACGCCTGACTCTCGTCAGCCAGATCGCTGAACTTCGTCGTCTTCGCCTCGAAGTGCATCCGGATCTTGCCCGTCGAACCGTGACGCGATTTGGCGACGATCACTTCGGCAAGACCAAAGACACGCTCCATCTCGGCGGCCCACTCCTCGTGCGCCGCGTGAATCTTTACGTCGTCGCCCTCCATCGGGCGTTTTGGCTCACGCGAGGCGACATAATAATCCTCGCGAAACACGAACAGCACCATGTCGGCGTCCTGCTCGATCGAGCCCGATTCGCGCAGATCGGACAGCATCGGCCGTTTGTCTTCGCGTTGTTCGACCGCGCGGCTAAGCTGCGACAGCGCCATCACCGGCACATGAAGTTCCTTTGCCAGAGTCTTCAAACCGCGTGAAATTTCCGAAATTTCCTGCACACGATTGTCGCCGCTTTTCGAACTGCCTGCCAGCAACTGGAGATAATCGACGATGATCAGGCCGATGCCGTGCCGTCGCTGCAAGCGCCGCGCGCGCGTCCGCAGCCCCGCGATCGTCAGCGCCGGCGTGTCGTCGATGAACAGCGGCAAGGTCTGCAGCGTCTGCGCCGCACGCGACAGTTGCTGAAACTGCTCCTTGCTGATCTTGCCCATGCGCAGCGCTTCGCCCGACACCCCAGATTGTTCGGCAAGGACGCGCGTCGCGAGCTGGTCGGCAGACATTTCAAGGCTGAAGAAGGCGACCTTGGCGCCCATGTTTTTTTCCGGCGGAATGCCGTCACCCTCGTCGCGGCGAAAGCGTTCGGCGGCGTTATAGGCGATATTGGTGGCGAGCGAGGTCTTGCCCATGCCCGGACGTCCGGCGAGGATCATCAAATCGCTGTTGTGCATACCGCCGATCTTGGCGTTCATGCTCGAAATCCCGGTCGTGATCCCCGACAGATGACCGCCCGAATTGAGCGCGCGTTCGGCGGCCTGCAGCGCGGTCAGGCTGGCCTGGCTAAAGCTCTTGACCGACCCCATCTCGGCCTCGCCGCCAGCGACGCGGTAGAGCGCCGTTTCGGCCTCTTCAATTTGCGCCTGCGGATCGACGCGCTCGCTGGTATCAAGGGCGTTGTCGACGAGCACCCGGCCGACGCCCGCCAGTTCGCGCAGCAGCGCGAGGTCGTAAATCTGCTTGGCAAAGTCGCGCGCCCCGATCAGGCCTGCACCGCTGCCGGTCAGCTGCGCCAGATAGCCGGGGCCGCCGACCGCCTTCATCGCCTCATCAGATTCAAAATAGGGTTTCAGTGTCACCGGCGTCGCGATGCTGTTGCGTTCGATCAACGCCATCGTCTGCTGGAAAATGCGGCCATGCAGCGGTTCGAAAAAATGATCGGGGGTCAGCGCGACGGGCAGATCCTCGACGACTCGGTTGTCGATCAGGATCGCGCCCAGAAACGCCGCCTCTGCCTCGATATTGCGCGGCAATTGGCGGTCATCCCCGGCGGATGCCGCGATCGGTAGGCGGGCTACGTCAAGCATGGGCGGCACCATGCGACGACGACGCAAGGCGCGCAACTGCCATCACGGCGGCCCTGACATGCCTGTGGACATTTTCGGGATAAGTCGTCCCTTGCCCTTCGCCCCGCGCCAAGTAGAAGCACAGGCAGCATGGCCGACGCAGACCCTTCTCGACAGCGCATCATTTCGGTCGAACTCGACGAGGGTTCGATCGTCTGGCGCAATCCCGATGTCGAACAGGAACGCCGCGTCGCGATTTTCGACCTGATCGAGGATAACAAGTTCGTGCCGCAGCGCGGTCATCCCGATGGTTATGCCGGCCCCTACCGCCTGATGCTGCGCGTCGAAGAAGGCCGCCTGATTTTCGAGATCAGCCGCGAGGACGGCTCGCCGCTCGAGGCGATCATTCTGGGGCTCGGGCGTTTCCGCCGTCCGATCCGCGACTATTTCGCAATCTGCGACAGCTATTATCAGGCGATCAAGACGTCGACCGCGCAACAGATCGAGACCGTCGATATGGCGCGCCGCGGCCTGCACAACGAGGCCGCCGAGATGCTGATGGACCGGCTCGACGGCAAGATCGCGGTCGATTTCGACACCGCACGGCGGCTGTTCACGCTGATCTGCGTCCTCCACATCAAGGGTTGAGGCGTGGCGACGGGGGCAATCAAGCGCAAGGATCCGGCAAGCCCACGCGGCAATTGGCGCAGCGCGATCGCGCGCCTGCTGCGGCGCGTCGGTGCGGCGATTGTGCTGCTGCTGCTCGCCACCGGCCTGGCGCTGTGGTGGGCAGCGCGCTGGACCCCCGACCGAACGCTTTATCCCACCCAAGGGGTGACGATCGACGCGGGCAATGGCGATGTGCAATGGGGATCGATCAAGGCGGCGGGCGCCGATTTTGCCTATGTGATGGGCACCGACGGTACTCGCGGCATCGACGCCCAATTCACCCGCAACATGACGGCCGCGCGCGAGGCGGGGGTGCAGACCGGCGCGATCCACCGTTACAGCCTGTGCCAGCTCGCGACCGATCAGGCGGCCAATTTCATCCGCCACGTCCCGCGCCGCGCCGACGCGCTGCCCGCGGTGGTGTGGCTCGACTATGACGACCGCTGCCCCGACCGCCCAACCCGGGCGCTGCTATTGTCCGAACTCGCGACCTTTCTAGCGCAGATCGAGGCGCATATGGGCAAACGCAGCCTGATTGCTCCCGGCCCGGCGTTCGAAAGTGACTATCAGGTGACGAGAGGTATCGCGCGCACCATTTGGCTGCGCCGCGATTTCTTTGAACCCGATTATGCCGCGCACCCCTGGGCGATGTGGCAGGCGAATGATTATGTGCGCCTGACGGGCGCCAATGGCACCGTCGGCTGGAACGTCGTCCGCCCCGCAGGAGAACAACCATGACCGAGGCCCGTGACGAGCTGATCGTTGCCGCCCGCGACGCCGCCAGCCGCGCTTATGCGCCCTATTCGGGCTTTCACGTCGGCGCCGCGCTGCTGCTCAAGAACGGCGACGTCGTCACCGGTGCGAATGTCGAGAACGCCAGCTATGGGCTGACCCTCTGCGCCGAAACCGCCGCGGTGGCGAAGATCGCCAATGAAGGCTGGATCGGCGAACTCGCCGAAGTCGCGATCATTGGCGGGCGCCCCGATGGCGACGCGCTGCTCGGCAGCGATCCGGTCAACCCCTGCGGCCGCTGCCGCCAGATATTAAACGAAGCCGCCGAGCGGTCGCAAACCGACATCCTTGTCCATTGCGCGTCTGGCGACGGGATGACGGTCAAGACCTACAAGCTCAGCGAACTGCTCCCCGCTGCGTTCGGACCAAAGGATCTGGGGCTGATCGGCGACTGACCGCTTGCGCGAATCTGCGCGCGCCGACAAACAACGGCATGGCCATTCTTTCCGACCGCTGGATTCGCGAAGCCGCCCAGACGCAGGGCATGATCGAACCCTTTGTCGAGGCGCAGCGCCGCGACGGGTGCATCAGTTACGGTCTGTCGTCCTACGGCTATGACGCGCGCGTCGCGCCCGAGTTCAAGATTTTCACCAATGTCGATTCGACGATCGTCGATCCCAAGAATTTCGATCCCAAGAATTTCGTCGATCGCGAAACCGATGTCTGCATCATCCCGCCGAACAGCTTTGCGCTGGCCCGCACCGTCGAATATTTCCGCATCCCGCGCGACGTGCTGGTCATCTGTCTGGGAAAATCGACCTATGCCCGCTGCGGCATCATCGTCAACGTGACACCGCTCGAACCCGGCTGGGAAGGTCATGTGACGCTGGAGTTTTCGAACACCACCCCGCTGCCCGCCAAGATTTACGCCAATGAAGGCGCGTGCCAGTTCCTGTTCCTTCAGGGCAATGAACCGTGCGAGACCAGCTACGCCGACCGCGCAGGCAAATATATGGGACAAAAGGGCGTGACCCTGCCCAAGCTGTAACGCGGAACCTCCAGCGCCGCGGCGCGTCCTCTCTGACGAGCGGACGGGGCATCATCTGGAGGATAGACGCATGTCCATGATCGCTGTCTTTATCGGGCGCCTGTTCATCGCCGTGATTTTCATCGTGTCGGGGATCAACAAGCTGATCCACGTCAACGACACCACTGCCGCGATTGCAGCCGCCGGCTTGCCCGGCGGCCTCGCGATCCCGACCGGATTGTTCGAGCTGATCGCCGGGGTATGCATCGCGCTCGGCATCGCGGTGCGGCTGTGGTCGATCCTGCTCGCGGGCTTTGTTCTCGCCACCATCCTGTTCTTCCACCGCGAATTCACCGATCCGGTGCAGGCGATGGCCGCGATGAAGAATCTGGCGATCGCCGGCGGTCTGCTCAGTCTGTTCGGCTATGGCCACACGCGCTGGAGCTATGACGCGCTGCGCCAGCGCCGCCGCGACGAACTGGCAACGCACAAGGCGCAGCAACATGCCGCCGAAGCCGAACTGCGCGCCGCGCGCGCCGAAGGTCGGGCCGCGGTCGCGGGCGAAACCGTGGTGGTCGAAAAACGCCCTTTCTGGCGCCGCTGACGCTTCGCGCTTGGCATCGGCCCTGCGCTGCGCTAGCCTCCCTTTACGTTTACGTAAGGGGAGGCTTCCATGGCCAGCCGGGAATTTGACATCATCGTCTATGGCGCGACCGGGTTCACCGGTCGGCTCGTTGCCGAATATCTGACTCAGCATTATGCGGGGCGCAAAGATGCGCCAAAATGGGCGATGGCAGGACGCAGCGCCGCGAAGCTGGCCGAGGTGCGCGACCTGATCGGCGCCCCCGCCGACACCCCGCTGGTCGTCGCCGATGCCAGCGATCCCGCGACACTCGACGCCATGGCGGCGCGCGCCACGGTCATTCTGACCACCGTCGGCCCGTACCAGCTTTACGGCAGCGACCTTGTCGCCGCCTGCGTTAACGCGGGCACCGCCTATGCTGACCTGTGCGGCGAGCCCGGCTGGATGCGCGAGATGATCGACGAACATGAGGTGGCCGCCAAGGCTTCGGGCGCCCGCATCACCTTCAGCTGCGGGTTCGATTCGATCCCCTTCGACTTGGGCGTCCATTTCCTGCAAGCCGAAGCGGTGAAGCGCCACGGCAAGCCCGCGCCGCGGGTCAAGGGCCGCGTCCGCAAGATGGCGGGCGGCGCGTCGGGCGGCACCATCGCCAGCCTGACCGAGACGTTGAAGGCGGTCGCCAAAAAGCCTTCGCTGGCGCTGCTGCTCAAATCTTCGTTTGCGCTGACCCCCGGTTTCGAAGGACCGTCGCAGCCGACCGGCCTGTTCCCCGAATATGACAGCGCCACCGGCACTTGGACCGCGCCGTTCGTCATGGCGCCGATCAACACCAAGAATGTGCACCGCACCAACTTCCTGCTCGGCCACGCCTGGGGCGCGGATCTGGTCTATGACGAGATGGTGATGACGACGATCGGTGACGCCGGAAAAGCAATGGCCGAAGCGATGACCAAGGCCAACCCGTTCGGCGAATCCAAGCTGAAGCCCGGGGAAGGTCCGAGCAAGGAGGAGCGTGAAAACGGTTTCTACGACATCCTGTTCGTCGGCGAATATCCCGACGGCACGACGATCCGCGCCAGCGTTCAGGGCGATCGGGACCCCGGCTATGGCTCAACGTCGAAAATGCTCGCCGAAACCGGCATCGCCTTGCTCGCGAACAAGGGCGACGGCGGGGTGTGGACCCCGGGAGCGCTGCTCGGCGACGCTTTGATCGCCCGGCTGACCCAGCACGCCGGACTGACTTTCCAGATCGAGGAATAACGCTCAAATGACAAGCTCTCCCAGCGCGCTCGACGCGCTTCTGTCGACGCTGCGTACCGAAGAGGGCGTGGCCAAGGCGCATATCGACGAAGGCTGGATGCAGGGCCGTACCGCTTATGGCGGGATCAGCTCGGCGGTTGCGCTGGCCGGCACGATGATGCTGCACCCCACCGAAACCCCGCTACGCTATGCCCAGATCAGCTTTGTCGGCCCAGTCGGCGGCGATTGCACGGTGAACACGCGGGTGCTGCGCCAGTCCAAATCGTCACTGTTCGTCGATGCCGGGGTGTTGAGCGATGCGGGTTTTGGCACCGCCGCGGTCTTCGCCTTTTCGCCCGACCGCAAAAGCCACCTCGATCACAACCGCCTGTCGATGCCCGACTGCCCTGCGCCCGAAACGCTGGAACCGGTGCCCGACCATCACGCGCGTCCGTCGTTCGTCCGCCATTTCGACATGCGTCCGACGACCGGCCCACGTTTTGCGTGGAAAAGCGAGGTCGGCGAATATCTGACCTGGGTGCGCTTTGTCGAGGAACCCGCCTGTCATCCCGCGGTCGCGCTGCTCGCAATGGGCGACGCGCTGCCCCCCGCCGCGATGGCGCTGTTCAGCGAATTCGGCCCGATCAGCTCGATGAACTGGACCGTCAACATGCTGACCGGCGATCCGAAAACCGACGATGGCTGGTGGCTGTTGTCGGCCAAGACCGGCTATGCACGCCACGGGCTGTCGGTGCAGGACATGATGCTGTGGAACCGCGCCGGCGAACCGGTGCTGAGCGGCAGCCAGGCGATCGCGATTTACGCTTAAGTCGCGGTCGGCAACGTCACCACTGCATCAAGGCCGCCGCCGGAACGATTGACCAGCGTCAGCGTCCCGCCCTCGCCCTCGGCAATGTCGCGCGCGATCGACAGGCCCAGTCCCGATCCACCGGTGGCGCGGTTGCGCGACCCTTCGCCGCGCGCAAACGGTTCGACCAGCGTTCGGATCTGTTCGTCGGTCAGGCCGGGGCCGTCGTCCGACACGATGATCCGCACCACACCCGGCGCCCGCTCGACCGACAGGAGCGCGCGCTGGCCATAGGTGGCGGCATTGTCGATCAGATTGCGCAGCGCCCGGCGCAGCAACAGCGGCCGCGCCATCACCGCGGCATCGACCGCCGCAGCGACCGTCACATCCTTGCCGCGTTCGCGATAATCAGCGGCCAGTTCCTCGACCAGCCCGCGCAGCGCCACCGGTTCGCGCCCCTCGGTCCCCGCCCCTGATCGCGCCAGCGCCAATATGTCGGTCAGCATCGCCGCCATTTCGTCGATCGACGCGATCATCTTTTCGCGCAACACATCGTCGTCGATCTGCTCGACACGCACCCGCAGGCTGGCGAGCGGGGTCCGCAAATCGTGGCCGACCGCGCCGAGCATCCGGTCCTTGTCCGACAGCATCGTCGCAATCCGGCCGCGATAGGCATTGAACGCGATGATCAGGTCACGAACGTCCGACGGCCCCTCTTCTTCCAGCGGCGTCGCATCGCGCAATGCGGGATTGGACCGCGCCGCGCGGGTCAGGTCGCGCAGCGGCGCTGCGGCGCGCCACGCAATGACCATGATCGGAATGAGCAACAGCAAATAGAGTGACAGTGTCTGCCAGACGAGAAAGCCTTGCAGCCGGTTGCCGCCGGTCGGAATCCGGCTGCGCACCGCGAAATAGCGACCGTCGATCTGCGCCGACACGATGACGGTCCGACCGGGGAAATTCGCGCGCAGGCGAGGCCGCTGCGGTAGCGCCCAGGCATCGACCGACTGCGCGGCGACATCGGCCTCGTTCAGCAGGTCGGCGACATAATCGGCGAGCTCGGGCATACGTACCGCCCCGGTCGGAACCGGGACCGGCGCGTCCGAAATCACCAGCTTCTGCGCGCGCTCGTGCTCGTGCGGACGGCCGCGCTCTTCGCGCGGACCGCGCCGAAAATCGCCGCGCCGGTCGCGATCGACGGCATCAATGATCCGCGCGACCGCCATCCCGCCGCCATGCGCCAGCGTCTGCTGTTTCTGCCCCCGAACGAGCAGCGCAAAATTGATCGCCTGCGCCACAAACAGCATCAGCGCCACGGCAAAGACAAGCTGGCCGATCAGGCTGCGTGGCCACAGGCGTAGTTTCACGCCGCCGGTCCCATCCGCTTCACTTCGCACGCCAGCGTATAGCCGCCGCCCCACACCGTCTTGACGATCTGCGGATGCGCGGCATCGACCTCGATCTTCTTGCGCAGTCGGCTGACCAGATTGTCGATCGCGCGGTCGAAAATATCCGCCTCGCGCCCGCGCACCAGATCGAGCAGGCGATCGCGGCTCATCACCTGCCGCGGGTGACGGAGCAGCGCGTGGAGCAGATGATATTCGCCCGACGACAAAGCCACCTCGTTGCCGTCGCTATCGACCAGCACCCGTTCGACCTCGCGCAGCACCCAGTCGGCAAAGGCATAGCTGGTGCCGCCGGGATCGAGCGCACGGCCGCCCTGCTGGGTGCGGCGCAGCACGGTGCGGATGCGCGCCACCAGTTCGCGCGGGTTGAACGGTTTGACGACATAATCGTCGGCGCCAATCTCCAGCCCGACGATCCGTTCGGTATCCTCGGCGCGCGCGGTCAGCAGGATGACGGGGATGGCGCTCGTCTCGCGCAGATGGCGGGTCAGCGACAGGCCATCCTCGCCGGGCATCATGATGTCGCTGACGACCAGATCGACCGAGTGGGCACGCAGCACCGATCGCGCTTCGGCGGCGCTCGCCGCCGCAGTGACCGAAAAACCTTGGCTGGTCAGATATTCGCTCAGCGGTTCACGAATCGACGGTTCGTCGTCGATCAACAGGATGCGCGGGGAATGGCTGTCGGTCATCGTCGGCCCATGGCTAAGCGGGGGTTGAAAGCTGGTTCGCCCACCGGCCGCAGGGCCGATGGGCGATAGCTGGCAGGGACCAGCGGCAAAGGCAATGCCGGGAGGGGGGAAGAAAGCCTGCCCCGTGCCGCTGGCCCCGGCCAAATACTTATTCGCTGGTGGGAGGAGCCGACCGTGCCGCGCGCTTGGCACGCCATTCACCGCGCTGCGCCTGGCGTTCCGCGGCAGTCACCTGACCATCCTTGTTGGAGTCGGACGCATCGAAGCGCGCGAGCGCCGCGGTCTGAAATTCGGCCTGGCTGATCGCCTTGTCACCGTTTGTGTCGGCCTTGGCCATCATACCGCCGCGCATCCCGCCACCGCGCATGCCATGGTGGCCGCCGCGCTTGCCGGGACCGCGCATCGCGTGGCGTTTGCCATCGCCAGCCTCGCCCGCATCGGCGCGCTTGGCCCCGCGCTCGGCGCGTTTCGCGGCGCGATCGGTCCCGTGCTGGTCCCATTCGGCCTTGCTGATGCTGCCGTTGCCATCAGCGTCGATCGCGGCAAACCGTTTGGCCTGGCGTTCGGCCTGCTGCGCCGCGCGGTCGGTGGGATCGACCTTGCCGTCCTTGTTCGCATCCATCTTGGCAAACATCTGCGTGGCATGCGTCTGCGCTTCGGCACGGGTCAGCGCGCCATTACCGTCGGTATCGCCCTTCGCGCCCATGCCGCCGGGCGCGGCCAGCACCGGCACCGCGATCAGCGCTGCACCCAGCGTCAAAAATGTGATTTTCTTGTTCACGTCACGAACTCCTTCATGGGGCGTCCGGACACAGGCCGGATGCCGATGAAGCGGTTCTAGGCGCCATTTGTCCCAGCCACTTGCCGGATCGGCGCAAAATTGTCGCAAATTGTCGCAAACGCGCCGCGTCGTTCATCGCCGCGCAAGCGGACGGCCACGACCCCGCCGGGCGCGCGCACCAGCGATGCGCGCGCGCCCGGTTGTTGCGGCCAAGGCCCGGTTACGGGCTGGTCGGCGAATCTTCGTCGTTGTCGGCGACCAGCACGATCGCGGCGACACCGGCGAGCAGGCCGACGAGCCCGATCAACCATCCGGAATTGCCTTCCAGCTCGCTTTGGCCATCGACCGTCGAAGCCGCCCGCGCGCCGCTGGCGGCCGATGCGGCAACCGGCGCGATGACCGCGGACGTCGCCGCAAGGGCGATGACGAGCTTTTTGACCATATGCATTGCATTCTCCATCCGTG
Source organism: Sphingopyxis sp. BE259 (assembly GCF_031457495.1). Taxonomy (NCBI): domain Bacteria; kingdom Pseudomonadati; phylum Pseudomonadota; class Alphaproteobacteria; order Sphingomonadales; family Sphingopyxidaceae; genus Sphingopyxis; species Sphingopyxis sp. BE259. The sequence continues at coordinate 2,555,553 of NZ_JAVDWM010000001.1, forward strand.
AACACTGTGACGTTGAACCCGACCAACGATCCGCCAGCCCGTATTGATCCCGCGCGCTTCGGCGTTCGTCGCATTAATCGGACAGGTGGGCGGAGCCCGCCGCAACACCGCAGCGCTGGCGCAGAGCGCCAGACGGACACGATAGGGATTGCACAACCGGGCCCACCTGCGTCTATGAACCGCGATCATAACAGGAGTGACTATGCGCGTATCACGACCCCACCGACTACTGCTGGCGACGCTCGGCCTTGGCCTTCTGTCCCCCGCCACCACCGCCGCCGCCGAACCCACGCAGGGCACCGCGTGGCTGAACCGCCAAATGGCGGCGCTCGCGCAGCGCCACGGCGCTGATGGCTGGCACGTTACGGACAGCGGCCTGCGCTGGCGCCGCATCGCGGGGGACGGCACCGGGGCGCGGCCCGGCCCGACCGATAGGGTCACCGTCCATTATGTCGGCACCCTCGCCGACGGTCAGGAATTCGACAGCTCGATCAAGCGCGGCGAACCGACCAGCTTCCCGCTCAATCGCGTCATCCAGGGTTGGCAGGAAGGCGTCGCGCTGATGGGAGTCGGCGACAAGGTCGAACTCGCCATTCCCTATCAGCTGGCCTATGGCGCCGACGGCAAAGGCCCGATCCCGGGCGCCGCGACCCTGTTGTTCACGGTCGCACTGCTGGGCATCGAACCGGCGGGATAAAATGGGAAAGGCTTGGAGCGGGTAGCGGGAATCGAACCCGCCTAGCTAGCTTGGAAGGCTAGAGCATTACCACTATGCTATACCCGCTCACCAAGGTCGGCGGCGATTGCCATCTTGCCCCATCTTCGTCAAGTCCGGCGTCAAGCGCCGCGTCACGCACGCCATTGAGAACATCGTAGCAACATGCTAGGCTGCGCGCGTGGAAGTTGCCGCAGACCTTGCCCCCGACACGCCGGTGGACGAACCCGTCCGCAAGATCATCCATGTCGATATGGATGCCTTTTACGCGTCGGTCGAACAGCGCGACGATCCGGCGCTGCGCGGCAAACCCGTCGCGGTCGGTGGGTCGTCGCGGCGCGGGGTGGTCGCCGCCGCCAGTTACGAAGCGCGAAAGTTTGGCGTCCGATCGGCGATGCCGAGCATCACTGCCAAGCGCCAATGCCCCGAGCTGATTTTCGTGCCGCCGCGCTTCGACGCCTATCGCGAGGTGTCGCACCAGATCCGGGCGATCTTTCACGATTATGCCGATGAGGTCGAACCGCTATCGCTCGACGAAGCCTATCTTGACGTCAGCGCCGACAAGGCCGGACTGGGCAGCGCCACCGCGACCGCAAAGCTGATCCGCCGCCGCATCAGCGAAGAAACCGGGCTCACCGCCTCCGCCGGGGTGTCGTACAACAAGTTCATCGCCAAGCTGGCGTCGGATCAGAACAAGCCCGACGGGCTGACCGTCATCCCGCCAGGCAAGGGCGGCGATTTCGTCCAGACGCTGTCGATCCGACGCTTTCATGGCATCGGCCCGGTGACGTCGGCGAAGATGGAGGGACTGGGCGTGTTTTCGGGAGCCGATCTGGCAGGCAAAGACCCGCGCTGGCTCGCCGAAAACTTCGGCAACAGCGCCGAATGGCTGTATAATCTGGCGCGCGGCATCGACCATCGCCGCGTCAAATCGAACCGTCCATTGAAGTCGCTCGGTGGCGAGCGGACCTTTTTCAACGACCTCACCACCGACACCGAAATCCGCGAGGCGCTCGCGCATGTCTGCACCGTGGTGTGGGACCGCGCCGCCAAAAAGGGCGCGCGCGGGCGGACAGTGACGCTGAAGCTGCGCTACGCCGATTTCCGGACGATCACGCGGGCGAAGTCGGTCGCGGCGGCGATCACCGATGGCGCATCGTTGCTGGCGGCAGGCGAAGCGATTTTGGCCCCGCTGTTGCCGACCGAACAGGGCATACGTCTGCTGGGGCTGACCTTGAGCAAGTTCGAGGGCGAGGAGGATGACGAGGAGGCGGCCCCCGCAGCGTCCAACGATCTGTTGAGCCTGATTTAAGTGTCGTCATCCCAGCGAAAGCTGCGATCGCTGGCGTTCCGTTATGACGATAGCGGCCCCAGCTTTCGCTGGGGCGACGACTTGGGTTGGGCGACGGGTCTTACTCCGCCAACGCCCCCAGCCGCCGTTCCTTCGTCGCGGTGAACCGGATGTCCGGGTTGCGCTGAGTGATATAGCCGACTTCCCAGCCGTCCTTGGCCATGAATACCGGCGCGCCGTCGCGGTCCGTGGCGCTGGCGCCGCGATGTTCGGACTGGAACGCCTTCAGCTTCACGGGGTCGTCGCTGGCGATCCAGCGCGCAGTTTCCCATGGCGACTGCTCCAGCTTCGCCTCGACCTTATATTCGGCGTCGAGGCGGCTGATCAGCACTTCGAGCTGCAATTGTCCGACCACGCCGACGATCATGTTGGCGCCGATTTCGGGATAGAAGACCTGGATGATCCCCTCCTCCGCCATATCGTCGAGCGCCTTGCGGAGCTTCTTGGTCTGGGTCGGATCGATCAGCGCGACACGGCGCAGCAATTCGGGCGCGAAGTTCGGCAGCCCGGTGATCGTGATGTCGGTGCGTTCGGACAAAGTGTCGCCGACGCGCAGCGTGCCGTGGTTGGGGATGCCGATGATGTCGCCGGGAAAGGCCTCCTCGGCCATCTCGCGGTCCTGTGCCAGGAACAGCATCGGGCGGCTGATCGCGATCGCCTTGCCCGTGCCGCCCTGCATCAGGCGCATCCCGCGCTCGAACTTGCCCGAGCACAGCCGCATGAACGCGATGCGGTCGCGGTGCGCGGGGTTCATATTCGCCTGCACCTTGAACACAAAGCCGGTGACGGCATCGTCGGTGGGTACGACCGGCGCTGGTTCGGCGGGCTGCGGCTGCGGGCCCGGCGCGTGCTGCGCCAGCGCCGACAGCAGATCGACAACGCCGAATTCCTTCAGCGCCGATCCGAAATAGACCGGCGCCAGATCGCCATTGCGGTAAGCCGCGCCATCGAAAGGCGCGTAGCAAGCCGAGGCCAGTTCGGTCTCTTCCTTCAGATGCGCCAGCGCGGCGACGCTGAGTTCGGCCGCGAGCGCCGGATCGTCGAGCCCGGCGACCGTCGCGCGGTGTCCCTCATACATCCGCGACGCATCGCCGCCGGGACGCATGATCGCGGGATCGACAAGGTCGTAAATCCCCTCGAATTGTCCGCCCATGCCCGCGGGCCAGTTCATCGGGCACACGTCGAGCGCCAGCCGGTCGGCAATCTCGTCGAGCAGTTCGAACGGCGGCAGGCCTTCGCGATCGACCTTGTTGATAAAGGCCATGATCGGCACCGAGCGCAACCGGCACACCTCGAACAGTTTCAGCGTCTGCGGTTCGATGCCCTTGGCGGCGTCGATCACCATCACCGCGCTGTCGACAGCGGTCAGGGTGCGATAGGTATCTTCGCTGAAATCCTCGTGCCCCGGCGTGTCGAGCAGGTTGAAGATCAGCCCCTGATGCTCGAACGTCATCACCGACGAGGTCACTGAAATCCCGCGCTGCTGCTCGATCTTCATCCAGTCGGACCGCGCGCGCCGCGCCTGCCCGCGCGCCTTGACCTCGCCCGCGATATGGATCGCGCCGCCGGCGACGAGCAATTTCTCGGTCAGCGTCGTCTTGCCCGCGTCGGGATGCGAGATGATGGCAAAGGTGCGGCGTTCGGGATGCGTCTGGGACATGGCGCGGGCGGTTAGCAGGTGGCAGGGCAAGTGGAAAGGGGCTGGCGCCCGCACGGCACCCGACGCATGATCGCGTCATGCGCTCCCTGCTCTTCGCCTTCGCCCTTGCCGCCGTTCCCGCAACTGCGCAGGATTCACCCTTTGTCGGCGAATATAGCTTGGCCGAGGGCCCCGACGTCGGCGGCGGGCTGCTGATCCGTAATGACGGGCGCTTTCAATATATGCTCGCCGCGGGCGCGCTTGACGAGCGTGCCGAGGGCCGCTGGGAAGCGCGCGGCGATCAGGTCTGCCTGAGCACCGATCCCAAGCCGGTGCCGCCCACGATGGAAAAGGGACCGCTGGTCGAGGTCGATGGCGCCGTGCCGACGCTGCTCGTGACCTGGCCCAATGGCCGCGGCATCCCGGGGGTCGATTTCACGATCGGCTTCGACCGCGGCGATCCGATCGCGGATTACACCCAGACCTATGGCTGGACGATGCCCGAGGACGACCAGCGCACCCCGCGCTGGATCGAGGTCCGCGAGGCCATCTATAACATCACCGCGCCGCGCTTTGATTTGACCGAGGCAGACAGCGGCAAGGTGCGCGCCATCATCGTCCCCAATGACATCGGCGTGGTCGATTTCGACGACGCCTGCGCCGAAAAGACCGAACGCGGAATTACCCTGCACCGCGCCGAAGGCGACATGCGGTTCGTGCGGCTGGGCGGGGAGTAATGGCAGCTTTGTGGTGGGGAGCTGCCATTCCCCACCCTCGTCATTCCCGCGAAAGCGAGAACCCAGGGTGGGATCAGCCGACGCGCGCCCTGGGTTCCCGCTTTCGCGGGAATGACGAAGTGAAAAAACGGCAAACGTCCGCAACCGGCCGTAAGCCGCCCCGCACCCTTCCCTCTTGCACTCGACCCGCAAATGAGTCACACTTTACGTGAACGTAAAGGTAAAGACCGCGAGAGGATTTCTTCCCCATGACCGACACCCCGACCTTCGATACGATCAAGCTGGAAATCAGCGACAATGTCGCGACGATCACGCTCAACCGGCCCGACCGGCTGAACTCGATGCCGCCCGCAATGGCGGACGATATTCGTGAGGCGCTTGATCATCTGCCGGGCCTCGGCGCGCGGGCGCTGCTGATCACCGGCGAGGGGCGCGGTTTCTGTTCGGGCGCCGATCTGGCGGGGGACCGCTCAGCGGGTGGTGCAGTCAGCGGCGGCGCGCGCAGCCGCAACGCCCTGCGCGGCCATTATAATCCGATGCTGCTCGCACTGGCGAACCTCGACATTCCCGTCGTTGTCGCCGTCAATGGCCCCGCGGCGGGCGTCGGTTGCAGCTTCGCCCTGTCGGGCGATTTCACCATCGCGGGCAAGAGCGCCTATTTCCTTCAGGCCTTCGTCAACATCGGCCTCGTTCCCGACGGCGGCTCGTCGTGGCTGCTGCCGCGCCTGATCGGCGTCCCGCGGGCCTTGCAGATGATGATGCTGGGCGAAAAGATTTCAGCCGATCAGGCCGCCGACTGGGGCATGATCTACAAGAGCGTCGAGGATGCCGATCTGATGGCCGAGGCACAGGCGCTTGCCACCCGCCTCGCGAACGGCCCGACCGTTTCGCTCGGCACCATGCGCAAAGTGCTGCGCGACGGCCTGACCCAGGATTTCGCGACGACGCTCGACGCCGAAGCCAAGGGCCAGTTTATCGCGGGCGGCACCGCCGATGCGATGGAAGGCATCATGGCATTCCAGCAAAAGCGAAAGACCGAGTTCAAGGGGCAGTGATATACGTCGCCCCCGCGAAGGCGGGGGCCGCTATCGTTTTACCCCGCCAGGCCAGTGCAACACCGACAGCGGCCCCCGCCTTCGCGGGGGCGACGGCTGTTTACTCCGCCGCTTCCTCGGCCATCACCTTCTTGTAGATGCTGTTCTTCGGATAGCCGCAGACCCGCATCACCATCGGCTCGAAAAACGTCAGCGGTTCACTGTCGTAGTCGGGGTCGAAGGCCGGCGCGTCATATTTTTCACAGAATTCTGCGCACGCCGCGTAATAGGGACTGTCCCTGAACTGATCGCGCATGTCGCGGTCGAGGCCGATATAGTGGAAGAAATAATGGCCCTGGAAAATCCCGTGGTGCTGGACGATCCACAGATTTTCTTCTGACAGGAACGGCTTCAGGATCGCCGCCGCGACGTCGGGATGGTTGAACGCCCCCAGCGTGTCGCCGATGTCGTGGAGCAGCGCCATCACGACATATTCCTGATCGCGCCCGTCGCGATGCGCCCGGGTTGCGGTTTGCAGGCAATGTTCCAGCCGATCGACCGGAAAGCCGCCATAATCGCCGCCGAGCAGCTTCAGATGATCGAGGATGCGCTTGCCGTTCTGCGGCGCGAACTCTTTCTGCTCGCGCGCGATGATGTCCCAGTCATTCTGCGTCCCCTCGATCATCGATCGGAACGTCGCATGCTCGTGCGTCATGTCGTTCATGGCAACCTCTCCTCTATTTTAGGGGAGCCTATCCTGTTCGTTGTTATTTGCAACCTTGTGGCCATCGCCGGTCATTCGAACTCGGCGTTCACCACCCCATATTTGATCGCTTCGTCCGGCGTCAGGCAGCGCCGGGTTGATTGGTCCGCACCGCTCCCTTTCACCGCTTTCTGCTTGTACATGATGTCGGTGAGCAGTTCGCGCGACAGGAACATGCGGATCATGAAGTCATTGTCTTCGCTGGCCAGCTGCGCCGCGTCCTGCTCGATCTCGCCGATCAGTTCGGTCGTTGCATCGGTCCCCAGCGCCACGCTATAATCGATCGCGCCGCGATCGCCGGTGCGCGTGAACATATGGACCATAAATTGGCCGCCAGGATCGATGGTGCGCGACCGCCCGCCCATGAACATGAAGTTGCAGGCGCTGTAACAGGCCCACCCCGACGGGATACGGGTGATCACGTCCAGCGTATCGCGGATCAGTCGTCCCGCTTCGTTGCCCGCGCGCGCATCGCCGCCCGGCGAGCTGAGCCATATTTCATCGAGATCGGGATGTTTGGCGAGCGCCGCCTTCAGCCGCGGCACGACATCCTTGTCGATCCGCCCCTCGCCCTTGATGATCTTCCACCCCTTTTGTTCGAAATAGGTGAAGGTCATCTGCGGCTTGGTCGACCAGCCGGGATTGAGCGGGCAGGTCGGATTGATCGGATCTTTCGCGGGGGCCGCAGCCAGGGTCAGCACGGCCGCCGCGCCCAGCACAAGGCGCGTCCATCGCGTCACGCCGCCACCACATAGCGCGCCTGCCCCGGCTCCTTGCACATGCGCTTCGTGACCCGCGTTTCTTCACCCTCGACGATGATAAAATCGGTCACGTTCATGCAGCGCCGGCCGCCGCGTTCGTCATTGATCGACGCAACCGTCGATGATCCGCTGACCTCGGGCCGCGTCGCGCTGGTCCAGTTCGATGTCGCGCCGACTGCTTCGCCGCGCGTCACCTCTTCGGTCGCCGCCGCCGCCTGGACCTGCTCGGCGGGATCGAGGCGGCAGGCGATCGCGTCGGTCAAAGTCCCGCTGACCTCTGAAATCGGCACATAGCTATAAACGCCCGCCTTGCTTGCCGCGTCGCCGACCGCATCGTTCAGCACATTGCCCAGGATGTTGCGGCCGATGCTGCTGCCCTTCTTGCCTTTCGGACAGCCGCCATTGCCCTCTTCGCTGGGTTTCGGCGCCGGGGTCGTCACCTTGCGCAGCAGTCCGCCGAACTGCGCCTGCGCGGGCGCCACCGCAAGCATCCACGCCGCCAGCACCGCCGGAGCTCCCCAATATTTACGCATCATCCGCCCTACCCCAATCATCGCCACAATCAGCATCTTGGCGACGCGTCTATCCGGCCTTCATGCCATCCGCTGTGATTTTCATCAACTCTTGGCGAAATCTCATCCAGACAGGTTGAATTAAGCCTGAATATGTCACACTAACCGCGCCATGCTGTCGCAAAAGACCCGCTATACGATCCGTGCCTTCCAGCATCTTGCCGATCATTGGGGCAAGGGGCAGGTGCAACTGGCGGATATTGCCGAGGCGCAGAATATTCCGCCCAAATTCCTGACCGTCATCCTGTCCGAAATGGCGCGCGAAGGCCTGCTCATTTCACAGCGCGGCCGCGATGGGGGCTATCAGCTCGCGCTGCCCCCGATCGACATCAGCTATGGCGATCTGGTGCGCCTGACCCGCGGGTCGCTTGCGCTCGTGCCCTGCGCGGCGCGCAACGCGCACGAACATTGCAAAAATTGCCTGCCCGAATCCGAATGCCGGCTGCGCAGCCTGATGTTGAAAGTGCGCGACGACACCGCATCGATCCTCGACCGCATCACGCTGGCCGACCCGATCGCGCTGGAGCCGCTGTTCGACGAGGTGGTGGGGTAGATCCGCAATGGCTGGTTGCCACCGATAAAGGACGTTCCGCGTTTTTTACTTCGTCATTCCCGCGGAAGCGGGAATGACGAAGTTTAATAATGGCAGCCTCCCAACTCAAAGCGGCCATTGACGTCAAGCAAGCCCCGCACCGCCACCAACAAAAAAGGCCCGCTTTCGCGGACCTTCTTTGAAGAAGTGGTGGAGCCTAGCGGGATCGAACCGCTGACCTCCTGCATGCCATGCAGGCGCTCTCCCAGCTGAGCTAAGGCCCCACATCTTCGCTGGATCGCCCTCACCATGACGGCTGCTGCGATCGGGTTGCCGCCTTTAACAGTGCGGGCGGTCGATGCAAGGGGCCAAATGCATCTTTCGACGCGTTTTGGATCCCGCACCGGAAAAATCAGGTTTCGACGTCGTCGTCGTCCGCCGTCGCAACGCCCAGATCGTCGTCACCGCCCAGGTCAACGTCATTGTCCGGCGAATCATTGTCTTCATCGACATCGACGTCCAGATCCAGATCCTCGTCGACGACGACCTCTTCCTTGACGGTCTTGCCGGGCTTTTCAACCTCGAACGGGGTCGATTGCTTCGATTTCAGGACCGATTCCGGAATCCAGTTGTAACCGCAATTGATGCAGTTGATCGGATCATCCTTGGTCAAATCATAGAATCGGGTGGCGCATTTCGGGCAGCTGCGTTTCGTGCCCCATTCAGCCTTGATCATAAATGCCTCGTAACCTTCTGGAAACAGAATAAAATTTTAGGAGAGCGACGGACGCCTGCGCGGCGTCCATCAAATCGGCGTGCGCCTTGCCAGATTGTAAGGGCGCTGTCAAAAGCCGCTCGCCATGACCGATCACACCGCCATCCCGCGCAGCTTTTCCGCTTCCGTTCCGCTCAAGGGCCGGATCGCGATTCCCGGCGACAAAAGCATCTCGCACCGCGCTTTGATGCTGTCGGCGCTCGCGGTGGGGACAAGCCGCGTGACGGGCCTGCTCGAAGGCCATGACGTGCTCGCCACCGCAGCGGCGATGCGCGCGATGGGCGCCAGCATCGAACGCCGCCCGGACGGCGAATGGGTAATCGACGGCGTCGGCGTCGGCGGGTTGCTCCAGCCACGCGAAGCGCTCGACATGGGCAACAGCGGCACCTCGACCCGGCTGCTGATGGGATTGGTCGCGAGCCACCCGATCACCGCCACTTTCGTCGGTGATGCCAGCCTGTCGGGCCGCCCTATGGGCCGCGTCATTGATCCGCTAAGCGCCATGGGCGCCGACATCAGCGCGTCGCCGGGGGGCCGCTTACCATTGATGGTGCGCGGCCTCGCTCCTGCGATCCCGATGTCCTACCGCCTGCCCGTCGCCTCGGCGCAGGTGAAAAGCGCGGTACTGCTCGCGGGTCTGAACACCGGGGGGGTCACCGAAGTGGTCGAGCCGGTGCCGACGCGCGATCATAGCGAGCGGATGTTGCGCGGTTTCGGCGCCAATCTGAGCATCGAAATCGATCCCACGGGCACGCGCCATATTTGCATCATGGGCGAAGCCGAACTCAAGCCGCAGACGATCGTCGTTCCCGGCGATCCGTCGTCGGCCGCCTTCTTCATCGTCGCTGCGCTGCTCGTGCCCGGCTCCGACATCACCATCACCAATGTCGGGTTGAACCCGACCCGCGCCGGGCTGATCGATGTGCTGCGCCAGATGGGTGGAGACATCGAAGCGATCGACCCGCGCGAGGTCGGCGGCGAGCCCGTCGCCGACCTGCGTGTCCGCCACAGCGCTCTCACCGGCATCGACGTTGATCCCGCGGTCGCGCCGAGCATGATCGACGAATTCCCGATCCTGTTCGTCGCCGCGGCGCTGGCCAAGGGCCGCACCACCACGACCGGCCTCGACGAACTGCGCGTCAAGGAAAGCGACCGGCTGGCGGTGATGGCGACCGGCCTGAAAGCGATCGGCGCGCACGTCACCGAGACCGAGGACGGCCTGATCATCGACGGCACCGGCGGCGATCCGCTGCCCGGCGGCGCGACAATCGCCGGGCACCTCGATCACCGTATCTGCATGAGCTTCGCGATCGCCGGACTTGTCACCGGGTCACCAGTGACGGTTGACGACATCGCCCCGGTAGCGACAAGTTTCCCCAATTTCGAACGCCTGTTGGAGGAACTCCAGACATGATGACATATCGCCCACGGCTGATCATGGCGCTTGGCGCCCTCTCCATCGCCGCGGCGGCGCTCACCGCGCCGTCGGCCATCGCCCAGCAACGCGCGGCCGACCCGTTCGTCCGCGCCGATACCAGCTTTTCGCCGCATCGGCTGAACCGCGCTGTCCGGCCACAGGCGATCGGCAAACCCGTCAATTGCTTCGACGACGAATGCGAATGGATCGACACGGCCGGGGTCGCGCACAGCTTCGGCGGCAAATTGCTGGCGATCAAACTGATGGCGGTGGCCCCCGGCGACCGCCGCGCCTTGTCGGCGCTGGGCATCGGCACCGCGCGCGACCGGTCGGCGGTACTGACCCGGGTCCGGGCGTTCCTGCCCGAAATCAAGGTCACCTGCCTGGACCCCGGCCTAGCGGGCGAAGGCGAAGGCATCGCGTCGTGCGGCGGTTCGTTCAAAAGCGGTGGCTGGATAAAATTGCTGTTCGGCCCCGACAATCGGCTGACCAGCGCCCGCATCGACGCGTTCCAGATCAACTGATGATCATCGCCGTCGACGGGCCGACCGCATCGGGAAAAGGCACCATCGCCCGCGCGCTGGGCGATCATTTCGGCCTGCCGGTCCTCGACACCGGGCTGCTGTATCGCGCCGTCGGCTATCAGACCCAGCTGAACCATGGCGACGCCGACAACGCCGCCGACGCGCTGGCGGCGTGCGATTTTCCGGGCGCGCTGCTCGACGACCCGGCGCTGCGCTACGAAACCACCGGCGGCCTCGCCAGCCGGGTGTCCGTCCACCCGCAAGTCCGCGCTGCGCTGTTCCAGCGCCAGGTCGATTTCGCCAATCAGCCCGGCGGCGCGATCCTCGACGGGCGCGACATCGGCACCGTCATCGCGCCGCATGCCGATGCCAAACTGTTCGTGACCGCCAGCGCCGACGTCCGCGCCCGCCGCCGTCATGCCGAGATGCTGTCGCGCGGCGTCGATGTCACTTATGACGCCGTCCTCGCCGATGTTCACGCCCGCGATGCCCGCGACACCGGGCGCGCCGACGCGCCGCTGCTGCGCGCCGACGATGCGATGTTGCTCGACAACAGCGACATGCCCCGCGACGCCGCAATTGCCGCCGCGATCGCGTTCGTCGAAGGCCGTTTAAACGACCGCGGCTGAGCGGGCTTTCGACCTTGCCTTTGGCGGGTTTGCGGACTATAGGCGCCCGGTCCGACGGGCCTGTCAGCCGGTCGAGGCATGGACAGCCGCCGCCCCGAACTGGAGCGTCGGGCGTGACGGATTGATTCCGCCGCGCCCTTTTTGCTTTGCCCCTGCCCCGTCCGAACCGGTCCGAAGGATGTTCTGCATCGCATCCGGCGCGCGGGACATATCGGCCATTAAGACCAGCGGATCCAACCGCTTGGCCGGAACAAATGAAGTAAGGATATCATATATATGGCCACTACGGCTTTCCCGACGCGCGACGATTTCGCCGCGATGCTCGACGAATCGCTTGGTGGTGCCGACGGCGGCTTTGAAGGCCGCGTCGTCAAGGGCACCGTGACCGCGATTGAAAACGACCTGGCAGTGATCGACATCGGTTTGAAGAGCGAAGGCCGCGTGCCGCTGCGCGAATTCGCCATGCCGGGCCAGAAGGCCGACATCAATGTCGGTGACGAAGTCGAAGTCTATGTCGACCGCGTCGAAAACGCCAATGGCGAAACCATGCTGTCGCGCGACCGCGCTCGCCGCGAAGCTGCCTGGGACCGCCTGGAAGAAGAATTCAACAAGGAAGCCCGCGTCGAAGGCGTCATCTTTGGCCGCGTCAAGGGCGGCTTCACCGTCGATCTCGGCGGCGCCGTGGCGTTCCTGCCCGGTTCGCAGGTCGATATCCGCCCGGTGCGCGATGTCGGCCCGCTGATGGACCTGCCGCAGCCCTTCCAGATTCTCAAGATGGATCGCCGCCGCGGCAACATCGTCGTGTCGCGCCGCGCCATCCTGGAAGAAACGCGCGCCGAACAGCGCTCGGGCCTGATCCTGAACCTCGAAGAGGGCCAGATCATCGAAGGCGCCGTCAAGAACATCACCGATTATGGTGCGTTCGTTGATCTCGGCGGTATCGACGGCCTGCTCCATGTCACCGACATGAGCTACAAGCGCGTCAACCACCCGAGCGAAGTCATCAACATCGGTGACACCGTCCGCGTCCAGATCATCCGCATCAACCGCGACACCCAGCGCATCAGCCTGGGCATGAAGCAGCTTGAGAGCGATCCGTGGGAAGGCGTTGCCGCCAAATATCCGGTCGGCGCGAAGCTGTCGGGTGTCGTTACCAACATCACCGATTACGGCGCGTTCGTCGAACTGGAAGCCGGCATCGAAGGCCTGGTCCACGTCAGCGAAATGTCGTGGGTCAAGAAGAACGTCCACCCCGGCAAGATCGTTTCGACCAGCCAGGAAGTCGACGTCATCGTTCTCGAAGTCGACAGCGACAAGCGCCGCATTTCGCTGGGCCTCAAGCAGGCTCAGTCGAACCCCTGGGGCGCGTTTGCCGATGAACATCCGGTCGGCTCGGTCGTCGAAGGCGAAGTCAAGAACGCAACCGAATTCGGTCTGTTCGTCGGCCTGCCCGGCGACGTCGATGGCATGGTCCATATGTCGGACATCGCCTGGGGCATCTCGGGCGAAGAAGCGCTGCACCTCCACCGCAAGGGCGAGGCCGTGCAGGTCGTCGTGCTCGACGTCGATGTCGAAAAGGAACGCATCAGCCTCGGCATCAAGCAGCTTGAAAAGGGTGCGCCCGCGGTTGGCGGCGGCACCGCCGCTGCCGGTTCGGTCAAGAAGAACGACGTGATCACCGTCACCGTCCTCGAAGTTCGCGACAACGGGCTGGAAGTCCAGGCCGGCGACGATGGCGCCACCGGCTTCATCAAGCGCGCCGACCTTGGCCGCGACCGCGACGAACAGCGCGCCGAGCGCTATCAGGTCGGTCAGAAGTTCGATGCAATGGTCATCGGCTTCGATCGCTCGAAAAAGCCGAACTTCTCGGTCAAGGCGATGCAGATCGCCGAAGAGAAGCAGGCTGTGGCGCAGTACGGCTCGTCGGACTCGGGTGCCTCGCTCGGCGACATCCTTGGCGAAGCACTGAAGGCCGGCAAGAAAGATTAATTTCAAACTTGCATAGCGAAACGAACGAAAAGGCCCGCAGAGCGTCCCTCTGCGGGCCTTTTTCTTTCAGTGATATATTTTGACCAAACAGTGATTCATGATAGTCTTCGCGCGCGTTGGGAGGGGTCTCACGCACAGAATGGACCGGCAACGACCGGACGCCTGCTTCGGCGGGAGAGCGTGATTTATAATAGGGGAAGCCAATGATCCGGTCAGAACTGGTTCAGAAGATCGCGAGCGAAAACAGCGATTTGCGTGTCGACGAGGTCGAGCGCATCGTGGATACTTTTTTTGATTCCATCGTCGAGCAGCTGGCCGCCGGGGGCCGCGTCGAGCTGCGCGGGTTCGGGGCGTTCTCGACCCGTTCGCGCGAATCGCGCACCGGCCGCAACCCGCGCACCGGCGCGTCGGTCGACGTGAAGGCGAAAAATGTCCCCTATTTCAAACCCGGCAAAGAAATGCGCGAGCGCCTGAACGACTAAATCAGTGCGCCGAGCGATCATCGAGCCGGGTGCAGACGTTAAGTTTCGCCCGGTTGCGATGCAAATATCTGTGATGGCAATCATACTGCCTTTAAGGTGTGCGCCCGGCTGCAATGGCTAAACCGCGCACCGATGTCACTTCGCGTCCGATCAGTTCTTGAGCCGGTATCCAGTCCGAAACATCCAGAAAATCACCCCCAGGCACAGCGCGAAAAACAGCGCGACCGCGCCCATGCTCACCCCGATGCCGACGTCGCCCTGCCCAAAGAAGGTCCAGCGAAAACCGCTGATCAGATAGACGACGGGATTGAACAAGGTCACCGTCCGCCACGCCGCGGGCAGCATGTCGAGCGAGTAGAAGGCGCCGCCCAAAAAGGTGAGCGGATAGATGACGAGCATCGGGATCACCTGCAACTGCTCGAAACTCTGCGCCCAGATGCCGATGATGAAGCCGAACAGGCAAAATGTCACCGCCATCAACAGCATGAAGCCGACCATCAAAAGGGGATGCGCCACCTGGACATCGACGAACAGATGTGCGGTGGCAAAGATGATCGCGCCGATAATCACCGACTTGGTCGCCGCCGCACCGACATAGGCGATCACCGTTTCCAGCGGTGACAGCGGCGCCGACAGCATCTCGTAAATCGTTCCGGTCCATTTGGGCATATAGATGCCGAACGACGCGTTGCTGATGCTTTCGGTGAACATCGTCAGCATCATCAGCCCGGGGACGATGAAGGCGCCGTAAGGCACGCTGCCAACCTCGCTCATGCGGCTGCCGATCGCCGATCCGAACACGACAAAATACAGCGCAGTAGTGATGACCGGCAGCGCCAGACTGGTCCACACGGTGCGCCCGAAGCGGGCCAGTTCAAAAGCATAGATTGCGCGCACGCCGCGCCAGTTCGCGGTCATGCGGCCTCTCCCTTGGTTTCATGGACCAACCCGACGAAAATATCCTCGAGCGAACTTTGTTTTGTGTGCAGATCCTTGAACGCGATCCCGATGTCGCTCATCCGCCGCAAAAGCGACGGCACCCCAGTCGCTTCGGCCTGGCTGTCGAATTCATAAACCAGCTCGTGGCCATCGCCCGCCAGTTCAAGCGTCCAGTCGGCCAGCTCGGCGGGGATAGCACCCAGCGGTTCGGCCAGGTTGAGCGTGAGCGTCTTGCGCCCCAGTTTCTTGATCAGCGCGTGCTTTTCCTCGACCAGGATCAGGCGCCCACCGGTGATCACCCCGACCCGGTCGGCCATTTCCTCGGCCTCTTCGATATAATGGGTTGTGAGGATGATCGTCACGCCGCGCTCGCGCAGCCCGTGGACCATCTGCCACATATCGCGGCGCAGCTCGACATCGACCCCCGCGGTCGGTTCGTCGAGAAACAGGATTTCGGGCTCGTGGCTCAGCGCCTTGGCGATCATCACCCGGCGCTTCATCCCGCCCGACAGCTCCATGATTTTCGACCCGCGCTTGTCCCAGAGTGACAGGTCGCGCAGCAATTGTTCGATGAACAGGGGATCGCGCGGCTTGCCGAACAGCCCTCGCGAAAAACTGACCGTCGCCAGCACCGTTTCGAACGCATCGGTGTGCAATTCCTGCGGCACCAGCCCGATCATCGTCCGCGCCGCCCGATAGTCGCGCGCATGATCACGGCCAGCAACAGTCACCGTCCCCGCCGTCGCGGTCACAATGCCGCAGACGATGCTGATCAGCGTCGTCTTGCCCGCGCCATTCGGCCCGAGCAGCGCGAAAATTTCGCCTTTGTTGATGGTAAGGTCGACATCGCGAAGCGCGACGTGGCCGCTTTTATAGGTTTTCCCGAGGCCGGAAATTTCAAGCACTGCTGTCATGCCCCGCCGTCTAGCCGACCCACCCGGCGGCGGGAAGCGGCAAACATCGCTTGACCTGCCCTAGCCCATCGGCTTGATCGGCACCGCCTGTGCGGACGTGGCGAAATCGGTAGACGCAGCAGACTTAAAATCTGCCATCCTCTGGATATGCGGGTTCAAGTCCCGCCGTCCGCACCAGCACCATCCTTTGCACCGCCCCGCGGCCCGATGCCACTTTCGGTTTTGTGTGGCGCGGCTATGATGGCGCCGATGACAGCGAAAATCGACCAAGGGCAGAACAGGATGCGGATCGCCGCGACGGCGGGCCTGCTCCTGCTCAGCCTTGGCAGCTGCGGGCTGTTCGGCGAGCGCGGTCCGGTCAGGATCGCCGCGATGGGGCCGCTCAATCCCGCCGCCAGCCCGCTGACCGGCGAATTGTCCGCCGCCAATATCGCGCTGCTCGATGCGACGTCGCAGGGGCTGGTCAGCTATGATGGCGAGGGTCAGATCGACACTGGCCTCGCCGATCGCTGGACGGTGACCACCGACGGGCGCAGCTATATTTTCCGCCTGCGCGAGGCAAAATGGACCAATGGCCGCAAAGTGACGGCGCAGGATGTCGCCGCAATCCTGCGCGCCTATCTGGCGCCCGCCAGCCGCCACGTCCTCAAAAGCGATTTCCCCGAGATCGAGACGATCCGCGCGATGACCGATACTGTTATCGAAATCCGCCTGTCGGTGCCGCAGCCCGCGATCCTCGAACTGCTCGCGCAGCCGTCGATGGCGATCGTCAACCGCGGCATGGGCTGGGGACCGATGCGGTCGCGCAAGATCGGGCGGGCCATATTGTTGTCGCCCGCCCCCGACCCGCTTGCCGAGGATGCGGCCGCCGCCGAAGCCGCCGCGAACGATCCCGCCGCGTCGATCGAGCTGGTCGGCACCTCGCCCGCCGGCGCGCTGGCGCGGTTCAAGAACGGCTATGCCGACGGGGTGATCGGTGGCCGCTTTTCCACCCTGCCCTATTTCGCGGCGTCGAACATCGGCCGCTCGCGACTGGTCGTCGACCCCGCCCCCGGCCTGTTCGGCCTGTCGTTTGTCCGTGCCGAGGGGTTTCTGGCCACCGACGCCAATCGCGATGCGCTGATGCGCGCGATCCGGCGCGAGCGGCTGGTCGAGGCGTTCGGTCTGGAGGAATGGCAGCCGCAATTGACGCTGCGCCCCGCGGTCCACACCCGCGACGGCGGCCCCGCGCCGCTGCGCCCGGCCTGGGCCGATTATGACGATGCGTCGCGGCAGGCGCAGGCGAAGCGGATCGTCGATGCGTGGCGCGCCGCCGGGCGCGACATCGAACCGCTGCGGATCGCGGTTCCCGATTCGCCCGGCGGCCGCATCCTCTTTGCCTATGTCGCCGCCGATTTCGCCGCGATCGGCGTCCCCAGCCGCCGCGTCGCGATGGCCTCCACCGCCGACCTGCGCCTGATCGACGAGGTCGCCCCCAATGATGACGCGCTGTGGGCGCTGCGCCGCCTGTCGTGCCGCCGCGACACACTGTGCAATCGCGAGGCGCAGGACCTGATCGAACAGGCAATGCGCAACATCGACATCGGCCAGCGTGCCGCGCAGATCAGCGACGCCGAAGTCGTGCTGGCCCGCTACACCCCGTTCATCCCGCTCGCCACGCCGCTGCGCTGGTCGGTCGCGGCGCAGCGGCTGACCGGGCTGCGCCCCAACCCCCGCGCCCAGCACCCATTGAATCACATGATCGCCGCTCCCAATTAAAGCGATGGCGCCGATCGTGGCGCATTACGAAAGCACCTCCATGGCCCCCACGCCGCCCAATCCCGACGCCATTTTCGACGCGCTGATCCAGAACCGCAACGACCCGGCGGCACTCCGCAAGCGGGTCGAGACGCTGGAAATCCTGCTCGAACGCAGTTTTGTCATTCCCGGCATCAACCGGCCGGTCGGGCTCGACGCCATCGTCGGGCTGGTCCCCGTGGTTGGCGACCTCATCGCCGCGACGATGGGCGCCTATCTGATCTGGGAAGCGCGCAACCTTGGTATGCCGAAATGGAAACTGTGGCGGATGGCGGGCAATTTGGGCGTCGACACCGCGCTCGGTGCGATCCCGCTGGTCGGCGACGCGTTCGACCTGTTCTTCCGCTCGAACACCCGCAATCTCAAGATCATCAAGCGCCACCTCGACAAGCATCACCCCGGCACGATCATCATCGATCAATAATTTCATCGTCATTGCGAGGAGCCGAAGGCGACTCGGCCATCCAGGGCGCGCGTAAACCGCTCTGGATTGCTTCCCCCGGCTTTCGCCGGGGTCGCAATGACGAAGCGTGGAGTAGAGCCCTTCCCCTTCGGTGTCTGACGATGCTAGCACAGCGTCATCACACCGCACGGGAGACCGCATAATGATCCGCGCCAGCCTTGCCGCGCTTGCCCTCAGCTGTTCGTTCGCCGCGGTTGCCGCCGCGCAGGAGGCCGACCCCTATCTGTGGCTGGAAGATATTGAGGGCAAAAAGGCGCTCGATTGGGTCGCGCAGCAAAATGCCGCGACTGACAAACTGATCACCGCCCGCCCCGGATTCGAGGCCGACCGCGAGCGCGCTCGCGAAATCCTCGACGACGATCGCCAGATCGCGATGCCCGGCGCGGTGATGGGCGAGACGATCACCAATTTCTGGCGCGACGCGTCCAACCCGCGCGGACTGTGGCGGCAAAGCCCGCTCGATGCGTATCTGGCGGGCAAGCCGGTGTGGACGACGCTGATCGACGTCGATGCGCTGGGCAAGGCAGAAAAGCAGAGCTGGGTGTGGCACGGCGCCGACTGCCTTGCCCCCGCCTACACCCGCTGCCTCGTCTCGCTCAGCCCCGGCGGCACCGATGCCGACATCGTGCGCGAATGGGACCGCACCACCAGACGCTTCGTCGACGGCGGCTTCACGCTGCCGCAGGCCAAGAGCAGCGTGACGTGGGAAGATGCCGACACGCTACTGGTCGCGACCGATTATGGCGCGGGCAGCATGACCGCGTCGGGCTATCCGCGCATTGTCAAACGCTGGAAACGCGGCACACCCCTGACCGCCGCCGAAACCGTGGCCGAGGGCGAGAGCGAAGACGTCGGCATGAACGTCTTCGCCTTCACCGACGGCGACAAACGCTGGCCGATGATCAGCCGCGGCAAGACATTCTACACCGCCGACATCAAGCTGCGCGGTAGCGGCGCGTCGCGCTATATCTCGACCATCGTCCCCGATACCGCGAGCGTCCGCGACGTCATCGACGGGCAGCTGATCGTCTTCCTCAACCAGCCATGGGCCGACATTCCCGCGGGCTCGCTCGTGTCGCTGTCGCTCGCCGACATGGCGGCCGACCGTCAGGTGCCGATCGTCACCGCGATGATCCCGACCAAGGCGCAGGCGATCGAGGAGGTGTCGGCGACCGACACGATCCTGTGGGTCAAGGCGCTCGACGATGTCGAGGGCAAGCTGTTCGCGCTGCGCCGCGACGCCGCGACCGGCAAATGGCGCCAGCAGGAGGTGCCGCTCGCCGCCAACGCCACCGTCGGCATCGCCGGGACGATCGGCAAGTGCGACGTCGTGCTGGCGACGGCCGAGACTATGCTGATGCCGCCGACCCTCTACGCCGTCGCCGATGCCAAGCCGCCGCAGCCGGTGCAGACCCTGCCCGCGACCTTCGATGCCAAGGATATGACGGTCGAAAAACGTTTCGCGACGTCGAAGGATGGCACCAAAATCCCCTATTTCATTGCGCGCAAGAAGGGCGCGACCGGCCCCGTCCCGGCACTCGTCCACGCCTATGGCGGGTTCCGCGCCGCGCAGACCCCCGGCTACCTCACCGGCCAGCCTTATCGCGCCGGTCCGCTGGGGCTGTTCTGGGTCGAGGACGGCAACGCCTATGTCCTCGCCAACATCCGCGGCGGCGGCGAATATGGCCCCGCTTGGCACCAGGCGGCGCTGCGCGAAAAACGCCAGAACAGCTTCGACGACCTTCATGCGGTCGCCGAGGATCTGGTCGCCACCGGGGTCAGCACCAAAGGCAAGATCGCGATCTCGGGCCGCTCGAACGGCGGCGTCCTGGTCGGCGCTGCGATGACGCAGCGCCCCGACCTCTATGGCGCGGTAATCTCGGGCTCGCCGATCAAGGACATGCGGCGCTATGACAAGATGCTGGCCGGGGCATCATGGGTCGCCGAATATGGCGACCCCGACGTGCCAGAGGACTGGGCCTTCCTGTCGAAATATTCGCCCTATCAGGCGCTGCGCAAGGGCATCACCTACCCGCCGATCTTCCTTTACTTGTCGACCAAGGACGACCGCGTTCACCCCGGCCACGCCCGCAAATATGCGGCGCGGCTCAAGGAACTGGGCAACGGCGTCTATTATCACGAATATATGGAGGGCGGCCATTCGGTCGGCGCCGACCATGCCGAGGATGCGGTGCGCGCCGCGATGCTCCACGCCTTCCTGCTGCGCGAACTGGTAGAGAAGAAATAGCGCCCGTGGGAGCGGGTTTGCATGCCGCTGAGGGCGGTGGTGGACAGGGCTGGATTCGAACCAGCGTACGGAAACCCGGGCAGATTTACAGTCTGCTGCCTTTAACCACTCGGCCACCTGTCCATGGGGTCCGCTTTGGGAAGCGGTCCAATGGCGAAACGAGGCTTGCCTGTCAATGGCAGTCATGGGAAAGGCGCGCGCTATGAGACAAATTTCCCGCCATCGTCGCCCCGCCGGCCAAGCGCCGCGCGGACAGGCCATCCGCTTCTGGGGTCGCCACGCGGTTTTTGCCGCGCTCGCCAACCCCGAACGCACCGTCAAGCGCATCTGGGGCACCCGCGAAGCCCTGGGCCAGCTCGACCTGCCGCCGGTCGTTCCCATCTCTTATGCCGAGGTCACCGACCTGGCGCGACTCGTCGCCCGCGATGCGCCGCATCAGGGCCTGGTGATCGAGGTCGATCCGCTGGAGGGCGTCTATCTGGGCGACCTGTTGCAGGAAGAGGTCGACGCGGGCAGCAAGCGCCCGCTGGTCGTCCTCGACCAAGTGACCGACCCGCACAATATCGGCGCGGTGCTGCGCTCGGCCGCCGCGTTCGACGCGGCCGCGATCATCACTCAGGACCGCCATAGCCCCCCCGAAAGCGGCGTGATCGCGCGCTCGGCATCGGGCGCGCTCGAAATCGTGCCTTGGGTCCGCGTCGTCAACCTATCACGCGCGCTCGAGGAAATTGCTGAGGCGCAATATTGGCGCATCGGGTTGATGGGCGACACCGAAACGACGCTCGGATCGACGCTCGACGGCAGCAAGGTGGCGCTGGTGCTGGGGTCCGAAGGCGACGGGATGCGCCACAATGTCATGGAACATTGCGACGTGCTGGCGAAACTGCCGATCTCGCCGCGCATGGAAAGCCTGAATATTTCCAATGCTGCCGCGGTCGCGCTTTATGCGGTGGCGACGGCGGGGAAATAGTCGTCATCCCAGCGAAAGCTGGGATCGCAGGCGTCTTGCCCCGAAGCGAGCGGCCCCAGCTTTCGCTGGGGCGACGATTCCGCCTTAATCCTCAGCGGCGATCCGCACCTTCAACCCATCCAGCGCCTCGCTGAACGGCAACTGGCACGACAGGCGCGAACCCGCATCGCGATCGGTGGTCGAATCGAGCAGGTCGTTCTCGTCCTCGCTCATCGCGGGCAGCTGATCCGCCACGCCAGCCTCGACATGAACATGGCACGTCGCGCACGAACAGCACCCACCGCACAGCGCCAGCAGTTCGTCGAACCCGGCGTCGCGGATATTTTCCATCACCGTCAGGCTGGTGTCGCCCTCGATCTCATGTTCGGTTCCGTCACGCGTCACGACAATCAGCTTGGCCATGCTAGTCCCCATATCTTCGTTGTTGGTGGCGCTATGTCGCGCGTTGCGCGCCAAATCAAGCACTGCTAGTGATAGGTTGTGGAACAAAAGGGGAATATGTGATGGGCCTGACCCAGCAGCAGCTGAACGCGGGAATCGACGCGCTGGCGGCGCGCGACGATAACTTCGCGCGCGCGCTGGGCAATGCGGGCTATCCCGAACCGCGTATCCGGGCGCCGGGCTACGCCACCCTGCTCCGCACCATCGTCGGCCAACAGGTCAGCGTCGCCGCCGCCACGTCGATCTGGAACAAGCTGGAGGCGCAATTCGGCGAAGGCTGCCCGGCCGAGGTGATGGCGGCGGCCGAATTCGACACGCTGCGCGCCTGCGGCCTGTCGGGGCAGAAACAGGGCTATGCCAAAAGCCTCGCGCAGTTGATCCTCGACGGCGAACTGCAATTCGGCGCCCTACCCGCCGATGACGAGGAGGCGATCGCGCTGCTCACCAAGGTCAAGGGCATTGGCCGCTGGTCGGCCGAAATCTACCTGCTGTTTGCCGAGGGGCGCCCTGACATCTGGCCCGCGGGCGACCTGGCGGTGCAGGAAGCCGTCGGCCGCATCCTCCAACTCGAAGCGCGGCCGAGCGAAAAGGCGGTGCGCGAACTCGCCGAACCCTGGCGCCCGCATCGCGGTGCGGCGGCGATCTTCAGCTGGCATTGCTATAACATGGCGGTGATTTGAGGGCATTTCGTCGCCCCCGCGAAGGCGGGGGCCGCCGTCGGCCTTCTGCTTCGTCGCCGGGTAAACCGGAAGCGGTCCCCGCCTTCGCGGGGGCGACGGCTTAAAAAAAGGCCGGGTGCAGCATCCTCCACCCGGCCCTTTTTGTGATTGTCAGCCGAAGCTTATTTCTTCGCCGCGGCCTTTTTAGCCGGAGCCTTCGCCGCGGGCTTTTCCGCCGCTGCCTTAGCCGGAGCAGCCTTCTTCGCCGCCGCGGGCTTTTCCTCAGCCTTGGCCTCAGCCTTCTTCGCCGGCGCCTTCTTGGCGGGCGCAGCCTCGGCGGCCTCTTCCTTCACATCGGCCTTTTTGGCAGCCGGCTTTTTCGCCGCTGCCTTCTTGGCCGGCTTGTGGTCGTGATCATGGTCGTGGTCGTGGCCGCAACCCGGACCATGGACATGGCCCGCGTCGTCATCGGCTTCGATCGCCGCTTCCAGTTCCTCGCGGGTGGTTTCGCGGTCGCTGATCTCGGCCTTTTCGAACAGGAAGTCGACGACCTTGTCCTCATAGAGCGGCGCGCGCAGCTGGGCCGCGGCGAGCGCGTCCTGCTGGACATATTCCATGAACCGGCCACGATCTTCAGGGCGGTACTGCTGCGCCGCCTGCATGATCAGGCGCTGCATTTCCTGCTGCGACACCTGGACGCCATGCGCCTGGCCGATTTCCGACAGGAGCAGGCCCAGGCGGACGCGGCGGACCGCGATCGCGTGATAATCGTCGCGGTCGGCTTCCAGCTCAGCCTTCGCCGCGGCCGGATCGTCCTCGCGTTCGACTTCCTGTTCCAGCTGCTGCCAGATCTGGTTGAATTCGGCTTCAACCATCGTCGGCGGCACGTCGAAATCATGCGCCGCGGCCAGTTGGTCGAGCAGCTTGCGCTTCATATAGGTGCGGGTCAGGCCGTTCAGTTCCTGCTCGACCTGATCCTTCATCAGCTCTTTCAGCTTGTCGAGGCTTTCCAGACCGAGCGTCTTGGCGAACTCGTCGTCGATTTTCGACGCCGCGGGAACCTTCACTTCCTTCACCGTCACGGCGAATTCGGCCTTGGCACCCTTCAGATTCTCGACCGGATATTCGTCGGGGAAGGTCACTTTGACCGTCTTGTCGTCGCCGACCTTGGCGCCGATCAACTGGTCCTCGAAACCCGGGATCAGCTGGCCCGAACCGATTTCGACCGCCATGTCCTCACCAGTGCCGCCGTCAAATGCGACGCCATCGACGCTGCCGGCGAAATCGATGATGACCTGATCGCCCGCCGCGGCCTTCTTGGTCTTCGGCGCGTCTTCGAACCGCTTCATCTGCGAAGCGAATTCTTCGATCTTTGCCATCACCGCCTTATCGTCGGTGGGCACAGTGAGCCGTTCCAGCTTCAGGCCGTCGATCGACGGGGTCTTGATGTCGGGCAGCACTTCCAGCGCCACGGTGACTTCGGCGTCCTTGCCGGTTTCATAACCATCGGCCAGCGTGACCGCGGGCTGCAACGCGGGGCGCAGCTTTTCCTTGGTCATCAGATCGCGGACGCCAGCGTCGATCGCCTTGTTCAGCGCGTCGGCCGACAGCGCCGGGCCATGCATCTTGCGGATCAGATTCGGCGGCACCTTGCCGGGACGAAAGCCGGGCATCCGGACGGTCGGGGCGATGCTCTTCACCTCGTCGTCGACGCGCGCGTCGATGTCCTTGGCGGTGATGGTCACGCGATATTCGCGCTTCAGGCCTTCGTTCAGCGTTTCGACGGTCTTCATTGCCTTGGTCTTATCCTTGCTCAAAATCTCGTATCGATGAACCCCGGCCACATGGCGGGGCTCCCCTATCCCGGCAGCATCCCCATCAGATCGTCGGAACTGGTGCGGGCGAAGGGACTCGAACCCCCACATCTTGCGATACTGGTACCTAAAACCAGCGCGTCTACCAATTCCGCCACGCCCGCAGAGGCTGTCGGCCGGGTGCACAAAGCCGCGCGCTATGCCGCGCACGCCCGTGCGGGCCGCGCGGGGCTATAGCAGACGCATCGCTTAGGGCAAGCGCCGAAAGCCCGCCATTTGCCGGTGGAACGGGCGCCGCTCGTGTTCGTTGTTAGGGGCAAGGAGAACCCCAATGACCTACGCCTCGAACCTGCATGTCCGCGCCACCGATCCCTTCCCGAAACCTAAGCCCGACATCATCGAACCGATGGCGCCGCCGGAGCATCCGATCCAGCCGACGCCGCAGGAAGACCCGGCGGGCCAGCCGCAGGAAATTCCCGGCAGTCCGGGCGGCGGCGACATCGACGAACCGGGCCGCGGCCCCGACGAGGTGCCGCCGCAGCAGGTTTAGCCTCGACTAAACCCAATCTGCATCGTCATTGCGACGAGCGTAGCGACGCGGCAATCCGGGGTAGCGCAAGCCGCTCTGGATTGCTTCGCTTTGCTCGCAATGACGCGTCCTCAGGCCGGGCTTATGCGGTCAGCCGGTGCAGAAAGCTATGAAGCGTTTGATCGCCTGTTTGCCGCTCGCGGTTCCCGCCATCGCGACCGTCCCGCCGCCATCGGTCATCCGCAGCCAGCCGTTCGCGGCAAAGGCCGTGATGAAGGCCGAACCGCCCGCAATCTCTTCAGACGAGAAATAGGGCATTTCATCGACGTCGGTCGTCCCGGTAACGCGCAGCGTCGCGTTGCCCGACACCAGCTTGATCGCCTTCAGGTCAGGCGAATTTCCCGAAATCCCGGCAAAGATGCGGTTGCCGCCCTGCTCACAGCGGAAATTCAGCGGCTGGTCGTCGGTACCGTCGACTTCATAGGCCAGGATCGCGTCGGACACGCGGTCTTCATTGACCCGCATCGCCCAGTCATAGCCGTCGTTCACCGCTGGCGCGGGCGCCGCGAGCGCTGCCGCGTTGGTCAGCGCCCATCCGCACGCCGCCAAAACCAAAAGCCGCTTCATCATCAGTATGTCCTTCGAATCCTGCCACGCCGATGGCACGTCCATGCCATCGAAGCGACTGAATTCGCTGTGAACTCAATCACTGGATGAGCGGTCAGCCGAGCGCCTTTTTGAGCAGCTCGTTGACCACCTGCGGGTTCGCCTTGCCCTGCATCGCCTTCATCGTCTGGCCGACGAAAAAGCCGAACAGCGCTTCCTTGCCGCCCTTATACTGCTCGACCTTGTCGGCGTTCGCGGTCAGGATTTTGACGATTTCCGCTTCGATCGCGCCGGTGTCGCTCGTCTGCTTCAGCCCGTCGCGCTCGACGATCGCCGTTGCGCCGTCGCCGCTCTCCAGCATCTTCTCGAACACCGCTTTCGCAATCGTTCCCGAAATGGTGCCGTCGGCGACCAGACCGAGCAATTCGGCCGCCTGCGCGGGACTGACGGGGGAATCCGATATGTCGCGGCCCATGCGGTTGAGCGCCCCGAACAGCTCACTCGTCACCCAGTTCGCGGCCGCGACCGGCTTCACGCCTGCCTCCAGCAAGGTGTCGAACCACAACGCCGCCTCGACCTCGGCGGTCAGCACATCGGCGTTATACGGCGAAATCCCTGCGGCCAGATAGCGCGCGCGCTTCGCGTCGGGCAGTTCGGGCAGGCTGTCGCGACACTCGGCCAGAAACGCATCGTCGAGTTCGAGCGGCAGCAGGTCGGGATCGGGGAAGTAGCGGTAATCATGCGCGTCTTCCTTCGACCGCATCGACCGCGTCTCGTTGCGATCGGGGTCGTAGAGCCGCGTTTCCTGCACCACCGTGCCGCCGCTCTCGATCAGTTCGACCTGGCGCTTCGCCTCGCCCTCGATCACCGCCATCACAAAGCGGACCGAATTGACATTCTTCGTCTCGGTGCGCGTGCCGAATTCGTCGCCGGGTTTGCGGACCGACACATTAACATCGGCGCGCATCGAGCCTTCTTCCATATTGCCGTCGCACGACCCGACATAGCGCAGGATCGAGCGCAGCTTGCGCACATAGGCCCCCGCTTCGGCGGGCGAGCGCATGTCGGGGCGCGAAACGATCTCCATCAGCGCGACGCCGCTGCGGTTCAAATCGACGTAGCTCATCGTCGGATGCTGGTCGTGCATTAGCTTGCCGGCGTCCTGCTCGACATGGATGCGCTCGATCCCGATCACCTTGTCGGTCGGAATCCCCGCCTTCTCATCGGCGGCGATCGTCAGCGAACCTTCGCCGACAAGCGGATGATAAAGCTGAGAAATCTGATAGCCCTGCGGCAAATCGGCGTAGAAATAATTCTTGCGGTCGAACCGCGACCATTTGTTGATCTGCGCCTCGATCGCCATGCCCGTGCGCACCGCCTGGCGGATGCACTCGCGGTTCGGCACCGGCAGCATCCCCGGCATCGCGGCGTCGACCAGCGACACCTGCGTGTTCGGCTCGGCCCCGAACGCCGTCGCGGCGCCCGAGAACAGCTTGGCGTTGGAGGTGACCTGCGCATGAACCTCAAGGCCGATCACGACCTCCCACTCGCCGGTTTCGCCCTGAACTCGATAATC
Organism: Sphingopyxis sp. BE259; assembly: GCF_031457495.1. Lineage (NCBI taxonomy): Bacteria > Pseudomonadati > Pseudomonadota > Alphaproteobacteria > Sphingomonadales > Sphingopyxidaceae > Sphingopyxis > Sphingopyxis sp. BE259. Next base: position 2,582,429 of record NZ_JAVDWM010000001.1, read on the forward strand.
ACTCATCATCCGCATCCTTTGTGCGTTCCCGCGAAAGCGGGAACCCAGAGTGGGGCAGCGCTAGGCCGCCCTGGGCTCCTGCGTTCGCAGGAGCACACCACTAAATCACCACCACTTCTCCGCCCGCGCGGTAAAGCCCGCCCGCTCTTCAATTGCCAGCCCGGCGTTCAGCACGCCCTGCTCGTCGAATGCCTTGCCGATGATCTGCAAGCCCAGCGGCAAACCTTCGCGGTTCAGCGCCGCGGGGACCGACATGGCGGGCAGCCCCGCGAGGCTCGCGGGCACCGCGAACACGTCGTTGAGATACATTGCCAGCGGATCGGCCATCTTTTCGCCCAGCCCGAACGCCGCCGACGGCGCCGTCGGCGCGAGGATCACGTCGCACACCCCGAACGCCTGCTCGAAATCGCGCGCGATCAGCGTCCGCACCTTCTGCGCCTGCGTGTAATAGGCGTCGTAAAAGCCCGCCGACAGCACATAGGTGCCGATCATGATGCGGCGCTTGACCTCCGCCCCGAAGCCATCGGCGCGCGTCGCGGCATACATATCCTGCAACCCCGCCCCGTCGGGCAGGTCGCGCAAACCGTAGCGCACGCCGTCATAGCGCGCGAGGTTCGATGACGCTTCGGCGGGCGCGATGATATAATAGGCGGGCAGCGCATATTTGGTGTGCGGCAGGCTGATCTCGACGACCGCGGCCCCCGCATCCTTCAGCATCGCGATCCCGGCGTCCCACATTGCGTCGATGTCGGGGTCGATGCCCTCCAATCGATATTCCTTGGGAATCCCGACCGTCTTGCCCTTGAGATCACTCGACAAGGCCGCTTCCCAATTGGGCACCGCCATATTCAGGCTGGTCGCGTCCTTGGGATCGAAGCCCGCCATATTCTCGAGCATGATCGCGCAATCGCGCACGTCGCGCGCCATCGGCCCCGCCTGATCGAGCGAGCTGGCGAACGCCACGATGCCCCAGCGCGAGCACCGGCCATAGGTCGGTTTGATCCCCGAAATGCCGGTGAAGGCCGCGGGCTGGCGGATCGAGCCGCCGGTGTCGGTCCCTGTCGCCGCAGGGCACAGCCGCGCCGCGATCGCAGTCGAACTGCCGCCCGACGATCCGCCCGGCGCCAGCGCCGCATTGCCGCCGTCCTTGCGCTTCCACGGCGAGATCACATTGCCGAAGTAGGAGGTTTCGTTCGACGACCCCATCGCGAACTGATCGAGGTTCAGCTTGCCCAGCATCCCGGCGCCCGCGTCCCACAGCTTTGCCGACACGGTCGATTCATAACGCGGGACAAAGCCTTCGAGCATATGGCTCGCCGCGGTGGTCTGGACCCCGTCGGTGCAGAACAGGTCCTTCATCCCGATCGGCACACCCGAGAGCGGCCTCAGCGTCCCCGCCGCCCGGTCTGCATCGGCGACCTTCGCTGCGGCCAGCGCATGCTCGGGTGTTTCGACGATAAACGCATTCAGCGCCTTCGCCCCCGCGACATTGGCGTTGAACGCCTCGGCAACCTCGACGGCGCTGAAATCGCCCGCGCGGTGGCCGTCGCGGATCTGCGCGACGGTCAGGTTGGTGAGGTCAGTCATTATTCGATCACCTTAGGCACGCCAAAGAAGCCGTGCATCGCAGCCGGCGCGTTCGCCAACACGTCGTCGCGGCGGTTGCCGCCGGTCAGCGGGTCGGCGTCGATCACATCGTCGCGCAGCCGCAGCGTGTTGGGGATCACCGCAGTCATCGGCTCGACCCCGCTCACATCGACCTCGCCGAGTTGCTCGACCCAGCCCAGAATGCCGTTGAGTTCGCCTTCCATCGCGGCGGCTTCGGCATCGCTGATCGCGATGCGCGCCAGCGACGCTATTTTCCTGACCGTTGCCTGATCGATTGTCATCTATTTCGCCTTTGCGGGAGAAGGAGCGCCGCTAGCATCCCCGCTTGTGCGCTTCAAGCCGTGCCTATTCGAACGCCCCCGATTCCGGCACCCCATTCACTAATATCCGCCGCTGTGCCACCGTTTCGACCGTCACCACCGCCGTCGACAGATCAATTTCGAGCCGCGCCGGGCGGGTCTCGCGACCAATATCGCCCTGCACCCAGCGCCCGTCCTTGTTGCGCGATACGAAATCGAAATTCGTCGCTTCGCCCGGTTCATTCTGCCCCAGCACCCCGATCCGGTCGTCGCCCAGCCACACCGCCACGCACGCCTTGGCGCGGCTGCACATATAGGTTCCGGCGATGCGTTCCAGCGCGTCGGCAGGCAGCGCCCGATCGGCGGGGATGACGCGCAGCCGCTCGGCCAAGGGCTTGAGCAACACCGGACCCCGCGGCCCGGTCAGATCCCAGCGATTCTTCGCTGTCAGCGCCGCTTTCGCTGCATCCGCGCGCGGCTTTTGCGGCGATTTCGCCAGTTTCTGCAACGCCGCCCGTCCCTTGGGTCCGAAATCAAACGCCATCGCCGCCCAATCGAATCTTTCGACCTTGGTTGCGCCCGACGTCAGCCGCGCCAGCTGGTCGCGGGTCGAAATCGCCCCGAAATCGACGATCGGCAGCGCCAGGAACAGCGCCAGCAGAGCGACCCCGATCGCCAGCTTCTGCTGCAACGGCCGCAGCACATCGTCGAAATCGCGCCGCCCCTTCACCACCGCCCATAGGCCAGCCAGCCCATAAACCAGCGCGATGCCCGCCGCGATCACCCCCCATATCCGTTCGGGCGTCCAGCCATATTGGCCGATCCGCAGCTGCATCGAATAATAAGCGATCCCCGCCAGCGGCAGCACCGCGACCGCCAGCACCGGCGCCGCCCAGCGCAGCAGCGGATTGGTCGCGCGGTCGTCGGCGCCGTTGCCGATCACCGCATTGGCCAGCAGCACCGCAAACGCCGCCGCCGCCAGCATCAGCGCGGCGGTCGAAAAGCCAGATGCCCACAGCTTTGCCAGCCCGGTTCCCGCCAGCGAGAGCAGGAAAATTACCAGCGCCGCCGCCAGCACCGGCGCCAGCACCGCCAGCACGATCATCACCAGCCGCTGCAACGTCGAAACCAGCTTGTCGCGTTCGCGCAGCAAGCCGACCGCGCCGCCGAACGCTGCGCCCGCAAGCATCCACCCGAACCATTCGCCGTTCAGCAGATCGCGGATCAGGTCGATCCCGATCAGGTGGAACATCTCCGAAATCAGGAAGGTCAGCAGGAACGCGGTGCCGACGAACGCCAGGCCCGCCGCGCCGATCACCGCATCGGTCCACGCATGGCTGTGCAGCCGGGCGTAGGGCATGTCCCACAGCTTCCAGAACCGCCAGTCGGGCGCGACATCGCGGCGGGTCTGGAACAAAGGCGTCGCGACCAGCACCGCCAGCATCCCCGACCAGAATGGCCATTCGATCGGATTTCCCTGCAAATTATACGCCGCCGTCTGCCACGCGATCAGCCCCAGCACCGCGCCCCACAACAGCGCAAAGCCCAGCGCCCAGTGCCAGCGGCGCAGCTCGACCCCCAGCACGAACACCACCGCCGCCACCGCCACCGCAGTCGCCAGCGCGCTGCGCCACTGCGCCAGTGCTTGGTCATGGTCGTGATCGACCAGCGCGTGGAACGCCAGCCCCGCGGCCGCGCAAATCGCGGCCATGATCCACGGCCGCAGCGGCCAAGGCGGGTCGTTATCGTCCAGGCGTGCGGAAACTCGGAGCGAATCGGCGGCGGGGCCGGTTGCGAGCGCGTCGGTCATTCCCCACATCTGGGCTTGTTTCACAGGCCAGCGCAAGCCAAACAGCGCACCAGTCCGTCTCCCCCTCCCCCCATGGAGCCCCCATTGGCCCGCAAATTTCTTTACGTCATCGCCGCCATCATCCTGCTGATCCTTGCTGCCGGGGTCGTGTATCAGCTTTATCCCGGCTGGCTCGCGCGGGTCGCTTTCGTGCCCAGCGCCGAATTCAAGCAGCAGGCGGCGGTCGAACCCAATGCCTATGACGATCCCAAAATGTGGTTCGCGCGGCCCGGGATGACGAACGACCCGTCGGCCTGGCGCCCCGCCGCCGGAGGATCGGATGCAGCCGCGCCCGACGGCGCCGACGCCCAATCGCGCGATCAGCTCATCCCGCCCGCAACCGCTGCCGAAACCTCCGCACCGCCCGTCGAACGCGGCGACGCTGCGGTCTTTTTCGTCCACCCAACCAGCTATTACAGCCGCTCCAGCTGGAACGCCCCGCTCACCGATCGCGATTCGGACCACCGCGCCAACCTGTTCGTGCAGGGCATGGCCAGCGCCTTTGCCGATGCCGGCGAAATCTGGGCGCCGCGCTATCGCCAGGCGACGCTTGGCGCTTTCCTCGCCGAAGATCGCGTCACCGCGGGCAAGGCAATCGACGCCGCCTATCGCGACGTCGAAGAAGCCTTCGACGCCTTCGTCGCCGCCCAGCCCAAAAACAAACCGATCATCCTTGCCGGCCACAGCCAGGGCGCGCTCCACCTCACCACCCTGCTCAAGAACAAGATCGCCGGGACGCCGCTCGCGAAGCGGATCGTCGCCGCCTATGTCATCGGCTGGCCGATCAGCCTCGACACCGACATGGCGGCACTTGGCCTGCCCGCGTGCGAAACCCCCGGGCAGAAAGGCTGCATCCTCGGCTGGGCGACCTTTGCCGATCCCGCCGACCCCGAAATGGTCACCGCTGCCTATGACGGCACCATCGGTTTCGACGGTCGTCCACGCGCGGGCACGCGGATGCTGTGCACCAACCCGCTGACCGGCACCCGCGACGCCGCGGCGGCGTCCGATGCCAATCTGGGCACCCTGGTTCCCACCGAAGGGTTCAAAAGCGGGTCGCTCAGCGTCGGGAAGATCGGCGCCAAATGCGACGACACGCGCGGCCTGCTGATGATCGGCGACGCCGAGGTGGCGAAGAATTTTGTCGTCGCGGGCTATGTGCTGCCGGGCAACAATTACCATGTGTACGACATCACCCTGTTCTGGGCGAACGTCCGCGCCGACGCGCTGCGGCGGCTGGCGGCATATGAGGGCAAGCCGTCGCCGGTGCCAGCAGCGGCGACGGCGCTGCCGGTAACGCCAGTGGTGCCCGCAACTGCATCGGCCCCCAAGTCCTAACCTCGTCATTGCGAGGAGCGAAGCGACGCGGCAATCCAGAGCGCGCGTAAACCGCTCTGGATTGCTTCGCTTCGCTCGCAATGACGATATTTTGGGACTAATGGCAGCAATATGATCACCACCGCCGCCCCCGACTTCGCCGCACAATTCCCGAACGGCGGCCGCCTGATCGGCCTCGACGTCGGCACCAAGACGATCGGCGTCGCCACCTGCGACAGGAACTGGAGCTTCGCCACCCCCGACACGACGATCATCCGCAAGAAATTCTCTGCCGACCTCGAAACGCTCAAATCGGCACTCACCGCCCACGCCGTTATCGGCCTCGTCGTCGGCCTGCCGCTCAACATGGACGGCAGCGACAGTCCGCGCACCCAAAGCACCCGCGCCTTCGCGCGCAACCTTCTACCGCTCGGTCTGCCGATCCTTCTGTGGGACGAACGCTGGTCGACCGCCGCGGTCGAGCGCGCGATGATCGCCGCCGACGTCAGCCGCGCCAAACGCGCCGAACGGATCGACAGCGCCGCCGCCGCCTTCATCTTGCAAGGCGCGATCGACGCGATGACGCGCGCTTGACCGAATATATCGCTTACTGGCTCGCCGCTGCCAACGGCATCGCCTTCGGCCTGATGGTCGCCGACAAACGGCGCGCCGAAGCCACTGTGCGTCGGATACCGGAATCCACCCTGCTTCTCTGGGCCTTCCTGGGTGGCGCTTTCGGTACCGTCCTTGCCGCGCGCCTCGTCCGCCACAAGACGCGCAAGCAGCCCTTTGCCACCTGGATGCTGATTTGGCTCTGGCTCCAGATCATTCTGCTCGGACTTTGGGCGCTCGAATTATTGGGGCCAATCGTCGCCGCAGCGCTTGCCTATTTTCCTCGCCCTGCCTAAACGCTCCCCTTTAATGACATCATCAACAATCCGACCCGCCAGCGACTATCCGCCCGGCGGCGATGCCTTTCGCCATCGCCACCTGATCGGCATCGCCCAGCTGACCCCGTGGGAGATCAGCTACGTCCTCGACGCCGCCGAAGAATGGGTCGATCTGAACCGCGCCGGCGCCGCAAAATATAATGACAAGCTCGCGGGCCTCACCATCATCAACGCCTTTTTCGAAAACTCGACCCGCACGCTTTTGTCCTTCGAAATCGCCGGAAAACGCCTCGGCGCCGACGTCGTCAACATGCACGCCGCGCAGTCGAGCGTGAAAAAGGGCGAGACGCTGATCGACACCGCAATGACGCTCAACGCGATGCGCGCCGACGCGATGGTGATCCGCCACGGCAGCTCGGGCGCGGTGCAACTGATCGCGGGCAAGGTCGACTGCCCTGTCCTCAACGCCGGCGACGGCCGCCACGAGCATCCGACACAGGCGCTGCTCGACGCGCTCACCATCCGCCGCCGCCTCGGCCGTGTCGAAGGGCTGACCATCGCCATCTGCGGCGACGTGCTGCACAGCCGCGTCGCGCGCTCGAACATCCTCGCGCTCACCCTGCTCGGCAACGAGGTGCGCGTGGTCGCGCCAGCAACGCTCACCCCGCCTGCAATCGACCGTATGCATGTGACGACCTTCACCGACATGGACGAGGGACTGAAGGACGCCGATGTCGTGATGATGCTCCGCCTCCAGAACGAGCGCATGGACGGCGCCTATCTGCCGTCGGCGCGCGAATATCACGCACTCTACGGCCTCAGCCCCAAGCGCCTCGAAAAGGCGAAGCCCGACGCGATCGTGATGCACCCCGGCCCGATGAACCGCGGGGTCGAAATCGACAGCAGCGTCGCCGACCACCCCACCCGCTCGACGATCACCGAACAGGTTGAAATGGGGGTCGCGGTCCGCATGGCGTGCCTCGACATATTGACGCGCCGCCAGCGGGGGGTCGCGGGATGGAACTGAAACCGCTCCTGATCAGCAATGCGCGGATGCTGGGCGGCGAGAGTGGCAGGCTGCTTGTCATGGACGGCCGCATCGCAGCACTCAACCCGGCTGAGACGCCGGACGGCACCGAAACCGTCGACGCCAAGGGCCAGTGGCTCGCCCCCGGCATCATCGACCTTGGCGTGTTCGCGACCGACAAGCCCGCCTTCCACTTCGGCGGCATCACCCGCGCCGCGCTGATGCCCGACGCCGGACCGCTCGACGACCCCGGCCTGGTCGAGCGCGCCGCGAAGGGCGGCAAGCCCGACCTGTGGGTCCACCCCCTCGCCGCTGCAACCAAAGGCCTCGCGGGCCGCGAACTCGCCGAAATCGGCCTGATGAAAAGCGCCGGTGCCCGCGCCGTCGCAACCGGCCGCGCCCGCGTCGCCGACAGCGGCGTGATGCGCCGCGTCCTCGCCTACGCCGCGTCGCTCGGCCTCGTCACGATCATCCACGCCGAAGACGAAGGCCTTACCGCCGGCGCCGTCGCGACCGATGGCGAAATGGCGACCCGCCTCGGCCTCGCCTCCTCACCCGCCGTCGCCGAAGCGATCGCCATCGCCCGCGACCTCGCGCTCGTCGAGGAAACCGGCGCGCCGGTCCATTTCCGCCAGGTCACTACGGCAAAAGGCCTCGACCTGATCCGCGCCGCCAAGGCGAAGAAGCTGCCCGTCCTCTGCGGCATCACCCCGGCCCATCTCTTCCTGTCCGACACCGCGATCGGCGATTTCCGCACCTTCGCGCGTCTGTCGCCGCCGCTGCGCAGCGAGGACGACCGCCAAGCGTGCCTCGCCGCGGTCGCCGACGGCACCATCGACGTCCTCTCGTCGGGCCACGACCCGCGCGGCCCCGAAGACAAACGCCTGCCCTTTGCCGAGGCTTTGCCCGGCATGGCGGGCGCCGAAACTTTGCTCGCCCTCGGCCTGAACCTCGTCCGCGACGGCCATGTGTCACCCGCCCGCCTGTTCGACCTGCTCGCCGCCACCCCCGCCTGCCTGCTCGGCGTCAACGCGGGCCGCCTGACTGTGGGCATGGAAGCCGATCTTATCCTGATCGACGACGGCACCCCGTGGCAGGTTGATGCCAAGAAGATGGCGGCCTACGCCGGGAACACTCCGTTCGACGGCATGCCGGTGCAAGGCCGCGCGACCGCGATGTGGAAGGGCGGCTTGCGGGTGCGGTAGTCCGCCCGTTCCCCACACTCGTCATTCTCGCGAAAGCGGGAACCCAGAGCGCGCGTCGGTCTACCTATCCTGAGTTCCCGCTTTCGCGGCAATGACGAGGTTGGAAATGGAACGGCAACAGTAGCGACACCCACATCAAACCGCCCACTCCCCCGGATCATCCGCCTCGCCAATCAACGCCAGTCCATGCGCGATCGACGTCAGTTCGCCGCCGCCCGCAATCCGCTCCGCCCCGAACCGCCGTTCGAACAGCGCGCGGATCGCGGGGATCAGCGACGATCCACCGGTCAGGAACACCCGGTCAATGCCCGCCGCCGCCACGCCCGCCCGAACCAGTGCCGCATCCATCGCCGCCTCGATCCGCCGCAGATCATCGGCGATCCACGCCTCGAAATCGGCGCGGCGCACCACGGCCTCGATCGCGATCCCATCGCCCGAAAAGCGAAAATCCGCCTCTTCCGCGCTCGAAAGCGCGCGCTTCAGCCGTCCCACCGCGTCGTACAGCGGAAACCCCTGCTCATGTTCGATCAGCGCGATCATCCGCCCGATCGGTTCGGGATCGACCGCATCGCGCTGCAACCGCTCCAGCTCGCTTAACGTGCGCCGGTTGCGCATCAGCGCCAGCCGCGACCAGTCAGCAAAATCGCGGAAATGCCCGCCCGGAATCTCGAGCAATTTGTCGAACGAGCGGTACAGCCCGCCCTTGCCCAGCAAAGGCAGCACCAACTTGTCGACAATCCGGTAGTCGAACCGGTCCCCCGCAATCCCGATCCCCGCCGACGCCAGCGGCACGCAGCGCCGCGGCGCCCCCGGTTCGGCGACCCGCACGATCGAAAAGTCGGTCGTCCCGCCGCCGAAATCGGCGACCAGCACCGTCGCGGGTTCGGTCAACCGCGCCGCATAGCTGTGCGCCGCGCCCAGCGGCTCGTGCACATAATATATCTCGGTGCCGAACGCGCCGAGCATCGCGTCATAGCGTTGCCGCGCCAACGCCGCATCGGGCCGCGCCCCGGCATATTCCACCGGCCGCCCGACGATCACCCGCCGCGGCAGCGTGTCGAGCCGCCCCCCCGCGTGCGCGACCAGCCGCTGCAGGAACAGCCGCCCCAGATCCTCGAACCGGTACGGCTTGTTGAAGATCAGCGCCCGCTCGAACGACGCGCTCGCGGCAACGCTCTTGAACGACTGGACAAAACGGCTGTCGAGCGGCGATTGCAGATATTCGGCGATCGCCCACGGCCCCGCCTCATGCGCCACCCCCTGCCACGCGCGTTCTTCTTCCCAGAAACACAGCGCCGACCGGAACACCGCCCCGGTCGCGTCGTCCCCGGCAAACTCCACCAGATCCGACCCGCCCTGCCCGTCGGTCAAGGCAACCACCGTATTGGTGGTCCCGAAATCGAGCCCGAGCGCGCGCGCCGTGGCATGGCTGGTCATGGCGGGCTCCTGCGGGGGTTGGCGGGCGGCGCCTATTGCATGGGGCGCGGCGACGGGCAAGGCGGAGACGGACGCGGTTGACGATCCATGTCGAACCGTCTGCGGCGTCCCTACACCCTCGTCATTCCCGCGAAAGCGGGAACCCAGGGCGTGCGTCGGCCGATCCCACCCTGGGTTCCCGCTTTCGCGGGAATGACAAGCTCTATCAAGTCAGCGACCTTCTAAACGTCGTCATGCTGAACTTGTTTCAGCATCCATGGCCCAAGCCCTCATCTTGCGCCGCCACGAGGGAAACGACAGACCATGGACCCTGAAACAAGTTCAGGGTGACGATAGTTTGATGGCTGTTTTTATCGAAACCAGCCCTAACCCAAACAGAAAAAGGGGCGCGGCTCTGCGTCCGCACCCCTTTTCCGTGGATCCCGCCGACAGGCTGGGAAACTCAAATCATCGCGAAGCAAGCCGCAACGGGCTGGCTTTCGACGCCCACTGGATGCTCTCGCTGCCGCCCATCGCGCGGATGAAGCAGGTCTGACCCTGCGCCTTCAGCTCGCGGCACAGATTGTTCGCATCGGCGCGGGTCGCCAGACCGTTGACGGTCAGGCGATAAAAGGTGCGGCCCTTGACCGTCGCGGCGTGGCTTGATGCCGGAAAATTGGCCAGCATGGCGCTGCGTTTTTTCAGCCCGCCCCATTTTTCCTTGGCGATGCCCAGACTGTCATAAGCGCCCAGCTGCACGGCCCAACCGGTCGGCTTTTTCGCATTGAAAGCGATTGCCTTCGGAATCAGCACGGTTGCCAGTTCCAGCGCCTGCTGCTGCGCCGGGCGGATCCGACCTTCGCCCGCCACGCGCGGAGCGGCGCGATACGGCGCGGCGTCGGCCAAGATGACCTCGCTCGCCGCCTGCGGCTGTGGCAATTCAGTGACCGGTACGACGCCATCGGCGGTGCGCTTCGGCATCGGCAGCTCGACGCTGCGAATGGCGTTGCTGGCATCCGCCAGGACCGGCGCCACCACCGGCGGCGGCGGTGCATAGGCCTCGACCGGTGCCGGATCGGCGCTGGCGAGTTCGACGGGGGCCGGTTCGACGGGCGACGGCACGGCGGCCAGCTGGGTGTCGGCATAATTGCTCAGCGCCAGGCGCACCGGCATCCCGGCGTCCTGCCGCACGTCGGTGCCGATCAGGCTCGCGACGCGCAGTTGCTGGTTCGGCGTTTCGGCCAGTTTCGACCATTCGGCCATCCGCGCTTCCAGCTTGGCTGGCGACAGGTCCTGCGATGCCAATATGCGCGCCTGCGCCCAACGCCCGGACAGGGCATAGGCCAGCGCCAGATTCTGCCGCGTCCGCGCGCCAGCCTCGGGGGCGCGCGCCGCTTCGCTCAGCACATAAATCGCGCTTTCGCTATCGCCTGCCAGCGCCAGCGCCAGTCCGATGTCCGATGCGGGGACCGTGTCGCGGTGCGCTTGCAACAAGGCAACCGCCTCGCCGCTCTGGCCCTGCGCGATCTGCGCCAGAGTCAGCGCGATGATCGTGTTGCTGTCGCTGGCGCCCAATTCCATCGCTTCGGTCAGCGCGGTCGTGGCCGATGCAAAGCGGCCGTCGTTCAAATAGGCTTGGCCCAGCAGCGCGCGATAGCTTGCGTCGCGCGGGCTTCCTGCCACCGCTGCTTCGGCCAGTCCGACCGCCTTGCTGATCTTGCCTGCTTCCAGCGCGGCGCGCGCCTGCGTCGCCGATTTGGCGGCGGCGGCGGGCTTGCCCGCGGCGCGCGACGGCGCCTCGGCCATCGCGCCCATCCCGCTGCATCCGGTCGCAACACTCAGGACAAAGCCTGAAATGGCCAGGTTCATCAGCATTTTGCGGTTCATCTTATGGTCCCCTCTGGACTGGTTCAGCGCGGCATCGTCTGGCGCGTCGGACGAGCGGCCGGCAGGCGGCTCGCCATCGCGTCAATTTCGGGCAGCGAAGACAGATATTCGTCGAGCAGGTCGGTCAGGATCACCTGCGACGACCGGTTGGTCACCGCACTCGCCAGCCGCAGCCGCAGATGGCGTTCGGCGTCGAGGCGCAGCGTGAACGCCGCCTTTTCGCGGGCGCGCAGCGCGCGCGGCGCCTTTTCCTTCTTCGGTTTCGGCACCGGCCGCGCTTCGACCTTGCGTGCCACCGCGGCGACGCGATCGATCAGCGATTCCTGCTGGCGGACGATTTCCGGAACCTCATGGACTTCGGCTTCAAAAGCGTCGGCGCCATAGGGGTCCGGACCACGATCTGCCGTCCCGAAATCTGGCGTGCCGAAATCCGGCGCGCTGAAATTCTGGCCGCCAAGATCTTGCCCGATACCATCGGTCAATTCCTGCCCGGCGCTCTCGTCGACCGCATGTTCGGCCTCGACATTATGCGCCGGTACCGATCCGGTGAGGAGCGGCTTCAAGTCGAGCATCCGCGCCGGCTCACCCGACTGATCGGGATCGACGTCGTAGCCCATGTCGTTCCAGCCCAGGTCGTCGTAACCGACGGCGTTGGTGGGTGCGGGGCCGCTGCCCAGCGGCTGGCGGCGCATGGCGGGCCGGGCGCCGCCCTTGCGGGCCAGCAATCCGGCGCTCAGCGATGCGAGAGGTTTGGGTTCGCCCATGGTTCCGATCCCCCCCGTCACTGGCCAGCGATGCGGCGGCCAAAGCCACCACCCATCGGGCGCACCGCGCCATAATTGCCCTGCGTCGGAACCGGCGCGGCAAAGATCGTGCGGCGGAAATTCTTTTCGAGCCGATCGCTCATATAGGTCCACAACTGGCGGATCTCTTCGGCCGATCGACCATTGGGATCGACTTCCATCACCGTGCGGCCGTCGATCATCGACGCGGCATAATCGGTGCGGTGATGCAACGTGATCGGGGCGACGGTGCCGTGCTGCGACAGCGCGACCGCGGCCTCGCTGGTGATTTTCGCTTTCGGGGTCGCGCCGTTGACGACGAACACCAGCGGCTTGCCGGCGCGTTCGCAAAGGTCGACGGTGGCGCCGACGGCGCGCAGATCGTGCGGGCTGGGCCGGGTCGGCACGACAATCAGTTCGGCGACCGAAATCACGCTCTGGATCGCCATGGTGATCGCCGGCGGCGTATCGATGACCGCGAGTTTGAAGCCCTGCTGGCGCAGGATTTCCAGGTCGGACGCGAGCCGCGCCACGGTGGTCTGGGCAAAGGCCGGCAGGTCGGTTTCGCGCTCGTTCCACCAATCGGCCAGCGAGCCTTGCGGATCGATGTCGATCAGGACGACCGGGCCTGCCCCCGCAAGCTGCGCCTGTACCGCGAGATGCCCCGACAGGGTCGTTTTTCCCGACCCGCCCTTTTGTGAAGCCAATGCCAAAACGCGCACAGCTGTCCCCCTGAAAAACCACGAATTGGCGGTGGAATGCCATGCGGGGCGCTAAAATTGAGTTAACGATGATAAAAAGAAGGTGAACGGCTCGCTCGCCATCATGGTTAACAAGGCCTCAACAGCAACTTGTGCCGAAATGGATCAGATATGCTACAAGGCACAGGTTGCTAACGCGGTGTTAGCCATTCCACGCTAAGAAACCCCCGGGGACTGCAGCGATGCCAGTCATTGGAGAATATGATGCGTCATTTCCGCACCGCCGTTTCGTTGGCGTTGCCGCTGATTGCGGCAACGATGCTGACCGCGCCCGCCCATGCCGACGTCAAGGACGGCGTCGATGCGTGGCAGCGCGGCGACTATCAGGCGGCGGTCGCCGCGTGGCGCGCCGAGGCGCTGGCCGGCGATGCCGATGCCCAGTTCAACCTTGGTCAGGCCTATAAGCTCGGCCGCGGCGTTCCCGCCGATCTGGTTCAGGCCGAAAGCTGGTATCGCCGCGCCGCCAAACAAGGGCATTTGCAGGCCGAGGATAATCTTGGCCTCGTCCTGTTCACCGCCAACCGCCGCGACGAAGCAATGCCGTTCATCACCCGCTCGGCCGAACGCGGCGAACCGCGCGCCCAATATGTCCTTGGCACCGCGCTGTTCAACGGCGACCTCGCGCCGCAGGATCTACCGCGCGCCTATGCGCTGACCAAGCGCGCCAGCGACGCCGGGCTCGGCATCGCCTCGGCCCGCCTGGCGCAGCTCGATATGCTCATCCCGCTCGACCAGCGCCAGCGCGGCATCGCGATGCTGCCCGCGATCGAAAAGAACGAGGCGCGCGCGCGCCTGACGGCGGTGACCGCCGCGGCGCCCGCTGCCGCGAAACCCGCCCCCGCGTCGCCGATCAAGACCGCCAGCCTGCCCGCCTCGGCGCCCGGCACCAGCTATACCCCGCCGCCGGTGATCGCCGCCGGGCCGCCGCCCGCCAATTTGCCGCCGACCCGGCTGCCCAGCCCGGCCGCGCAGGCGGCCGCGACGGCCGCAGCCGAAGCCACCGCTGCCGCCACCGCCGCGACGGACAGCGGCAAACCGGGAACGACCTACGCGCCGCCGCCCGCGAACGACAAGCCGTCGCCCGCACCGGTAGCGGCCAAACCCAAGCCGCCCTTCAACAACGATCCCATCACGATCCGCGAAACCCCCACCCCGGCCCGCCCCGGCGGCGGCAACAGCCCGTGGCGCGCCCAGCTCGGCGCCTTCGGGGTCGAGGCGAACGCCCGCAACCTGTGGGCCTCGCTCGGCAAGAAACACCCCGCCGTCGCCGCACGCCAGCCGGTTTACGTCAAGACCGGTAAGGTCACCCGCCTCCAGACCGGCGGCTTTGCGAACAAGGGCGAAGCCAACAACTTCTGCGCCGCGCTCAGCAAGAGCGGCCAGGCGTGTTTGGTGGTGGATAAGTAAGCGAATTTGCTCCTGGTGATGTAATCGGGATCTTGCTTAAACACTCGTCATTGCGAGCGCAGCGAAGCAATCCAGAGTGGGGTAGACCGCCCTAGATTGCTTCGCTGCGCTCGCAATGACGAGTCTAGAAAGTGGGATGGTGTTGACCGCCCTCGGCGGCGCGCGGCGCGACCATCATCCAGTGCGCTTGGCCAACCCGCTACTTTATCGCTCCCGCCTTCTCCGCCGCCAACCGCTTCGCCAGCGCCTGACGCGACCGATCAGCATAAGCCCGGCAAGCCCCCGGATTGGCGTTATACCGCCCCTCCCCCGCATTGTCGGGGTGCGCCGCAATCAGGATGTCGCACGGCAGCGCCTCCATCGTTCGCCAGCTTTGGGCAAAGGCCGCGACGAACGGCGCTCCCGCGGCGCTGCTGAACTTATAATCATCCGCCGACACCGGATTCAGGCTCGACGCAAAGACGATCGTCTTGCACCCAAGCTGCTCACAAGCCCGCCAGCTCCAGCTCATGTTGCCCATCGTATGCCCCGGCGTCGCATGGGCGGTGATCGCAATCTTGCCCAGCCGCAGCACCTCGCCGTCCGCCATCACGCGCACCGGCGTCGTCACCGCGGGCCAGCTGCCGCCATAGGCCAGCTGCGGATCGTCGGCGGCGTGCCGCCCCGATTTCAGCCCTTCGGCGCCGCGCGCACTCGCAACCACCGTCGCGCCCGTGTCGCGCGCCAGCGCCGCCAGCCCACCGGCATGGTCGAAATGCGGCTCGGTGCTCAGAATAAATTTGATGTCTTTGGGATTGAACCCCAGCGCCCGGACATTCGCCAGGATCGCAGGCGCTGCTTGCGGCAACGCGCCATCGACCAGCACCAGCCCGGCGCCGGTATCGATCAGCGCCACGCTCATCCCGCCGAACCCGACCAGATAGCTGGTGCCCAGAATTTTCTCCGGCTTGGCGGGCGCCAGCCACTGCGCCGTGCGCGACGTCACGATCGGTTGGGTCAGCGGATCGGCCGCGGGCACCGGCGCTCCGTTCGCCGCGGCAAGCCACGCGAACAGACTGATTGCTTCGAACATTCCCGTCTCCTTCGCCGCCAAAATGCCCATTGGGTGCGTGCCCGACAAAGCATCATTCCTCGACAAAGCCATGAGAATTTCTCATAAGTCTCGTTATCCCGGACTTGATCCGGCGTCCATTGCCAGCAGCCCCCGCATGGACGCCGGATCAAGCCTGTCCTGAGTTTGTCGAAGGGTCCGGGGTGACGAGGCGAGACAGGTCGAGATAGTAAGCCCAATGGACCGCGCCCAACTGCCACTCAACGCGCTGCGCGCCTTCGAAGCCGCCGCGCGCCATCTCAACTTCACCCGCGCCGCCATTGAACTCTGCGTCAGCCAGGGCGCGGTCAGCCACCAGGTCGCGCAGCTCGAACGCCGCCTCGGCACCCGCCTGTTCCATCGCCTGCCGCGCGGCCTGGCGCTGACCGACGAAGGTCATGCACTCGTCCCCGTCGTCGCCGACGCCTTCGATCGCGTCGCCGCGACGCTCGATCAATATAGCGGCGGCCACTTTCGCGAGACGCTGAAAGTCGGCGTCGTCGGCACCTTCGCCACCGGCTGGCTGCTCCCGCGCCTCGACGCCTTCGCGCGCGCGCATCCCGGCATCGATCTGCGGATCGCAACCAACAACAACCGCGTCGATCTGGCGGGCGAGGCGCTCGATTTCGCCATCCGCTTCGGCGACGGCGCGTGGCACGGCACCCACGCCGAACCGCTGCTCGCCGCCCCGCTGGCGCCGCTCTGCACCCCCGCGATCGCCGCAAAGCTCAAAAGCCCCGCCGATCTGATCCCCGAACGCCTGCTGCGCTCGTATCGCGCCGACGAATGGGTCCGCTGGTTCACTGCAGCGGGGTTGGCCGCACCGCTCCTGCGCGGACCGATCTTCGACAGCAGCACGCTGATGGCGACCGCTGCCGCCGCGGGCCAAGGCATCGCCCTCGCGCCGCCCGCCATGTTCACCCGCGAACTCGCTTCGGAAATTCTCGTTCAGCCCTTCCGCATCACCATCGACGCCGGTCGCTACTGGCTCACCCGCCTGATCTCGCGCGCCGAAAGCGATGCCATGGCGCGCTTTCGCGGCTGGCTGTTCGATGAAATTTCGTCAGCGATGACGCTAGCCTCGCCGCCCGATGCCGAATAGGGCCGACCCGCTCTTTCGCCCGCCCTCAATGCCCCTCCAGCGTCGCCCAGGCCTTGCTGAAATCGCGCTGCGCCAGGGCGTCGGGGGCGATCCAGAACGTCGCTTCGCCGACATCCCCGAACATCCATCCCAGCCCGGCATCGCTGGCCAGGTTGAGCAAACACACGGTCGGATCGTCGGTCTCCCGAGCTTGCTGCGACGACGGGGCATGGCCCAGCATCTGCGAATATTGGATGCCCCACGCCGAATCGCCCTGAAAATGCGGCGCCATCACATCGTAGAGGGTGGGCGTGATCAGCGCCGCCTTTCGCGGATCATGGGCAAAGCTGCGGATCGCCGCTTTTGCCGCTTCCAGCATCCAGTCGGCGACCGCATAATCCAGCGCCACCTTCGCCTCGCCGCGCTGCATCGATGTTGCCCAGCGCCGGAAAGTGTCGCGCTCGGCCGCAGGAACCGGCGCTGCCGGATCGGACGCATCGGCGATGCTGATCCACTTCGCCGCCGCAGCGATGCGTGCTTCGGCATCCTCGATATTCTTGCGCGCCGTCGGCCGCTCCAAACCGGCGCGCAGCGCGCGGCAGAAAAAGCCGACATGGATCCAGCGATCGGGCCACGCGTGGCTGCCGCTGTCTTCTTGCAGGATCCGCATCGCCAACTGGGTGTTGCGAAAATAGGGCTCGCCGGTCTTGGGCCGCGGCCGCGCAAAGCCGCTGGCGGCGTAAAAGGCGTCGGCGCGCTTCACGTCCAGCTGATCCTGATAGGCGTCCCACAGCTGGGCGCGATCGGCCTCCTGCTGCTGCGCCTGCTTCTCCTTGTTGACCAGCGCCAACAACCGCGATCGCCAGCCTTCACCGCTGCCTGCGCCAAAATCCTCGTCGGTCAGCGCCGCCGCGTCGGGCCATGTGTCCATCGCCCGCAATTCGATCGGCCATTCGACATGGACATTCGGCCCCGTCTCGCCCTCCAGCAGCAACGGCCGCCAGTTGGGCCGCGGATAAGAGCCGCCGATCGGCATCAGATCGGGCGGCGCCGGGCGGGCCGGATCGTCGCCGACCGCGCCCGGCGCGTGGATCACCCGCCACGCCTGGTCGCCGACATAATCTTCGCCCCAGATCTGTTCGTCATCGTCGCGCCCGAAAAAGAACAACAGGCCGCGATCGGGCAAGACGCCGCGCACCGGCAGCGCGCTGCAATCGATCTGCGCCAGGAAATGCAGCGGCGTTCCGTCTTTCATCCGCGGCCATTCGATCGCGTCGGGCAACGCGGGCAACCCCCCGAATCGGCTCTGCGTCGCGGCGGACGCGAACGGCGGATAAGGCCGGTGCAGTAACACCGCCGCGCTGCGATGCCGCGCGAATATTTCGGCAATCTTTGCGCTCGAATCCATGATTGCCTCCTCGGCGCAGGGTTTCACGCTTTTCGGGCGGAACGGCAAGCGGGTGTGAGCTACCGGGTCTGCATTGGGGTGGGGGGCTGCTATTCCCCAGATTCGTCATCCCCGCGAAAGCGGGGACCCAGAGCGTGCGTAGGCTAACCCCATCCTAGGTTCCCACTTTCGCGGGAATGACGAAGTTGTAGGATCCGGAACGTCTACTTCCGGTCGAAACCTGCCAGCCAACCCCTACCCCAGCACCCAGCTCCGCCGCGGATAGCCCTGCGCCCATAACAATGCCGTCAGGTCATGGTGCCGCACCACCGCCGCCGCGGCCTCGCCCGCCGCCGGGTGCGGATAATAGCCCACGCCCAGCCCGGCCGACGTGATCATCGGAATGTCGTTGGCGCCGTCGCCGACCGCCAGCGTCTCGGCCAGCGGCAGGCCGTGCTTCGCCGCCTCGGCCTTCAGCGTCTCCAGCTTCGCGGCGCTATCTACGATCGGCTCGATGACCCGCCCGGTCAACTTGCCGTCCTTAATCTCCAGCGCGTTCGCAACCACCTTGTCGAACCCGATCGCCTCGCCCACCGGCCCGGCAAAAGCGGTAAAGCCCCCCGAAACCAGCACCGAATACGCGCCATGCGCCTTCATCGTCTGCACCAATGTCCGCGCCCCGCGCGTCAGCTTCACCCGCTCCATCCGGCATTCGACCAAGGTGGCTTCGGGCATCCCGGCCAGCAACCCGACGCGCTCGATCAGCGCGGCGCGGAAATCGAGTTCGCCGCGCATCGCGCGCTCGGTAATCGCCGCGATCTGCGGCTTCAGCCCGGCATAATCGGCCAGTTCGTCGATGCACTCGACGGTGATCATCGTCGAATCCATATCGGCGATGATCAGCTTCTTCGTCCGGTCGCCCTGCGGCTGGACGATCGTGTCGAGCGCGCCATGGTCCATCAACGCCAGTTCGGCGCGCGCGCTGACCAGGCTGCCCTGAAAGACGATGTCGGCGGCATCACCGACATCCAGCCAGTGCGGCGCGCCGACATCGTGGCCTGTGGCGTCGAGCCGGTCGATCGCTTCGCGAACCACCTCGTCGGTCAGCTTCCCGGCTGCTATCAGCGTCGCGACGAACATGGCTACTCCTTTATCTTCTTTCGGCCCAAGGCCTCCTGTCGCACTTATCGCTGGCCCCACCGCCAGCGGCAAGAGTGCAATGGCAGTACATCTGGCAAAAGCCGTCGGGCGCGGCGTCGTGATCAATGCTGACGCCAGCCAGGTCTATGCCGACCTGCGGATCCTGTCGGCGCGCCCGAGCGACGAAGAAATGGCAGGCATCCCCCACCATCTGTTCGGTCATGTCAACGCCGCCGAGGCGCATAATGCCGCGCGCTGGGCGGATGACGCGCGCGTCGCGATCGCCGCCGCGCATGCCGCGAGCGAAATCCCGATCCTCGTCGGCGGCACCGGGCTGCATATCCGCACGCTGCTCGACGGCATTTCGCCGATACCCGACATCGACCCCGATGTTCGCGCCGCAGTCCGCGCGCTGCCTGTCGCCGAAGCCCACGCCGCGCTGACCCGCGAAGACCCCGCCACCGCCGCCCGCCTCAATTCCACCGACACCACCCGCATCGCCCGCGCGCTCGAAGTCGTCCGCTCGACCGGCCACCCGCTGGGTCATTGGCACGCCGCGCACACCGGCGGCATCGGCGACACGATCACACTCGCCCCGCTCATTCTCCTCCCGCCGCGCGAGTGGCTGCGCGATCGCTGCGACCAGCGGCTGGTCCAGATGTTCGACGGCGGCGCGGTTGCCGAAGTCGAAGCGCTGCTCGCCCGCAACCTCGACCCCGATCTTCCCGCCATGCGCGCGATCGGTGTCCCGCAGATTGCGCAATATCTGACCGGTACGATCGACCGCGACCAAGCGCTCACGCTGACGCAAGCCGCCACGCGCCAATATGCCAAACGCCAATATACCTGGTTCCGCAACCAGCCGCCCGCCGACTGGCCGCGCCACAGCGAGTCACTAAACAATGATTCTATTGATGAATTAGCAATTATATTACGTCAAAGCCTGTTGACAGGATAGAATCATATACCTATTGCCCGCAACCCTGTTGCAGCGCACAAGCGCGGCGATTTTGGTTCGGAAAGGAGTTTCGTCGTGACGGAAATGAGCGGTGCCGACATGGTGGTTCAGGCGCTGGTCGATCTTGGGGTCGATACAGTGTTCGGCTATCCGGGTGGCGCGGTGCTCCCGATTTACGACGCGCTGTTCAAGCACCCGACTATCAAACACATACTCGTCCGCCACGAACAGGCCGCGACCCACGCCGCCGAGGGCTATGCGCGCTCGACCGGCAAACCCGGCGTCGTGCTCGTAACCTCCGGTCCTGGCGCGACCAATGCCGTCACCGGAATCACCGACGCGCTGATGGACTCGATTCCGATGGTCGTCCTCACCGGCCAGGTGTCGACCGCCTTGATCGGCACCGACGCCTTTCAGGAATGTGACACCGTCGGCATCACCCGCCACTGCACCAAGCATAATTATCTGGTGATGGACCCCGAACGCCTCGGCCCGATCCTGCACGAGGCATTTTACATCGCGACTAACGGCCGCCCTGGCCCGGTGGTGATCGACATCCCCAAGAACGTGCAGGTCGCGACCGGAAATTATGTGATCCCCGAAAAGATCGCGCACAAAAGCTATCGCCCGCAGGCCGAACCCGACGCCGATGCGATTGCCCAGGCTGTCGCGATGATCGCCGCGGCGGAGCGCCCGATCTTCTACACTGGCGGCGGCGTCATCAACGCCGGACCCGACGCGAGCGCGGCGCTGCGCCAGCTTGTCGCGCTCACCGGCGCGCCGGTCACCTCGACCCTAATGGGCCTCGGCGCTTTCCCCGCCGACGATGACAAATGGCTCGGGATGCTCGGCATGCACGGCACGTTCGAGGCCAATATGGCGATGAACCGCGCCGACCTGATCATCGCCGTCGGGGCGCGCTTCGACGACCGCGTCACCGGCCGCCTCGACGCCTTCTCGCCCGATTCCAAAAAGATCCATATCGACATCGATCGCAGTTCGATCAACAAGATCGTTGCCGTCGATCTCGCCATCGTCGGCGATGCCGGGCGCGCGGTCGATGCGATCATCGCGGGCTGGCAGGACGCAGGACACCAAGCGCGCGACCTTGGCGAATGGTGGCGCCGCGTCGACGGCTGGCGCGCGACGCGCTGCCTCGACTTCCCCGAAAAGAAAGAAGACGGCGCCGAGATCATGCCGCAGCGCGCGGTCAAGGCGCTGTTCGACGCCACCCGCGGCATGGACCCGATCATCACCACCGAGGTCGGCCAGCACCAGATGTGGGCGGCGCAGCATTTCCATTTCGACAGCCCCAACCGCTGGCTGACCAGCGGCGGCCTCGGCACCATGGGTTACGGCTTCCCCGCCGCAGTCGGGGCCCAGATCGCGCACCCCGACCGCCTCGTCATCTGCATCGCGGGCGAAGCCAGCTTGCAGATGAACATCCAGGAGATGGGGACGGTCAGCCAGTACCGCCTGCCAGTGAAGATCTTCATCCTCAACAACCAGTGGATGGGCATGGTTCGCCAGTGGCAGGAACTGACCTATGAAAGCCGCTATTCGAACAGCTATTCGGACAGCCTGCCCGATTTCGTCAAACTCGCCGACGCCTATGACTGGACCGGCCTGCGCATCGACACCCTCGGCGAGCTTGCGGACGGCATCCAACAGATGATCGACACCCCCGGCCCGGTGATCGTCGACTGCCGGGTCGCCCAGCTCGCTAACTGCTTCCCGATGATCCCCTCGGGCGCGGCGCACACCGAAATGCTCCTCCAGCCAAGCGACGTCACCGGCACGATGGACGACGAAGCGAAAGCATTGGTCTAAAACCATGAAAATCAAAACCGAAGCGGGCGAGCGCCATGTGCTCGCCGTCACCGTCGATAACGAGGCGGGCATCCTGGCCAAGATCACCGGGCTGTTCTCCGCCCGCGGCTATAATATCGAAAGCCTGACCGTCGCCGACATCAGCGCCGATCATGCCCTGTCGCGGATCACCATCGTCACCAGCGGCCCGCCCGCGGTCATCGACCAGATCATCGCGCAGCTCGACCGGCTGGTTCCCGTCCACTCGGTCACCGACCTTGCCGACGGCGGCGCGCATGTCGAGCGCGAGATCGCGCTCGTGAAGGTCGCGGGCACCGGCGACAAACGGATTGAGGCGCTGCGTATGGCGGACGTGTTTCGCGCCAAGGTCGTCGACACGACGCTGACCAGCTTCATCTTCGAAATCACCGGGACGAGCGACAAGGTCGACCGCTTCATCGCGCTGATGCGCGAATGCGGGCTGGTCGAAGTCGGTCGCACCGGCGTCGTCGCCATCGGCCGCGGGGCGGAGGCGCTCTAGGGTTTACTACAGGAATTAGGGTCCAACCTTCGTCACCCCGGACTTGATCCGGGGTCCATGGATGCCGGATCAAGTCCGGCATGACGAAAAAACTACAGGGATAAAAATATGCAAGTCTATTACGATCGCGACGCCGACCAGGATCTGATCAAGGGCAAAAAGGTCGCCGTTGTCGGCTACGGCAGCCAAGGCCACGCCCACGCGCAGAACCTGCGCGACAGCGGCGTCACCGAGGTCGCAATCGCGCTGCGCGCCGGGTCGGCGACCGCCAAAAAGGCCGAAGCTGCGGGCTTCAAGGTGCTGTCGAACAAGGAAGCCGCGCAGTGGGCCGACGTCATCATGGTCGTCGCCCCTGACGAGCATCAGGCCAAAATCTACGCCGACGACCTGGCTGAAAACATGAAGCCCGGCGCCGCGCTCGCCTTCGCGCACGGCCTCAACATCCACTTCGGCCTGATCGAAGCCCGCCCCGACATCGACGTGTTCATGGTCGCCCCCAAAGGCCCGGGCCACACGGTGCGCAGCGAATATCAAAAGGGCGGCGGCGTTCCCTGCCTGATTGCGGTGGCGCAGGAAGCGAGCGGCAACAGCGGCAACGGCTATGCCAAAGCGCTCGCGCTCAGCTACGCCTCGGCCGTCGGCGGCGGCCGCAGCGGCGTCATCGAAACCACCTTTAAGGAAGAGTGCGAAACCGATCTGTTCGGCGAACAGGCGGTGCTGTGCGGCGGCATCACCCACTTAATCCAGGCCGGGTTCGAAACGCTGGTCGAGGCCGGCTATGCCCCCGAAATGGCCTATTTCGAATGCCTCCACGAAACCAAGCTGATCGTCGACCTGCTCTATGAAGGCGGCATCGCCAACATGCGCTATTCGATCAGCAACACCGCCGAATATGGCGACATCAAAACCGGCCCGCGCATCATCACCGACGAAACGAAGAAGGAAATGAAGCGTGTCCTCGCCGACATCCAGTCGGGCCGCTTCGTCAAGGACTTCGTGCTCGACAACCAGGCCGGCCAGCCCGAGCTGAAGGCCAGCCGCAAAGCCGCCGCCGCCCACCCGATCGAACAGGTCGGCGGCGAACTGCGCGCCATGATGCCGTGGATCGCCAAGAACCAGCTGGTGGATAAAGCCAAGAACTGAGCTACTGCTTGCGCCCCTCTTCAGCCGTTCGTGCTGAGGAGGGGCTGAGGTTGTCGAAGACTCGTCTCGAAGCACCGCAAGCCCAATCTCGCAAGTCCTTCGAGACGCCCCTTCGCCAGGCTCAGTGGCTCCTCAGGACGAACGGCTTTGAATAACCGCTCCCCCTTCGACACCCACCGCAGGGATCTGGATGCGCTCACCGCACAAAGCCGCCGCCGCGCCCTCGCGCCGCGCACCGGCCGCGATTTTGCTTCGAACGACTATCTTGGCCTCGCAAATTCCGACGCCCTGCGCGCCGCGCTGACCACGGGCATCGCACGCGGCCTGCCCGCCGGGTCAGGTGGTTCGCGCCTGCTCCGCGGTAATCACCCCGAACATGAAGCACTCGAAGCCCATGCGGCGCGCCATTATGGCAGCGAGGCCGCGCTGTTTTTCCCGACCGGCTTCGCCGCCAACACTGCGCTGTTCGCGACCCTGCCCCAGCGCGGTGACCTGATCGTCCATGACGAACTGATCCACGCCAGCGCCCATGACGGCATGAAGCTCGGCCGCGCCGGGGCGATCGCCGCCGCGCACAACGACGCTCAATCCTTCGACGACCTCATCACCCGCTGGCGCGCGGGGGGCGGCGGCGGGACACCGTGGATCGCGGTCGAAAGCCTCTACAGCATGGACGGCGACCGCGCGCCGCTCACCGCCCTCGCCGCGGTGGCGGACCGCCACGACGCCGTGCTGGTGGTCGACGAAGCGCACGCGACCGGCGTCTTCGGCCCGGGCGGCGCGGGCCTCGCGCACGCGCTGCCGCGCCGCGACAACCTGATCACCCTCCACACCTGCGGCAAGGCGCTCGGCTGCGAAGGCGCCCTGCTCTGCGCCCCCGCGATCGCCACCGACTTCATCGTCAACCGCGGCCGCCCCTTCATCTTCTCGACCGCCCCGTCGCCGCTCATGGCCTGGCTCGTCGGCCAGGCGATCGAGATCGTTGCTAACCAGCCCGAACGCCAGGCTCGCCTCCACGCGCTCGTCCGGCACGCCGCCGAACGCCTCGTCCCGCTCGGCATCCCGGCCAGCGGCACCCAGATCCTGCCGGTGATCATCGGCGACAACGACCGCACGATGCGGATCGCCGCGACGCTTCGCGATGCCGGTTTCGATGTCCGCGGCATCCGTCCGCCCACCGTGGCACAGGGCACCGCGCGGCTGCGTATCGCAATCACGCTCAATGTCGACGAGACCGACATCGACGCGCTGGCCGACACGCTGGCGCAGGCGATGGCCGCCGCATGACGCGCTTCGTCGTCACCGGCACCGATACTGGCATCGGCAAAACGGTCTTTTCGGCCGCGCTTGCGGGTGCGATCGGGGCGCCCTATTGGAAGCCGGTCCAGTCGGGGCTGGCGGACGAAACGGACAGCGAAGTCGTCGCGCGGCTCGCAGGTGTCCCGATCCTTCCCGAAGCCTACCGCCTGGAAACTCCCGCCTCACCCCATATCGCGGCCGAAATTGACGGCGTGACGATCGACCTCGACACCCTCAATCCGCCCCCCGGCGACCTGATCGTCGAAGGCGCGGGCGGCGCGCTCGTCCCGGTCACCCGCACCACCCTCTACGCCGACCTGTTCGCGCGCTGGCAGATCCCCGTCATTATCTGCGCGCGCACCACACTCGGCACGATCAACCACAGTCTGCTGACGATCGAGGCGCTGCGGTCGCGCGGGGTGCCGATCCACGGCCTCGCCTTTCTCGGCGATGCGGTGGCGGACAGCGAGGCGATCATCTGCGACATAGGCGGTGTGCGCCGCTTGGGACGGTTGCCGATCATCGAACCATTAACACGCGAAAATCTGGCCGCCGCGTTCGCGAAGCATTTCAGTCTTGCAGATTTTTCCCGTTCGTCCTGAGGAGGGACTGAGCCTCGGCGAAGGCCCGTCTCGAAGGATCCCGCGCGCTAAACTGTCTCTCGAGACGCCATTTCGACAAGCGCAATGGCTCCTCAGGACAAACGGTTGAAATTGACCATGCCTCAATCCCCGATCTGGCACCCCTTCACCCAGCACGGCCTTGGCGACCCGATCCCGCTGATCGCCCGCGGCGACGGCGCCCGCCTCTACGACGCGCAAAACAACCGCTGGATCGACGCGATCTCCAGCTGGTGGGTCACCACCCACGGCCACGCCCACCCGCGCATCATGGCCGCGATCCGCGCCCAGTCCGAACGGCTCGACCAGTTGATCTTCGCCGGCTGGACCCACGAACCCGCCGAGACGCTTGCCGCCGAGCTCATCCGCATCACCCCCGATCCGCTCACCCGCGTCTTTTTCTCGGACTCGGGCTCGACCAGCGTCGAGGTCGCGCTGAAAATGGCGCTCGGCTATTGGTATAACCTCGGCGAGCCGCGCCACCGCATCCTCGTCCTCGACCATAGCTATCACGGCGACACCATCGGCACGATGTCGGTCGGCGAACGCGGCGTCTATAACCGCGCCTGGCAGCCTTTGCTGTTCGACGTCGGCACCATCGCCTTCCCGCATGAAGGACTGGAGCAAGCCACGCTCGACGCGCTCGAAGCCGCCTGCGCCCAAAAGCCCGCCGCCTTCATCATCGAACCGCTCATCCTCGGCGCCGGCGGCATGCTGATCTACCCCGCGTGGGTGCTCGCCGAGATGCGCGCCATCTGCGCCCGCCACCATGTCCTGTTCATCGCCGATGAAGTGATGACCGGTTGGGGCCGCACCGGTACCCGCTTCGCCTGCGACCAGGCGGGGGTGATCCCCGACATCGTCTGTCTGTCGAAAGGCCTGACCGGCGGCGCGCTGCCGCTCGCGGTGACGCTCTGCATCGAACCGATCTTCGCGGCGCATCTCTCGACCGATCGCAGCAAGACCTTTTATCATTCGAGCAGCTACACCGCGAACCCGATCGCCTGCGCCGCGGCGGGCGCCAACCTCGCCATCTGGCGCGACGAGCCGGTGCAGCACCGCATCGATGCCCTCGCCGACGCCCAGGCCGCGCACCTCTCGCTGCTGTCTTACGACCCGCGGATCGCCAATCCTCGCCGCCTCGGCACCATCGCCGCGTTCGACATCATCGTTGCCGATCAGGGCTATCTCTCGAACCTCGCCCCGCGCTTGATCGCTTTTTACCGTGACCAGGGCGTGCTGCTACGCCCGCTCGGCAACACGGTGTATGTCATGCCGCCCTATTGCATCACCGCGGACGAGCTGGCGCAGGTGTGGGATACGATCGCGGCGTCGCTGGATATTGTCTAAAGCGACGTCAGCTAACGACCGATTGCGGACATTCGCCGTTTTTTCACTTCGTCATTCCCGCGAAAGCGGGAACCCAAGGCGTGCGTCCGCTGATCCCACCCTGGGTTCCCGCTTTCGCGGGAATGACGAGGGTCGCGAATATCCGCTCCCTACCCCAAATCCCACGCTCGCCATCACCCTCCGAATTTCGCATCCGCCGGCACCACCGCCCAATTCGTCTCCGCCGCCGCAATATATCCCGCGCGGTTCATATCCCACTTCGCCTTCACCTCCTGGTTGAAGTTCAGATACAGTTTCCCGTCGACAATCGCATAGGCCAGCGGGTCACCCGGCGCGAGGTAGCCGCGCGACATCGCCCACGCGCAATGGCCGCCATAGCGCGGCATAAATGCTTCGGGATTGGCCGCAAAACGCGCCGCATTGGCGCCGTTGGCGAAATGATAGACCGCATTGTCATGCGCGACCGCAAAATCGGCGTCGCCCTTCACCGGCACCCCGTCGCCGTCGAAATAACTCACCGCATCATAGCCGCTGACCGCGACATTGCCGCCTTCGACCCCGACATAAACCGGCGCGGCAGAGGCCTGCGGGGTCAAGGCTGCGAAGGGCAACGGCAGGGCCGCTGCCGCCAACAGGATGAACAGGACTTGGTTTTTCACGATCAATCTCCATCTGGACCGGATCGGCCCGTTGCCGATGCTCCATCCCCCCAATTCGGGGCCAGCGCGCAAAGGGTTACGCGGGCAGGTTCGGCTTAGGTTCATCTGGGCCCGCCATTCTGGCCGCGGGGACACGGGGTCTGGGAACGCGATCTGTAATGATGAAAAAAGCCATCCTCCTCCTCCCGCTGCTCGCCGCCTTCGCACTCGCCGCCCCTGCGACCGCGCAGGACGACAGCCTCGCCCAGTCGGGCCAGCCGCCGCAGCGCACGTCGGTCCTCTACACCTATGGCGACGAACCCTGCCCCGAACCGGTCGGCGACGAGATCATCGTCTGCGCCCAGCAACCCGAATCCGAACGCTACCGCGTCCCCAAGGAATTGCGCGAGGAACTCAAGGACGACGCCCCGGTCGGCGGCGGCAGCTGGGCGTCTACGGTCGAGGGCTATGACAATATCGCCCGCGCCACCCGCCCGAACAGCTGTTCGCCGGTCGGCAGTTACGGCTTCACCGGCTGCGCGTCGGCCGCGCTGCGCCAATGGTTCGAGGCGCGCCGCGCCCGCTGACGGAACCGCGGCGCGAAACATTGCGTTTCCTCTCGGTCGATTGACGCGCGCCCTTCCGCGCGCCTAGCCTGCACACCCCCAACAGGAGACCTTTTCATGCGCCGTATCGCTCCCCTCGCCGCTCTCGCCATCGCTGTCGTCGCCGTCCCCGTCGTCATCGCCCAGAACACGACGGGCACCCCCGGCGCCCCCGACAAGACGCGCGTCGCCGCGGGCACTTATGCCGCCGACGCTGGGCACACGATGGTGGTGTGGGAAGTCGATCATTTCGGCTTCAGCAAATATACCGGCATTTTCGGCGACGTCACCGGCACCCTCGTCATCGACCCAGCCAATCCCGCCGCGTCGAAAGTCGATGTCACGATCCCGGTCGCCAAGGTCACCACCGCCAGCAGCGGCCTGACCGGCCATCTGCTCCGCGCCGGCAAGGATGGCGGCAAGCCCGATTTCTTTGGCGCCGCGCCCGCCGACGCCAAATTCGTCTCGACAAGCGTCGTGCTCGACGACGACGGCGACGAGGCGACGGTCACCGGCAACCTGACCCTGAACGGCGTGACCAAGCCGGTCACACTCGACGTCGATTTCCACGGCGCCGGGACCAATCCCTATAACAAGAAAGCGACCGTCGGTTTCGAGGCCGAGGGCAAGATTCGCCGCAGCGATTTCGGCATCGCCTATGGCATCCCCGCGGTCAGCGACGAAGTCGAACTCGAAATCCACGCCGCTTTCGAAAAGCAATAGTCCCGCGCACCGCACCCCAATCTGTCACACGCGCCGCGTAAAAGCCGGGGCGGGGTCGTCATCGGCCCCGCCCCCTTTTGCGAGGAGTCCGGGTGATGAGCGAACTGGTACGCGAAATTGTCGATGTGAACGCCTTCATCGGCGGCGACGAGGACCATCCATTGCTGACCGTCGAGGTCGAGGGACTGACCCCCACCGCGGGCTGGGCCAATGTCCGGCTCGACCCGCACGTCTACATCACCCCGCCCGAGGACGGCATCCAGGACTTCGACCTCGTCGGGGACCGGGCCGCAGGCGGCGATACGGGCGACCTCACGATGGTCGAAGCTGCTTGGGAAGGCCCGCTCGCCGACGGGGTGAGCGCGGTGCGTGTCCACGCCATCGACAATATGATCGAGGACGAAATTTTCGAGCCGTGGGACGAGGACGACGCGGCGAGCGAAGCCGCCTGACCCGCTCGCGCAAACTCTACCGTCCCCTGCCTGCGCCGGATCGCGACCCCCTCGCGGTCCGGCGCCGTTTTGCGGTTCATCGCCGGTCCAGCAAGCCGCGCCTAGCCTCCCCTTAACCAAGGGAGGACCATCATGCGTATCCTGCTGCCCGTCGCCATGCTCACCGCCGCGCTCGCCGCCGCGCTCGCCGCCACCCCAACCTTCGCCCAAACCAACCCGCAAATCGACTATCCCGCCTTCGAGGCGCTGACCGCAAGCGTCGCGCCAGAGCGCGCCACCCGCCTGCTCGCCTTCGCCGCTTTCAAGGCCGAGGCGGCCAAGCCTGACGTGCTGCTGCTCGACGCGCGTTCAGCCAGCGCCTTCGCGCGCGGTCATATCAAGGGCGCGGTCAACCTGCCGCTCACCGATTTCACCGCCGACAGCCTCGCCGCGGTCATCGGCGCCAACCCCGACCGCCCCATCCTGATCTATTGCAACAATAATTTCCGCAACGACGCTGCCCCGGTGCGGATGAAGGCCGCGCCGCTCGCGCTCAATATCCAGACCTTCATCAATCTCGTCGGCTATGGCTATCCCAATGTCTACGAGCTCGCCGACGTCGTCGATTTCAACGATCCCAAGGTGGAGTGGGTAAAGGGAACGGGATAACGCAACAAAACTCGTCATTCCCGCGAAAGCGGGAACCCAGCCAGCCCATGTCAGCTCGCTGGGTTCCCGCTTTCGCGGGAATGACGAACGGCGGCACACGACGCAATTTTCCCACTCCCCCCTTGCCAAGCGCGACATTTTGCATCACTAGAGCCGCCATGCGCGGCAACGCCCTTCTTCTTCTGCGACTTACACGCCCTTGGGCGTGACACTGGCTGCGCGTTAGTCGCGGCCACCCGCTCAAGGGTCCGATCGACATATTCGCAACCGACCAGCAGAAGACCAAGATCATGACCATGCTCCGCGACCCTTCGGTCAAATACAGCGCCTTTCCGCAAGTTCCCTTGGCGAACCGCGAATGGCCCACCCGCGTCACCACCGCTGCCCCCATCTGGCTGTCCACCGACATGCGCGACGGCAATCAGGCGCTGATCGACCCGATGGATGCCGAGAAAAAGGCGCGCTTCTTCGACCTCCTCTGCCGCATCGGCCTCAAGGAAATCGAGGTCGGCTTCCCCAGCGCCGGCGCGACCGAGTTCGACTTCATCTCGGGCCTCGTCCGCGACGGCCGCATCCCCGACGACGTCACCCCGCAGGTGCTCACGCAAAGCCGCGCCGACCTCATCCGCACCAGCTTCGACAGCCTTGCCGGCGCCAAGACCGCGATCGTCCACGTCTATAACGCGGTCAGCCCCGCCTGGCGCCGCATCGTGTTCGGCATGGAAATGCCCGAAATCAAAGCGATCGCGATCGAGGGCGCGAAGCAGTTGCGCGACAACGCCGCGCGCCTCCCCGGCACCGACTGGCGCTTTCAGTACAGCCCCGAAACCTTCTCGACTGCCGAACTCGATTTCAGCATCGAATGCTGCGCCGCGGTGATGGACATTCTCCAGCCCACCACCGCCAAGCCGATCATCCTCAACCTGCCCGCCACGGTCGAGGCGTCGTCCGCGAACATCTACGCCGACCAGATCGAATATTTCTGCAAGAACCTCCCCGGCCGCGACCGCGCGATCATCTCGCTGCACACCCACAACGACCGCGGCACCGGCGTCGCCGCCGCCGAGCTCGGCCTGCTCGCAGGCGCCGACCGCGTCGAGGGCTGCCTGTTCGGCAATGGCGAGCGCACCGGCAACACCTGCCTCGTCACCATCGCGCTGAATATGTACACACAGGGCGTCGACCCTGGGCTCGACTTTTCGAACATCGACGAAGTCATCGCGACGGTCGAATATTGCAACCAGCTCCCCGTCCACCCGCGCCACCCTTATGGCGGCGAGCTGGTATACACTGCCTTCTCGGGCAGCCATCAGGACGCGATCAAGAAAGGCTTCGCTGCGCGCGAACGGCAGAATGACGAACGCTGGGAAGTCCCCTATCTGCCCATCGACCCTGCCGACCTCGGCCGCAGCTACGAAGCGGTGATCCGCGTCAACAGCCAGTCGGGCAAGGGCGGCGTCGCCTGGGTGCTCGAACAGGACAAGGGGCTGAAACTGCCCAAGAAAATGCAGGCCAGCTTCAGCCATGTCGTGCAGGCGCTGGCCGACGAATCCAGCCGCGAGCTGACCGCCGATGACATCTGGGGCGCGTTCGAAACCGCCTATCTCAAGGTCGAGGACAAGCGCTTCCAGCTCGTCGACTGGTCCGAAAGCCATGCCGGAACCGACCGCATCTTTGCCGGCAAGCTCACCATCGACGGCGCCCCGCGCAGCGTCAGCGGCCGCGGCAACGGCCTGATGAGCAGCGTCATCGCCGCGCTCGCCGAATCCGGCGGCCCGGTGATGGACATCGTCGATTACAGCGAGCACGCGATCGGCCAGGGCAGCACCGCGCAAGCCGCCGCCTATGTCGAATGCCGCACCCCGGACGGCAAAAGCGTCTTCGGCTGCGGCCTCGACACCGACGTCGCAACCGCCAGCGTGCGCGCGATCCTGAGCGCCGCCAACGGCGCCTGACCGCAAGTTGCCGCTAACCCACCGCCTCGCGCAGCCGTCGGATCTCGACGCGCTGCGCGCGGTGATGGCGCTCGCCATCGCCGAATTGCAAAAAGGCTTTCTCGACGACGCGCAGATCGCCGCCAGCGCTGCCGTCATGGGCCTCGACACCCAGCTGATTGCCGACGGCACCTATTTCGTCATCGCGGCGGAGGGTCAGATCGCGGGCTGCGGCGGCTGGTCGCACCGCGCAACGCTCTACGGCGGCGACCACGCCGCATTCCTGCGCGACCCCGCCCCGCTCAACCCCGCCACCGACGCCGCGCGCATCCGCGCGATGTACACCCACCCCGCCTTCGCCCGGCAGGGCGTCGGCCGCATGGTGATGGCCCTCTGCGAAGCCGCCGCGCAGCAAGCCGGCTTCGCCCGCACCGAGCTGATGGCCACCCTATCCGGCGAACCCCTCTACCGCGCCTGTGGCTACACCCCGATCGAGCACGTCGAAGCGCCGGGACCGAACGGCGCGAGCGTCCCCCTCATCCGCATGGGCAAACACCTGAGCCCCTAACAAATCCTCCCCGTGTCCGCAGGCCATGGGGCGCGGGACCGCTCGCGCAGCGAGGGGTGGAGCGGCCGCGACGTTTGTGCCATCGCCCCTCCGTCGGCGGTTACGCCGCTGCCACCTCCCCATCGCTGCGCGACAGCTAGGATCATTCGGCGGCAATTGCGGCGCGCTCGCGCCCGAGCCAGCCTTAATCGACTACCCAATAATCGGGGGCGCCGCCGGGTTCATGGCCGCGGCGGCACACCATGATGCCGTCGTGCAGCAATTCGGCCCACGCGCCGATCGGCTCGCGCGCCATCATCGCCAGCGCGGCGGCGATATCGGGTGCCTCGAACGCCACGCGCTTTTCCAGCCCGAACCAGGCATCTTGGTAACGCAGGACATAGGTGGTCAGCGGCGGACCGGCGGCGGCATCGGGTTCGACATCGGGTCTGGATTCGGGTTCGGCGCCCGGTTCGGACCGCGGCTCGCGATGACGGCCCGCATCATGGGCGCGATCGGGGCGGGGCGGCAGGCAATCGCAATCGCCGTCGGCGCGGTCATGCGGGGGTGGCAGGGAAATCGTCATGAATAAACCTTCGTTGGGGGGCGCGAAGGGGCAGTGCCGCTGGTCAGGTCGGCTCAGACCGCTGCCGGTGGGGGCGAAAAACTGGGGTCGGCGATGCGTCTCCTCACCACGCAAACGCCCGAACCGCGCCGGCCGTTGCAAAACGGGCCGCGGCGCCATCCGGGGGAGAATATGAAATTCACCGTCTTTTCATTGCCATAGACCCGCCGCGCGACGGGCCGCCATTCGACCAGCGCCCCCCGCCCCTCGACGAACGGCCCGCGCGGCGCGCCCCGGCGGCTGCGCGCCCGGCGGCCGACCGTCGTGGCGATGACGGTGGATTTACGCCACTTCGGCCAGCGATTGGGGGGTCGCGAACCGCTGGCGATATTCATGCGGCGACAGGCCGGTGATGCGGTGGAACAATTTGCGGAACGCCGCCGCATCCTCATATCCGACGCCCCAGGCGATCTGGTCGACAGTGCGGCGGGTAAATTCCAGCAGCTCGCGCGCCTTGCCGACGCGGACATGCTGGACATATTCGACCGGGGTCATCCCGGTGGCGGCCTTGAACCGCCGCTGGAACGTGCGTTCCTCCAGCCCCGCCTCGCTGGCCATGGCGGGGACCGCGACCGGCCCGGCTCCGCGCGCCTGCAACCAATGCTGGACCCGCAAGATCGCTTCATCGCCATGAGTCAGCTTTGGGGCAAAGCTCGCATAATTCTTCTGCTCCCGCCCGCTCGGGTCGATCAACAGGAAGCGCGCGGTCTCCATCATCACCGTCGGCCCCAGCAACCGCTCGACAATCCGCAGCCCCAGATCGGTCCACGCCATCAGCCCACCCGCGGTCACAATGTCGCCGTCGTCGATCACCATCCGGTCGGCCTCCAGCCGCACGTCGGGGAACCGCTCGCGAAACTGCTCGGCGAAAAACCAGTGCGTCGTCGCCGGTCGGCCCGCCAACAAGCCGGTCGCCGCCAGCGCAAACGACCCGCCGCAATTCGACGCCAGCACCGTGCCATGGGCATGGCGGTCGAGCAACCAGCGGGCATAGGGCTCAACCTCGCCGGGTTCGAGTAGCTTGTGCAAGCTGCCCGGTGCAATCAGCACCGCGGGCGAATTGGCGGCGGGTTGATTGGGGTGGCTATCGTAAATGCGGGCAAACCCCCCGCCATCCTGCAACCGCCAATGGCTGACGCGGATCGGCGCGCGGCCATGATCGACAGCAAAGCGCCCGGCGATGTCGAACAGGTCGGTGATGCCGTGCACCATCCCCATCTGGCAGTCGGGATAGATCATCATCCCGACCTCGATCAGCGGCACCGTCGCCACGTCGGGCACCTTCACCTTGGGCATATCGCCTCCTTTGTCGGATTTGAACCGCATAATGTCGTATCCGCCAATCGCGCGCAAGCCCGGATCGGCCTAAATCCATGTCATCGGGACGGACACCCCGCCCCCTCTACCGAAAGGAACCACGCCATGACCACGATCACCACCAAAGACAGCACCCACATCTTCTACAAGGACTGGGGTCCGAAAGACGGCCAGCCGATCATCTTCTCGCACGGCTGGCCGCTCAGCGCCGACGCCTGGGACGCCCAGCTGGTCTATTTCGCCAACCAGGGCTTCCGCACCATCGCCCACGACCGCCGCAGCCATGGCCGCTCGGATCAGGTGTGGGAAAACAACAATATGGATCAGTACGCCGACGACCTCGCCGAACTGATCGAACAGCTCGACCTGAAAGACATCATCCTTGTCGGCCACTCCACTGGCGGCGGCGAAGTCACCCGCTATATCGGCCGCCACGGCACGGCGCGGGTCGCCAAGATCGCACTGATCGGTGCGGTGCCGCCCCTGATGCTCAAGACCGAAGCCAACCCGGGCGGCCTGCCGATCGACGCCTTCGACGGCATCCGCAAAGGCACCTTCGACAACCGCCCGCAGTTCTTCAAGGATCTGACAATCCCCTTTTACGGCTATAACCGCGACGGTGCGGTGGTGTCCGAAGCACTACGCGACGATTTTGTCCGGCAGGGGATGATGGGCGGGCTCAAGGGCCAGCTCGACAGCATCCGCGCCTTTTCGGAAAGCGACTTCAATGACGATCTGAAGAAATTCGACGTCCCGACGCTCGTCCTCCACGGCGACGACGACCAGATCGTTCCCGTCGATGCCTCGGCGCGCGCCACGGTGAAGATCGTCAAACAGGCGGTGCTGAAAATCTATGAGGGCGCCGACCATGGCCTGACCGCCACCCACCAGGACCGGTTCAACGCCGATCTTCTGGATTTCATCAACAGCTGATAAGGTCGAGGCGTGGTCCCCTGAATCTCTAGGGACGGGACTGCGCCTCCTCCACTTAAAGGAGACGTCAGATGGCCAAACAAACTTTTCTCATCACCGGCGCATCGGACGGCATTGGCGCCGTCTATGCCGACCGCCTGGCCCACCGCGGCCACAATCTGATCCTCGTCGCGCGCCGCGCCGACAAACTCGTCGATCTTGCTGAACGGCTCCGCAGCGACACCGGCGTCACCGTCGATGTCATCGCCGCCGACCTGGCCAATCCCGATGATCTGGCCCGCGTCGAAGCGCGCCTGCGCGATGACGATGCCATCATCGGCCTGATCAACAACGCCGGGATCGCGGGCGAGACAAGTTTCGTCGAGGCGGACCCCGATTTTCTTGGCGGCATGATCGACCTGAACATCGTCGCGGTGACGCGGCTCTCGGCCGCCATAGCGCCGCGACTTGCCGCGAATGGCGCAGGTGCAATCGTCAACATCACCTCGGTTACCGCACTGATGCCCGACGGCTTCACCGCGGTCTATCCGGCCAGCAAAGCCTATGTTCTCGCCTTTACCGAAGCCCTGCAAGCCGAACTCGGCGCCAAGGGCGTGCGCATTCAGGCCGTTGTCCCCGGCATCACCCGCACCCCGATCTGGGACGAGGCGCAGCTGGCCAACATTCCCGCCGAAATGGTGATGGACGTGAACGACATGGTCGACGCCGCGCTTGCCGGTTTCGACCATGGCGAGACGGTCACCATCCCCGCCCTCCCCGACATGGCCGATTATGACGCCTATATCGCCGCCCGCGCGGCACTCCGCCCCAATCTCTCGCTGTCGCGGCCCGCGCCGCGCTATCTGTAAAGGAGACGTGCGATGATCCTCGGTCTGACCATTCCGCAATTTACCGCGCTCCATGTCGCGATCAGCCTGATCGCCATTGCCGCGGGCCTCATCGCCCTCCCCGCCTTTGCCCGCGGCGTCGTCCTGCCGCGTATCACCGGCATCTTCCTGTGGACGACGTTGCTGACCAGCCTGACGGGGTTTCTGTTCCCGATCGTCGCCTTCACCCCGGCGCTCGGCTTCGGCATCCTCTCGACGCTGATCCTCGTCGCCACCTTCTGGGCCTGGTACGCCCGCAAGCTCGCAGGGTGCGCCGCCACCATCTATGCGACCACTGCGACTCTCGCGCTCTACCTCAACCTGTTCGTGCTGGTGGTGCAGAGCTTCCTGAAAGTGCCCGCGCTCAACGCGCTGGCCCCGAATGGAACCGAACCGCCGTTCGCGGTCGTTCAAGGCGCGCTGTTGATCGCGATGACCGGTCTCGGCTACCTGACGTTCAAGGCCGCGCGGCGCCAAACCGCCGCCGCCTGATCGCAACCAAACCCAACAGCAAGGGCGGCTTCGGTCGCCCTTGTCGTTTGAACACCGCCAACCCCTCTTGCATGACCTTCCGTTTACGTTAAGGTCAGTTTCAACCTGCACCCGGAGAGTGATTCATGGCCCTGCCCCCGATTTTCGACCGCCTGCGCCTGCCCGTTATCGGCTCGCCGCTGTTCATCGTATCGGGGCCAGAGCTGGTCATCGCGCAGTGCAAGGCAGGTGTCGTCGGCAGCTTTCCGGCGCTCAACGCCCGACCGCAGACGTTGCTCGACGAATGGCTGCACCAGATTACCGAAGAACTCGCCGCGTGGGACCGCGCCAACCCCGACCGGCTGTCGGCGCCCTATGCGGTCAACCAGATCGTTCACAAATCGAACGACCGGTTGGAACAGGACATTGCGACCTGTGCCAAATGGAAAGTGCCGATCACCATCACCTCGCTCGGGGCGCGCGAAGAACTCAATCAGGCGGTGCATAGCTGGGGCGGCATCACGCTCCACGACGTCATCGACGATCGCTTTGCCCGCAAGGCAGTCGAAAAGGGCGCCGACGGCCTGATTCCCGTGGCCGCTGGCGCGGGCGGCCATGCCGGCCGCCAGTCGCCTTTTGCGCTGGTGCAGGAAATCCGCGAATGGTTCGACGGCCCCGTCGCGCTGTCGGGCGCCATCGGTCACGGGCGCTCGGTGCTCGCCGCGCAGGCGTGCGGCGCCGACCTCGCCTATATCGGCAGCGCCTTCATCGCCACCGCCGAAGCCAACGCCGATCAGGCGTATAAGGACGGCATTGTCGCGGGCCGTGCGGGCGACATCGTCTATTCGAACCTGTTCACCGGCGTCCACGGCAATTACCTGCGCCAATCGATCGTCGCCGCAGGAATGGACCCCGACAATCTGCCCGAAGGCGACCTCAAGACCATGAACTTCGGGTCGGGCGGCAATACCAAGGTCAAGGCGTGGAAAGACATCTGGGGATCGGGTCAGGGCATCGGTACGGTCAGCGCGGTGCGCCCTGTCGCCGACTTCGTCGCCGAACTGGAAACGCAATATCTGGCAGCGCGCCGCGAACTTGAGGCAAAGGTCAGACTGTAACCGCCTCGCCGAACAACCGCTCGATCGCATCGTCCAGATAGGGGCGATCGACGAACAACCGCATCGGATCGCGGCGGTTGAGCCAGAATCCGGCGCCGTGCCGGTCGGTGAGCGCGCGCCGCGTCGTGTCCTGCAACAACCGCAGCCGCATCACCGCGGTGCGCCGCGCCGCACGGACGTCGCCCGGCGCGTGCAACGCAAAATAGGCCCGGATCTGTTCGACCCGCGCCGCGACGACATCGCTATAGCCCTGGTGCGGTCCGCGGTGCAGCGCATGGCCCAACCGCAGCGCGGCCGGTTCGGATGCGGGCAACATCACGCCGTTGCGGCGGAAATGCTCCAGGGTGAAACCTTCGGTCTGCAACTGATCGAACATGGCGTTCATCTGCCCCCGGTGGAGCAGGGCGATCGGAATGAGGTGGTGACGCTGGAAACCAGGCTGCGACGGAGGCGCGCCCTGCCACCCCCGGCGCGGCATCAGCGATCAGTGCCGAACTCGACCACCACGGTCGATCGCCGGCCATCCGCTGCAGTTTCCGGCAACAGATCGATCCATTCACCCGCCTCCAACCCCCGCATCGTGCGTTCGTGGCGAACCGGGCCGTTCAGCATCATGTCGAGCGCCAGTCGCGACAATCGCCGGACCATTTCGGCGACCGTCCAACCGATCGGTATTCTCGCTTCCAGCTCCTGCCCCGCAAATACCGCCAACCCCCGCGTTTCCATGCTCGCCCCGGCGCGACCCTCGCGGCGCCGAAACGCAACCACATGCAGTACCGGCGGCATCCCACTGGCCAGCATCTCGGCGATCGAACTCCGAAATTGCTGGGCGTCCGACCACAGCCGCGCCGGTGACCAGAAAATATGGCTGGCATCGAACAGGTCGATCAGCAGCACCATCACCTTGAAAAATTCGCGCATTCGCGTCGGCGGCTCGGTTGATGTTGCCGGATCGGCATCGGGTTCGGGTTCGGGAACGAACATCCAGCACTGCCCACCCTGACGCCAGTCGCGCGGCAGGCTGGCCGCGAGCAGGCTGGTCGACGGGTGATCGGGATCGGCGGTGTCCAGCGCGGTGTCAGCAGCGGGACCCGCCAGGATCGACACCGCGCCGAATCGCAAGCGAAAACGCGGCGCGTCGATCAGCGCCGATGCCCCGGACGGATCATCCTCGACGCGTTCGGGAAGTAATCCCATATGACGCAGCGCCGTTTCCAAGGCATCATCCGAGCCACGCCGCAGCCCCCCCCGGACGATCAACGCAAAGGGTTCCGGCGGCACCGGCAGGATCAGCGCGTCGCTGTTGCCCACATCCATATCGCTCGCCGACCTCCATCGGTTCGCGCTTGCATCGCAAGACTGGCGATAATGTTCAAACGTTGAATCGAACATATCGGTAAGTTAATATTCGCGAGGCGATCAGATCGCGGGTCAGATTGCGACCTGACTGCCCAATTCTACCACGCGGTTGGTCGGCAGGCGGAAATATTCCATCGCGCTTTCCGAATTGCGCAGCATCCACGCGAACAGCTTTTCGCGCCAGATCGGCATCCCGGGCTTGCTCGCCGCGATCAACGTCTGGCGCGACAGGAAAAAGCTGGTTTCCAGCATCTTGAACTCGCCGCCACAACTCGTCACGCGCTTCAGCGCGTCGGGCACATCGACCGGCTGCATGAAGCCGTAATTCAGGATCAACCGGTGGAAACCCTGCCCCAGATCCTCGAGCGCGCAATGATTTTCCTCGCGCACGAACGGCACGTCGGCGACCTTGATCGTCAGCAGGATGATCCGCTGATGCAGCACCTTGTTATGTTTGAGATTATGGAGCAGCGCGTGCGGCACCCCGTCGCTGCTTGACGTCATGAACACCGCGGTCCCGGGCACCCGCGTCGCGCTGTTCGCCGCCGATTTGACGAACACCGGGATCGGCATCGCCCCCTCGGCCATTTCTTGCTGCATCAACTTGCGCCCGCGCGACCAGGTGGTGAGCATCGTAAAGATGATCAACCCGATCGCCAGCGGCACCCAACCGCCGTCGGGGACCTTGATCAGGTTGGCGCCGAAATAGGCGATATCGACGATGAAGAAAACCGCCAGCACCGGCAACGCCTTCCACGCCGGCCATTTCCACAGCGTAAACAGGACAACCGACAACAGGCAGGTGTCGATGAACATCGCGCCGGTCACCGCGATGCCATAAGCCGCGGCCAGATTGCTCGACGAACCGAAGAACAGCACCAGGATGATCACCATGATCATCAGGAACCAGTTGACCACCGGAATATAGATCTGCCCCGCCGCCGACGCGCTGGTGTGCTCGACCCGCAGCCGCGGAATGAAGCCCAGCTGGATCGCCTGCTGGGTCAGCGAAAAAGCGCCCGAAATCACCGCCTGGCTGGCGATGATCGTCGCGAGCAGCGCCAGAATCACGACCGGCACCTCGAGAAATTCGGGCATCATTTGAAAGAAGGGATCGGAAATCAGCTCGGCGCGCGGTCCCGCTTCGGCCGCCAACACCATCGCGCCCTGCCCCATATAATTCAGCATCAGCGCGGGCAGCACAAAGGCCAGCCAGCTCATCCCGATCGGGCCGCGCCCGAAATGCCCCATGTCGGCGTAAAGCGCCTCGGCGCCCGTCACCGCCAGCACCACTGCGCCCAGCGCAATGAACGCGGTAAATCCATCGACGTAAAAGAACCGCAGCGCATTCACCGGATTGATCGTCTCGGCAATGATCCAGGGATTATCGGCAATATGCATGATGCCAAGCCCGGCCAGCGTGACGAAGTAGAGCAGCATGATCGGCCCGAACAGCGCCCCGACCTTGGCCGTGCCATAGGACTGGATCGCGAACAGGCCGATCAGGATGGCGAGCGCGATCGGCACGATATACGGGGCAAAGCCCGGGTCGATGTAACGCAACCCCTCGGTGGCCGACAGCACCGACATTGCCGGGGTAATCATGCTGTCGCCATAGAAGAGCGCGGTGGCGAACACCCCGAGCAGGATGATCGGCCAGGTCCAGCGCTTTTCGCCCGACGAGCGGCTAATCAGCGCCAGCAACGCCAGGCTACCGCCCTCGCCCTTGTTGTCGGCCTTCATGATCGTCATCACATATTTGAATGTGACGACCAGCATCATCGACCAGAACACCAGGCTCAGCACGCCATAGATGTGCAGCCGGTCGGGCTCGATCGGATGATGCCCGGCAAAGGTTTCGCGAAACGCGTAAAGCGGGCTGGTGCCGATGTCGCCGAACACTACGCCGACCGCGCCGACAGCCAGCTTCAGCTTGCCGTCGCTGGCATGGTCATGGCCGTAATGGCCCGCGTTCGCGGCGCTTTCGGCAGCGCCTGCCGTGGGTTGCGACTCAGCAGTCATCGCGAGCCTTTAGACGAGCCGGCGAGGTTGGAATAGCGTCCATGTCAGCGCGCTTGTCCCGGCTCGGGAGGCAGCTGCGGCCCCAGCGCCTGCCGCAGCTGCGCCAGCCGCATTTCCAGGTCGGGGCGCCACGGCGCGTCCGCCGGACTGCGCGCCAGCAGCTCGCTCCATACCGCGTCCGCCCCTTTCAGGTCACCGCCTTGCGCCAGCGCCAGCCCAGCAAAAAACGGTGGTGCGGGGTGGGTCGGATCGCGGCGCGCCGCCTCGTCGAAGGCCAGCGCCGCAGCGGGCGACATCATCCCGCCGCCATGCGCCGCCAGCGCATTGCCGAGGCCGACCCACAGATCGACATTGTCGGGATATGTCTCGAGTCCCTTTTCCAGCGTCTGCGCCGCGAGTTCGGTCTTGCCGGTGCGCGCGAAGCCGTCGGACATGCCCAGCCATTGCGCCGCGGGACCGAAACGATCGGCCATGCCCTGCCGCTGATCGGTGAGCGCCTCGCCGAAACCCGCGGGCTCCTCGGGCGCCGCCACCGGCTTGCCGGGCAGGGACGGGCTGCCCTGAAGCGCATAGCCCGCGAGCCCCAGCATGACCGCGGCCCCTGCCAGCGGCCGCGCTGCGGCGGGCAGCTTGCCCAGCGCGAACATCCCGGCGATCGTCACCAGCGCCGCCAGCATGACCCACAGCCAGATCATGCGTCGTCCTCCGCATCGCGGTCGCCGCGCCGGAAGCGTCCGAACGCCAGCCAGCCGCCGAGCAGCAGGAACAGCAGCGGCCCCAGCCACAGAAATGCCGTCGCGGCATCGAACGGCGGGTCATAGCTGACCCAATTGCCATAGCGTGCCACCAGCCACGCCTTGATTTCGTCGGGGCTTTCGCCCGCGGCAATCTTGCTGCGCACCTCGTGGCGCATGTCGCCCGCCAGCGGCGCGTCCGAATCGGCGATCGACTGGCCCTGACAGACCAGACAGCGCAATTCCTCCATCAACGCCTTCGCCCGCGCCTCGCTCGCCGGATCGCGTAGCTGTTCATAGGCGTAGGGCGCGGGCGGCAGGCGGTCCTGCGCGGTAACTAAGGGAGCGAAGAAAACCAGCAACGCGGCCACGAATATCCCTGTTCCCCCGCGAACGCGGGGGTCCAGGGCAGCAAAGCGCGACGTTGGGGCAAGGCCGCCTTGGCGCCCCGCCTGCGCGGGGGAGCACGATGAGAGGGAGCGTTTTTCGCTCACTTCATCGCCTCCAGCTTGGCGACGATCTCCGGCACCTGCTCGGCCAAAATCACACCCTGGATCTGCTCACGAATGACGCCCTTGCCGTCGATCAGGAACGTTTCCGGCACCCCTGACGATCCCAGCGCGATCTGGACGCTGCTTTGCATGTCCGACCCGATGCGGTCGAACGGATTGCCATATTCGCGGAGGAACATTGCAACATCGTCGGGCGTGTCGCGGATCGCGATGCCGTCGATCGGCACCCCTGCGGCCTTCAACGCCTCCAGCTGCGGCGCCTCGGCGCGACACGGAATGCACCAGCTGGCGAACACATTGACCAGCCGCGGGCGGCCGTCGGCAAGCTGGCTGCTCTTCAGCCCCGCGACCCCGGCGGTCGCGGGCGGCAGGTCGAACAGCGGCATCGGCTTGTCGATCCACTGCGACTGGATCAGCGTCTCAGCGGGGGTCACCAGCCGATAGATGAAGGCGCCGAACAGCAAGCCCATGATCGCCAGCGGCACGAACAATACCCAGCGGTTGGTCATGGCGCGAAACGCTCCTCAGATTTCCGGCGGCGGCGCGCGCGCCAGATGCCCAGCAATTGCGCGCGGCCGAGCAAGGAAAGCGCCGCGCCCAGCGCGATCAAGCCGCCGCCCAGCCATATCCACCACACCAAAGGCTTCCACCACAGGCGGATCTGGTAGCGGTCGGCGCGGCCGTCATCGCTCGTTACGGGTTGTCCCAGCACCGCGTACAGCTGCCCGCCCGGCCGCGTTAGCAACGCTGCCTCGTTGGTTTCGGTCGGCGCGGTGCCCATCAGGCCGGGAAAGGTCCGCGCTTCGGGACGCATCGTGAACGAAGCACCCGCCGCCGTCGTCGCCACCAATGTGCCCTCGATGGCAGTATAGTTCGGCCCGGCAATCGGTTTGACGCCCACGAATTTCACCGCAAAACCGCCGACCTTGATGACATCTCCCGGCGCCGCAGCGACCAGCCGTTCCTTGATAAAGGCGCTTTCCGCGCCCATCCCGGCCAGGCACACGGCAACGCCGAAATGCGCCACGACCATGCCCCATGTCGGCAGCGGCGTGCGGCGCAGGTTACGACCCCACAACGGCGCCAGACTGGCAGCCGCGACGACCCCGGCGACGGTCATCCCGAGCAGCGGTAATATGCCAACGCTGCCACCAAAGACCACCAGCAGGACGAGCACCAGCGCCCCCGCGAACACCGCCAGCGGCAGCCGCGACCACAGTTTCTTGCCATCATCCCGGCGCCAGCCGAGCAGCGGCCCCGCGACCATCACCAGGCACAGGATCAGCGCGAGCGGCCCCGCGACGCGGTTGTAATAGGGCGGCCCGACCGAAATCTTCTCGCCCATCGCCTCGGCCACGATCGGATAGAGCGTGCCGAGCAAGACAAGCGCAAGGATCGTCGTTAGCAGCAGGTTGTTGATGACCAGCGCGCCTTCGCGGCTGAGCAGCGCGAATTTCTTACCCTCGGCGACCGCCCCCGCACGCAGCGCGAACAGGGTCAGCGCGCCGCCGATATAGATCGCCATCAACACGAGCAGGAATGTCCCACGCTCGGGATCGACCGCGAAGCTGTGGACGCTCGTCAGCAGGCCTGACCGCACAATGAAGGTGCCGACCATCGACATCGAAAAACCAATGACGGCCAACATCACCGTCCAGGCGCGCAGTGCATTGCGCGTCGCCGTCACCGCGACC
The DNA here is from genome assembly GCF_031457495.1 of Sphingopyxis sp. BE259. Classification (NCBI taxonomy): domain Bacteria; kingdom Pseudomonadati; phylum Pseudomonadota; class Alphaproteobacteria; order Sphingomonadales; family Sphingopyxidaceae; genus Sphingopyxis; species Sphingopyxis sp. BE259. The sequence continues at coordinate 2,626,493 of NZ_JAVDWM010000001.1, forward strand.
GAATGCAGCAAGGCGGCGCCCGCCAGCCACGGGATCAGCGAAACATTCTCGACCGGATCCCAGAACCACCAGCCGCCCCAGCCCAGCTCATAATAAGCCCAATAGCTGCCCGCGGTGATCCCGATGGTCAGGAATATCCAGCTGAACAGCACCCATGGCCGCATTGCGCGGGCGAAAGCGGGTCCGATTTCGCGCGTGATCAGCGCCCCGACGGCAAAGCTGAACGCGACCGACAGTCCGACATAACCGACGTAAAGCGTCGGTGGGTGGAAGGCCAAGCCGATGTCTTGCAGCAGCGGGTTCAGCCCCTGCCCGTCGGGCGGCGCTACCGGCAGCCGGTTGAACGGGTTCGACGAAAAGATCAGGAAGGCAAAGAAACCAAGGCTCAGCGCCGCCTGCGCGCTCAAGGTCGCGATCAGCGTATCTTCGCGCAGCCGCTTTTCGAACAACGCAATCAGCGCCCCCGACAGCGACAGGATCGTCAGCCACAACAGCATCGACCCTTCGTGATTGCCCCACGTCCCGGCGACCTTGAAGATCATCGGCTTCAGGCTGTTGCTGTTGCGCGCAACCAGCTCGACCGACATGTCGGATCGCACGAACAAGGCGATCAGCAGGGCGAACGCGGTCGCGGTGAGCATCCCTTGTGCGACGCTCGCCGGGCGGACCAGCGCCGCCAGATCCTTTTGCCCGCCGCGCAGGAACAGCGTCCCTGCGACCAGCGACAGGCACGCCAGCGCGGCGGCGATCCAGAGCAAGGCGAGGCCGAGTTCGGCGATCATGTAGCGTCGCCCCAGCGAAAGCTGGGGCCGCTAGAAGCCTTGGCCGGCAACGCTGCGTAAACCGACAGCGATCCCAGCTTTCGCTGGGATGACAGAACAGGAAAGCCGATCACACTCCCACCGGCGCCTTCATATTCTTCGGCATGTCGCCCATCTGCGGCGGCATATAGCGTTCGTCATGCTTCGCCAGAATACGATCGGCGACGAATGTCCCGTCGGCGCGCATCCGGCCGTCGGCGACCATGCCGCTCTCTTCACCGAACAAATCGGGGACGATGCCGGTATATTCCACCGGTACCGACGCCTTGCCGTCGGTCGCGACGAAGCGGATCGTCAAGCCGTCGCTCTGCCGCGCGATGCTGCCCAACGCGACCATGCCGCCCAGCCGCATCGGTTCGCCAACGACCGCCTTGCCGTCCTTGATCTCGACCGGAGTGCGGAAATAGGCGGCTTCGTCTCGCAGCGCGCTGGCGCCCAGCACCCCCGCGCCCGCGATCCCCGCGACGGCGAACAGTGCCAGCACCAGCCGTTGATGTTTCGCCTTCACGTGCGGTCCCGCCTCAGCGCGTCGCTACGCCGCTCGGCTTTCGCCATCGCGCGCCAGCTCACCCACAGCACCGCGCCGGTAAGCAGCAGCGTCAGCCCATAAGCCGCCGCCACATAGGCCCATTGGCCGCTGCCGCTAATCACCCCCGTCACGCGTCAATCCTCCTCGTCGGCCAGCCGCCGCAGCCGCGCCGCAACGCGATTGTCGGCGATGATCCGCCGCATCCGCATCAGCACGATGGCTCCGAATAACAGCGAAAAACCCAACAAGGTCAAGCCCAAGGGCCACAGCAGCGCAGTGTCGATGCTCGATCCGCGCAGGGTGATGCTCGGCCCCTGGTGCAAGCTGTTCCACCACACGACGCTGCGGTTGATGATCGGGATATTTATCGCGCCGACCAGCGCATAAATCGCCGCGCCGCGCGACAACGCCCCGCCGCCGCGCCGTTCGCCGTCGCCGTTGGCCAGCGCGATAAAGCCTGCATAAAGGAACAGCAGCACGAGCATCGACGTCATCCGCCCGTCCCATTCCCACCACGTGCCCCAGGTTGGCTTGCCCCAGATCGACCCGGTGGCCAGGCACAGCGCGGTGAACAGCATCCCCGGCACCGCAATCGCGCGCGCCGCAATCCCCGATAGCGGATGCCGCCAGACCAGCTGGATCAGCCCCGCCAGCGCCAGCGACGTCCATCCGCCCATGCCCAGCCAGGCGGCGGGGACATGGACATAGAGGATTCGCGCGGTTTCGCCCTGCTTGTAATCGCCCGGCACCTGCGTCAGCCCGGCCCACGCACCCGCCAGCACGAGCAGCAAGCCAAGCCCGAGCAGCCACGGCGTCAGCGGCCTGGCAATCGCCAGAAAACGGGTCGGGTTCGCATAAGCGTGCATCGGTTCGCGTCCTTAGGGGAGCGTGGCGTGGGGGTCCAGTGATTTGCCCGAGGTGGTGGGGTGGCGGCTAGCGACCGATTGCGGACGTTCCGCATTTCTTGACTTCGTCATCCCCGCGAAAGCGGGGACCCAGAGCGTGCGTCGGCGGGCCTGTCCCTGGGTTCCCGCTTTCGCGGGAATGACGAGCGTGGAGAATATCCGCTCCCCACCCCAAAGCAGACCTAAGCAGGGCCAACCAACCTCACCCCTCCGGCCGCGTCCATATCCAGCTACCGCCGACCACCGCCGCGATGATCGGCGCCATCATCCATGGCCAGGGCGCAAAGACCAATGCCAGCACGATACTGAACGCGAACGCGATGCTGGCGGCGATCTTGCCCTTGCGGCTGATCGCGCCCTTTTCGCGCCACGCGATAATGTGCTGGCCAAAGGTCGGGTGATTCAGCAGCCACGCCTCAAGCCGCGGCGACGATCGCGCGAAGCAGAACGCTGCGAGGATGACGAACGGCACCGTCGGCAGCAGTGGCAGAAACGCCCCGATGGCGCCCAGCGCGAGCGACAGCCAGCCGCCGACCAAAAACAAATGCCGCTTCATTGCCGGTGGGCTTAGCGGAATTGACGGCGCGCGCCAGCCTTTGCCTATGGCACCCACCCCAAAACCGTTCGTGCTGAGCTTGTCGAAACACTGTCCTTTTTGGCAGCGCCAAAAGAAAGAGTGGCCCTTCGACAAGCTCAGGGCGAACGGCGTCTGGGAACCGCGCCTAAACCTACCCCCGCCCGATCAGCGTCTGCGCCATCCGGTCCGCCACCACCGACGCCGGGGTGCCGCTCGCCTTGCTCTCGGCCCAGATGTCGGCCAGCCGCCCGGGGATCAGGTGGATGCGGCTCTCCACTTCCTCGCGGCTGCCCTGCCCCAGATATTCCAGCGCCACATTGATGATGCCGCCGGCATTGATCACATAATCGGGGGCATAGGTGATGCCGCGGTCGTGGACGCGCTGACCGTCAGCGGCGGTCGCGAGCTGGTTGTTCGCGCCACCCGCGATGATCGGCACGCGCAGCTTTTCGATGCTGCGCTCGGTCAGGATCGCGCCCAGCGCATTGGGGCTCAGCACATCGGCCTCGACCTCCATGATCGCGGCCGAATCGGCCAAGTCAGCACCCAGTTCTTCGGCCAGTGCCTTGGCGCGCGCCAGATTGACGTCCGCCAGCGTCAGCTTTGCGCCCTCTGCGGCCAGTCGCCGCGCGACCCCGCCGCCGACGCTGCCGACGCCCTGAATCGCAACGCGCACGCCCTTGGCGCTGTCGGTGCCCAGTCCCTGCTGGATCGCCGCCTTGATGCCCAGATATACACCCAGCGCGGTGAATGGCCCGGGATCGCCACCCGCCGCCGCGCCGCTTGCCACGGGCAGACCGCTGACATGCTTGGTGTGCTTGGCAATCTCGACCATATCGGCATCGGTGATCCCGACATCTTCCGCGGTGACATAAGCGCCGCCCAGCGACTCGACCGAACGGCCGAACGCCGCGAGCAATTCGGGGGTCTTCGCCGCGCCCTCATCGGCCAAAATGACGCCTTTTCCGCCACCCATCGGCAGCCCGGCCATCGCATTTTTGTAGCTCATGCCGCGCGACAGGCGGAGCGCGTCGGTGATCGCCGCCGCACGCTGGGGATAGTGCCAGTATCGCACCCCGCCAGCGCCCGGGCCAAGGTGCGTCGAGTGAACCGCGATGACCGCCGTCAGCCCGCTGGCGCGATCGCGAAACATATGGATATGCTCATGATCGTCGAAATCGGCGAAATCCCAGACTGCGGACATGGACTCGATCCTTGCGTTAAAAAATTACGTCAATGCGTAATAATCAGACGCAAGCCCGAAGTCACGCCGAAACGCGGTCCAAGCGTTCATCGTCACCTGAGGGGCGAAAAATGGGGCGACCAACGGGGCTCGAACCCGCGACCTCCGGTACCACAAACCGGCGCTCTAACCAACTGAGCTATGGTCGCCACATATGCGAGGAGGGCGCCAAAAACGGCCTCAACAGCGCGCGGCGAATAGGCGCGCCTGCCCCCGTTCGTCAAGCATTGTTCGCGGGCGCTTCCCTGCTAAAACGCGCCACATGGCTGCAAATGAATTTGTCGACATGGCGACCTCGGGCGCCGACCGCACCGCAGCGCGGCTCGCCGCAGTTCCAGGCATCCGCCGCGCGCCGACGCCAAAGCTCGAACAGTTCATGCTGGCGGGATTTCTCGATGCCGAAACCTGCGCCGGGTTGATCGCGCAAATCGACCGCGACGTGCGGCCCTCGACGATCGCCGATCCTAATGGCGATACCGCCTTTCGGACCAGCACGACCTGCGACCTCGACCACCGCGATCCGCTGGTGATCGCGGTCAACAACCGCCTTCACGACCTCACCGGCATTCCGCTCGTATATGGCGAGCCGATGCAGGGCCAGCGTTATGATGTCGGACAGGAGTTCAAGGCGCACACCGACTATTTCGATCCGCACGGCGCCGATTGGGATACCTATTGCGCGGTGCCGGGACAGCGCAGCTGGACGCTGATGGTCTATTTGAACGAACCCGGCGCGGGCGGCGCCACCCGCTTTCTCGCGACCGGCAAGCTGCACCAGCCCGACCTCGGCAAGCTGCTCGCGTGGAACAATGTCCGCCCCGACGGCACCACCAACCCCGACACCCTCCACCACGGGATGAAGGTCCGCAAGGGGCGCAAGTACATCATCACCAAATGGTTCCGCGAACGGCCGTGGCCATGGGCGGAGGGGGAGTTGGGGTAGCTCATAAACAAAAAACCGTTCGCCCTGAGGAGGGGCTGAGCGAAGTCGAAGCCTGTCCTGAGCGCCTGCAAGGCAGTCGAAGGGACCGGTCTCGAAGGGCCGCGAGGTCGCAATCCTTCGAGACGCCATTTCGACAAGCTCAATGGCTCCTCAGGACGAACGGAGTAAGAGGTACCGAATGGCCTAATTCACCAACCGATACTGGAAATTCAGCGTCAGCGTGTTCGAAACGCGCCCCGGCTCAACCGGCGTCGCCTTGGCATCCATCGCCTGCATACGCACCATCGGCGGCGCCGGCGGCGGCGGCCCGCCAAAACTGCCGCCTTCGCTGATCGACACCAGCTCGGCGCCGCGGAAACCCGCCAGCCGCGCATAGTCCGCCGCTTTCGCTTCAGCGGCCTTGATCGCGCTGCCACGCGCGCCGACCAGCTGCGCGTCGGGATCCTTCATCCCGAACGAAGGCCCGTCGATATTGGTGCCGCCTGCCGCGACCAACGCGTCGAGCAGCGGCCCGATGTCGGCAATCTTCGACGTCGTCGCGCGCACGCTGTTCGACACTTGATAGCCCAGAAAACGCGGCGGCTGGCCATTGCCCTGGTTGTTATAATCATATTGCGGCGACAGGCTGATCCCGCTCGTCTGAATATCCTCGGCCTTAATCCCGCGCGCCTTGGCCGCGGCGATCAGCTTGTCCATCGCCGCCGCATTCAGCCGCATCGCCTCGACTGCGGTCGGCGCGGTGGTGGTCACCCCGGCGCCGACAGTCGCTTGGTCGGGACGCGAGCGCACCTCCTCGCTGACCGAAAAGGCCAGGATCGGTCCCTGCGTCGTGGCTGCGGTCACCGTCGAACCTCCCTGCTGCGCGAACGCAGGCGTTGCCGCCATCAGCGCCAGTCCGGTAGCCATAACGGCGAACAATTGCTTCGTCATTTCATTCTCCTGTCGGCCGAACCCCGGCCATTTCCGATTTCCAGCCCGTAACGCAGACGGACTGAACCCGTTCCGGCCTTTGCGCGGACGGCGCTTGCATGATGCTGAATGGATCGGTAGCGCGCCGTTCATCATGGCAGCTCCCATTCTTTCATACGAAGGCCTTGGCCTTGTGCAGGGCAGCGGCTGGCTGTTCCAGGATCTCGATATCTATGTCGGCGAGCGCGACCGGCTGGCGCTGATCGGCCGCAATGGTGCAGGCAAGACGACGCTGCTCAAGCTGCTTGCGGGCCAGATCGACGCCGACAAGGGCAAGCGGGTGATCGTGCCGGGGACGCACGTCGTGATGCTCGAACAGGAGCCCGATTTTTCGCGCTTTGCGACGCTGATGGACTTCGCCGTCGCTCCGCCCAGCGCGCCCGAGGCGTTTGAGGTTGCGGCAATCGCCGACCAGCTTGGCATCGACATGAGCCGCACCGCCGCCAGTGCCTCGGGCGGCGAGCGCCGCCGCGCCGCGCTCGCGCGCGCGCTGGCGCAAAACCCCGACGTGCTCCTGCTCGACGAACCGACCAACCACCTCGACCTCGCCGCGATCGACTGGCTCGAAAGCTGGCTGGCGCGTTACACGGGCGCCTTTGTCGCCATCAGCCACGACCGCACCTTCCTGACCCGCCTGACCCGCCAGACCTTGTGGCTCGACCGCGGCAGCATCCGCCGCAAGGAAATCGGTTTCGGCGGCTTCGAAGAGTGGAGCGACGCGATTGCCGCCGAGGAAGCGCGCGCGGCGCAGCGGCTCGATTCGAAACTGCGGCTCGAAGCGCATTGGCTCGAACGCGGCGTTACCGCGCGCCGCAAGCGCAACCAGGGCCGCCTCGAAAAGCTGAAAGAAATGCGCGCCACCCGCGCCGCGATGATCGGCGGTCCCGGGGTTGCCAAGCTCGGCCTCGCCAACGACGATGTGCGCTCGAAATCGGTGATCGTCGCCGAAGGCGTCTCGAAAAGTTTCGGCGACCGCGTCATCATCAAGAATTTCGATTTCCGTGTCCAGCGCGGCGACCGCATCGGCATCGTCGGCGCCAATGGCGCGGGCAAGTCGACCCTGCTCAAGCTGCTGACCGGCGAGGTCGCCCCCGACAGCGGCAAAATCACCCTCGCCCCGACCCTCGACGGCATCGTCATCGATCAGCAGCGCAGCCTGATGTCACCCGACAAGACCGTCCGCGACATTCTTTCCGACGGCGGCGACTGGATCGAAGTGCGCGGCGTCAAAAAGCACATCCAGGGCTATCTCAAGGAATTCCTCTTCGACCCCGGCGTCATCGAGGCCAGCGTCGGCGCGCTGTCGGGCGGCGAACGCTCGCGGCTGCTGCTGGCGCGAGAATTTGCCCGCGAATCGAACCTGCTCGTGCTCGATGAGCCGACCAACGACCTTGACCTCGAAACCCTCGACCTCTTGCAGGAAGTCATCGCGGACTATGCCGGCACCGTGCTGCTGGTCAGCCACGACCGCGACTTTCTCGACCGCACCGTCACCGTCACCCTCGGCCTCGACGGAACGGGCAAGGTCGACATCGTCGCCGGGGGCTATGCCGATTGGGAGGCCAAGCGCGTCAAGCCGAACAGCATCAAAGGCAAAGCATCGGTCGCCGCCGCCCCGCCTCCGCCAACCGCGCGCAAGAAGCTGAGCTATAAGGATCAGCGCGACTATGATCTGCTCCCAGCACGGATCGAGGCGATCGAGGCGGACATGGCGACGGCCGAAACCGAGCTCTCCGACGGCACGTTGTTCACCCGCGACCATGCCAAATTCACCGCGCTGACCGAGAGGCTGGACGCGCTACGCGCCGAAAAGGCGGTAGCCGAAGATCGCTGGCTGGAGTTGGCGGAAGCGGTCGAAGCACTCGGGTAGCGGCTAAAGCGCGCAACGTCAGCTTTGGGGTGGAGAGCTGCCATTCCCCACCCTCGTCATTCCCGCGAAAGCGGGAACCCAGGGTGGGGTCAGCCGACGCACGCCCTGGGTTCCCGCTTTCGCGGGAATGACGAAGTGAAAAAACGGCGAACGTCCGCAACCGGCCGCAAATTGCCGCCCACAAACAATATACTAGTTCCCTTGGCCGCTCGATTGACGGGCCATAGCCATGATAGCGTCGTCCTTCTGTTCCAAGGGCTTCCATCATGAAATCACCGATTAAAGCGGCCGTTGCCCATGAAATGGCGTGCGCGCGGTCGGCCGAGGCGGCGGGCGACCTGGCGCTGGCCAAACGCCACCTCGAACGCGCCCATATTCTGGGCCAACGCTGGTATTTGAGCCATATCCGGACCCATTATCGCATGTTGCGGCTCGCGCTTAAGCAGTCCGATAACAAAGAAATCCGCGGGCAACTCGTCCGGTTGATCGGCGCTGGCCCCTTTCATCTCGCGGGCTGGGTTCCGGTCGGCAACACCGGCGGGGCGAATGTGTCGGCGACGCTGCCGATGCCGATACCGTCTGACCTGCAATCCTATCTGGCCGGTCATTCGCTGCGGACCGGATTGATGTTGCGCGCTCTTCTGATTGCCGCACTGGTCGCCTTATACCTGCTTTTGGGACAATAAATCGGCGCTGATCGGGCGCGGCGGCACCTGCGCCTCAATTTCCCTCGGGCTGCGGCAATAGCAGTGCCAGCAAGATCGCACGGCACTCGCCGCAGATCGTGCCATCGATCAGTTCGGGGCGAAAGCGGCGCTGAAACGCTACCGTCGCCGCAAACCCGTCGGTCACGTCATAACCGAAGCGTTCCAGCGCGAGCAGGAATCCAGCGTCGGTCCACAGCGGGTCGGTCAGTTTTTTGCGCGGCCGCGGCAGCGCAAGGCGGCGGCGCGCGAGTTCGTCCCAGGGAAAAAGTTCGCCCGGATCCTGCTTGCGCGTCGGCGCAATGTCCGAATGACCCACGACATTGCCGCGGGTGATCGCGTGCCGGTCCTTGATGATGTGGACCAGGCGCACGACCGATGCGACCTGGGCATCTGGGAACGGGACATAGCCCCATTCATGCCCCGGGTTGACGATCTCGATCCCGACGCTCGCCGAATTGATGTCGCTGATCCCGCGCCAGTGCGACTTTCCGGCGTGCCACGCGCGCTTGTCCTCGGGCACCATATGGGTGATCTGGCCGTCTTCGCTGACGACATAATGCGCCGATACTTTCGAATCAGGATTGGCAAGCCAATCAATGGCTTCGTCGCCGCTCTTCATGCCGGTATAATGCAATACGATCATCGAGACAGGCAACGCGCGATCATCGAAATTGGGGGACCAGCGTTCGATAAAATCGCTCATGCGCTCGGGAGACCGTCCTGTGCTTGCCAAGCCGTCGCTTGCGCCAGTGGCGCGCAAAAAGCAAGGCAGTGCCTGACCCGCTAGGCTGCCGCCGCGCGCCGCACTTGCTGATCGGCGGGTTCGTAAAGGCCGCGCAGCCGCGGGCTGGCGACGAATTGGTCGGTTTGACCCAGTACCGTCTCGCCCGCCCCCAGCACCAGGAAACTTTGCGGCGCCGCCATCGCGCGTAGCCGGGCAAAGGCCTTCTCGCGCATCGGCGCCGAGAAATAGAGGAGCAGGTTGCGGCAGAAAATCAGGTCGGCCGGACTTGCCAGCGGCGGCCGGTCGGTGAGCATGTTCTGCACCGAAAAATCGATCCGGCGGCGCAGGTCCGCCTTGGCCAGCCAGCCGCCCTCGGTCTGGTCGAACCAGCGCACCATGCGCTGCACGGGCAGCCCGCGCTGGATTTCGAACTGGCTGTACAGGCCGATGCGGGCGCGACCGATCGCGTGATAGCTGACGTCGGTGCCGACGATATCGACCTGCCACCCCGCCCATTTGGCGCCTTGTTCGGCAATCAGCATGGCCAGCGAATAGGCTTCCTGTCCGGTCGATACCCCACAATGCCAGATCGTCAGACGGCGGCGCAGCCGGTTGATGTCGCGAATCTGTTCAAGCGCGGTGGCAGCAAGCTCATCGAACACGCTATATTCGCGGTAGAAAAATGTCTCGTTGTTGAGCATCGCATCGACCGTATCATCGAGCAGTTGGCGGCTGTTCGAGGTGACGAGCGCGGCGACGAGCGCGTCAAGATCACCGATTCCGTGCCGCTGCATCACCGGTTTCAGCGACATTTCGATGCGCCAGATGCGGCTGGGTGACAGGGTCTGCCCAGTCCGCGATTCGAGCACCCCCATCAGAACGCGATACGCCGATTCGCTGGCGCTGCCGCCCATCATGGCTGGCGCCGCCCGGGCAGGAAGCTGCCCAACATCAGCGCGATCGCATCGGGGTTCAGCGTCGCCGCCGCCAGCCCAGCCTTGGCCACTGCCCCCGGCATCCCCCAGATCACGCAGCTTTCGGGCGCCTGCGCAAAAATCGTCCCGCCTGCTTCTTTCAATCGGGCCGCGCCGATCGCGCCGTCGCGCCCCATCCCGCTGAGGATGACGGCGACGCCGTTCTTGCCATACACGTCGGCCACCGAATCGAGCATCGGATCGGCCGAGGGGCAGCAGCCATTGTCGACGACGCGACGGTCGAGCGCGATTTCGCGGCGGCGACCGTTGGCGACGACGATCAGATGGGCATCGCCGGGCGCTAGGTAGATATGGTCGCGTTCGACGACCATCCCGGCCTGCGCCACGCACACCCGGCGCGATGTCATCAGCGCGATCTGTTTGGCGTAATATTCCATGAAAGCATCGGGCAGATGCTGGGTCAGCAGGATCGGCGCCGTAACCCGCGGGTCGAGGTTGGCGAGGAAATTGGTAAAAGCCGGGATGCCGCCGGTCGATGCCGCCACCGCGATACAGTCGATCGCCTGATCGCTGTCGATCGCCAGCGCGACCGGGGCGGGCGGACGGCGGTCGGCAACCGGAACCGGAGCCGGGAATTCCTGCTGATGCCCCAGGGTCAGGATGCGATCGGTTAAGATTTCGGCAAAACGCCCCGAAAAGCTGCCGCGGCCGGGCTTGGTCAGCGTATCGCTGGCGCCGAGCGAAAGCGCCTCGATCGCCGCCGGGCCGCCTTCGACGCAATTCGACGACAGGATCAGCACGCGCGCCGTGGCGGCGCGCTTCAGGATGTGGGGGAGCGCGTCGATGCCGTTCATTCCGGGCATTTCGATGTCGAGGACAACCACATCGACCGGCTCGCGCGCCAGAAACGCGAGCGCGTCCTGTGCGGACGCAACCGACGCGCAAATCTGTAGCCCGGGGCGCTGATCGACAATGCGCTCGAGAATGCTGCGAACCACCAGGCTGTCGTCGACCAGCATGACCCGCACCGTCCGCGCCGACGGTTCGGGATCGGGGATCAGGGGTTGCGGACGCGCCATCGCCATCGCCTTACGCGATGCCGACGAGCTGCAATTTTCCTTCCAGCGTTTCACGATCGAACGGCTTCATCACATATTCGTCGGCGCCGGCTTCGATCGCGGCGCGGATATGGTCGATGCTGTTTTCGGTGGTGCAGAACACCACCCGCGGCCGCTCTTCATGGCCATAATCCAGGTCGTTGAATGCGCCCAGAAACTCCATCCCGCTCATCACCGGCATGTTCCAGTCGAGCAGGATCACGTCGGGGCGGTTGGCGCGGCAAAAGGTCAGCGCCTCCTGCCCGTCGGCCGCCTCTTCGACGGCGAAGGACATGCTTTCAAGGATATGGCGCGCGACCTTGCGAATGACTTTGCTGTCGTCGACGACCAGACAAGATTTCAACATTAATACCTCCGCAACCCCAGATTTCACGCCACGCTAATGTGAAGGAGTGTCCAGCCCGTTAATTCACGCTGCCTTGAGCGCGGGTAAAGTGATGAAATGCGACGGATCGACAACGAGCAGCGAGGCGCCCTCATGTTCGATCATCGCGTCGGCAACCCGGGCCCAGCCGGGCAGCAATTTTCCGGCGACCCGCGTTTCGGGTGCATTGATGAAACAGACATCCTCGATCGCGTCGGCGAGCAGCGCATAGCCATGATCGGCGACATCGACGACGATCACCCTTTGTCCCGGTGCAACCGGCACCGCGGGCAGGCCGATCACGACATGCGGGTCGATCAGGGTAAAGACGCGGCTGCGCAGCGCGAACAGGCCGGCTACATGCGGCGGCGCGCCGGGAACTTCGACCGGGATGCCGACGGTGACCACCGAATTGATCGCGCGGCTGCGCAGCGCGACGCGGGTGTCGGCGATGCGCGCGATCAGGTAGAGTTTTTCCATCATGCGCTGCCTCCCCCAACCCGGCGCGCCAAAGCGTCGAGCAACGCCTGCCGATCATAGCGATAGACGGTGTCGTCCTCGGGCCCCGATGCGGCGATCGATGCGCGCAGGCGGATCACCGGAACGTTGTCGTCGGCGTATCGGCACGCCGCACCCTCATCGGCAAGGCACAGCAGCACGTCCGCCGCCTCGTCCGCTGCGTCGCCATCGGAAACGACACGGTAGCCCGCGCTCCGCAGGATCGGCGCCAGGAAATTTTCGCCCCACCCGTCATGGTCGTCGGCGAGGCGGCACAGCGGCTGGTTCGCGACCGGCGTGTCGCCCAGCGCCGCATATTGCTGCATCAACCAAAAGGGATCGATCAGTTCGACCGGATCGCCGCCGACCAGCACGATGCCCGCAATCAACCCCGGCGCCGCCGATGGCTGGACCGCGTCGGGCAAGCGGACGATGTCGATGACTTCGGCGATCGGATAACAAAGCATGGCGTGCCCGTCGTGAAGGCGCAGCAGTTTTTGCGTCCCCTGGGCATCGGCCAGCCGCGCCGCGTGGACCGCGATAATATCGTCGCCGATCTGCGCCTGCACTCGGCCCGCGCTTTCGAACAGCGCCGTGGCGGGAATCTCTTCGACCCGTTCGATCACCGACAGCCGAACCCCACGGACGCGGCCGTTGGTGTCGCGGAACAACAAGAGCTGCACAGCGTTGCGCGCCGCAATGGCCTGCGCTTCGGCCTCTGCCATCTGGCCATGGCTGCGCCCCGCCTCGGACGCGTCGATCGCCGCGGCGGCGAGCAGCCCTTGCACGTCGAGCAGCAACACCGGGCGGCCGTTATCGGGCAGCGTCGTCCCGGCATAGAGGCCTGTCGCCATGATCATCGGCGCCGCGGGTTTGATCACCAGTTCCTCATGGTCGTGGATCGCCGCAACACTGAGGGCATAGCTTTGCCCCTGCCCCGGCCGCACGATCACCAGCGCGCGATCGTCGATGTCTTCGTCCTCGTCGCGCGGTCGGCCGAGCACCGTTTCGAGCCGCAGCAGCGGATATTGTTCGCCGCGTACGGTCGCCAGTTCGCCCCCGCCGACGCGGTCGATCCGGACGGAGTCGCCGTTTTCGAGCAGGATTTCGCGAACCGCACCGCGCGGAACGGCAAAATATTGCCCCGCCGCGCGCACCATCAATCCCGAAATGATGGTCAGGGTCATCGGCACGCGGAGCAGGATCGTCAGCCCTCGACCTTCATCGTTGCGCAGGTCGACGACGCCGCCGATCTTTTCGACATTCGCCTTGACGATGTCCATTCCGACCCCGCGCCCCGACACTGCGGTAATCTTTGCCGCGGTCGAAAAGCCGGGGCGAAAGATCAGCTCCAGCTTGTCCTTGGCCGACAGCGCGCGCGCTTCGGCAGCGGTAATCGCGCGCGACGCGATCGCCTTTGCGACCAGCGCGTCGGGCGACATGCCGCGGCCATCGTCGCTGATCTCGATTTCGATCTGGTTTCCCGACTGGCGCGCCGAGACCGCAATGGTGGCGGTGACGTCCTTGCCCGCGGCGACGCGGTCGTCGAGCGATTCGATGCCATGGTCGATCGCGTTCCGGACAATGTGGATCAACGGATCGCGGATATTTTCCATCATCTCGCGGTCGAGTTCGACTTCGCCGCCGTTGGTCTGGAACGCGATCTTCTTGCCGAGTTCCTGCGCCAGATCGCGGACGATCCGCGGCAGCGGCGCGAACAGCTTGTCGATGCGCTGCATCCGCATCTGGCTGACCGATTGCCGCATCCCGGCGATCGAATCCGACAGGCGATCGAACGACGCGATCACGGTCGGGCTGACGCCCGATTCGCGCAGCATGCGGGCAAATTCATTGCGCGCGAGGACAATGTCGGTGACCCCGGTCATCACGCTGTCGAGCAAGGGCAACGGCACCCGGATCGAGCGCCAGCTTTGCAGATCGGCCTGGAAATCATCGTCGCGGCGCAGCGGCACGCCCGCAACCGCATAGGCTCCATCGACGGACGTATCCTCCGCAGCGAGCGCGTCGATGACGTCGCGGTCGTCGCCCACTGGCTCCACCGCGTCGCGGCCCAGCGCCTCGCACAGCGTGTTCAGCCGGTCGAGGATAGCGAGAACCCCGGTAACCAGTGCGGCATTGGCCGGACGATTGCCGCGCCGGACCTGATCGAGCGCGTCTTCGGCCGCATGCGACAGCGCAGTGACCCGCGGCAAAGACAGAAAGCCGGAACTGCCCTTGATCGTATGGACAAGGCGGAAAATCGCATCAAGCTGCGCGCGGTCGGATGGGTCGGCCTCCCACGCGACAATGGCCCCACCCGCTTCGGCCAGGATTTCCGCCGTTTCGGCCAAAAAGTCGTTCAGCAGATCGTCTATCACGGTACCGGTGCGCCCCAGAAACTGAAGCTGCACCATGGCCGATAATGGTTAAGGGAGGCTTTACCCGCGCCCGCGCAGGACGGCGCCGACCAGCAGCGATGTCGGGGTTTCGCGCGCCAGCATCACCGTGCCGCCATTCTGCGCCGCGACGGCCTGCACCAGCACCGCGGGCGCGGTGCGGGAGGTCATCGCGGTGGCGCCTTCGCCATCGCGCAGGATCGTTTCGACATCGGCGTCGAGGAAGATGCGCTCGGCCTCGACATGCAGCGCGATTTCGATCGCTCCGTCCGGATTGGCCCCCTGCTTTTCGCAGCCGACATCGAGCCGCCCGCCGCGCACCAGCGCATCGACGAGCAACAGCGACAGGTTGAGGATGATCTTGACCGCGGGCTTGGGCAGCGGGTCGGCACCGATCATCCAGTTCAGGTCGATCGCACGGTCGCCGATGATCCCCTGGATCGCCGATTTGGCCTCGTCGGCCGGAACCAGCTCACCAAAGCCGCCCGCCGACCCGAAGGCCAGGCGAAAGAATTTCAGCTTGTTCGCCGACGTCCGCGCGCTTTGTTCGAGCAGTTCGAAACAGCGTTCGCGCATCGCCGGGTCTTTTTCATCGGCGAGCAGTTCAAGACCATTGGCGAAAGCGCCGACCGGGCTGAGCAAATCGTGGCACAGGCGCGAGGCCAGCATGGAGGCGAAATCGACGCGGTCGTCGGACATGGATTGGTTAACTCCCCGCAAGCCAGACGTTTCCGGCGCGCGGATGCTCCCTAGGACACGCACCAACCCAGAGGCAAGTAGCATCCCCAAACCCGTTCGCATCGTGCGAAGTCGAGATGCCTATCGTTCGCGCGCGTCCTCGGGGTGTCTCGACTTCGCTCGACACGGCCGGAACCGAAGGAGCGCACCTTGAAATTCCGCCGTCAATTTCCACATCGTGATCAATGCAGGGGGATGATGATATTTTGACCGTGGCGCTGGAGAACAGCGCGGCTGGACTGCGTCTGGACCGCGCGCTGGCGGAAGCGTTGCCCAGCCTGTCGCGCGAGCGCGTCAAGAGCCTGATCAAGGGCGGCCGCGTCGCCGATTCCGTCGGCACGGTGTTGTGGGATCCGTCGGCGAAAGCGCCGGCGCCGATCACTTTGGAAGTGCGCGTTCCGGCGGCGACCCAGGCGCATAATGTCGCGCAGGACATGGGACTGGTGATCGCGTTCGAGGACGACCACCTGATCGTCATCGACAAGCCCGCGGGGATGGTTGTCCATCCCGCCGCAGGCAACCTCGACGGGACGATGGTCAACGCGCTGCTCCATCATTGCGCGGGGCAATTGTCGGGGATCGGCGGCGTTGCGCGGCCGGGCATCGTCCACCGCATCGACAAGGACACCAGCGGGCTGATCGTTGCGGCCAAGCATGACCGCGCCCATGAAGGGCTGGCGAAGCAGTTCGCCGCGCACAGTATCGATCGCCGATACACCGCGGTCGCGACCGGGCGCCCGATGCCTGCAAACGGTACAGTGGACGCGGCGCTCGGCCGGTCCAACACCAACCGCAAGAAAATGGCGGTGGTCGCCGAAGATCGCGGCAAGCGCGCAGTGACGCATTACCGGATGATCGAGCCGCTGCGCCACGCCAGCTTGATCGAATGCCGCCTCGAAACCGGACGGACGCATCAGGTGCGCGTCCATATGGCCCATATCGGCCATCCGCTGGTCGGTGACCCGGTCTACGGACGCGCCAGAAAGCCACTGTCCGAGGTGCTGAAAGCGCGGAATTTCGTGCGGCAGGCATTGCACGCCGCCCATTTGGGCTTTATTCATCCGGTGACCGGTAACAACATCGCGCTCGACAGCGAAATCCCCCCAGACATGCGGGAACTGATCGACGAATTGCGCGTTTAGGTTTCGAATAAAAATCTATCTCGACCGCTGGCAACAACCGCGGCACATTGTGACTCAAGATTTCAAAGGGAAGACGCTCTCCAATGGCTAAAAGCAATGTTCCGGCCACGGTGCCAGCGCTCGGCGGCGAAGCCAGCCTGAATCGCTATCTGTCGGAAATCCGCAAATTCCCGCTGCTGACCCCCGAGCAGGAATATATGCTCGCGAAGCGGTTCCAGGAGCATGGCGACAATGAAGCTGCGGCGCAGCTCGTGACGTCGCACCTCCGCCTCGTGGCCAAGATCGCGATGGGCTACCGCGGCTATGGCCTGCCGGTCAGCGAGTTGATCAGCGAAGGCAATATCGGCTTGATGCAGGGGGTGAAGAAATTCGATCCCGAACGCGGCTTCCGCCTCGCGACCTATGCGATGTGGTGGATCCGCGCCTCGATCCAGGAGTTCATCCTGCGCTCGTGGAGCCTGGTCAAGATGGGCACCACCGCGGCGCAGAAAAAGCTGTTTTTCAACCTGCGCCGGATGAAGAACAATCTGGAAGCATTCGAGGACGGCGATTTGTCGCCCGAACATCTGACCAAGATTGCGACCGACCTGGGGGTGACCGAGGAAGAGGTCACCAGCATGAACCGCCGCATGGCGATGGGCGGCGACACCTCGCTCAACGTTCCGATGGGCGAGGATGGCGACAGCCAGTGGCAGGATCTGCTGGGCGACGAAGGGCCGCTCCAGGACGAACGCGTCGCCGAGGCGCAGGAGCGCGATGTGCGCCATTCGCTGCTCAGCGAGGCGCTGGAATCGCTTAACGAGCGCGAGCGGCACATCCTGACCGAACGCCGTCTGACCGACGATCCCAAAACGCTCGAAGATTTGAGCCAGGTGTATGACGTCAGCCGCGAACGCGTCCGCCAGATCGAGGTGCGTGCCTTCGAAAAGCTGCAAAAGGCGATGCTGAAACTCGCCGGCGACCGGCGTCTGATCAACGCCTGAGCGGCGGGCGCCTTTGGCGCATCCGATGTAGCGATTTGACTCGCAGCCGCAATTGACTAGCCTCTTCGCCGGGTTGAGCGAAGGGGGACATATCATGTGGAAATGGATCCGTATTCCCAAAGGCATCGCGCTACTGGCGTTTTTGTTGCCATGGATGACCGTTAGCTGTTCCGACCAGAAAATTGCCGAGGCGAGCGGCTTCGGCCTGGCCTTTGGCCGCATCTCGGCGATGGGCCAAGCGGCCGGTTCCGGTGACGGTGCAACGATGAATCTGTGGCTGATCCTGTCGCTGGTGGCGATCGCGGGCGGATTATTCCTGCTGTTCACGAAGGGTCGCGAAGCAGCGAAGCTGGTGCTCGGCACGTCGGTCGCCGCGCTGGTGCTGATTTTGGTAGGCACCTGGCGCTACAGCAAGGATGCGATCATGGCCGAAGCGGCCAAGAACGGCTCGAACGGCGGGATGGATCAGGCGGCACTGGCGATGATCCAGGTCAATTGGCATTTCGGTTACTGGCTCGCGCTGCTGTCGCTGATCGCCGCCGCGGTGATGGCGTGGCTGGTGATGAGCGGCAAGGAGGCCGAGGCCGAAGCGAAGATGCGCTCGCTCGCCGCCGACGCCACCGATGCGGCGAAGGTCGCGGCGGCGAAGGCGAGCGACGCCGCGAAGGACGCCGCCGCGAAAGCCAATGACGCGATCGACGCCGCCAAGGACAAGAAGGACGATGAGCCGCCCAAGGCTTGAATGTTGCGGAAATGAAGTGGGAACGGCAGGCTCGAGCGCCTGCCGTTCGACGAACGATCGGGGGATCCTATGAGCACCGAAAGTGGCACCGCCGCCGCGCCTGCGGCCGCACCGGCGCCGGCGCCTATCACGCCAGCGACGGACCTCAAGACCAAGGGCGGCGATAAGCTCGCCGCCTGGTCCGGCTTTTCGCTGATCCTCGGGCTCGCCGGCGACATGGCGACCCCGATCGGCAATTATTCGCTGTGGCTGATGGCGGCGGGCATCGTCGGCTTTGTCCTGTGCTTTTTATTGCGGCGCATGAGCTTTGCGCGGCGCGGCATGTTTCACACCGGCATCTTTGCGCTGATCATGGGCACGATCTGGGGCTTGCAGCAATTCGCGGTCCCCGAAGAAGCGGGCGTCGAGCGCGGCGCAACGGTCGCCTTCCTGCCGATCCTGGCGCCGATCCAAACCAAGATTCTGCCGCTGCCGCAAAGCCAGAAGCTGTTGCTGCAATTTCAGGACAGCATTGCGAAAGGCAGCGACAGCGAGCGCGTCGCGGCCGCGCGCGAACTCTATGCCGCAACCGGAGACGCCGCGCTGCACCGCGGGATGATCGAGACGATGATGGGATCGGGCAACCCCGCACTGCAACAGAGCGCGACGCTGCTCCGCCTGGCCGAACGCAAGCGCGATCGCCTGACATTGCTGCCGATAGATCGTGACACCAACGATCCGCTAGCGCGCCGCCTGCTGTCCTTTTCTTTTGAAGTCCGCGACGTCGATGTCGACAGCGGCGCGCTCGACCTGCGGTCCAGTTCCAGTCGATCTTTTGGCACCGTGACGCGCCAGGGCACGACGATGCAGTTGCCGATTATCGTCGCGGAAAACAGCGGCTGGCAGGATATGCTGGTCGATCTGAAACCCGGCAACGACATGCGACTGACCGGCAAGGCCCGGCTGGAGACGGGCGAAGTCGTCGCGGTCGAATTACCCTTGTTCTGACACCCTGAGGTCCGATACCAACCGGACGATGAAGACTGCCACCAAGAAGCGCGCCAAGCGACGCAAACTCCCCTGGTATCTGCGGCCGTTCAAATGGCTGTTGTGGTTCGTCGCAATTTCCGTGCTGTGGGTGCTGCTCTATGCGGTCGTGCCGCCACCGGTGACCTTTACGATGCTGGCCGACAGCAGCGGCATCACCAAGGACTGGACCAGCCTTTCGGCCATCGACCGCAACATGGTGCGCGCGGTGATCGCGGCCGAGGACGGCAAATTCTGCACCCACAACGGCTTTGACACCGAAGCGATCGAAGAAGCGATCGAGCGCAACGCCAAGGGCAAGCGGATGCGCGGCGGATCGACGGTGAGCCAGCAGACCGCGAAGAATGTGTTCCTGTGGCAGGGCAGCGGGTGGACGCGCTATGTCCGCAAGGTGCCCGAGGTGTGGTTCACCTTTCTGATCGAGAAGATCTGGGGCAAGCGGCGGATCATGGAGGTCTATCTGAACGTCGCCGAGACCGGCATCGGCACCTATGGCGTCGAGGCGGGCGCACAGCGCTATTTCAAGCATGACGCGGGCAAACTGACCCCGGCCGAAGCCGCGCGCATCGCGGCGATCCTGCCGCTGCCCAAAAAACGCGAGGCGGTGAGCCCATCCGGCTTCACCCGCCGCTACGGTAACACCATCCGCGCCCGCATCGGCCAAGTCCGGCGGGACGGGCTAGACGGATGTGTTTACAGATAGCCTAGAGACAAGAATGCGGTCGGTCCGTCCACCGTCAGCCAACTATTCACAGCATTTCGAATCTTCCAGAGCGTCTGCAAGCAGAACCCCGCCAACAACCGCAGCGGCTCCAACACCTATGGCGAGCCAGCCAAGCGTAGACACGCCTTGACGCCGCGACTTGTCCATTGGTCGGCCGTTGATCAGCAGCCGGTTATCGCGCTCCAGCGAAAAGCCGATCCGCGTTTCGTTAAGGGGGATGCCGCGGGTCGACAGCCGCGTGCCGTCGACGTTCACGACATCGCGGGTCAGGCGCAGTTCGACCCGCGGCGGCGCCTTTTGCCGGTTGCCACCGATCGGAATGGTGAGGCCGAGCCCGACGACACCATCGACGCGGGTCAGCCCGTTTTGATATGCCATGGGTTCGGCCATTGCCGACGTCGTCAACGCCGCGCCGATCAATAACCCGCCAATAATCCGCATGTCCGCCCCCTGATCCGATCAAAATCGATCGGTTTCGATAAGCCTCCCTCGCGGCGATCGGTCAATCTCGTCCGGGAACCAGTACACCGGCATCCGCGGACATCGACAATGCTATGCCGGTTTCCAGTTTTTGCGGTCTTCGGCCTGCTTCAGCACTTCGAACGCCGCCTGCCCTGCGGCAAAGCGTTTGGCGGCGTCCGCGTCGCCGGGTTTGACGTCGGGGTGGGTTTCCTTGGCGAGGGCGCGCCACGCCTTTTTGGTCGCTTCGAAATCGGCGTCGGGTTCCAGATCGAGGATTTCGAGGGCGCGCATTTCGTCGGCGCTGCGGCTGCCGTCGCCCGACCCGCCCCAGGCATAGTGCTGCGCCTTTGCATAAGCCCCCGCGTCGCGTGTTTCGTTGGCGGCGCGCGCGGCGGCGTCTTCGGCGCTCAATCCCTCGAAATAGTCCCAGCCGCGATTATATTCGGCGGCGTGGGTTTCGCAGAAATACCAGCGTTCGGGACTGTTCGGCGATTTGGGCGCCGGGCAGTTGCCAGGGTTGGTGCAGCCGTGCCGGTCGCATAGGCGCACCTTTTGCGCTTCATTGCCCGAGCCATAGGGGCGCCAGCGGGGAAAACCCCAATCATCGGATCTCTTGGCGCGGCTCATCACCCCCATGTAGCGAGCGGCGGTGATGATTGCTACCCGACCGGGCCGAAAAACCGAGGGTTCTGGCCCTAGCTTTGGGGCTTGTAGCCAAACGCCTTGCCCGCCAGTTTGACGACCGCGGGATCAAGATCGGGCGGCGTCATCGGCACCATCGCTTCCAACGCGTCGGCGATATGGGTCAGCGCCGCAATCCGCGCGGCTTTCTTGTTATTGCCGTCGATGACCTTCCACGGCGCCCAGCGCGTGTTGGTGTGCGCAAACATCTCGTCGATCGCGGCGAGATAATCGTTGCGCTTGGCGCGGTTACGATAATCTTCGCCGCCGGTTTTCCACCGCTTCCACGGGTCATCGAGGCGATCGGCAAACCGCTTGTCCTGCTCATCCTGGGTCAAGTGGACAAAGATTTTGACCAGATTGGTGCGACTGCCCGTCATCTGCGCCTCGAATTCATTGATCTCGTCATAGCCCTTGCGCCACTCGGCCTCGGTCGCAAAACCTTCGACCCGCTCGACCAGCACGCGGCCGTACCAGCTACGGTCAAAGATCGCGATTTCGCGGTTGCCGGGCAGGCGTTTCCAGAACCGCCACAGGAAATGGCGCGCCTTTTCCTCATCGGTCGGCGCTCCGATCGGCCAGACATCAAAATAGCGCGGGTCGAGCAGCGCGGTCATCCGTTTGATGATCCCGCCCTTGCCTGCCGCGTCCCACCCCTCGAACATGATGATGCTGCGCTGGCCGTGGGTGATGTGCGCGGCTTGCACGCGCTCCAGTCGCGCCTGCAAGGCTTCGAGGGCGTCGTTGTAGTCGCCATCATATTTGGCGCCGGATTCATGATCGGAAAGCGAAATGGTCATGTCGCTTCCCTAGCGCAATCCGCGCTGTCCTTCCAAGCGCGATGCGAGCTTGTCATTTTCTGATACAAAGGGTGCGGCCATTGCTACTCCTGCCCCATGACCGCTTTTCGCGCGATCCAGGCACCCAGCGCGCTTTTGTAGCGGTCGAGCCGCGCCAATCCTTCGGCAACGGCATTGCCGCGCACGCCCTGCCGCTGAGCCTCGCCATACCAGCCGGTGGCCGCGTCGAGATCGCCCTCCATCTCTTCACAAAGCCCCAGGTTGAACGCCAGCGCCGCGGTCGGCTCGACATCGCGCGTCAGCGCGGTCCACGCGGTGCAAGCGCCGACCTGATCGGTCTTGGTCAGCCGGATCGCCGCCTTGAACGCCGCTTGCGCCGGTTTCGTCAGCCCCTTGGTGCTTTCATCGACCCGGACGTCGACCGAATAGCTGCGCGGCGCCAGGTCATTGCGGATCGTCCGCACCTGACTGCGAAAGGTCGCGGCAAAATAATCCTCGATGCTCGGCGGCGCGCTGCGGTCGGGACAGACGGTCACTTGATCGCGCGCATTAAACGGCCGGGTGTGGCGGATCGATCCGTCGGCGATGGCGACCAAGCGGACGGTGGTGGCGACGGCCGCGGTGCGGCGGCGGCACCGAATGTCGACGTCGATTTCCTTCAGGCATTTCTTTTTGTCGGCGGGATCATATTCGGTGCAGCGGCGGCGCTTTTCGATGACCGGCACCTCGTCGACGCTGGCGCGCACCGTGCCGGTGATCAGCCCGTCGGTTGGCGCCCCCGATTCGGGTGCCACGACGCGATAGAAGGGATTGCCCTGAAACGTCGCCGCGGCGAGTTCGGCCTCCAGCGCCTGTGCAAACGCCGAACCATCCTCCCCCTCGAACCGCTCGACCGAAATGCGGAGCAGGTCGGTGACATCGACCGCGGCGGGATCGCCGCTGTTTATCGTCAACGTTTCGGCGGTCGCGGGCGCTGCGAGGCTCAGCAAAGCGGCGCCGACTATCCATCGCACATCGATCATCATTGCCCCCCAGATCGCCAATCCCACCGGGCTATCGCAGCAACCGGCGACTGTCAAAGTCGCCCGATGCACCGGGGTCAGAGTTCGCTGGCGATCAGATCGGCCAGCCGCTGCGGCGCTTCCATCGGAATGAAATGGCTAAGCTCGGCCCATTGCTCGTCGCGGACCGCACCGATCGTCACGCCCAGATCGGGCGCCGTCGGGCTGATCGAAAAGTCGAGCGGACCGTCGCGCTCGCCAGTGCGGGCGCGGATGACGCTGGTCGGCACGGTCAGCGTCGCCAGCCAGCCATAGGGATTGTTGCGCTGCGCGCCCTGATAGACCGATGCCTCCAGCGCCGGTGGGCAGGCCAGCTCATACTCCTCGCCCGACGGCGCGGGCAGCAGGCCGTGGCGGCAATAGTCGGCCAGTACGTCGGGCTGCCACGCCGAATAGGGCAGACGCTCGCCAAAGCGGGCGATCATCGCCTCTGCGTCATCCCACGCGTTGCGCCGCCGCGCGACCGGATGATCGGCGGGATCGGGCACCGGCTGGCCTGACGGCAGGTAAAGCGCGGGATCGAAGATCGTCGGATCGACCAGGATCAGATGGCGGAAGGCCGCGGGCCGCTGCGCCGCGAGCCAGCCGAGCATATAGCCGCCGCCGCTGTGTCCGCAGCCGACGATGGGCGTGCCGGCAAAGCGATCGACCAGCGGCAGCATCGCCGCCGCATTGGCGGTCCAGTCGACCAGCGACGCAGGCCGAAAGCTGCGCCCATGGCCGGGCTGATCGGGCGCGACGACATGCGTGCCGTCGGGAAGCGCCGCGACCACCTGATCCCACAACCGGCCGTGAAAGCCGGTGGCATGGATCAGAAGGACGGTCGGCGCATCGTCCGATCGCTGCCCCCATTCGAACCAGCAGATGTCGCCGCCAGGGGCAGCAATCCGATGTTCGCGCGGCGCTTCGTTCACCCTCAGCCTTTCGGCCCGTCGACGATGCGGATGCCGAGTTCCTTGAGCTGTTTGTCGCTGACCGGCGCCGGGGCGTTCATCATCAGATCCTCGGCCTTCTGGTTCATCGGAAAGACAACGACTTCACGGATATTCGGCTCGTCGGCGAGCAGCATCACGATGCGGTCGACGCCGGGAGCCGAACCGCCGTGCGGCGGCGCGCCGAATTTGAAGGCGTTGATCATGCCGCTGAAATTCGCGTCGACGTCAGCCTGCGAATAGCCCGCGATCTCAAACGCCTTGTACATGATGTCGGGGCGGTGGTTGCGGATCGCGCCCGACGACAGTTCGACGCCGTTGCAGACGATGTCATATTGCCACGCGAGGATGTCGAGCGGGTCTTTGGTTTCGAGCGCCTCGAGTTCCCCCTGCGGCATCGAGAAGGGGTTATGGCTGAAATCGATCTTGCCGGTGTCTTCGTCAGCCTCGAACATCGGAAAATCGACGATCCAGCACATTTCGAATTTGCTCGGGTCGATCAGGTCGAGCTGCTCGGCGACGCGGGTGCGGGCGAAACCGGCGAGCTTCGCGGCAGCCGCTTCCTTGCCGGCGGCGAAGAACAGCCCGTCGTCGGGGCCGATGCCAAGCTCGGCGGCGAGCGCGTCCATCTTCTCCGGTCCGTGGTTCTTGGCGATCGGGCCGCCCCACTCACCGCCCTTGCGCGTCGCATAGCCGAGCCCGGCAAAGCCCTCGCCCTGCGCCCAGCTGTTCATGTCGTCGAAGAATTTGCGGCTCTTTTCGGCGGTTGCAGGCGCCGGGATCGCGCGCACCACATCGCCCGCGGCCACGATGTCGGCAAAACGGCCGAAGCCCGAACCGGTGAAGTGCGACGACACGTCGGTGATGATCAGCGGGTTGCGCAGGTCGGGCTTGTCGTTGCCATATTTCAGCATCGATTCGCGATACGGGATGCGCGGGAATGAGCCCGCCGGGGTCACCGACTTGCCGTTCGCGAACTCTTCGAACACGCCCGCAAGCACGGGCTCGATCGCGTTGAACACATCGTCCTGCGTGACGAAGCTCATCTCGAAATCAAGCTGGTAGAATTCGCCCGGCGAGCGGTCGGCACGCGCGTCTTCGTCGCGGAAGCAGGGCGCGATCTGGAAATAGCGGTCGAAGCCCGCGACCATCAGCAGCTGCTTGAACATCTGCGGCGCCTGCGGCAGCGCATAAAATTTGCCGGGGTGAACGCGGCTCGGCACCAGATAGTCGCGCGCGCCCTCGGGCGACGAGGCGGTCAGGATCGGGGTCTGGAATTCGGTAAAACCCTGTTCCACCATGCGGCGGCGCAAGGACGCGATCACGTTCGAGCGCAGCATGATGTTGGCGTGCAGGCGATCGCGGCGCAGGTCGAGGAAGCGGTATTTCAGGCGGATATCCTCGGGATAATCCTGCTCGCCCGCGACCGGCATCGGCAGTTCGATCGCCGCCGACTGGACGGTGACGTCGCGCGCGCGCACTTCGATGGCGCCGGTCGGCAGGTTGGCGTTGACCGTTTCAGGGGAGCGCGCAACGACGTCGCCGGTGATCGTTACAACGCTTTCGGCGCGCAGGCCGTCGAGCGTCGCGAATACCGCATCGCTGCTGTCGGCGACGATCTGGGTGAGGCCATAATGGTCGCGCAGGTCGACGAACAGCAGCCCGCCATGATCGCGCTTGCGATGCACCCAGCCCGACACACGGACCGACTGGCCGACCTGTTCGGCGCGAAGCTGGCCGCAATTATGGGTGCGATAGGCGTGCATGGGATCGTCTTTCAATGTTCGGGAGCGCGCGGAAAAACGCGCCGATATGGCCGCGCCTAAGGCAGCGCGGGGAGCGATTTGTCAAGGTGGAAGGCCAAATCAGCACGTCAGACCCAGCCCGTCGAGCACGGCGCTGCCGAACAGCGCGCGGTGCGCGGGATCGGGGATCAGGCGATCGCGGGCGCACCGCCAGCGCCGGAAATCCTCACCATAATCGGCGGCGACCCGCGCCGCGTCGAGACGGCAGCTTTTCGCCCAATGCCGCGTGAACGCGATCCCTTCGGCATCGAGCCGTTCGACGACGCGGGCATAGGCATCGGCGGTGCGTGCGCTGCGCGGCCCGTCAAAGTCGATCACCGCATTGTGCGGGAAGCGCGCCGGGGCGAGCAGCCCCTCGGCACGCGCCATGAACCGTACGGTGACCACCGTCGATCCGCCGTGCCGCGCATAGACCGCGCAGATCAGCTCAAACGCGCGCGCCAGATCGGCCCGGTCGATGGTCACCGAGGCGTTGAACAGGTCGGCCAGCGGGCGATGCGTGTCGAGCCCCTCCCCCCAGCTGCCATAAACCGGCGGCGCATCGACATCGGGGCCGCTGGCATAGCCCTGCTTCATCGCAAACTGCAGCAGCGCGCCGCGCGCCCAGGGATAATCGTCGAGCAGCCGCCCGAGCAGGCTGAGCGCGTCATAACCTGCGCCCATCTGGCCCGGCGTGGCGCGTGGATAATCGTCGCGCCATGGCTCGCGATACAGGAACCGCAGCATCGCCGGGCGCTTGAACGGGTTGTACGGGTTGACGATCATCTGGACAAAATCGGGCGCCTGATCGAGCGCATAGGCGGTCGAGAAGCGACGAAAATCGCCCGCCGCCAGCCAGTCCAGCGCCGCGCGATCGACCTTGCGCAGATTCTGGATTGGACGGACGAGGAATTTCGGCACGCTATCGACGACCAGCGCGGTGATGATACCTAGCGCCCCGACCGGCAATTGCGCCGCGGCAAACACATCGTCATCGCGCAGCGGCACCGACCCCGTCGCTGCGATAAAGGCGTCGCCCATCACCCCGGCGGCGGGTTCGATCCAGTGAACGCCCGCGGGGGTCACGATCTGCACCGCGCGGATATGATCCTGAATGCCACCGCGGGCGATCATCGACCCGTGGGTGCCGGTCGCCGCGGCGCCCGCAAACGTCTGGCCATTGCCCGCGCCGCTCGTCCACAGCGAACGGTCCTGCGCCTCCAGCTTGTCCGACACCTCATCGACCAAGGCCCCCGCTTCGATCAGCATCAGCCCGCTAGCATCCACGCCCGACCGCACGTCGGCAGCATCGATGCGAAAGCAGCGATTGAAACGCCGAGTGTGAAGCAGCCAGCATTGCGAGGCGATATTGACGTTCGACGGCGACCAGCCCGCGCCGAGCGGGCGGACGCGGCGCTCCGCCGCCGCCGCCGCGACCAGCCAATCCTGCACCGACTTCGCCGCGATTGCGATCTCGTCACGACCGCGCGGCGCGTCGCCGCTGCGCAGCGCAAAGCGCGTCGCCGCCTCGCAGGTGCCGGTGCCGTGATAGTTGGTCCAGCGCCCTTCATCGCCAAGTTGGATCAGCGGCATCACGCGTCTCCCAGCGGCAGGATGCCGGCATGGGCGCGCCACGCGACGGTGATGGGACGCAGAAAGCCGAACGTCGCGATCGAGACCAATATCTGGCGCCGCGTCGCGAACACCCGGACGTCGGAAAGCCCGTGGTCGGACTCGGGGGTCACAAACGGCTGGGCAGCCTCGGCCGCAAACCCCCACCCCTTCAGCGTTAACACCATCGATTCTTCATCGAGCGGCCGCGGGTTGGCGATCGAGACGAAAATATCCGCCTGCCCCGCCAGATACTGGCCGAACAGCAGCACGAAACCGAGCGCGGCGAGCGCCCAACCAAGCCAGAACATGCCCCAAACCCCTTCGTTTTTCCCGCCGTTTTATTGGCTACCGGTATTCCGGTTCCGCGACCCGAAGAGTACGGACAATTTTTCCTGCCCGTTCTTTTCAACTAGCTGTATAGGCGCGCTATGCAAGTCCATCCGTTGATCGAAACCAACGCCGCGCTCGTCGAATTCTGCGCCCTTATCGGCCGCAGCGATTTCATCGCCGTCGATACCGAATTCATGCGCGAAAACACCTTCTGGCCAGAGCTTTGCCTGATCCAGGTCGCCGACCGCGAGCATGCCGCGGCGATCGATCCGCTGGCGCCCGGCATGGATCTGAAGCCGCTGCTCGACCTGCTCGTCGACAATGAGGATATGCTGAAGGTTTTTCACGCCGGCGGCCAGGACGTCGAAATCATCTTCAACCTGACCGGCAAGACCCCGCACCCGATTTTCGACACCCAGATCGGCCAGATGGCGATCGGCCAGGCCGAACAGGTCGGCTATTCCAATCTGGTCGAGGCGTGGATCGGCCTGCAACTCGACAAGGGCGCGCGCTTTACCGACTGGAGCCGCCGTCCGCTCGACAAGCGCCAGATCGACTATGCGGTCGGCGACGTCACCCATCTCGCCAAGATCTTCCCAATGATGCTCGACAAGCTGGTCAAGACCGGCCGCGGTCACTGGCTCGACGAGGAAATGGAAAAGCTGGCCGATCCGGCCAATTACAGCGTCGATCCCGACAAGGCGTGGCACCGGATCAAGATCCCTTCGCGCAAGCCCGACGTGCTGGGCCGCCTGCAATCGCTGGCGGCGTGGCGCGAGCGCGAAGCACGCACCAAAAACCTGCCGCGCGGACGCATCGTCAAGGACGAGACGCTCGCCGACATCGCCGCGCATCCGCCGAAGGATCAGGACGGGCTGGGCCGCGTCCGCGGGCTGTCGGCGACTTGGCGCAGCAACGACATCGGCGCGCGGTTGATGGACGCGATCGCCAACGCCAAACCGATGGACAAGGACGACATGCCCGATCGCGCCCCGCGCGGTCCGGGGCTGGGCAAGGAAGGCGTGTTGGTCGCCGACCTGTTGAAGCTGCTACTCAAGATCCGCGCTCGCGAATTGAATGTCGCATCGCGGCTGATCGCGCGCAGCGACGATCTGGAAGCGCTGGCCGCCGGTGGTCGCGAAGGGATCGCGATGCTGCAGGGCTGGCGTTATGACGTCTTCGGCCACGCCGCGCTCGATCTGGTCGAAGGCCGGATGGGCTTTGCGGTCAAGCATGGCAAGCTGGTGATGAGCGAAATCGACGCTGCGACGGCGAGCGAGGCTTAAGTGGACGTCGCCCCCGCGAAGGCGGGGGCCGCTGTCGGTTTACGCAGCAGCACGGGAAAAGGCCGACGGCGGCTCCCGCCTTCGCGGGGGCGACGGATCAGAGCATCACCAACTCGGCCTTGGCATCCAGCGCCTGCGCCAGCGACTTCAAGCGGCGTTCGACCGATTCGCCCGCCAGATGATGCCAGCCATGATCGAGACTGAGCCGCAGCTTGCCATCGACCAGCGCGATATGACTGGCCTTAAGCGGCGCTTCGACCCCCCCGGTCAACCGCTGCGCCAGCCGGATCGCCAGCCCCCATTGCCGCGCCCGTGCCAACCGCTCGGCGCTGACCAGCGGTCCCATGTCGGGGAAATCGCCGTCGGCGCCGCCGAACCCGGCGTGCAGCGCACGGGCGAGCAGGATGCGGCCCGGGATGTCAATGCCGCGCCAGTTGCCGTGCAGTCCGATTTCGGTCCCGCGTTCGGCGCGGAAATCGGGATTGGCCGACCAGGCAACGTCGCTGAGCAGGCTGGCGGCCAGCCGCACGCGGTTATCGGCGGGCGCCTCGCCGGTGAACAGCGGCGTGATCCATTCGGTGATCGCGCGGCCATGCGGGGCGAACCGGGCCAAGCGCCGCCCCTCGAATTCGGCTGCGACGATCAGCGGGTCCTGCGCGCGCGTTTCGGCGTCGAGCGCCTGATAGAGCAACCCTTCGCGCAGCCCCGACGACGACACCGTCATTTCGGGCACGTCGAGGATGTTGACCAGCGCCGCCAGCAATGCCGCCGCATCGGGCAATGCGGCGGCGCGGTTTGACGCCATGCCGGGAATCGCGCGCAATTCCTCAAACGTCAGCCGGTTGGTCGCGCGCACCAGGCGGCGCAGCGCGCTGCGGGGCAGGCTGTGCTGATCGAGCACCGCAAGCGGATCATGCGTCAGTTCCAGATCAAGGCGCGACAGCGCGCGCCACGATCCGCCGACCAGATAGAGTGGCAGGCCGGTCATCCCGTCGGGCCATCCAGCCGCGCGCAACATCTTGCGAACAGCGCGCTCGAACGGCTGTTGCCCCTGCTTGCGCAGCGCGGGCAGGCGCAGCACCCCGAGCGGGAAGGACGCGCGGCGCCCGACCTGTCCGTTCGCAACCTCGGCCAATTCCAGACTGCCGCCGCCCAGATCGACCGCGATGCCATGCGCGTCGGGAATCGCCGACACTACCCCATAACCCGCCGCCTCGGCCTCTTCCTCGCCCGACAGCAGACGAATTTTCAGCCCTGCCTCGGCAGCGCTCGCAATGAATTCCGGGCCATTTTCGGCGTCGCGGACCGCGGCGGTCGCGACGCATTGCAGATTCTGGACCTCCATATGCTTGGCGAGCAGGGCATAGCGCCGCAGCGCCATCAGCCCGCGCATCGCGTCTTCGCTCGCGATGCGGCCGTCGATCGCGAGCCCCCGGCCCAGCCCCGCCGCGACCTTTTCGTTAAAGATTACCGCAGGCGCGCGCGCCGGTCCTTCATACACAACCAGGCGGACCGAGTTCGAGCCGATGTCGATGACCGCCGAGCGATGGACCGCCGGTTTCGAGGAACGCAGCAATCCCAAATCGTCAGACCTCGCGCGTCGTGAAGGCGAGCGTCGGCACGTCCTGCCGCTTGTGCAGCGCCGTCCCGCGACCCGAAAGCGACGGATTGTTCATGAAATAATGATGCAGATTGAACGGCTTGTCATCGGTTGCTGTCCGCACATAAACGCCGTCGGGTTGCAACACCCAGCTTTGTTCATTGTCGATCAAATTTGCGACCAGCACCTGATCGAGGATCTGGTCATGGACGGTCGGGTTTTCGATCGGGATCATATATTCGACGCGGCGGTCGAAGTTGCGCGGCATCCAGTCGGCGCTGCTGATATACAGCTTGGCGCGCTGATGCGGCAGCGCCGCGCCATTTGCGAACGCCCACACCCGGCTGTGTTCGAGGAAGCGGCCGACCACCGATTTGACGCGGATCGTTTCAGAAAGCCCCGGCACCCCCGGCCGCAGGCAACAGATGCCGCGCACGATCAGTTCGACCGGTACCCCGGCCGCGCTGGCTTCGTAAAGTTTATCGATGATGTCGGGATCGACCAGGCTGTTCATCTTGGCCCAGACCCCCGACGGCTGTCCGCCGCTGGCCGCAGCGATTTCGGCGTCGATCAGCTCGCACAAATGGGCGCGCATGTTGAGGGGCGACATGGTGATCATGTCGAGCCGTTCGGGCTCGACATAGCCGGTGATATAGTTGAACAGCTGCGCCGCATCGCGCCCGGCGCGCGGATCGGCGGTAAAGAAGCTGAGATCGGTATAGATGCGCGCGGTCACCGGGTGGTAGTTGCCGGTGCCGAAGTGGCAATAGGTGCGATACCCCTGCCCTTCGCGGCGCACGACCATCGAAATCTTCGCGTGGGTCTTCCACTCGATGAAGCCGTAGACGACCTGCACCCCGGCGCGTTCGAGCTGGTTCGCCCACAGCAGATTCTGCTCCTCGTCGAAGCGCGCCTTCAACTCTACCACCGCGGTCACCGACTTGCCCGCCTCGGCCGCCTCGATCAGCGCGCGGATCACCGGCGACTGGTCACCGGCGCGGTAGAGCGTCTGCTTGATCGCTACGACATCGGGGTCCGCAGCGGCCTGGCGCAGGAACGCAAGAACGACCTCGAAACTTTCATACGGATGGTGGACCAATATGTCCTTGCTGCGAATCGCGGCGAAACAATCGCCACCATGTTCGCGGATGCGTTCGGGAAAACGCGCCGAATAAGCGGGGAATTTGAGGTCGGGACGATCAACATCGACGAGCGCCGAAAGCGCCGCGAGCCCGACGAAACCCCCGATCTTGGCGACAATCGCCTCATGCCCCTGAATATCGGCGTTGAGCACTTCGGCAATCTCGCCGGGCATGTCAGCCTCAAGTTCGAGCAGGATGACACGGCCGCGGCGGCGGCGGCGGATCGCGGTGCGGAACAGGCGCACCAGATCTTCGGCTTCTTCCTCCAGCTCGATGTCGCTGTCGCGGATGATGCGAAACACGCCGAGCGAGCGGATGGTGAAACCGGGGAACAGCAGGTCGCCGAAAATCTCGATCAGATATTCGATCGGCACAAAGGCGCGCGACTGACCCGGCACCGAAACGAAGCGCGGCAACGCCGCGGGGATCAGGACCAGTTCGCGCACCGTCTCGCCCGTCGCTTTGCGCTGCAAGTCGAAGATGATCCCCAGCCCGCGATTGGGAATGAAGGGAAAGGGATGCGCCGGATCGAGCACCTGCGGCGTCAGGATCGGGAAAATCTGGTCGATGAAATATTGACGCAGCGCCGCGCGCAGCGGTTCGCGGTCGGACCCGGTGCCGTGAACGATGATACCCTGTTCGCCGAGCAGTTTGTGGAGCCGCTGCCACTCGCTCTGCTGCTGATCGACGAGGCGATTCACCTCAGCCTCGATCTCGGCCAACTGTTGCCCCGGCGAGCGGCCGTCGGCCGACGGATCGTCGATCCCCTGCAACTGTTGCCCCTTCAGCCCCGCAACGCGGACCATGAAGAATTCGTCAAGATTGCTGCCCGAAATCGACAGGAAGCGCAGGCGTTCGAGCAGCGGATGCGCAGGATTGCGCGCTTCCTCCATCACCCGCCGATTGAACGCCAGCCAGCTGAGTTCTCGATTGAAAAAGCGTTCGGGTCCGAAGGACGGGAGCCCCGTATTGGCGTCATTGTCGGCGCGAAGAGGCCCACCGGCTATCGACATATCGTTCCATCCTGTCGTTCAAGGAGATCGGGATCGATCAGCCCCTGTGACAGTAATGTTTCACGCGTAAGACGGATGCCGACGCGTCGTCCCTGTTCGAGCGAAGCGGCATCGAGCGCCGCCACGATGCGGTGGACCATCGCATAGCTGCGCTCCATCCGCGGGACGATATAAGCGGCAACCTCGGGCGCCAGCGCGATCCCGCGCTGCGCGAACAGCGCCTCGATCAGGTCGCGCGCGAGGCAATCGTCAGGCTCGGCGATCGTCAGAACCGGCACCGCGCGCAGCCGCGAGGCGAGATCGGGCAGCACGATCCCCCAGTCGGCAGGCGGCGCATCGGCGATGATCAGCAGCGGGATGTTCGACGATTGCGCGGCGTTCCAGGCGTGGAAAATCGCTTCTTCGGCAACGCTGTCATGCCCATCGATCACCCGGCCGCCGGTATCCGCCGCGAACAACCGGCCGATCAGGCTGCGTCCCGATCCGCGCGGTCCGGTCAGCACCGCGGTCCGCACCGGCCACGTCGCGACATGGCGCAGATAGCGGATCGCGTCGGCGTTGCTTGTCCCGACGACCAGCGGCGCGTCGTTGCTGCCCCTGGCGCTCCAGTCGAGCGGCAGTGCGATCTGGCTGGTGGAACGCGCCATCAGCGGCTGATCCGCAGCGTGCTGCCGCCCTCCTGCACCTTGTAACCCCGCGCCGCGAGCGCCGCGCTGAGCGCCGCGATATCGCCGCGGAAGGTCACGCGCATCACCGATGTGCCGCCAAGCGCGAGGCTGGTCGTCGATGCCGACTGGACCCCCGCGATGCCGCCGACGGCGCGTTCAGTCGCGGTGACCGATTCGACGTCGGGCGAACTATATTGGACGGTGAAGCTCTGCACCCCCGCGGGCGCGGTGGTCGGCACGCTGCTGTCGGTTTCGCTGGGCAGCGCATCCTCGTCGGTGGCCACAATCTCTTCGGGCAGGTCCTCGCGCTCGACCGGCTTTTCGAGGACCAGATAGGTATCGGTCTTCAGCACGCCCGCCGCCAGCGCGTCGATGTAGATGCGGTCCATTCGCGCGACCGCTTTTTCCATCATGTCGGGCAGCGCCGCGGGGCTGGGGCCGGTCATTGTGAAGCTGGAGATCAGCTTGCTGTCGGGGCCGAAGCGCGCGGTGAAAGTGCCTTTGATCGGCCCGCCGGGATAGGAATACTCGACCCGCGCAATCGGGGTCAGCACGTCGGCGGCGCCATATTGATCCAGGATGACGCGCCACCACACGCGCCCGCGGCGCCCGGTCTGTCCCGCGTTGATCAGCAATGTGTCGGCACCGGTGCCCGCGGTGCGGACATAGTCGATCGCGCTCTGCCCAGTGTTATATTCGGCCCAGGCGCGCTGCCATGCACTGCGCTGTTCGAACACCTGCGGGATACCGTCGATCGAATAGACCGGGATGACGAGCAGCGGCGGCGAGCGGAGCGTCCGCCCGCTGACGCCCAATATCTGTCCGGCGCGAACGCGGTCGAACTGCACCCCCAGCCGCGCGACATAGCGGCGCGGGCCGATCTGTTCCTGTTCGACGACTATCGCGGTGACGATGCCGTCGAGCACCGAATCGCCGAGCGCGGGACCATCGCTGCCGTTGAGCTTGCGATAAAGCTGCGCCCAGCCCTTGCGCTGCGCCTCGCGCCAGCCCTTGGTGCGTGCGTCATCGGCGTTGTCGCCGGTGACATCGACCAGGATGCCGCTGGCGAGAAAGTCGCCGCTGCTGTTGATCGGCGTTATGCCGCGATCGCCGCGGCTGATCTGTCCCTCGACGACGCCGACGAGCAGGATCGCGAAGAACAGGCCGAAAAGCGCGAGCCAGCGTCCATCTCGCGGCAATGCAGCGTCTTTGAACCGGTGGGCGAACGGAGGGGGAGCGGTGGAAATCATCTCTTCTCTATGCTCTGCCCAAAAGCGCACGCGCGGACAAGGAAATCTGTCGGACCCCGACAAGGAAATCATGGCATTTGTCGGCTGGAACCGTTAGTCGCGCGTGCCATGGATTCCAAGCACAACCAGCCCGCCGCTTACACTTATGCCCAATCCGGGGTGTCGATCGACGCCGGCAATGCGCTGGTCCGTGCCATCGCCCCGCTCGCCCGAGCCACGCGACGTCCCGGTGCCGATGCCGACCTCGGTGGTTTCGGGGGCTTTTTCGATCTTAAGGCGGCGGGATTCAACGATCCGCTGCTCGTCGCGGCGAACGATGGCGTCGGCACCAAGTTGAAACTCGCGATCGAATCGGGGCGCCACGACGGGGTCGGCATCGATCTGGTCGCGATGTGCGTTAACGATTTGATCGTGCAGGGCGCCGAGCCGCTGTTTTTCCTCGATTATTACGCCACCGCCAAGCTCGACAACGACGTCGCCACACAAGTGGTCGCGAGCATTGCCGAGGGGTGCAAACAGGCTGGCTGCGCGCTGATAGGCGGCGAGACTGCCGAAATGCCGGGGATGTATAGCGAAGGCGATTACGACCTCGCCGGTTTCTGCGTCGGTGCCGTGGAGCGTGACCAGGTGCTAACCGCCGACAAGGTCGCCGCGGGCGACGTCATCCTCGGCCTCGCGTCCTCGGGCGTCCATTCGAACGGCTTTTCGCTGGTGCGCCGCCTCGCAGCCGACAAAGGTTGGAAACTCGATCGCCCTGCCCTGTTCGACCAGAATATCCTGCTGATCGACGCGCTGATGGCCCCGACGCGCATCTATGTGAAAAGCCTGTTGCCGCTGGTGAAGACCGGAAAGATTCATGCGCTGGCGCATATCACCGGCGGCGGCCTGCTCGAAAATATCCCGCGCATCCTGCCCGAAACCTTGCACGCGCATGTCGACGCCGATGCGTGGGACCAGCCGCGTTTGATGGCGTTCCTGCAGGCGCAGGGCAATATCGAGCCCGAGGAAATGGCGCGGACGTTCAATTGCGGCATCGGCATGGCGGTGGTGGTTGGCGAGGCCGATGTGGTCGATGTCACTGCGGCGCTCGAAGCCGCGGGTGAGACGGTGCTGCGGATCGGTCATATCGCCGAGGGCACCAAGGGCTGCACCGTGACCGGCAGCGCAGAGACGTGGAGCGCAATGGGTGCGTGGAGCGCAACGCACCACGGTTGATTTTTCCCGTCACCCTGAACTTGTTTCAGGGTCCATGGCCTGGTGTCGAAATCGACGCTGCGGTTGCGGAGAGAGCAGGCCATGGATGCTGAAACAAGTTCAGCATGACGAAGGTTGGGGAGCGATGATGACCAAAGCCAAAGTCGCCGTCCTGATCTCCGGCGCCGGCACCAACATGGCGGCGCTGCTCTACGCGGCTAAAGCCCCCGACTGCCCCTATAAACTGGTCCTCGTCGCCAGCAACAACCCCGAAGCGCCCGGCCTCGCGATCGCCGCCGCCGAAGGCATCGCGACGTGGAGCCTCTCGCATAAGGGCATGAACCGCGACGCTTTCGACGCGCTGGTCGATGCCGAACTCCGTGCGGCCAAGGCCGATTTCGTCGCACTGGCGGGCTATATGCGGATCCTGAGCGACGATTTCGTCGCGCGCTGGGCGGGCAAGATGCTCAACATCCACCCCAGCCTGCTGCCGCTCTACAAGGGGCTCGACACCCACCAACGCGCGATCGACGCGGGCGACAAATTTGGCGGGTGCAGCGTCCATATCGTCACCCCGGGAGTCGACGACGGCCCGGTGCTGGCGCAGACGCCGGTCGCGACCCTGCCCGGCGACACCGTCGAAACACTGGCGGAGCGTGTGCGCTTTGCCGAACATCAACTTTATCCGCAAACCCTCGCCGCTTATGTGTCGCGCGAACGCAGCCCAGACTATCTGCGCGCCCGCGTCCGTGATCTCGCGATGGCGCTGCCCGAGGCCGACGAAGTGACCTCGCACGGCATGCCGTGCTTCGGCATCGTGAAGGGCAAGAAGTTCGCCTATTTCACCGAGGATCATCACGGCGATGGAAAGATCGCGCTGCTGGTCAAGATCAGCGGCGCCGACGAGCAGGCGGCGCTGATCGAAATGGACGAAGACCGCTATTACCGCCCCGCCTATTTCGGCGACGGCTGGGTGGGTATCCGGCTCGATCTGGGCGACACCGACTGGGACGCGATTGGCGAATGGCTGCGCAAGAGCTGGCTGGCGGTAGCGCCGAAGAAACTGGCGGGGCTGATGGCGGTTGCAGAGGAATTTTAGGGTCAGGCCCCGGCAATCGAAATAGACGCACTGGTGCACAACCGCCGATTGATCGTTCCACGCGGCGCCCTAGGGTGAGCCTCCCGCCAACGGTTGGAGCGATCCGGACGATGCGCCACGCCTTTTTCCCGGTCGTCCTTGTCGCGGCGGTGCAAGCCTTCCCGGTGCATGCAGCCGAATGGGCGATGATTGACAGCGTCGAAACGAAGGGCGATCGGTCGATCTATTATGCCGACTATAGCGAAGTCACTTTGCGCAATGATGTCTCGCTGACCGGTGTTCCCGTGTCGGGGAAGCCGCCACAGCAGGACGATCTGCCGCCGGCGCCGTTCGAGAATACCGAAGTGGCCTTTGTCGAGGTGATGCAAGTATTCGAATCGGCCTTGAAACCGCGGTACAGCAATTATCGCGTCGCCGCCGATTGCGCGCGGCACCGGATGCAGATCGTGACAGTTGATTCAATTTTCCGCGACCATCGAAAGGAGTATTCTCGCCAGGGAACCGGCTGGTTTGACGTGCCACCGGACGGATGGCTGAGCCGCGTGAACACCATTGCCTGCGACCGCCAGGCAATCGTTGCCGCGACGGAAAAGGCCGCCCGCGACAAATCCTATGATCCGATGGTCGATCTCGGGCTGTTGCCCATCGGCAATTTCGCCTTGTCGTCACCGCTCGAAGAGCTGACCTGGTCGACCTTCTGGACGGACGCCACCCCACCGCCGCTCCGGCAGCAATCGGAGGAAGAAATACGCGCGGTGAAGCAGAGGGTCGACGAGATGCTCGTTAATCTGAGAAGCCAGCTCGACGGCTATATTGCGATGGGCGAATTGGCGCTGGCCGACCAGACCGACGAACGCAATTTCATGGCGCGCATCCTTCCGAATTTCAGGGGCAAGACGCGGTTGCAGCAAGCCATCTTCGGCAGCATGGCGGGCTGGACCGAGGCCGAAGTCATTAAATTCTGGGGCCGCCCGGCTGCGATGCGCCAGGTCGGCACAACCAAGGCGTTCGATTATGAATCGAGCTATGATACGCGCCAGTTGATCGTTCAGCAGCTGAGAACCGGCAACGTCGAATATGAGGTTGGCGATTTTGAATATTGCGCGCTGACGCTGTTCATGGCGCCGGGCGGGTCGAAACCCGGCCTACGTCTGGTCGATTTCGCGATCAGCGGCGACAATTGTCGGCGGGCGACGCTGAACCAGATCGGACGCTAGTTGCGAAAAAGGCCCGCGAAGCAATCCGCGGGCCTTTCGCTTTACGCGAGGCGTCGGGTGCTTAGCCGACGATTTCTTCGGGCTTGAAGAAATAAGCGATCTCGATCGCCGCGTTTTCGTCGCTGTCCGAGCCATGGACGGTGTTCGCTTCGATGCTTTCGGCCAGTTCCTTGCGGATCGTGCCAGGTTCGGCGTTGGCAGGGTTGGTGGCGCCCATGATGTCGCGGTTGCGCTGCATCGCGTTTTCGCCTTCCAGCACCTGGACGACGACCGGGCCGCTGATCATGAAATCGACGAGTTCGCCAAAGAAGGGGCGTTCCTTGTGGACCGCGTAAAAGCCTTCGGCCTGTTCACGGCTCATGTGGATGCGCTTCGACGCGACGACGCGCAGGCCGGCGTCTTCCAGCATTTTGGTGACCGCGCCGGTGATGTTGCGGCGCGTGGCGTCGGGCTTGATGATCGAAAAGGTGCGGGTAACCGCCATGGGGGAAGCTCCTAGGTTATTATGGTCTGCGATGCGCGCGCCTCTAGCCGCGCTTTTGCTGCATCGCAAGGATAGAGCGCGTCCTGACCTACGGCCCTTCCGACCAGCGCCCGTTTTCGTCCTGTTTCCAGAAGCGGTTATCGACATCAGCGCGCGCCGACAACGTGCGCCACGTCGCGCGGGCATCGTCGATGCGGCTGTTGTCGAAGAGCAGGAAGATACGATCGAAACCCAGCGCCTCGTCGCGCCATTCGCCGTCGGCGAGCGCCACCAGTCGGGCGTCATTGGGCGGCGGCGGGTCGAGCGTTCCCGCAATCAGGATCGGTTCGATCGCCTCGTCGGGCGATCCCGCGGCGCCATGCGGCAGGAAGCTGGCGGGGGTCAGCGTCCACAGCGCCTCGTCGATCGCCTGCCGCTGCATCGCCGGGGCGGCGACGATCAGCAACCGGTCGCCCGTGCCCAGGATGCGCCCGGCGATGACGGGGAGCACCCGTTCGACGGGATCGCGGGTCAGCCGGTAAAAATCGACGCGAGGCATGTCACTAAACCACCACCGTCATTGCGAGGAGCCGAAGGCGACGCGGCAATCCAGAGCGCGCGTAAACCGCCCTGGATTGCTTCGCTTCGCTCGCAATGACGAAGTGAAAGACATCAACCCTCGTGGTTTTCGGCGATATATCGGTCGAGCAGGCGGACGCCATAGCCCGTCGCGCCCTTGGCCCACACCGGACCATCCTTGTCGCCCCACGCCATGCCCGCGATGTCGAGATGCGCCCAGGCGACACCGTCGTCGACATAGCGTTTCAGGAACTGCGCCGCGGTGATCGAACCGCCTTCGCGCGGGCCGATATTCTTCATATCGGCGATCGGGCTGTCGATCAGCTTGTCGTAAGCCGCCGAGAGCGGGAAGCGCCACAGCTTGTTGTTGCTGGTCTCGCCCGCTGCAATCAGCTTGTCGGCAAGCGCATCATCATTGGCAAAGATGCCCGCATATTCATGCCCGAGCGAGATCACCATCGCGCCGGTCAGCGTCGCAAGATCGACAATGACCTTGGGCGAATACATCTTCTGCGCCCAGGTGATCGCATCGCACAGCACCAGCCGCCCTTCGGCATCGGTGTTGAGGACCTCGACCGTCTGACCCGACATGGTGGTGACAATATCGCCCGGTCGCATCGCGTTGCCATCGGGCATATTTTCGACCAGGCCGACGACGCCGACGACATTCGCCTTTGCCTTGCGCCCCGCGATCGCCTTCATCGCGCCCGCGACCGCGCCTGCGCCGCCCATGTCCCATTTCATCATGTCCATGCCGGGACCGGGTTTCAGGCTGATGCCGCCGGTGTCAAACGTGACCCCCTTGCCGATGAACACCACCGGCTTGTCACTGTCATTACCGCCGTTCCAGCGCATCGCCA
Source organism: Sphingopyxis sp. BE259 (assembly GCF_031457495.1). Taxonomy (NCBI): domain Bacteria; kingdom Pseudomonadati; phylum Pseudomonadota; class Alphaproteobacteria; order Sphingomonadales; family Sphingopyxidaceae; genus Sphingopyxis; species Sphingopyxis sp. BE259. Next base: position 2,666,482 of record NZ_JAVDWM010000001.1, read on the forward strand.
GCAAGCGCGGCGGGCGGGTTGACCCCTGCGCCACCCCGAGCAGCGCCCCCATGCCGAGCGCCTTCATCTGGCGCTCGTCGAGCACTTCGATTTCGACGCCCAAGTCGGCGAGATGCTGGCAGCGTTCGACAAAACTTTCGGGGTAGAGGATGTTTGGCGGCTCGGCGACGAGCGTCTGGGTCAGCGCCACGCCGTCGGCGATCGCCTCATTCGCGGCCCAACGCGCCGTCAGGTCGTGGTGCGGCGACGCGATGGTCAGCGACTTGAGGCTGGGTCTCGCGTTGTCGGCCAAGCGGGTCCGATAGGTGTCGAGGCGCCAGTCGCGCAGCTTCGCGCCCATTGCGAACGCCAGCACATCCTCCTGGTCGACGACCCCAGCGCTCGCAAAATCGACATGGACCGCCGCGGCGCCGCTGGTCTGCAACCGCGCGGTCAGCGAGGCGCCCGCGCGCTCCAGATCATTCACGCTGCCTTCGCCGATGCCGACGAGCAGCAGGCGCAAGACGCGGCCGCCATCGACCGCCGCGGTTTCGGCGATGCCCCCCGCCGCGCCTTCAAAGCGTGCCTGTGCCGCAGCGCCGCCGAGCAGCGCGCCGTGCGGCTCGCCGAGCGCCTGGACAAAGGCGTTCAGCTCGCCCTTGCGGACCGGAAAAGCGACGACGTCGGCAGACGCATCGATTTGCGCGACAAAGTGAATGTCCATTCGGTAACTCTCTCATGCGATGATTGATTGCAGCGTGCGGGACCGATAGGGGTTTCGCTTGCGAGTTGCAAAAACAAAGCAGCCGGTCCAACCCGGGCGGACGCGATCGATAAGTGGGACAAAGTATTTCAATGAGCTGGGCTTTGTTCCGACAGACGCGCCGTAAGCCGCCGCTGTGGCTGGTGACCGCGAGCAGCATCGCACTGCTGTCCAGCCCGGTCGCCGCGCAGCAGACGGACGAATCATCCCCCGCGCAGGAAGTCACGGGTCAGCCCGACCTGCAAACCCCCGACATCGCGCCGGTCACCACCGATGCCCCCGCGGTTGCCGCCGAGGACCAGGTCGGCTTTGCCGCTGACAACCTCAATTACGACAGTGACACCGAAGTCGTCGTGGCCGAGGGTAATGTCGCGATGAACCGCGAGGCGATTTCGATGCGTGCCGACAAGGTGACGTGGAATCGCAAAACTGGGCAGGTGTTCGCCGAGGGCAATGTTGCGATCAAGAATCCCGAGGGCGATACCGCCTATGGCGACCGGATCGAGCTGACCGACAGTTTGCGCGACGGCGTCGTCGAAAACCTGCTCGTCGTCCTCGACAACGGCTCGCGCCTCGCCGCGATCAAGGGCACGCGGTTCGAAAATGGCAATATCGAGCTGGAGAACGCCGCCTACACCGCCTGCCAGGTCGAGGACGCCGAGGGTTGCCCCAAAAATCCGAGCTGGCAGATCCGCGCCGTCCGCGTCACCTATGACCGGGCAAAGAACAAGATCCGCTACAAGGGCGCCCGGGTGGAGATTTTCGGGCTGCCGCTGATCCCCTTGCCCGGCCTCAGTCACCCGGCGAACAGCGAGGCGGGCAGCGGCATATTGGTCCCCGAAATCCGCCTCGACCGTAGCAACGGCTTTGAAATCGCAGTGCCTTATTATCTGCGTCTCGCGCCCGACCGCGACATCACAATCACCCCGCATCTCTACACCGGCGCGGCGCCGATGCTGGAGGGTGAGTTCCGGGCGCTGACTGACATCGGATCGTTCCGGATCAACGGCTATGCAACCTACAGCTCGCTGGTCCCGCTGACCGGCGAAGACCCCGACAGCCGCAAACGCTTTCGCGGCTATCTGGAAAGCGCGGGCAAGTTCCAGTTCGATCCGCGCTGGAGCCTGACCTATTCGGGCCGCATCGCCACCGACCGTACCTTCATGCGCCGCTATGACATCAGTCGCGACGACCGGCTGCGCTCGACGTTCGAGCTGGAACGGATCGGCGGTAATTCCTACCTCTCGATCGCCGGCTGGGCGACGCAGACGTTGCGCGCCAACGACGAACAGGGGCAGCAGCCGATCGCGTTGCCGATCATCGATTATCGCCAGCGTTTCTCCGATCCGGTGCTCGGCGGGCAGGTCGAATTGCAGCTCAATACGCTGGCGATCGGGCGGACTTCGGGGCAGGACACCCAGCGCGCCTTTGCCGGCGCGCGCTGGGATCTGCGCGGCCTGACGCGGCTGGGGCAAGAGGTCACGCTGACCGCCCTGGTGCGCGGCGACGTCTATCACAGCGACGAAAATCTGCTCACCGCCATTCCCGGCTATCGCGGCAAATCGGGCTGGCAGGCGCGCGGCATTGCCGCCGTCGCCGCCGACATGCGCTGGCCGTTCGTCGGCGAATTTGCCGGCGGCACCCAGACGCTGACTCCGCGCGTCCAGATCGTCGCCACCCCGCCGATCGAAAATATCGACATTCCCAACGAAGACGCCCGCGCCTTTGATCTGGAAGACAGCAATCTCTTCGCGATCAACCGTTTCAATGGCTACGACCGGTTCGAGGACGGCGCCCGCATCACCTATGGCGTCGAATGGAACTACAGCCGCCCGGGGTTCAACATCAGCAGCAGCGTCGGGCAAAGCTATCGCCTGTCGGACAAGCCCAGCCTATTCGCCGACGGCACCGGGCTGACCGACCGCACGTCGGATGTCGTCGGGCGGACGACGATTGCCTATCGCGACTTCCTGCGCCTCACCCACCGCTACCGGCTCGACAAGGACAATCTGGCGATCCGCCGCAACGAATTTGACGCGACGATCGGCAGCCGCTCGACCTATGCCGTGCTGGGCTATTCGCGGCTCAACCGCGACATCCTGCTGCTCGGCGAGGATTTGCAGGACCGCGAAGAGGCGCGCGTCGGCGGCCGCGTTGCGATCGCCCAATATTGGTCGGTCTTTGGTTCGGCGATCGTCGATCTGACCCAGCAGAGCGACGACCCGCTCAGTTCCGCTGACGGGTTTGAGCCCATTCGCCATCGCCTTGGCATCGCCTATGACGACGACTGCCTGTCGATTGCGCTGACCTGGCGCCGCGACTATGCCGACACCGGCGATGCCCGACGCGGCAACAGCTTCTCGTTCCGCGTGGCCTTCCGCAATTTAGGGTTCTGACCGCTTCGCTCAGCCTAGGTTCAGCGTTCGCGCGCTATCTGCAGGTCCGAAACGGTCTATATGGCGGATTGCGCTGGACCATCGGGCGTATCCGCTGATACGGAGCGTGCCATTAATTCTCGAATAGGGTGAAGATGACCAAATTTTCGACCATGATCGGCCTGATCGCCGTGGCCGCCGTCGGCATCACGCCGGTGCTGGCGCAGACCGTCAGCGATGACGAAGTGCCGACGACCAGCCTCAACATTCCCGGCAATGTCCAGATTTTCGGCGATGCCAAGAGCAACGTCTACCGTCCGTCGGCAACCGTGAACGGCGAGATTATCACCGCCACCGACATCGAACAGCGCATGGCGCTGATCCGCATCGCCAACAACAATGTCGAGCTGCCCCCCGCCGAGGTGCAGCGGCTGCGTCAACAGGTGTTCAGCAACCTTATCGATGAAAAATTGCAGATTCAGGAAGCCAAGGCGGCCGACATCACGATCGACGAAAATGTCGTCAACGACCAGTTCGCCCGGCTTGCCACCCGTTTCAAACAAACCCCCGATCAATTCGCAACCTATCTGACCTCCAAAGGGTCGTCGGCGGCGGCGGTCAAACAGCAGATCCGCGGCGAATTCGCCTGGGACCGCCTGTTGTCGCGCAACATCCAGTCGACGACGAACGTGTCGACCGACGAGGTGACGTCGGTGGTTCAGCGGATGAACGATTCCAAGGGCCAGGACGAATTCCACCTGGGCGAGATTTATCTGTCGGCGCCGCCGGAAAATGTCGCGGCGGTGACTGAAAACGCCCAGAAGATCATCCAGGCTTTGCAGGCGGGCGGCAGCTTCGCCGCCTATGCCCGCCAGTTTTCTGAGGCATCGACCGCGGTCGTCGGCGGCGACCTCGGCTGGGTGAAACCCGGCCAGCTGCCGACATCGATGGCCGAGGCAGCGACCCAGATGCAGCCGGGCCAGCTGGTCGGACCGATCCAGGTTCCCGGCGGTGTGTCGATCATGTTGATGATCGACCGGCGCCAGGTGCTGACTGCCGATCCGCGCGACGCGATCCTCAGCCTGAAGCAAATCTCGCTCGATTTCGCGGCCGGCACGACGCAGGCCCGCGCGTCCGAGCTGGCTGGCCAGTTCGCGGAAGCGACGCGCGGCATCGCGGGCTGTGGTGCGGCCGATGCGGTGGCCGCGCAACTGGGCGCCACCGTCGTCTCGCGCGACAACATCGAAATGCGCGCGCTGCCCGCGCCGCTGCAAAACACGCTGATCAACCTGCAAGTCGGCCAGACAACTCAACCGTTCGGCGCCGCCAACGAGGGCGTCAGCGTTCTCGTGCTGTGCGGCCGCGACCTGCCGCAGACCGCCACGGCGCCGAACCTCGAGCAGATCGAAGCCCGGTTGCTGGAGGAAAAGGTCAACAAGCGGGCCCAGCGTTATCTGCGCGACCTGCGCCGGGATGCCGTGATCGAATATAGCTAATGCCGTATCCCGATCTTCGACAGCCGATCGCGGTCACCATGGGTGACCCGGCCGGCGTCGGACCCGAAGTCACCGCCCGCGCTTGGGCGGCGCGCCGCGAAAGTGATTTGCCGCCCTTTTTTGCGATTGGCGATGCGGCGACGATCACCGCCGTCTGGAACGGACCGATCGCCCGGGTGGGCGACATCGATCAGGTTCAGCGGACCTTCGACGACGCCTTGCCCGTCTGGCATCTCGAGGACAGCGGACCTCTGACCCCCGGCACCCCGACCGCGGCGGGCGCCGCCTGCGCGCTGCACGCGCTCGAAACCGGCATCGGACTGACCCGCAACCAGGCCAGTTCGGCACTGGTCACAGGATCAGTATCGAAATTTGCGCTGCACAGCATCGGCTATACCCATCCCGGCCAGACCGAATTCATTGCCGAACGCTGCGGCGTGACCGCCACCAATGCAGTCATGATGTTGGCCGGACCGGCATTGCGCGTCGTGCCGCTGACCGTCCATATTCCGCTGATCGAGGTGTCCGAACGGCTGACCGTCGAGTTGATCGTCGCCAAGGCGCGGATCGTCGTGCGCGGTCTGAAACGCGATTTCGGGATCGACAATCCGCGCCTCGCGCTCGCCGGGCTCAACCCTCATGCCGGTGAAAGCGGCCAGCTCGGCAGCGAAGAAGATCGCATCATGACACCCGCGGTAGCCCAGCTTGCCGACGAAGGCATCATCGTCGATGGCCCGCTCGCCGCCGACAGCCTGTTCGCGCCCGCCGTCCGCGCCCGTTATGACGCGCTGCTCTGTGCCTATCACGATCAGGCGCTAACCCCGTTCAAGGCGCTGCATTTCCACGATGGGGTCAATCTGACCCTCGGCCTGCCGATCATCCGCACCTCGCCCGACCATGGCACCGCGTTCAACATCGCCGGGACTGGTCTGGCCGACCCCGGCCCGACGATCGCAGCGATCGCCATGGCCGCCAAGCTGGCGACGGCGCGCGAGCGCAGCTGCGCCCCCGCCAAGTGAGCCCCCGCCCCGCACCCCAGCTGCCGCTGCTGCGCGAGACGGTGCGCACGCACGGGCTGCAGGCCAGCAAGGCGCTCGGCCAGAATTTCCTGTTCGACGAACAATTGCTCGATCGCATCGCCGCGATTCCCGGCGACCTCGATGGCGCCACGGTGTTCGAGGTTGGCCCCGGCCCCGGCGGGCTGACCCGCGCGTTGCTGCGCGCCGGTGCAAAAGTGATCGCGGTCGAGCGCGACGATCGCTGCCTGCCGCTGCTCGCCGAACTCGCCGAAGCCTTTCCCGGCCAGCTGACGGTGATCGCCGACGATGCGATGGCGGTCGACATCGACGCGCTGACCGGCGGCGCGCCTTATCATATCGTCGCCAACCTACCCTATAATGTCGGCACCGCGCTGTTCACGCGCTGGCTCGAACCCGCCGCATGGCCGCCGCGCTGGCAATCGCTGACCCTGATGTTCCAGCTGGAGGTCGCCGAACGCATTATCGCCCCGGTCGATACCAGCGCCTATGGCCGTCTCGCGGTGCTGGCGCAGTGGCGATCGACGGCGAAGATCGCGATGAAGGTCCACCGCTCGGCCTTCACCCCGCCGCCCAAGGTGATGTCGGCGATCGTTCACGTCGTGGCTGCGGATCAACCCGCGGGGATCAATCCGAAATTACTGTCCAAGCTGACCGAAAAGGGGTTCGGCCAGCGCCGCAAGATGCTGCGGCAAAGCCTGAAAGGTATCGAAGGCGCGGTCGCCGCGGCCGAGGCCCTAGGCATTGACCCAACCCGCCGCGCGGAGACGGTCAGCGTCGGCGAATGGGTGGCCTTGGCGCGCGCGCTCGGGGCGTAGAGCCGTTCGTGTAAAGGCAGAACGCCAGGATTTTGAATTAGAATGAATTATCGCCATTCCTTTCATGCCGGCAATAGCGCCGATGTCGTAAAGCACAGCCTGCTGATCGCCCTCGTGCGGGCGTTGCAGCAAAAGCCGGGCGCGCTGACCCTGATCGACACCCATGCGGGCTGCGGGCTCTATGATCTTGGCGGCGAGGAGGCCAGGCGCACCGGCGAGGCCACACAGGGCGTGCTGCGCGCCTTTGCCGACGCGAACCCCTTGCTGAACGACTACCGCGCCGCGGTGCAGGCGGTGAATGCCGGGGCCGAGCCGCGTCTCTACCCTGGATCGCCGCGATTTCTGGCACAGCTTCTGCGTCCGCAGGATTTTCTCATCCTGAACGAGAAACATCCCGACGACGCCTATGCCCTGCGCGTCGCGATGCGCGACACATCTGCCGCCGTGCATCAGCGCGACGCCTACGAGCTTTGGCTGGCGATGGTGCCGCCTCGCACGGCGCGCGGCGTCGTGGTGGTCGATCCGCCCTACGAGCAGACCGACGAACGCGCGCGCATCACCGCCACCCTCGCCGCTGCGCACCGCAAGTGGGCGCATGGCGTGACGGTGATCTGGTATCCGCTAAAGGACCGCGCCACGCATGTGCGATGGAAGCAGCAATTGCGGAAACTCGGCATCCCGAAGTTTCTGGTGGTCGAGCATTGGCTGTACGACAGCGATCAGCCCGACATTTATAACGGCGCGGGCCTTTTCATCGTCAACCCGCCCTACGCCTTCACGCAGACGCTGCCGCCTCTGCTGGAAGCCCTGCGCGCCGCGCTGGCGCCGGACGGGCATAGGGGAGAGATCAGGGCCGCCTGGTTGGGCGATCGCGCTTAGTCGCCGTTGGCATCAACCATGAAGACCGTCGGCTTGCCGCGAGAAGCCGGCTCCCATCCTGCCGACAATGCCGCTCGCACCCCTCGTAAGGCGATTGCGTCGTTGATGTGCGAACGCCCTTTCGGCAATCCTTTCAACAGGCGCTTTGGCGTCGGAAATTCCAGCACGGCTTCGCGCGGCATATCTCTCTGGCGTAAGGAGACCGTCATGCCCCTCCAGCCCTCGGACGAGGACAGTTGGGGCTCGCTCAGGAGTTCCCAGTCATATTTGACACCATCGAGTTCGACGGTGCCGCCGCGGCCGTGCATGTGAAGCATAGGGTGGCCCTTAGCACGTCAGGCGCGGCGCTCCAGTCGGTTCAGAGAGATGCCGGACCGTCTAGCCGCCAGGACAGCCGCTCCGCGGCGACGATTTCGACCGATAAACGACGTTCCGCGTCTTTTTACTTCGTCATTCCCGCGAAAGCGGGAACCCAGGGTGGGATCAGCCGACGCACGCCCTGGGTTCCCGCTTTCGCGGGAATGACGAGGGTGGGGTATGACAACTCCCCATCCCAATGCCGTCGCAAGCCTCGGCGAGATCCTAATTCTGATTGCTGCTGGCACCAACAGTCGCGACGACTGGTTTCGGCACCAGCACCTCGGCAGCGACCACGCGTTTCGACGCGCTCGACAAGATCGTCTTTTCCAGCGCCGCGACCTGCGGGCATTTGTCGCCGCACACGCGCTGCGCTTCGACCAGCTTCTCGCGCGCTAGTTCCAGCGCGCCCTTGTCGGCCAGGGCTTCGCCCTGCCCGGTCAGCGCCACGATGTCATTGGGGTCGAGGACCAGCGCCTCGCGATACAGGCTGATCGCTTTGCCGGGCAGCCCTTGCGCGCGCGCCACCTGCGCCATCGCGATGATCGCCGAACGGTTGCGCGGGTCGGCGGCGAGCGCCGATTCATAAAGATCGATCGCGAGGTTCAGATCGCCCGCTTCCTGGGCCTTCTGCCCTTCCTGCTGGAGCGCGATCGAGCGCGGGAAAATGTCGTTATCGGCGCGCTGGGCATCGGATGCCGTGGGCAAACTGGCGAGGACTATTCCCGCGGCAAGAGCCAGAAAACCGACGCGCATCGCATTCTCCCATCTTTTCATTGGGCGGATGCTAACATGGCGCCGTCAGTCGCGCGAGAAAAAATCCGTCGCAGCGGTCATGCCCTGGGGTGAGCAGAAAACCGGCCCCAGCGGCGCGGCCGACGCCATCCGGCAAATAGCCGGTGTCGGCGGTCCAGCCGCGATTGCGGGTCAGAAAATCAGCCACCTGGGCGCGCCCCTCGCGTGTGATGATCGAGCATACCGCATAGACGAGTTTGCCGCCCGGCGCCACGAGTGCCGCACCGATGTCCATCAGCTTCGCCTGGTCGGCGACGTGGCGATCGAGCCGCGCCGGGGTCGAGCGCCAGCGCAGTTCGGGGCTACGCCGCCAGGTGCCGCTGCCCGAACAGGGGGCATCGACGATCACGCGGTCGGCCTTGCCCATCCGCTCGGTCAGCATCGCGCGTTCCTGTCCGGGATTGAGCAGCAGCGTTTCGATTCCAGTCGCTCCAGCGCGGTGCGCGCGCGGCGCCAGTTGCTGAAGCCGCGCGCGGTTGGTGTCGCAGGCGAGGATCGCGGCTTCGTCATTTGTGTCCGAGGCGATGGCAAGCGACTTCCCGCCGGCGCCCGCGCACAGATCGATCACCGTCTGTCCGCCTTCGGCGTCCAGCGCAGCGGCGGCATATTGGCTCGCGGCGTCCTGCACCTCAAACTGCCCCTCGGAATAAGCCGGGTTCTGGACGGCGGCGGTTTCGCCCGGAAGTCGCCAGCCATCGGCGAGGCCGTTGATTGCTTCGCCGTCGGGAAAAATCATCGCCAGTTCGTCGCGGCTGGAGCGCAGGCGGTTGGCGCGCAGGTCGAGCGACGCGCGGGCGAGCATCGCGGCGTGATCCGCCTTGGTAACCAGCGGATCGAACAATTTGATCAGCGCGGGGGTCGCGAGCCCGGTCTCGGCGCGCGGTTCGCTGGCCGTGATCGCGGCGGGACCATAGGAGGCGTCATCGAACAGCGCCGCGAGTTCGGGAACGGCATCCGCCAGCGCGAGCATGGCGGCGCGGCCCGACGCGGGCGCCGAACGCACAGCGCGGATCGCGTCATAGACGAGGCTGCGGATCGCGCGGCGATCCTTTGACCCGGCATAACGGCGGGCGCGCATCGCTTCGGCAAAGATGGTGTCGGCGGGGGCGCCGCCGTCACGCGCGGATTGAGCGATGACGTCGAGGATTTCGATCGCGGTCTGGACGCGGGCAGCGGGGGTCATGATCTGTCTTTACCTTGTCATTGCTTCGCTCCGCTCGCAATGACGAAGCGAAAAATTCAGCCCGCCGGATAGTTCGGCGCTTCGCGCGTGATCGCCACGTCGTGGACATGGCTTTCCCGCAGGCCCGCATTGGTGATCCGCACAAATTTGGCGCGGTCGCGGAAATCCTGGAGCGTGCGGCTGCCGGTATAGCCCATTGCGGCTTTCACGCCGCCGACCATCTGATGGATGACGTCCTTCGCGGGCCCCTTGAACGGCACTTGGCCTTCGATGCCTTCGGGGACCAGCTTCATCTGGTCCTTGATGTCCTGCTGGAAATAGCGGTCGGCCGATCCGCGCGCCATCGCGCCGACGCTGCCCATGCCGCGATAGCTTTTATAGGTGCGGCCCTGATAAAGGAAGGTTTCGCCCGGCGCCTCGGCGGTTCCCGCCAGCATCGAGCCGACCATGACGCTCGACGCGCCCGCAGCCAGCGCCTTGGCGACGTCGCCCGAGGTGCGGAGGCCGCCATCGGCGATCACCGGCACGCCCAGCTTCGATGCGGCTTCAACGCTGTCGAGGATCGCGGTCAATTGCGGCACGCCGACGCCCGCGACGATACGGGTGGTGCAGATCGACCCTGGCCCGATGCCGACCTTCACCCCGTCGGCACCCGCATCGATCAGCGCCTTGGTCGCGTCGCCGGTCGCGACATTGCCCGCCAGGACCTGGACCCGGTTCGACAGCTTCTTGATCGACTCGACCGTCTGCGCGACCATCTTGCTGTGGCCGTGCGCGGTATCGACCACGATCAGGTCGCATTCGGCTTCGAGCAGTGCTTCGGCGCGCTCGATCCCCGTCGGGCCGGTGTTGGTTGCCGCGGCGACGCGCAGGCGGCCGCTGCCGTCCTTCGTCGCTTCGGGGAAATTGACCGCCTTTTCCATATCTTTGACTGTGATCAGGCCAATACAGCGATAGTCATCGTCGACGACGAGCAGCTTTTCGATGCGGCGCTGGTGGAGCAGCTTGCGCGCCTCGTCCTGCCCGACGCCGGGGCGCACAGTGGCGAGATTGTCTGCGGTCATCAGCTCGCGCACCGGCTGGCCCGGATTGTCGGCAAAACGCACATCGCGGTGGGTCAGGATGCCGACCAGCTTACCGCCGGTTTCGACGACCGGGATGCCCGAAATCTTGTGCTGGTCCATCAGCGCGGTGGCGTAAGACAAGGGCGCGTCGGGGGTGATGGTGATCGGATTGACGATCATGCCGCTTTCGAACCGCTTGACCTGCCGCACCGCGGCCGCCTGTTCCTCGACGGTCAGATTGCGGTGGAGGACGCCGATGCCGCCGATCTGCGCCATCAGGATCGCCATGTCGGCCTCGGTCACCGTGTCCATCGCCGACGACAGGATCGGGATGTTCAGGCTGATCTCGCTGGTCAGCTGGGTCGACAGATTGGCATCCGACGGCAGGATGTCCGACGGGCCGGGCACCAGCAGCACGTCGTCAAAGGTCAGACCGGTCGTGATTTCCATTGGGGCCACTTTCTGGTGCGGGCGGCGCCTGTCCCGGATTTCGGGGCGGCACGCGCGATTCGTTCGGTGGCGGCCCATGTAACCAGTCGCCCCCGCGCGCGCCAGTGGGCGGCGCAGGATTATTTCGCCCGGGCGCCACACCCTTTCCTGCCACATGTCGGGTCGACAACTGTCCCGGCCACCTGCCCGGTCCGATGTAACCGGTTGCATTGCCCCGGTCGTCCCGTTAGACTTTTGGCATAACATAAAATGGTGAGGAGGGCGAAGAAACACCCATGGCCGGACTGTCGATCCGAGACGCGCGCAAGAATTTCGGCGAGACCGAGGTGCTGAAAGGCGTATCGATCGACGTCGCCGACGGTGAGTTTACGGTGATCGTCGGGCCGTCCGGGTGCGGCAAATCGACCTTGCTGCGTGCGGTCGCCGGGCTTGAGGAGTTGAGCAGCGGGCGCATCGTCATCGGCGACCGCGATGTCACCGACCTGCCGCCGTCGGACCGCGGCATCGCCATGGTGTTCCAATCCTACGCGCTCTATCCGCACCTGACTGTCCGCGAGAATATGGCGTTCGGACTGAAGATCGCCAAGGCGTCCAAAGCCGCGATCGACGACGCGGTGCGCCGGGCCGCCGCGATCCTGCGCATCGAACCGCTGCTCGACCGCAAGCCGGCGGCGCTATCAGGCGGCCAGCGCCAGCGCGTCGCGATCGGCCGCGCGATCGTCCGTCAGCCGCAGATTTTCCTGTTCGACGAACCATTGTCGAACCTCGACGCCGACCTGCGGGTGCGGATGCGCTATGAATTCGCCAGCCTGCACCGCCAGCTTGGGACGACCACCCTCTATGTCACTCACGATCAGGTCGAGGCGATGACGCTCGCCGACCGGATCATCGTGCTGCGCGACGGCGTCATCGAACAGATCGGCAGCCCGCGGCAGCTTTACGAGCAGCCCGCCAATATTTTCGTCGCCCAATTTCTCGGCACGCCGCGCATGAACATTCTCGCGGCAACCGTCGCCGAAGGCGGACAGGCGCGGCTGGCCGACGGGCGCAGCATCGCCCTGCCCGCGCTCGTCGCGCCGCTCGTGGCGGGCACGCCGCTGTCGGTCGGCATCCGGCCCGAGGACATCACGATCGGCGCGGCACCGGGCGCGTTGCCCTTCTCGATCGGCTTTGTCGAACGGCTCGGCGGGTTGGCGACGGTACATTTGCAGCCCGCGGACGGTAGCGAACCGATCGCCTGTCAGTTGCGTGACGACGGCAGCCTTCGCGAAGGCGACACGGTCGCGGCGCTGCTGCCGCCCGACCGCTTGCACCTGTTCGATGCCGCCGGGCTGGCGCTGCCCAGCGAGACACGCAAATGACCTTGCACTTTGCCGTTGTAACCGGTTACCGTGTGAACGTTTCCGCGCCCTGCCGTCATGATGATTGCGAAGTCGTTCCGGCGGTGAGGTACTATCCGGCCATGAGGGGGCGAGCAGCATGACCACGTTGAGAGACGTCGCCCGCGAAGCGGGAGTTTCGGTCGCCACGGCATCGCGCGCGATCAATGGCCACAGCAATGTCACCGCCCCGACCAAGGCCGCGGTGCTGGCCGCGGTCAAGAAGCTGAATTTTGTCCCCCATAGCGGCGCGCGCAGCCTGACGCGGCGCAAGACCGATACCGTGGGCGTCATCCTGCCCGACCTGTTCGGCGAGTTCTTTTCCGAAATCATCCGCGGCATCGATCTGGTCGCGCATGAATCGGGGATGCACCTGCTCCTCGGCAACATGCATGGCAGCACCCATGAAACCGCCGCCGCGATCGCCGCGATGCGCGGGCGCGTCGACGGGTTGCTGGTGATGCCGCCCGACGTGAAGCCGGAGTTGCTCGCGGGCTATCTTGACCCGGCGCTGCCCACCGTCCTGCTCAACTATGATGCCGGGTCGCTCGACCTGCCCTTCGTCGCGGTTGATAATTATCATGGCGCTTATGCCATGACCGAAGCCTTGCTGGAACGCGGGGCGCGGCAAGTCGTTCACATCGCCGGGCCAAAGCACAACCGCGATGCACGCGACCGTCAGCGCGGCTTTGCCGACGCGATGGCCAAAATCGCCAAGGTGCAGAGCCCCGCGATCCTGCCCGGTGATTTTTCCGAAGAAAGCGGTGCGCAAGCGGCGCGGCTGCTGGTGCAGGGGCGGCTCCCCGCCGATGCGGTCTTTGCCGCTAACGACCAGATGGCGGTCGGGCTGATCGCCGAACTCGCCGGATCGGGCCTGTCGGTGCCCGGCGACATCATGGTCGCGGGGTTCGACGACATCCCCCTCGCCCGCCACCTCAACCCGTCGCTGTCCACGATGCAGGTCAATATCGACCGGCTGGGATCGACCGCGATGATGATGCTGCTGCGGATCCTGCGCGGCGAGACGCTGGGCGCGACAAGCGCGACGATCCTGACCCCGACGCTGATCGCTCGCGGGACGACGGGCGGTGCGTCGGGCCTTGCTGCCGCGGCGAACGCACCGGTGACCGGCGCGCGCCCATGACCGACGGCGGCGCCCGATGCCGATGACGCGGCGCCAGATGTCGGGTGCACTGGCCGCGTTGCCCCTGCTGCCGATGCTGGGCGCCTGCGGCCCGCGCGGCGGCGACGGGGTGACGATCTGGGCGATGGGCAACGAAGCGGCGAGCCTGCCCGCGTTGCTGGCCAGCTTGGACCGTCCGGCAGGCGCGCCCAAGGTGACCGTCCAGCCCTTACCATGGACCGCGGCGCACGAAAAATTGCTCACCGGGTTCGCTGGGAATTCGCTGCCCGCGATCGGCCAGGTCGGCAACAGCTGGATCGCCGAAATGGCCGCGATCGGCGCCATCGCGCCAGTCCCCGTTGCGGCCCAGAGTTTGCTCGACGACCAGTATTCCGCCGTCGTCGATACCAACCGCATCGCGGGCAAAACCTGGGCCGTCCCCTGGTATGTCGACACCCGGCTGCAATTTTACCGCAAGGACATGTTCGCGCGCGCCGGTTACGCCGCGCCGCCGCTCGACTGGGCGGGATGGAAAGCCGCGCTGCACAAGGTCAAGCAGGTCGCGGGCGACGGCAATTATGCCGTATTGCTGCCGGTCAACGAGTTCGAGCAGTTGCTGACCATCGCGCTGTCGGCGGGCGCCCGGTTGCTGCGCGACCAGGGCGGGCGCGGCGCCTTTGCCGACCCCGAATTCAGGGCGGCGCTGGCTTTCTATAAATCGCTGTTCGACGAAAAGCTGGCGCCGATCGCGTCGGCGACGCAGATTTCGAACATCTGGAACGAGTTCGCGCGCGGATTTTTCAGCATCTTCCTGTCGGGGCCGTGGACGATCGGCGACATGAAGAGTCGCCTGCCCGCCGCGATGCAGGCGCATTGGGGCACCGCTCCCAATCCCGGCCCGAACGGTATCGGATCGGCGGCGCCGGGCGGGTCGAGCCTGGTCGTGTTCGCCGGCACGGCAAATGCCGACGCGGCGTGGGACATTGTGGCGCGCCTGCTCGCGCCATCGGCACAGCTCAAATTTCACCAGCTGACCGGCGACCTGCCCGCACGGCGATCGGTGTGGCGCGGCGCCGGGCTGAGCAGCGACCCGGTGGTCGCCCCCTTCGCCACCCAGCTTGAGCGCGCCACCGCGCTGCCCAAGGTGCCCGAATGGGAACGCATCGTCACCGAAATGCAGGTCGTCGCCGAACGCATGGTGCGCGGCCAGTACAGCGTCGACGAAGCCGCAGCCGAGATCGACCGCCGCGCCGACCGCCTGCTCGAAAAGCGGCGCTGGATGCTCGACAAGGGGCTGGCCCTGTGAGCGCGCAGCGGCGAACTCGAAAAAATGTGAGCGCGCGGCGTGTCAGCGAGGCCCGTGCAGGCTGGGCGATGTCGTCCCCGGCGCTCGCCGCGATCACGCTGTTCTTTGTCGTCCCGGCGATCGCGTCCTTGTTTCTCAGCTTCACCGATTTCGACATCTATGCGCTCGCCAACCTCGACAATCTGCGTTTCGTCGGGTTCCAAAACTACGCCCGATTGATCGAAAATCCGCTGTTCTGGAAAGCGATGACGAACACCTTGCTGTTCGTGGCGCTGGGGGTGCCATTTATCGTTGCGCTGTCGCTGTTCGCGGCGATGCTGGTCAATTCGCGGTGGCTGGCGTGGCGCCCGGTGTGGCGCGTCGCGCTGTTCGCGCCTTATGTGACGACGCTGGTCGCGACCGCGGTCGTGTGGCGCTATCTGCTCCACACCCGCTACGGCCTGATCAATTATCTGCTTTCGCTGGTCGGCGTCGCGCCGATCGACTGGCTGGGCAGCCCCGATGCCTCGTTGCCCGCGATCCTGATCTTTGTCGGGTGGAAAACCTTCGGCTACAACATGATCATCTTCCTCGCCGCGCTCCAGACTGTCCCGCGCGAACTCGACGAGGCGGCGCGGATCGACGGCGCTGGCTGGTGGACGCGGCTGCGTCACGTCACCCTGCCCGCGATCGCGCCGACCGTTTTGCTGGTGTCGGTGCTGACCGTCGCGGGGATGTTCCAGCTGTTCGCCGAACCCTATGTGATGACCCAGGGCGGCCCCGCCCAGTCGACCGTCACCGTCCTCTTTTTCATGTATGAAGAGGGCTTCAAATGGTGGAACCTGGGGTCGGGCGCGGCGGTCGCCTTCCTGCTGTTCCTGTGCATCCTGGCGGTGACGCTGGTGCAATTGCGGCTGGCCAAGCGCGGGGGGGCGATATGAGCGCCCGCCGCTGGACGGTCACCCTGCTCGCAGCGTTCGTCGCGCTGCTCACCGTCGCACCCTTACTGTGGATGCTCTCGGTCAGTTTCATGGCGCCGGGCGAGGCCGCGCAATTTCCGCCGCCGTTATTGCCTGCCGATCCGACGATGGAAAATTATCGCACCCTGTTCGGCAGCTTCGGCATCGGACGCTTCCTGCTCAACAGCATATTGGTTTCGACCCTCGCCACGCTGCTGGCGCTGATCTTCACGATTCCGGCGGGCTATGCCTTTGCCAAACTGCGCTTCACGGGCCGCGATGCAACCTTTCGGCTGCTCGTCGCCGCGCTGGTCGTGCCGGGACAGATCGGGATGCTACCGCTGTTCCTTGAACTGAAAGCGATGGGCCTCGTCAACAGCTATGCGGGCGCGCTCGTGCCTTGGCTCGCGGGCATCTTTGGCATTTTCCTGGTTCGCCAATATTGCCTGTCGATCCCCGACGAGATGCTGGAGGCGGCGCGAATCGACGGCGCCAGCGAAGGCCAGATACTGCGCCGCATCGTGCTGCCGATCCTGACCCCAATCATCGTCACGTTGGCGCTGTTCGTGTTCCTCGGCAGCTGGAACGATTTCATGTGGCCGCTGATCATTCTGGCCGATCAGAATCTCTACACGCTGCCCGTGGCGCTCGCCGCTATGAGCCGCGAGCATGTCCAGGACAATGAATTGATGATGGCGGGCGCAGTCGTGACCACGCTTCCCGTCCTCATCCTCTTTCTCGCGCTCCAACGCTTCTATCTGAGCGGCCTGCTCACCGGGAGCGTCAAGGGATGACCCTATCAACCAAGGACAATCGCATGACATACTGGACCGCGGCGTTGCTGGGCCTTGCCCTCGCCGTCTCTCCCGCCATGGCAAAGACAAAGGGGCCGCCGATGATCGAGGGCCAGACGGCGCAGCAGGCAATCGAGCCCGGCAGCTATCCCTACCAATTGTTCGTGCCGAAGGGTTATCTGACCGACACCGGTAAACAATATCCGTTGCTGATCTTCCTGCACGGGTCGGGCGAACGCGGCGACGATGTCGCCAAGGTGAAGGTCCACGGCCCGCCCAAGATCGCCGATCGCGATCCGGATTTTCCGTTCCTCACCGTCTCGCCGCTGCTCGGCGCCGATCAGGATTGGGAAATCGACCGTCTCGACCGGCTGGTCGACCATATTGCCAAAACCTATCGCGTCGATCCGGCGCGCATCTATCTGACCGGGCTTAGCCGCGGCGGCCATGCCAGCTGGCGCTGGGCGATTGCCCAGCCGCGGCGCTTTGCCGCGGTGGCGCCAGTCGCTGGGCGTGGCGATCCGGGCGGCGCTTGCCGATTGATGGACCTGCCCGTCTGGGCCTTTCACGGCGACCGCGACGATGTCGTCATCCCGGAGGGCAGCTTTACCATGGCGCGCGCGATCCGCGCCTGCGGTGGCCGCAAGGTCCGCCTGACCATCTATCCCGACCTCGGCCACAACGCTTGGGATCCCGCCTATGACGACCCGGCGCTCTACGCCTGGCTGCTCGAACACCGCCTCCCCACCCCAATACCTACCAAGGACAAGAAATGACCCAGACTGTTTTCCCCGACAATTTCCTGTGGGGCGCGGCAACCGCCGCTTATCAGATCGAGGGATCGCCGCTCGCCGACGGTGCGGGCGCCAGCATCTGGCAACGGTTCAGCCACGATCCGCGCCTGATGGCGGTCAAGGGCGACACCGGCGATATTGCCTGCGACCATTATAACCGGATGCCCGCCGACGTTGCGCTGATGAAGGAACTGGGGCTGAAGGCCTATCGTTTCAGCGTCAACTGGGGCCGCGTGCTGCCCGAAGGCGTCGGCCGCGTGAACGAGCCTGGCCTCGATTTCTACGAACGGCTGGTCGACGAATTGCTGCGGCATGACATCGACCCATTGCTGACCCTTCACCATTGGGATTTGCCCGCCGCGCTCGACGACCGGGGCGGCTGGCTCAACCGCGACAGCGCCGACTGGTTCGCGGAATACGGCTCGGTGATGTACCGCCGCCTCGACGGGCGGGTGAAGAAATGGGTGACGCTCAACGAACCGTGGGTGATTACCGACGGCGGCTATCTCCACGGCGCGCTGGCACCCGGCCACCGCAACCTGTTCGAAACGCCGATCGCGAGCCACAATCTGATGCGCGCGCACGGCCGCGCGGTGCAGGCGTATCGCAGCGACGGCGCGCACGATATCGGCCTCGTCGTCAACATCGAGCCCAAATATCCGGCGAGCGACAGCGCCGAGGACGTCGCGGCGACCGCGCGCGCGCACGCCTACATGAACCGCCAATATCTCGACCCGGCGCTGAAGGGGTCATACCCGGAAGAACTCGCCGAGGTTTTCGGCGAAGCCTGGCAGGATTGGTCTGCCGAAGACCTGAAAGACATCTGCCAGCCGGTCGATTTCATCGGCATCAACTATTATACCCGCAACGTGGTGCGG
This sequence comes from Sphingopyxis sp. BE259, assembly GCF_031457495.1. Classification (NCBI taxonomy): domain Bacteria; kingdom Pseudomonadati; phylum Pseudomonadota; class Alphaproteobacteria; order Sphingomonadales; family Sphingopyxidaceae; genus Sphingopyxis; species Sphingopyxis sp. BE259. The sequence goes on from NZ_JAVDWM010000001.1 coordinate 2,684,890, forward strand.
GCCGACCCGAACCAGTGGCCAGTCGGCGCCTCGCCGGTCAAACAGGTCGCTACGCACACGACGACCGACTGGGAGGTTTATCCTCCCGCGCTGACCGACATGCTTGTCTGGTTTCGCGACACCTATGGCAATATCCCGGTCTATATCACCGAAAATGGCGCGGCCTTTTACGATCCGCCGACCGCCGGGCCCGACGGCGTCGACGATCCGCTGCGCTGCGATTACCTCCGCACCCACATCGCGGCGATTGGCGATGCGATCAAACAGGGCGTCGATGTGCGCGGTTATATGGCCTGGTCCCTGCTCGACAATCTCGAATGGTCGCTGGGCTTTTCGAAGCGGTTCGGCATCGTCCATGTCGACTATGAAACGCAGGTCCGCACCCCGAAACGCAGCGCGCGCTTTTACAGCAGCGTGATCGCGGCAAACGGCGGCAACCTGGGATGAGGTTGCTGCTGATCCTGCTGGCGGCGCTGTTCGCGCTGCCCGCGGCGGCGAAAGAGCGCGCCGACCGTTACAGCGCGATGACCTATAATATCCGGCTCGACATCGCGTCGGACGGCGACAATGCCTGGCCGCATCGGCGCACGGCGCTCACCGGTCTTGTCGCCTATTTTGCCCCCGATCTGGTTGGGATGCAGGAGGTGCTGCCGCATCAGAAACAGGCAGTCGAGGCCGATCTGCCCGCCTATCACTTCGTCGGGGTCGCGCGCGACGACGGCCGGGACAAGGGCGAATATTCACCGCTCGGCTTTCGCCGCGACCGTTTCGCGCTGATCGCGTCGGGCACCTTCTGGCTGTCGCCGACGCCCGAAGTCCCCGGCAAAGGCTGGGACGCCGCCTACCCGCGCATCGCCAGCTGGGCGCGATTGAAGGACAAGGCGGCCAAGCGCAGCCTGCTCATCGTCAACACGCATATGGATCATGTCGGAATGACCGCGCGGTTGGAAGGGGCGCGGCAAATCCGCCGCTGGATCGCCAGCCAGCGCAAGGCAGGCGAGACATTGGTGCTGATGGGCGATTTCAACAGCCCGACCAACAGTCCCGCTTATGCGGCGATCGTCGAACCTGGTGCAGGCGCGCTGCGCGACACCCTGACGATCAGCCGCACGCCGCATTTCGGCCCACTCGGCACCTTTACCGCGTTCAAGATCGCGCAGGTCGAACCGGCGCCGATCGACCATATCTTCGTCAGCGATGACGTAACGGTGCTGCGCCACGCAACCCTGACCCAGCAAATCGGCGGCAAGCTGCCGTCGGATCATTATCCAGTGCTGGCCGACCTGTGCGTCGGGAAAGGTTGCTGATTATTCAGCGGGTGTTTTGCCGAGCCAACCACCCGTAAAGCCGATCCGTTTCAGACCGCGGACGATATGCGGGTTTTTCCGCATCACCTTCCACACAAAGCCACTGCGGTGGTTTTCCATCATCGCCAGGATCGGCCCTTGGTCGATGCCCAGATAGTCGCCCGCAACCCAGCCCTGCGCCGGATCGACGGTGCCGGTGCGCGAAGCCGCCGGGTCGGCAAAGGTGAAGCTGGGGTTGAACGCGTCCTTGAAGCCATAACGCGTATAGAGCCGCGCGCCATATTGCGTCCGCATCGCCATCAGCGCCGGGATCGTCACCTCGGGTGCAAAGGGGATCGAGCCGCCCGCCGCGGTCGGCACGATCGTCCCGTCATCGACGACGCGGATCGCGCTGGCGCCGCGTGCCATATAGCCGTTGAAGTCCCGCGCCGCGCCGTTAACGCGATATTTGCCCTGCGAATATCCCGGCCCGTCCGACGCGGTCCACCCCCAGATGTCGGCGCTATAGCCCGTCCATTGGTTCGGATTGTCGGCACCATAGGCGCGCTGCGACAGCGTCGCGCGACGGCTGTTTTCGAAATAGTCGATGCCCTTGCCGCGCATGAAGGCGTCGCGGATGCCGCGGAAGTCGATCCACACATGGCTGTATTGGTGCCCGAACAGCGGTTCGAATTGCAGATGCTGCTGCCCGTAATAGGTGCCCCAATCCTTTTCCAGATCGGCCGCCCAGCCGTTGTCCCACGCGTCCTTGCCGACCGGGTGCGTCGGCGATCCGAGCGCGAGGACATAGACCAGCATACCCTCGTTATAGCCGATCCAGTCGTGCGTTTCGAACCCCTTCTCCGGCTTCCAGCCCATAGTGATGCCGTGCGAATCCGCCAGGTTGCGCGCCTGTGTCCCGGTCTTGTCGCGCTGGACAAAGGTCCAGTCGACGCGGGTATAGATCTTCTCGGCCAGGTCGCGGATTTCGGCCTCGACCGGATCGTCGCGGTCATAATAGCTTTGCGCGAACAGCGCGCCGCCCAAGAACAGGCTGGTGTCGACGGTCGACAGCTCGTTGGTCTTATACCGCGTACCGTCGTCATTCTTCAGGAAGTGATAGAAGAAGCCCTTGTAGCCCGTATTGCCCGCGGCCTCCGGTCCCTGCGGCGCATTCCAGTAAAAGCGCAGGCAATCGCGCGTCCGCAGCGCCGCCTCGGCGCGCGTGACATAGCCGCGCTCTGCGCCAATGCCATAAGCGGTGAGCGCAAACCCCGTCGCGGCGATCGACGAAAAGGGATTGCTGGGCCAGCGGTCGGGCGCCAGGCAGCGCTGGGTGTCCGTCGTGTCCCAGAAATAGCGGAAGGTCCGCTCGGTCAATTCTTCTGAAAACGCCGCTTCGCTGATCGGCGCCAATGCCGACGGCGGCGCCGCGGCGGGGGCGACGGGCGCGGGGGTGGCGGTGCAAGCGGCGGTCAGCGCCACCAACGGCAGGGCAAGCGCCCCGATCCGGAACGACATTCGATACTCCAAAAATCAGGCGCCCGGCCCACGGGAGGGGGGTGCGGGCCGGGCGCCTAGTTCAGCCGGTCAGAAAGAGAACCCGGCCGATACCTTTACCGTGCGCGGCGTATTGCCGCCAACCCCGATGCCCGAAATCTCCAGATAACGGGGCGAGCTGGGATCATTGTTGTAATCGACATAGTTGCGATCGTTGAACAGGTTCAGGATATCGACGCGCAGCCGCAGCCGCGATTCTTCGGTGAGGAACCCGAGCGGGATATATTTGGTGATCGCAATATCCATCTGGCGGAAACCCCAGCGATCGCCGTTGCCGTCGGCCTCGTTCGATACGATGTTACGGACCGGGGTGGCGCCGCCCTGGTTGATGAAGGCCTTCAGATAGGGCGGCGAGGCGATCTGGAACTTGCCCGACAGCGTCATCCCGATCGGCAGATCGACAGAGCCCGTGGCGACCAGGCGGTGCTTGCGCACGCCGCTCGACCGCGTGACCGGATAGTCGTCGATCGACGGGAAATCGAGGCTGAAGGTTTCGCCGAACTGCCGGTTTTCCTCGGCTTCGGTATAGGTATAGGTGGCCGAGAAGCTCCACGGCGAAGCCAGCGTGTAATTTTTTACCAGCTTCAGATAAGCGGTGTCGGCGCTCGTTTCGATCCCGTTGGTGCCGATGATGATCGACCCAAATCCCGGCGGCGCAAAACCGAATGGCGAGTTGGGTGCCGCCGGCGCAGGCGGGAAGAAGGTGCCGTCGGGGCGGCGGTTGCCAAGCAGATAGGCAAAGCCGTCCTTGCTCTCGACATGGCTATAACCAACCTCGGCTTCGAACAGCGGCGTCACGCGGGCGCGGAAACCGATGCTGGCCTGGTCCGAATAAGGGACTTTCAGGTCGTTATCGATAAAGCGCAGCTCGCGGCCACCGCCCGGCCCGGCGCCCGCCAGCAACTGCTGGCGACCGGCTTCGGTCAGGAAGATCGGATTGAATGCGACGCAGGTCGGCCCGGCAACGCAGGTGTTGTTCGGATCGCCGGTCTGGAAGTTGAAAGTCCGGGTCGTGTAGGATCCGACGCTGATTTCCTGTTGCAGGAAGTCGAACTGGTTGCGGTCATAGGAGCGGCCAATACCGCCGAACAGGACATAGCGCCCCTCATCGTCCAGCTCATAGCTGAACCCGATGCGCGGTTGCCAGGCACCCTTGAACGCCTTGCGCTCGCTACCTGTCGAGATGAAGTCGCTGATGTTATAGTCGGCGTTGACCAGGTTCGGATAATTGGCCGGCGACACCGCGTTGACCGCATCGGCGGGGTGGACGAAGTGCAGGAACGCCGGGGTCCGCTCATAATCCCAGCGCACGCCCAGGTTCAACGTTAACCGGTCGGTGACTTCCCAATCGTCCTGCACATAGATGCCGAACTGGAAATTCTTCGAATTGATGATCGGGCTGCCGTTGCCGGTCGAGGCGCCGAACTGGACGCGGTAGGGCACATCGTCGTTGAACGTCCCGCCACCAGGATTGAACGCGGGGTTATAGGTATAGACCGGGTTGAACGCATTGAGCTGGAGCGAATTGAGCTCGACCCATTTTGCCTTGGCACCGATCTTGATCGTGTGGCCCTCCAGCCCGGTCCAGGTGAAGTCGTTCTGGACGCCCCAGCCCTTCTGGCCCTTTTCCTGATAGTTGCTGCCGCCGCCGATACGCAGGATGTCGCCGCGCACCACGACGCCCGGCTGCGGGTTGGTCGGCGACGGCCCGGCATAGGCGAACAGGAACCCATTGCCGAATTCGAACGGGGTCGGCGCCCATTTCACGTCCTCATAGGTGACCTTGAAATCGTTGATCCAGTTGTCGGCGGTATGTTCCCAGCGCGCCGTGCCGCGCAGTTCCTCGACATCTTGCGAGCTGATGGTGCTGCGCGCGTTGATGCCGCTGCCCAGGAACTCGCCGGTTTCCTTGCGAAACTTGCCCGACAATTCGATCAGGTCGCTGTTCGACGGCTGAAAGCTCAATTTGCCGAAATACAGGTCTTCGTTGAACGTCGCGTTGGTCGGCCCGAATACGCCTTGATATTCGGACGGGAAATAGGTGACGGGCAAGCTGAGCCCCGGGGTCACGTCGACCGGATTCTGCTGGCGCTTGCCTTCATACGTTACGAAGAAGTGCAGCATGTCCTTGATGATCGGCCCGCCCAATGCACCGCCGAACTGGAAATCTTTGGTCTTGATCTTGGTCCCGAGCAGCTCGTTCGGCCGCGCGTCGCGGAAGCTCTGATCCGTATAATCGATGAAGGCTTCGCCGTGGAACTCGTTGGTGCCCGACTTGGTCACCGCGGTGATTGCCACCGAACTGACCTGATCGAATTCGGCCTTATAGTTGGACGAGATGACCCGATATTCGCCAACCGCAAGCTGCGGAAAGGGGTTGCCCTGAGTCGAATCCTGGCCGGTGATGCCGTTTTTCAGGACATAGTCCTTCTGCCCGACGCCATCGATGAAGATGTTGACGCTGCGGCTGTCCTGCGCGCCGCCTTGCAGACGCGACTGGCCGTTGCCGCCGGTCACGAACTGGACGCCCGGCGCCAGATCGGCAAAGGCCAGGAAGTTGCGGTTGTTCTGCGGCAGCACCTCGATCTGGCGCTGGGTGATGTTCGAGCCGACCTCGCCGCCCTCCATCGAACGGATGCGGGTGCCGGTGACGATGATCGCGTCGCCCGCACCTTCGGCGATGTCGGGCTGCGAAAAGTCGAAATCGAGTACGGCATTCTGGCCAACCGACAGGGTGAATTCGTCGGTGTTGCGTACCCCGCCCGGGGTCGTGATTTCGAGGCGATAGGTGCCGACCGGCAGCGACGCGATGTTGTAACCACCGCCTTCGCCGACCGCGACGCTGCGCGTCAGGCCGGTGTTCACGTTGATCGCGGTGACCTGCGACGCGCCGCCATCGGCCTTTACCGTGCCGCGCAGCGACGCGTTCGACACCTGGGCATAGGCGGGGGTGGCGAACGCCAGGGCCAGCACTGCACCCGCGCTGCTCCACGCCAGCGCCGCGGCAACCGCCTTGGCGCGCGACCGGCGCGCGGAATTAATCGAGATTTCACGCTGAAACTTCACGGCATCCTCCCTTTTAGTGCCCCCGACATTTCCCGCCTTCGCCTCATCTGCTGACCGGCCTTGCCACCGGGCAGCGACGAATCGCGAGAAATCGCGTCGTTGTTTTTTTGATTTGTAACCGGTTTCACGATCACTGTATAGGGGGAAGCGACACGGGATGATGCGATCGGGGACCAGCCGGTTTCGGCCAAATTTTGGCCGATCTGCGTGAAATTGTATAAACAGAATGACCTGGGAAGGACGAATCATGCCGCCGATTACGCGCAACCTGACACGGCTGACGCTCGCTACGTTATTGCTGGCCGCGCCGCTGTTGTCGGCCCCGCTGCTCGCAAAGTCCGCCACGGGCGCGACGCAGCAGGCCGCCGTCGATTCCGCAGGCTGGCTGCGCGCCGATCCCAAGATGGATCGTTTCATCGCTGACCTGATGGCGAAAATGACCCTCGACGAAAAGATCGGCCAGCTGACATTGCTGACCAGCAATTGGGAATCGACCGGTCCGACGATGCGCGACAGCTATAAGGAGGACATTCGCGCAGGCCGCGTCGGGGCGATCTTCAACGCCTATACCGCCAAATATACTCGCGAGTTGCAGGCGCTGGCGGTCGAGGGGACGCGGCTCAAGATTCCGCTGATCTTCGGCTATGACGTTATCCACGGTCACCGCACCATCTTTCCGATCTCGCTGGGCGAAGCGGCCAGCTGGGACCTGCAGGCGATTGAAAAGGCAGCCCGAATTTCGGCGATCGAGGCATCGGCCGAGGGGATTCACTGGACCTTTTCGCCGATGGTCGACATCGCGCGCGACCCGCGCTGGGGCCGCATTTCGGAGGGCGCCGGCGAGGATGTCTATCTGGGCAGCCTGATCGCCAAGGCGCGGGTGCGCGGTTACCAGGGCAATGATCTGGCGCGACCCGACACGATCCTCGCCACCGCCAAGCATTTCGCCGCCTATGGCGCGGCGCAGGCCGGGCGCGACTATCACACCGTCGACATTTCCGAACGCACCTTGCGCGACATCTATCTGCCGCCGTTCAAGGCCGCGGCCGACGCGGGCGCCGCAACCTTCATGACCTCGTTCAACGAAGTCGATGGCGTCCCGGCGTCGGGCAGCCGCTATCTGCTGACCGACATTCTGCGCGAAAAATGGGGCTTCAAGGGGTTTGTGGTAACCGATTACACGTCGATCAACGAAATGGTCCCGCACGGCTATTCGAAAGATCTGAAACAGGCGGGCGAGCAGGCGATGAGCGCCGGGGTCGATATGGACATGCAGGGCGCGGTCTATATGGAAAACCTTGCCAAATCGGTCGCCGAGGGCAAGGTCGATACCGCGCGCATCGACGCTGCGGTCAAGGCGATCCTCGAAATGAAATATCGCCTCGGCCTGTTCGAAGATCCGTATCGCTACGCCGACGACAAGCGCGAAAAGGCGACAATCTACAAAGCCGAGTTTCTCGATGCGGCGCGCGACGTCGCCCGCAAATCGATCGTGCTGCTCAAGAACAAGGACAACGCCCTTCCCCTCGCCGCCACCGCAAAATCGATCGCGGTGATCGGCCCGCTCGGCAACAGCAAGGAAGACATGATCGGCAGCTGGTCGGCCGCCGGGGACCGTAAGACGCGGCCCATTACCTTGCTTGAAGGGATGCAGACGCGCGCGCCAAAAGGGATCACCGTCACCTATGCCAAGGGCGCGAGCTATGCGTTCGAGGATGCGGGCAAGCGGGACGACTTTGCCGAGGCGCTGGCGCTGGCGGCGAAATCGGACGTCATCATTGCTGCGATGGGCGAAAGGTGGGACATGACCGGCGAAGCGGCGAGCCGCACCTCGCTTGACCTGCCGGGCAATCAGCAGGCGCTGCTCGAAGAACTGAAAAAGACCGGCAAGCCAATCATCCTCGTGCTGATGAGCGGGCGTCCGAACAGCATCGAATGGGCCGATGCGAACGTCGATGCAATCCTGGAGGCCTGGTACCCCGGCACCATGGGTGGCCATGCCATCGCCGACGTCCTTTATGGCGACTACAACCCCTCGGCGAAACTGCCGGTCACCTTCCCCCGCAATGTCGGGCAAGTGCCGATCCACTACGACATGAAGAACACCGGGCGGCCGATCGAACTGGGGGCCGCCGACGCAAAATATGTCTCGCGCTACCTCAACACGCCGAACACGCCGCTTTATCCTTTTGGTTTCGGCCTCAGCTACACCAGCTTCACTTACTCGCCGGTGACCCTCGACAAGGCAAAAATCCGCCCCGGCCAGCCGCTGACCGCCAGCGTCACGGTGACCAACAGCGGCGCCCGTGACGGCGAGGAGGTGGTGCAGCTGTACGTCCGCGATCTCGTCGGGTCGGTCACCCGGCCGGTGAAGGAGCTGAAGGGATTCGAGAAGATCAGTCTCAAGAAGGGCGAGAAGCGGACGATCCGCTTTACGCTGACCGACGCCGACTTGGCTTTTACGCGCCAAGATATGAGCTGGGGCAGCGAGCCGGGCCAGTATAAGCTGTGGGTTGGTCCATCGTCGGCGACCGGGTCGGAAGCGCCGTTCGAGCTGACCGAATAGGGTCGCGAGCGGCCTATGCGGTTTCCGGTGATGCCGCGGTGGTCGTCGCAATGGTGAACCGGCTGTTTTCGATTTGCAATTCGTCGCCGCAATGGCTGCACGCGATCACCATATGAAGATCATGGCCGCAGCTGCGGTGGGTGAGCAGAACCGGCGGCCCGCGTTCGTCCGAAAACCACTTGTCACCCCATTGCAGCAGCGCCAGCAGCACCGGGTACAGATCGCGGCCCTTTTCGGTCAGGCGATATTCGACGCGGTCGGCGTGCGCCGAATAGGGCACCGTCTTCAAAATCCCCTGCCGCACCAGTCGTTCGAGGCGCCCGGTCAGGATATTGGTCGCCATCAACGTATCGCGCTGGATCTCGTCGAAACGGTTGATGTGGGTGAACATCGCGCGGACGACCAGCGTCGCCCAGCGGTCGCCGAACAATTCGATCATCGTGTCGACAAGCGGTCGCCCGCCCGGCCGCCGGGAGCCGACGTCGCCGCTGAAACGGCGGCGTTCATAATGCGGGACGACCTGCGCCAGCCCCGGCCCCTCACGCCAATCGACATCGCGCGGATCGATCTCGCCGCAGCAATGCGCGCAGGTCGGCACCGGCTCGGTCGCATGACCGCAGCTCGCATGATGCAACCGGACCTGGAAATCGCGGCTCTCTGCTTCCCATTTGTGCTGCCAGCGCAGCATCATCAGGCCGTTGGGAAACTGGTCGCGCCCCTTTGGCGTGAGCATATAATGAAAGCCGCGGCCGCCCTTGCGCGGCACCTTGGCGAGGCAATCTTCCTCGACCAGTTTTTTCAGCCGCCCGTTGACCACCGACCGCGCGAGGCCGGTGCGCGCGACAAACTCGTCGAAACTGTGGATGCCGAGCAACGCCTGTTCCATCAACAGCAGCACCGGCACGTCGCCGACGACGTCGAGCGCGCGCCAGATCGAACAAGCCCTGATGGTGCGGTCGTGTTTCAAGCTCAAGCCATCCTGCTGTCCGTGTCGCCCCTAAAGCACGGCTGCGACCCCGACAAGGCTGGCAGGAGGGCAGTACACCGCCCTCCCCCCGGTTTAGAAACGCCCCGTCAATTGCACCGCAATCGTCCGCGGCCGATCAACGATGCCGTTATACGCATTGCCGGCATTGCGCGTGATCGTCGTCGCCAGCGGCATCGAACTGGCCGTCTGCAATATGCGTTGGTTGGTCAGGTTGCGCCCGATCAGCGCGACTTCCCAACGATTGTCGATCTGCCCCAGCGCGAGGCGCGCGCCGAGCTTCACATAACCGTCCTGATGCGTCCGCGGGTCGAGGTTCGCTGACGCGATATAGGAGGACGAGAAGTCGGCGTTGATGTTGAATGCCACCTTCATGTCGCTGCTGACCGGGGTCGTGTAATCGAGGTTGAGGTTGCCCGACCATTTCGGCGACAGCGCGTTCCGCAGCCCGGTATAGTCGCAGAACCCGCCCGGCCCCGGCACCTGCAGATAATAGCATTGGCCCGAGGTGAAGTTGGTGAATTTGAAGTCGAGATAGGCGACCGCGCCGCTGATCGTCAGCCCGTCGGCAATCGCGGCGCGGAAGTCGGCCTCGACCCCCTGCGTGCGGGCGCCCGCGGCGTTGGCGACGTTGAAGTTCAGCGTGCCGTCGAAGATATTGACCTGCAGATCCTTGTAGGTGGTGCGATAGAGCGACAGGTTGAACGCGACATTGCGCCCCTTGTACTTCAGACCCGCCTCGAAGTTATCGGCGCTTTCATCCTCGAACTCGAAAGCGCCGGGCTTGGCGACCGTGGTCGATCCCGGCAGCGAGTTGGAGCGGATATCGAAGCCGCCCGCCTTGGTGCCGCGCGCGAATGACGCATAGAGCATCAGGTCGTCGGTGGCGTCGAACTGGAGATTGACCATCGGGTTGAAGCTGTCTTCGCTGAGCTTGCCCGAAATGCTGTGCGCTTCGATATTGAGCGCGCGGAAGGTTCCGGCGACCACGAGCGGATTGAAAGTGTTGAGCGGCCCGCGCACGATCGCCAGCGTACGGCTGCCGCTCTTTTTCTCATGATTGAAGCGCGCGCCCGCGGTGATGCGGAACCGGTCGCTCAGCGCCAGCTCGCCCTGTGCAAACACCGAAATCAGGTCCGATTTCTGCGAATAAACGCGGTCGTTGCGGGTGTCGCCGATCGCGTTAAACGGCGGCCCTAGCGCGAGGAAGGTCGAGTTGAACAGCACCTGATCGTCGACGTTCAGCTTGGCATTCTGGTAATAGACGCCCGCGATATAGTTGAACGCCTCGCCGCCAGGCGACGCCAGCCGCAGCTCTTGCGAATATTGCCGGTAGTCTTCCTGCAGATTGGTGCCGTCGAGGAAGCTGATCCCCGAAAAATCGACGTCGACGACCTCGCGCGTCTTGTAATCGAGCAGCGAGGAGACCGAGGTCAGCGTATGTTCGCCAATTTCCAGGTCGGCATTGAGCGTTGCGCCGAACACCTTGTTGCGGCTTTCATAGCCATTGTCCTCGCGGACATAATCGGGGTTGGTGCTGACGAAGAACGGTCCTTGGAAGACGGTGTTGTAATTTCCGACCGCGCCGAACACGTCGCGCGGCTGGCCCTTCATTTCAAAGTCGGCATATTCGAGCTTCAGCTCCGCCGCAAAAGGCCCGCCGCGATCGAATTCCAGCTTGCCGCGAAAATATTTCTCATCGACGTTCGGCTCGTCGCGGTCGAGCTTCGCGTTGTAGAAATAGCCGTCCATCTTGCGGTAATAGCCAACGACGCGCGCCTCGACGCCTTCGCTCAGCGGACCGGACAGCACCCCGGTCAGCTGCAATTCCTTGTGGTTGAATTCATAAAGGCCGCTCACCGACCCTTCGAATTCATCCGCAGGACTGCGCGTCGTGATGTTGACCGCACCCGCAATCGCATTTTTGCCGAACAGCGTCGGCTGCGGCCCCCGCAGCACCTCGACGCGCTCCATGTCGACCAGCGGCAGGCGCGACAGCTGGTCGCGGCCATAATAGACGCCGTCGACGAACATCGCGACCGACTGTTCGAACCCCTTGTTGTCGCCCGACGCGATGCCGCGGATCGCTATGCGGTTGGCGATTGCGGTCTGGGTAATCTTCAGGTTCGGGACCGACGAGCTGATTTGTTCGAGGTTGGTCTGGCCGTAATTTTCGACCTGCTTGCCGCTGATCGCCGAGATCGAGATCGGCACGTCGGACAGGCCTTCGGCGCGTTTTTGCGCGGTGACGATGATCTCTTCGAGCCCGCCCTGATCGTCGGTGGATTCGGGGGCGGGCGCCGCGTCCTGGGCGAAAGCCATACCGGGGCTGGCGAGCGCCGATGCAGCGAGCAGCGCAACAAAATAGCTCTTCATAAGGATCCTCCCACGCACCATCGTCTTGGCGACCACCGCCCGCGATGTTTTTCTTGCCTTGCGAGTCATAACGGCTTTAAGTATCGTTATGCAAGTCAGATAATTTGAGAGGATAATTGGTGCCGCAGAACGGCCTTCCCCCCGCGCTCACACGCAATCTGCGCCTGCCCGCGATAGCCGCGCCGATGTTCCTGGTTTCGGGACCGGACATGGTGATCGCCGCGTCGCGCGCGGGCATGATCGGCAGCTTCCCTGCCCCCAACGCGCGCACCTCCGACGATCTGGAGGATTGGGTCAGCCGCATCGATGCGGCGCTGTCGAACGATCCCGATGCCGCGGCTTGGGCGGTCAATCTGGTGGTCCATCCGTCGAACAGCCGCTTGCCCGAAGACCTTGCCTGCGTCGTGCGCCACAAGGTGCCACTGGTAATCACCGCGCTCGGCAGCCCGGCGCGGGTGGTCGAGGAAATTCACAGCTATGGCGGACTGGTGTTCGCGGATGTCAATTCTGTGAGCTTTGCGCGCAAGGCGGCCGCCGCTGGAGTCGACGGCCTCGTCCTGGTTGCCGCGGGCGCGGGCGGCCATACCGGCGCGACCGCGGGTTTCGCTTTCGTAGAGGAGGTACGGCAGTTCTGGGACGGCCCGTTGGTACTCGGCGGGGCGATCTCGACCGGCCATGCCGTGCGCGCGGCCGAGATTTTGGGCGCCGATCTCGCGTATCTCGGCACCGCGCTCATCGCCTGCGCCGAAAGCATGGCGGTGCCGGGCTACAAGGACATGATCGTCGCCGCAGGCGCCGAGGACATCGTGCCGTCGAAGGGCATTACCGGGGTCACAGCGAACTGGCTGAAACCCAGCCTGATCGCCGCCGGATACGACCCCGCCAACATGCCCGAAGACAAGCGTCCGAACTTCTCGGACGCGCAAGACGATGCCAAGGCGTGGAAGAATGTCTGGTCCGCCGGTCAGGGCGTCGGCGCGGTTCGCCGTGTTGAACCCGTCGCTGTGATCGTCGATCGCCTCGTGTCCGAATATGATGCGGCCGCCACGCGCCCGCGCTTTGCCCCCATCGAAGGAGTCCCCGCATGACCGCCCAGCTTGTCGAGACGATCGAGACCACGATTCAGCCTAACGACCATCCTTATATGAAAGGCGCTTGGCGACCCACGTACAATGAATGGAACGCGATCTTCGCCAATGGCGATGCCGAGGTGATCGGTAACATTCCGACCGACATCGACGGGGTGTATGTCCGCACCGGCGAGAACCAGATCCACGAGCCAATCGGCCGCTACCACCCCTTCGACGGCGACGGCTTCATCCACGCGATTTCGTTCAAGGACGGCCGCGCCAGCTATCGGAGCCGCTTCGTCCGCACCAAGGGGTTTGAGGCCGAGAAGGAAGCCGGTCGCTCGCTATGGGCGGGGCTGATGGAACCGCCGCACAAATCGACCCGGCACGGCTGGGGCGCGCAGGAGTGGCTCAAGGATAGCAGCTCGACCGACGTCGCAATCCATGCGGGCAAGATCATTTCGACCTTCTACCAGTGCGGCGAAGCCTACCGCCTCGACCCGTTCACGCTCGAACAGTTCGGCACCGAAAGCTGGGTGCCGCTCGACGGCATTTCGGCGCATTGCAAGGTCGATCTCGCGACCGGCGAGCTCATGTTCTTCAATTACTCGAAACACGCGCCCTATATGCATTATGGCGTCGTCGGCGCCGACAACAAGCTAAAGCATTATATCCCGGTGCCGCTGCCCGGACCGCGTCTGCCGCACGACATGGCGTTCACCGAGAATTACACGATCCTCAACGACATGCCGCTCTATTGGAACGAGGAGCTGCTCGAAAAGCGGCTGCATGTCGTGCAGTTTCATCCCGACCAGAAGACGCGCTTTGCGATCATCCCGCGCCACGGCCAGCCGGAAGACATCCGCTGGTTCGAGGCCGAGCCGACTTACACGCTCCACTGGCTGAACGCGTGGGAGGAAGGCGACGAGATCATCCTCGACGGCTATTATCAGGAAGAGCCGATGCCCAAATCCTATCCGAACGCGCCCGATGGGCTGGAACGAATGATGGCCTATCTCGACCAGGGGCTGCTCAAGCCACGCCTCCACCGTTGGCGCTTCAATCTCGTGACCGGCGAGACCACTGAACAGCGGCTCGACGACCGTGATCTCGAATTCGGCATGTTCAACCATCGTTATGCCGGCAAGCCCTATCGCTATGCCTATAGTGCGATCCCCGAGCCGGGCTGGTTCCTGTTCCGCGGGCTCGTGAAGCACGACCTCAACGCGCGGACGAGCGAGGAGTATGAGTTCGGCCCGGGCCGCTTCGGCAGCGAGGCGCCCTTTGCGCCGCGGATCAATGCGAAGGACGAGGATGATGGCTATCTCGTGTCGTTCATCGCGGACCTGGAGACCGACAAATCCGAATGCGTGCTGATCGACGCAAAGAATATTGCGGCTGGCCCGGTGTGCCGGATCATCCTGCCCGAGCGCATCTGTTCGGGAACGCACACAGTCTGGGCGAGCGGCGGCGACATTGGCATGGGTCCGAACAGCGTCTTGGCCGCCTGACATGATCGTCGCGGGAGAGGAAAAACGGCGGCAATATCGGGAAAGCGGCTGGTGGGGCGACCAGACCTTCGCCGACCTGTTCGCGGCCAATGCAGCAGCGCATTCCGATCGGCTCGCACTGGTCGATGCGCCGAACCGCGCAGACTTCGCATTCGGCGAGCCACAGCGAATGACCTATGCCGAACTGGCGGCGGAGATCGACCGGCTCGCGGGTGCGCTTGTCACCGCTGGGATCGGCAAGGACGATGTGCTGCTCGTCCAGCTACCCAACATCAGCGAATTCGTTGCGCTCTATTTCGCGGCGGCGAAGATCGGTGCGATCGTCAGCCCGGCGGCGGTGCAATATCGCAGCCACGAATTGAAGGGCATGATCGGCGTTGTTGCGCCCAAAGCCTTCGTCTGCGCGACGCAGGTCAAAGGTTGCGACCATTTTGGCGTGGCGGCGCCGCTGCTGGGTGGCATCGCGCTGATGACCTTCGGCCCCCATGCTCCTGCCAATGCGCTCGATCTCTCGGCCGCCGAAGGCAATGCCGACGCCCTCGCCGTCCACGTCGCCGCCAACCCGGTCGATGCCGACGACATCTTCACCATCTGCTGGACCTCGGGCACCACCGGCGTTCCCAAGGGCGTGCCGCGCAGCCACAATCATTGGATCGCCGTCGCGGGCGCGGGTTACGAGGCCATGAAGGTCGGGCCGGGCGACGTCCTGCTCAACCCCTTCCCGCTGATCAACATGGCGAGCATCGGCGGGATCACCATGTGCTGGCTGACCAGCGCCGGGACGATGGTGCTGCACCATCCCTTCGATCCCGGCGTCTATCTGAAACAGATCGCGACCGAACGGCCTAGCCTGACGATTGCCCCGCCCGCGGTGCTCAACATGCTGCTCCAGAACGAGGCGCTGCTCGCCTCGGTCGATCTGTCGAGCCTGCGCGTGATCGCATCGGGTTCGGCGCCGCTCGCGCCCGCAATGGTGCGCGGATTCCAGGAAAAGCTTGGCATCATCATCGTCAACGTGTTCGGGTCGAACGAGGGGATGAGCTTCATCACCGGCGAGGGCGACATGCCTGACCCCGACAAGCGCGCGAGCCTGTTTCCGCGGCGCGGCACCTATCAGCGCCCCTATGGCGAAGGCCGCGCCCCCAATATCGAAAGCCGCCTCGTCTCGCCCGGCGGCGGCGAGCCGATCGAGGCGGACGGCGTGTCGGGCGAACTCCAGATTCGGGGACCGACATTGTTCGAGGGCTATCACAACGCCCCGGAGCGAACCGCCGAAGCCTTCACCGACGACGGCTGGTTCCGCACCGGCGACCTGTTCGAGATCGCCGGGGGCGGCGACTTCTACCGCTTCGTTGGGCGCTGCAAGGATCTGATCATCCGCGGCGGGGTGAATATTTCACCCGAGGAAATCGACCAGCTGCTCGGCGGGCATCCTTTGCTCGCCGAGGCCTGCGTTTTCTCGCTGCCCGATCCGACGATGGGCGAGCGCATCGGCCTGGCCTATGTGCCACGCGGCGCCGACGATGTCGGGATCGGCGAAGTCACCGACTATCTGCGCAGACACGACCTCGCAGTTTTCAAACTGCCCGAACGCCTGTTCCGCTTCGCCGCCTTGCCGCGCAACGTCACCAACAAGGTGATGCGCAGTGAAGTGCGCGAGCAGGCGATCGCCACATTGGAAAAGGAAGCCTGACATGGCGAAAGACGTCTTCATCCTCGGCGGCGCGCAGACCGACTTTGCCCGCAACATGGAACGCGAGGGTGGCGGGTTGTTCGAGCTGTTCCGCGACGTTGCGGAAGCCGCCTTTGTGGCGACTGGCATCGAGCCCAAGCAAGTCGAGACCGCCCACGTTGGCAATTTCGTCGGTGAGCTTTTCGCGGGCCAGGGCCAGCTCGGCGGCTTCTTCGGCCATGTCCACCCCGATCTCGCGGGCATCCCCGCGTCGCGGCATGAAGCCGCCTGCGCGTCGGGCAGCATCGCGATCCTCGCCGCCGCCGCCGAGATCGAGGCCGAACGCTATGGCCTCGCCCTCGTGCTCGGGATTGAACTGATGCGCAACGTCCCCGGCCAGCGCGCCGCCGAATATCTCGGCGCCGCCGCGTGGGCGGGCCGTGAGGCGCAGGAAGCGCGCTACCTGTGGCCGTGGATGTTCGCGCGCGTTGCCGAGGAATATGAGGAACGCTTCGGTCTCGATCGCGCGCATCTGCGCGGCATTTCGGCGAACAATTTCGCCAATGCCAAGAAGAACCCGAACTCGCAGACGCGCGGCTGGGCGGTCACCGACGACCATCTGGGCGAGAATGACGAGGTCAATCCGCTGATCGAGGGATCGCTTCGCAAGTCCGATTGCGGGCAGGTCACCGATGGCGCCGCCGCGATCTTCCTCGCCTCGCGCGAGGTCGCCGAAGCCTATGCGAAGCGCCGCGGCATTCCAATCGAAAGTATCCCGCGCATCAAGGGCTGGGGCCATGCCACCGCGCCGCTGCTTTATTCCACCAAGGTCGCGGACAGCCGCGGCGGCGATTATGTTTTCCCCAGCGTCCACAAAACGATGATGGACGCGCTCCGCCGCGCCGAGATGCCCGACATCTATGCTTGCGACGGGGTCGAGGTGCATGATTGCTTCTCGATCACCGAATATATGGCGATCGACCATTTCGGCATCACCAAACCCGGCGAAAGCTGGCGCGCGGTCGAGGACGGCACGATCGCGCTCGGCGGCAAGCTGCCGGTCAACCCGTCAGGCGGGCTGATCGGGCTGGGGCATCCCGTCGGTGCCACCGGCGTCCGCATGCTGCTCGACGGCTGGCGGCAGGTCACCGGCAACGCGGGCGATTATCAGGTCGGGGGCGCGCGCAATTTTGCGACCTTCAACGTCGGCGGCAGCGCGACGACCGCGGTCAGTTTCGTCGTCGGCGTCTGATCGGTTGGACGTCTTTCTCTACGACGCCGTGCGAACCCCGCGCGGCAAGGCGCGCCCCGATGGCGGGCTAGCCGGACTGACCCCGCAGGAACTGGTCCGCCAGCAGGCGGCGGCGCTCGCCGCACGCTGCGGCGATTTTGTGCCCGAGGCGCTGATCCTCGGCTGCGTGACGCAGAGCGGCGCGCAAGGCGGGCACATCGCGATGCTCGCGAAGCTCCACGCGGGCCTGCCCGACACGACCGCCGCTCACAGCATCAACAATTATTGCGCATCGGGCCTGTCGGCGATCGGCCAGGCGGTCGCGAAAGTCGCGAGCGGCGAAGCCAATTGCATCCTCGCGGGCGGCGTCGAGTCGATGAGCGCGACGCCATTCCTGAGCGACGGCGCCGCTTTCTACACCGACGACAGCTTGCCGCCGCGGGCGCGCTTTGTGCCGCCCGTCCTCGCCGCCGACCGGCTCGCGAACGCCGAGGGCATCACCCGCCCCGACCTTGATGCCGTGGCCCTCGCCTCGCAACAAAAAGCCGGTCAGACCGACACCGACCCCGCACTCCAATACTCCCGCATCGCCACCGGCCCGCTGACCGGCGAGGAGTGCATCCGCCCGCAAACCACCGCGGAATCGCTCGCCGCCGCGCCGCCTGCCTTTGGCAAATTGCAGCAGCAATATTCCGACGCGCTTGCGGGCGAGACGTTCGAGCCGCTCCACAGCATCGCGCACGCGCCGCCGATCTGCGACGGCGCAGCCCTCGCGCTGATCGGCAGCGCTGGGCTTGGCACCGCGCCGCGCGCGCGCGTCGTCGCCTTTGCCGAAAGCGGCGGCGACCCCGCCGCGTCGCTGACTGCGGGTTTCATCGCGATGGACAAGGTGCTCGCAAGCGCCGGTTTGACCCTCGCCGATATGGACCGGATCGAATTCATGGAGGCCTTTGCCGTCACGATCGCCAAATTCCTGCGCGACCGCGACGCCGACCCGGTGCGGGTCAATGTGAGCGGCGGGCATCTGGCCAAGGGGCATCCGATGGGCGCGAGCGGCGCGATCCTGACCTCGACCCTGCTCGACGCACTCGATGCGTGCGGCGGCAAATATGGCCTGGTCGTGCTGACCGGCGCGATGGGCGTCGGCGCCGCGATGATCGTCCAGCGCCAATAAAGCCGATTGCGCCCGCCCGCCATTCCGCTATGGGCGGCGCGTGCGGGGTTCGCCCCGCACAGATCGCGCCGGTGCCCGAAAGGGCTTAAAATGGGAACGCGGTGATGGGGTTCTTGCCGAACCCCCGAAGCCGAGGCTGTCCCTGCAACTGTAAGCGGCGAGCGCGATGCACCGTCCGGATCTGATCCGGACAGCCACTGGGGTGACCTGGGAAGGCGTGCATCAAGCCCTGACCCGCGAGCCAGGAGACCTGCCGGCGTGGGTCGCTCACTGCCAAGGCCCAGGGAAAGGCCGCGGCACGGACACTTCCGTCGAGCGACGACCAAGCGGCTGGAGCCGCTTCGGTGCCGGGGTTGCAGGCATAAACGCCACTTGCGACGCCAGCATGGGTCGATCGCGCGCGCGTTTCGGCAGGCTCCGCCTTCGTTGCCGGCGTGCGGGGGTTTCCCATGTTCAAATTTGCGACCATTTCCTTGTTGGCATTTGCTGTAGCGACGCCGGCTTTTGCCCAAACCGCCGACGATATCGTCGTCACCGCGTCGGGCATCGAACAACCGCGCGACGAGGTCGGGCAGGCGATCACCATCATCGATGCCGATACGATCGAACGGCGCCAGTCGGTCGATGTCGTCGATCTGCTCGCCACCACCCCCGGCGTCCGCTTCAACCGCACCGGCGGCGCCGGATCGGTGGCGGGCATCTCGCTGCGCGGCGCCGAAACGACCCAGACATTGGTGCTGATCGACGGCGTGAAGGTCAACGACCCCAGCGGCATCGGCGACGGTTATGATTTCGGCCATCTGCTGACTGGCAACATCGACCGGATCGAGGTGCTGCGCGGTTCGAACTCGGTCGTGCATGGCAGCCAGGCGATCGGCGGCGTGGTCAGCCTGATGACCGCGACACCCGCCGAGGGTTTTGCCGCGAACGCTTCGGCCGACTATGGCTATAGCGACACCCTCACTGCCAAGGCCGATGTATCGGGCACCGCCGGGCGCGTGTCTGGCGGCATCGGCGGCGCCTATTTCCGCACTGACGGCATCTCGTCGGCCGCGGTCGGCACCGAGAAGGATGGGTACAAGAATTTCGCCGGCAACGCGCGGCTGAAGGTCGCGTTCAGCGACGCACTCAGCCTCGACCTGCGCGGCTATTACATCACTGCCGACCTCGCTTATGATAGCTTCTTCGGCGCGCCCGCCGATAGCGCCGATGTCGCCAAGCTCGACCAATATGTCGGCTATGCGGGGCTGAACCTCGCCCTGTTCGACGGCCGCTTTACCAGCCGCGCGGCGGTGACCTGGTTACGCAACGACCGCGATTATTATTTTGTCCGCGGAACCGCCCCCGATTACGGCTATTCGGGCACCAACCTGCGCTTCGAATATCAGGGTGTCGTTGCCCCGAGCGACAGTGCGAAGCTGATCTTCGGCTATGAGCATGAGCGCCCCGATTATGATTTCTTCGGCTTTGGTTCGACCGACAGCCAGCGCGCCAATATCGACAGCGTCTATGCGCTGGGCATCGTCCAGCCGTTTACCGGTCTGTCGCTGACCGGCGGGGTGCGCCACGACGACCACAACCAGTTCGGCGGTGCCACGACGCTGGGCGCCAACGCCAACTACACGCCCAACGATGGCGCGACCAATGTCCGGCTGAGCTATGGCGAAGGCTTCAAGGCGCCCTCACTCTATCAGCTTTACGATGCGTTCAGCGGCAATGCCGCGCTGCGCCCCGAACGGTCGAAAAGCTATGACATCGGCATCGATCAGAACCTCGCCGATGGCCGCGCGCTGGTGTCGCTCACCGCCTTCCTGCGCAACACCACCGACCAGATCAATTTCGACAATGCGACCTTCACCTATGGCAATATCGACCGCACTCGCGCCAAAGGTATCGAGGCGACGCTGGCGCTGCGGCCGGTCGACGCGGTCAATGTCACCGCATCCTACAGCTATATCGATGCCCGCGACCGCTCGGGACGCCCGGCGTTCGACGGCAAGCGCCTGCCCCGCCGCGCCGCGCACGCGATCAGCGTGTCGGCGGATTATGACTGGTCGTTCGGCCTGTCGACCGGCGCGACGATCACGATGGTCGGCGACAGTTTCGACAATGCGGCGAACAGCGTGCGGCTCGATGGCTATGCCCTTGCGGGCGTGCGCGCGTCCCTTGCGGTCACCGATCGGATCGAGCTTTATGGCCGCGTCGATAATCTGTTCGACGCCGATTATGCCACCGCGTCGGGCTATGGCACCTACGGCCGCGCGGCCTATGGCGGCGTGCGGGCGCGATTCTGATGAAGCCGCGCACCGACGCCGAGCATAATGCCAGGATGAAGAAGATCCAGGCGGCGCAGAACAAGAAGGTCGCGGCGAAGACGGTCGAAAAAGGATTGGTTATCGTCCATAACGGCCCCGGCAAGGGCAAGACATCGGCGGCGCTGGGCATGGCGATCCGCGCTATCGGTCACGATATGAAGGTCGGCGTGGTGCAATTCGTCAAAGGGGCGATGACGACGGGCGAGAAAGCGGTGTTCGACCGCTTTCCCGACCTGATCGAATTCAAACCGATGGGCGAAGGCTTTACCTGGGACACGCAGGACCGCGCGCGCGACATCACGGTCACCCGCGCCGCGTGGGACGAGGTCAAACGGATGATCGCCGATCCGTCCTATGCGATGGTGATCGCCGACGAGCTCAATATCGTGCTGCGCTACGACTATCTTCCGGTGGACGAGGTGCTGGCGACGCTCGCGGTCAAACCCCATATGACGCATGTCATCATCACCGGCCGCAACGCCCCACAATCGCTGATCGACGCCGCCGATCTGGTCACCGAAATGACGCAGGTGAAGCATCCGTTCCGCGAGCAGAATGTGAAGGCGCAGCGAGGGATCGAGTTTTGATGCAGCGGCGCGGCCTCTTGGCGGCGACAGGCCTGCTGGGCGGCGCGGCGCTGCTCTGGGCCGCTTCCCCTGCCCCGGCGGCAAAGGCACCCGCAGTGCCGCAGCGCATTGTGTCGATCAACCTGTGCGCTGACCAATTGGTGCTCGCGCTCGCCGACCGCGGCCAGATTGCCGGGCTGACCAAAAATGCCACTGACCGCGAAATGTCGGGCGAGGCGGCGGCCGCGACGGGGCTGCCGCTGCTCAGCAATTCCGCCGAGCAGATATTGGCGATCGAACCCGACCTGATCATCGGCATGCCCGCCAGCCGCAGCGCGGCGCTGGCCGCCTTGCCGCAGCCCGATTATCCGCTGCTCGACCTCGATACCGCGAACAGCCTCGACGAAATCTACACCTCGATCCGGCAGACCGCCGTCGCCGTCGGCCATCCGGCGCGCGGCGACGCGCTGATCGCCCGGATGCAGCGCGAACTGGTCGGGCTGCCCAAACCGGGCAAGGGCCGCGTCGCAGCCTATTATCAGCGGCGCGGCTATATGACCGGCACCGGCACGCTGATCGACGAGTTGATGACGCGCGTCGGGCTGGTGAATCTTGCCGGCAAGCTCGGCAAGCCGCCGTTGTCGCAACTGAGCATCGAAGAGATGGCCGCCGCGCAGCCTGATTTCCTGATCGTCGAAAGCGCGACCGACACAGTGATCGATCAGGGGAGCGAAATGCTGCACCACCCCGCGTTGAAAAACATTCCGCGGATCAGCGTGCCGCAGGCGTGGACGGTGTGCGGTAGCCCCGCCTATACGCAAGCCGCGCGCAGCCTGACGGCGCAAATCGCGAAGCTGGACGGCAACGGCGCATGACCCGCTTCGCCCTCCCCCGCTGGACGTTGATCGCTGCGCTGACGGCGCTGACCCTCGTCGCGGCGATCGCGTCGCTGCTGTTCGGCGCGGTCGACCTGTCGGTAGCGCGTCTGATCGCCGCTGCCACCGGCGACGGCGACAAGGTGGCGTCGATCATCCTGTTCGACCTCCGCCTCCCGCGCACCCTGCTTGCGCTCGCGGTCGGCGCGATGCTCGGGCTCGCGGGAGCCGCTTTGCAGGGCTACCTCCGCAATCCGCTGGCCGAACCGTCGGTGCTCGGCACGTCGAACGCCGCGGCGCTCGGCGGTGTCGCCGCGATCTATTTCGGGCTAGCCGAAATCCATCCCGTGGTCCTGCCCCTGCTGGCAACCGGCGGTGCGTTGCTATCGCTCGCCCTGCTGGTCGTGCTGGCGGGCAAGGCCGAAAGCCCGCTGACCCTGATCCTTGCCGGGATCGCGGTCGGGACGCTGGCGGTGGCGGGGACCAGCCTCGCGCTCAACCTGTCACCCAATCCGTTCGCGGCGATGGAGATCATGACCTGGCTGCTCGGCAGCCTGGAGAACCGCTCGTTCGACCATGTCTGGATCGCGCTGCCCTGCATCGCCATCGGCACCGCCATGCTGCTGTGGAACGGCCGCGCGCTTGACGCGCTGACGCTCGGCGAGGATGCGGCGCAGGCGCTGGGCACCGACCTCAAACGCACCCGCCTGCGGCTGCTCGTCGGCACCGCGATCGGGGTCGGCGGCGCGGTAGCCGTGGCCGGCGCCATCGGTTTCGTCGGCCTGATCGTCCCGCACCTCATTCGCCCGCTGACCGATCGCAGCCCGTCGGCGATCCTGCTGCCATCGGCGATCGGCGGCGCGGCGCTGCTGACCCTCGCCGACCTGGGCGTTCGCATCATCCCGACGACGAACGAACTGAAACTCGGCGTCGTCACCGCCTTCCTCGGCGTGCCGGTCTTCCTGCTCCATTTGATGCGGGAGCGGCGGCTATGGTGAGCATCGTTCTCAACCAGGTCGGCGTCACGCTCGGCCGCCGCCGGGTCGTCCACGACGTCAGCGCGGCGTTCGGCCCCGGCACGCTGACGGGTATCGTCGGGCCGAATGGCGCGGGTAAATCAACGTTGGCGCGTGCGATGCTCGCACTGGTTCCGGCAACCGGACGCATTCTGATCGATGGCACCGATGCGGCCGCAGTGCCGCGCCCCGATCTGGCGCGGCGCATCGCCTATGTGCCGCAGGCGCAGCTGCTGCACTGGCCGCTGACTGTCGAGCGGCTCGTCGGCCTTGGCCGCCTGCCCCACCTCGCGCCGATGTCGAGGATCGGCGCCGCTGACACTGCCGCGATCGAACGCGCGATGGAACGCGCCGACGTGCTGGACCTGCGCGACCGGATCGCGACCGAATTGTCGGGCGGCGAACGCGCCCGCGTCTTGTTCGCCCGCGCGCTGGCGGTCGAGGCGGCGGCGCTGATCGCCGACGAGCCGCTCGCCAGCCTCGATCCCGGGCATCAGATTGACGTTATGGACATGCTGCGCGCCGAAGCGGCGGGCGGCGCGCTGGTGATCGCGGTGCTCCACGACCTCACGCTCGCAGCGCGCTATTGCGACCGCCTGTTGCTGATCGATGCCGGGCGGATCGTTGCCGACGGCACCCCTGCCGAAGTGCTGACCACCGAACGGCTGCGCGCCGTTTACGGCATCGACGCGCAGGTCGAAACCGGCGGTGACTGGCCGACGATCACGACGTTCGGACGATCAGCCCGGTGACGATATTTTCATCAGCACCAACCCGCTGACGATCAGCAACGCGGCGATGATCCGCATCGCACTTGCCTGTTCGCCCAGCACCGCGATGCCGACGACGAACGCGCCGACGGCGCCGATGCCGGTCCAGATCGTGTAAGCCGTGCCGAGCGGCAGCGATTTCATCGACAGCGCGAGCAGCGCAAAACTGGCGAACGCGGCGACGAGCGTGACCAGCGAAGGGCCAAGCCGGGTAAAGCCGTCCGATTGTTTCATCGAAAACGCCCAGACGATTTCGAGGGCGCCAGCAATTGCGAGATAGATCCAGGCCATGACAGCCTCCTTTTCAAGGCTGCCGGGCCGTCCCGGACTTGAAGCCCGCGCGCTGCGCGGAGCGGACGTTGCCGCGCGCCTGCACTAGCGCCCGACAGATAAATTGGCAATCCACGGCAAAGACCGATGGGGCGCGATAGGGCGCCGCTACCCCCCCAGCGCCAGCCATAGCAGCAGCCGGGCGCGCCGCGCCTCACCGACCGCCGTCGCCGCACGTTCCCCCGCACCATCGGCCTGACGCCGCACCTCGAGCACGGTCGCCAGATCGGCCAGCCCGGCGCGAAATCGGCTTGCGGTCAAAGCGTCGCTTCGCGCCAATAGGGCGGCTTCCTGCGTCGCAGCCGCGGCGCGCGCGTCGGCGGCGGCGATCAGCCGGTATCCCGACTCCGCATCGCCCAGCGCGTCGAACACCGCCGATCGATATTGGTGAAACGCCAGCGTCTTGTCCGCCGCGGCGCCGTCGATTTCGGCCGAGATGCGACCAAAGTCAAAGAGCGGGCCAGCAATCGCGGCGGCGAGCGAACCGATGACCGAATCGCTATCGAACAGCTGACCGGGACTGAACGCCAGCAGGCCCAGGCTGCCGGACAGCGTAAGCCGCGGAAACCGCCGCGCTGCGGTCGCGGCAAGATCGGCGTCGGTCGCGGCAAGTCGCGCCGCAGCGGCAACGACATCGGGGCGGCGAACGAGCAAGTCGGACGGCAGGGCGGCAGGCGCCGACGGCAATGGCTGCGCCATGCCGGGCATGACCAGCAGGGCTTCGACCCAGGCGGCATCGCGTGCCGTCAGGCTCACCAATTGCCCAATGATCGTCGCCCGTTCGCTACCGAGCGCCGCGAGGCGGCTCCGCGACGCACTCGCGACGCTTTCGGCACGCACCCGGTCGGCGCCGGGCGCCAGCCCGGCCGTCGCCCTGGCCGCGGCCAGCGTCACCAATCGCTCGGCCGCCGCCAGATCGCTCTGCAACGACGCCGCGCGCGCATCCAGGCTGCGCCAATCGACGACCAGCGACGCGAGCTCGGCAATCAGGGCGATGCGGACCGCGTCGGCGTCGGCGGTGGCGGCGTCGAGCCGCAACGACGCGGCGCGCTGTTCGGACCGCAAACGACCAAAGATGTCGGGATCCCAGCGCGCACTGACCGACGCGCCATAGGTCGTCTGGTCAGGGTCGATCGATATGCCGGGCGGCAGGCTGGCGCCGATGCTGCCGGGATTGCTGCGGCTCGTCTCGACCGAGCCCGACGCGTCAAATTGCGGCGCGCGTTCGGCGCGGGCGCGTCGGGCGGCAGCGCGGGCACGCTCGATCCGCGCCGCCGCCTCGCCGAGCGACGGCGCATCGGCAATAGCGGCCGTTTGAAGGGCGACGAACGCGGGGTCTTCACTCGGCAGCAAGGCCGCCAGCGACCCCGCCTGCGCCGCATCCGGCACATAGGCGAAGGTTGCGGGCAGGATCGGCGGCGGAGTGTCGACCTGCGGCGCCGGACCGGCAGCGCACCCGGCCAAAAGCATCGCCGCAAGAAACAAAGGCGGCCTGCGCATCACCGCTTCGCCTCCGCGGGTGCCTTGGCGGGAATGAACGCGTCGACCTGCTGCCCGGGACGGAACAGGTCGGTTCCGCCCGGCAAGGCATAGATGACCTGCATCACGCGCACATCGACGCGCTCGGCGGCGCTGTTGGTCAGCGAGCGTTTGGGAACCACCAACGGTTCGGCCCGGACAAAGGTCGCCGCCACCTGGCGTTCGGCGGCGCCGCGCGGCGACACGACCGCATTGGCCCCCAGCGCGACATCGGCGACCTGGTCCTCGTCGATGTCGATGCGGACGTGCAGCGGGCGCGTTTCGCCCATCCGGATATAGGGCTCGGCGCTGCTGCCCTGCGGCGCACCCGCCTGAACATATTCGCCCGGCCGGATGTTGACCGCCAGAATCTCGCCCGCAATCGGCGCGCGCACGGCTAGCCGCGCCAATTCGGTGCGCGCGCTGCCCGCCGCCGCCGTCGCAGCATTGAGCCGCGCCCGCGCCAGCGCCAGACGGCTGCCCGCCGCTGCCGCGTCACCCTCGGCGCGCACCACTTCGGTGCGGCTGACCGCCTCGGCATCATCGACCTGGCGATAGAGCGCCAACTGGCGGTGCGCGGTCACACGCGCCGCTTCGGCTTCGCCAATCGCGGCACGCGCTTCGCCGATCGCGGCCTCGGCCTCGCGCAACCGGGCCCGCACCGCGCGGTCGTCGACGGTGAACAGCAGATCGCCCTTTGCAACATAGACGCCGGGCTGAACATTCAACGCCATCACCAGCCCCGACAGCGCGGTGCCGACATCGACGATCTCGCTCGACGGTTCGACCACTCCGGCGCCCGCCACCCGCGCGCTGTTGGCCAGCGCCCCGGTCGCGCGCGGCGGCGTCTGCTGCGGCGGTTCAAGCTCGCGGTCGGGAAGCCCGGTCGCGATAAAGATCACCGCGATCACCAACCCGAGCAAAGCAAGGGCGGGCAGGATCTGGCGCGAGACATTAAGGTTGGCAAAGCGTCGGGTCATGGCGTCAATGGTCCTTGGGCATATCGCGGCCGTCGTGGGTGATCCGGCCGTCCTCGAGCACGAGGATGCGGTCGGCGAGGTCGAAAATGCGGTTGTCGTGGGTGACGATGATCACCGACCGATCGTCGGCGAGCGCGACCTCGCGCAGCAAATCCATCACGCGGCGGCCCGACCGGGCGTCGAGCGCCGCCGTCGGCTCGTCACAAACCACCAGTCGCGGTTGGTGGACCAGCGCGCGCGCGATGGCGACGCGCTGCTGTTGCCCACCCGACAACTGGCTGGGCAGTTTGTCCGCCTGGTCGGCGATGTTGAGCGCGGCGAGCAATTCGATCGCGCGGGCGCGCGCCTCGCCGCGATCCATCCCCTGCGCGATCAGCGGCACCGCGGCGTTGGACGCCGCATCGATCGCCGGGATCAGATTATATTGCTGGAAAATGAAACCGACGTTGCGAAGGCGAAAATCCACCAGGTCGCGGTCGCTGAGATTATAGATGTCGGTGCCGAACAACCGCACCTCACCCTCGGTCGGCCACAGGATGCCGCACATGATCGAAATCAGCGTCGTCTTTCCCGACCCCGATTCCCCGACCAGATAGGTCAGCTCACCGGCGCGGACATCGAGGTCGATGCCATGCAGCACCCGGATCGTCTGCTGCCCGG
This sequence comes from Sphingopyxis sp. BE259, assembly GCF_031457495.1. NCBI lineage: Bacteria > Pseudomonadati > Pseudomonadota > Alphaproteobacteria > Sphingomonadales > Sphingopyxidaceae > Sphingopyxis > Sphingopyxis sp. BE259. The sequence continues at coordinate 2,712,417 of NZ_JAVDWM010000001.1, forward strand.
CGGTAAAGTCGCGCGCTACCCCGCGCGTCGAAATCGCCGTAACAGCGGTGGCTTTTTTGGCTTCGACCGCGCCGATCATCGAAACACCGCTGCAGGTTCGGTCTTCAGCACCCGGCGCAGCGCGACCCATCCGGTCAGCGCCAGGATCAGCGTCACCGCGACCAGGCTGATCAGCGGCACCTGCCACGGAATGTAAAAGCCCTTGAAGGTCGGATTGCTGGAAAAGCCCCAGATAAACAGCACCGTGCCCAGCACCCCCAAGCCATAGCCGATCAGGCCGACCATCGCCGCCTGCGCCGCCACCATGCGCCGGATCTTGGCATTGTTGACGCCAATCGCCTTCAACGCGCCGAACTGTTTGATATTGTCGCGGATGAACAGGCTGAAAGTCAGGCCGACGATCGCCACGCCGACAACAAAGCCAAGCAGCACGGTGATCCCGAAGTTAAGCGGGATGCCGGTGTTTTCGATGATGAAATCGACCCCGTCGCGGGCAAACTCGTCGCGGGTGCGGGCGCGCAACCCGGTGTCCTGCGTAATCCGCGTCGCCAGCGTTTTGGCATCCACGCCCGGCGCGGCGCCGACGAGGACAAAGCTCAGCCGGTTGCGCGTCCCGGGCACAAAATTGAGCGCGCGGCTGTAGCGGGTGTAAAGCGTGACCTGGCTCGTAAAGCTGGGGATCGCGTCGGCGACCCCCATGATCACGGCGCGCTGATCGTTCAGCTCCAGCCGTTCGCCGACCGGATCATAGCCGACCGGAAAAAAGCGCACCGTCCCCACATCGTCGATCACCACCGCGTCGGGCCGTTCGAGCACATCGGTCGCACCCAACGCCATCCGGCGCGGCAGGCCGATCAAAGTCGCATCATCGACGCCGATGACCGACACGCCTTCCAGATCGCCTTCCTTGGTGCGTACCGACGCCGCGGCGCGCAAATGCGGGACCGCCCATTCCACGCCCGCCACCGACCGGACCCGGTCCAGCGCGGTCGAGGGCATCGGCAGATGGACGTCGGTCGTCCGGCTGACCGGATCCATCACCCACACGTCGGCCGACGGGACGTTATAGACGCCGCTGGCGCCGCGTTCGATCAGGTTGACAAAGATCGTCAGCTGCTGGGTGATCAACAGGGTGGAAAAGGCAATGCCGAACAACAGACCATAAAATTTGGTCGCGTCGCCGGTCAGCATTCGTATCGCGATCCAGACCATCGGGGGGAGAGCCCTTTATTCGGCGAGTCTTGCAACCGTTGCTGTTTTCGAACATTATTGAACGGTGCCGTATAAATGAACGGAAGCGTATAGTTTGTCAATCGCGCCGAAAAAAAATCTTGGTCGGCCTGCCGATCTTGCCAAGCGCGAAGCGATTTTGGCGGCGGCGACCAACGCCTTTTTCGAACAGGGCTATGGCGCGGCGGCGATTGAACAGATCGCCGCGGCGGCGGGCGTGTCGAAAGTCACCATCTACAATCATTTTTCCGACAAGCAGGGCTTGTTCACCGCCGCGATCGAACGGGAATGCGAGCGGATGCGGAGCCATTTTTCGATCGACGGGGACGGGTCGACATCGCTGCGCGATCGGCTGCTCGATATCGGCCATGCCATGGTGGCGTTCCTGTCGCGGCCCGAGATGGTGCAGTTCGAGCGCCGCATCGCCGCCGAAACCGAACGCAATCCTGAAATCGGCCTGGCCTTCCTGAATGCAGGCCCGCGGCGAATGAAGGCAACGATGGCATCCTTCCTGGCGGCCATCGCGCCAAGCGGGGCGCTCGTGATCCCCGATCCGACGCTCGCAGCCGAGCAGTTCGCGGCGATGTGCAAGGGCTTCGGCGACGTCGAGCACCGCTTTGGCGCTCCACCCAGCGATAAGGCAACGCGGCAAAGGGTAGAGGCAGCCGTCGAAGCATTTTTGAAAATTTATGGCGGCGCCGCGTAATGCGGCCGACCGCTCGGTTCAAAATTGATCCTTGAGCATTTCACCGATTGAATTGTCGAAATGGCTTTCCATCGCGGCGCGCGCGCGCAGAGGGTCGCGCGCGGCAACCGCCTCGGCAACCTCGCGGTGCAGCGCCAGTGTCTCGTCGCGCTCCTCGCGCGTCGTGCGCCCGGCCCAGGCGCGGGGGATGGCGACCGCCATCAGTTGTTCGAACGAACGGACAATCTGCAGAAACAGCTGATTGCCGCTGGCAGCGGCGATCGTCTGGTGAAATCGCGTGTCCGCCGCCGTGCGCGCCGCCTCGTCATGCTCGACCGACAGCCCATGGGCGGCAGTCAGGATCGCCTGCGCCTGTTCCTCGCTGCGATGGATCGCGGCCAGTTCGGCGGTCCGCAGCTCCAACGTCCGGCGTACTTCCCACACATCGGCGAGCGACACCTGCGCCGTGTTGACCGCGTGCCCCATCGACGCCGCCATCACCGAGCCATCGATCGCCGCGACGCGCGGCTTGCGGCCATTGCCAACATCGACGAGCCGCAGCGCGGTGAGCGCACCGAACGCCTCGCGCATCACCGGACGGCTGACGCCCAGTTGGGTCGCAAAGCTCCCCTCACCCGGCAGCGTGTCGCCGACCTTAAGGTCATGGGCGCGAATATAGTCGCGCACCGCATCCACCGCCCGGTCGACCAGCGAACCGCGGCCAAGGTCGATCATTCCGCTCATGCCGCGACCCCCATCCGCCGCATCGCGGTCGGCGCCATGCCGAAGCGCCGCGAGAAAGCGCGCGTGAAGCTGGCGTTATTCAGATAGCCGCAGCGATAACCGATGCTGGCCACCGGCAGGTCGCTCGCCGCGAGCAACGTCCGCGCCTGCCGCAACCGCCGCTCGCTCAGCGCCTCGCCGACGCTGCAATGATAAAGTTCGCGAAAGCCGCGGGTCAGCTTGTCGCGATTGATCCCGCAACTGCGCGCTATATTGTCGATCGTCAGCTTTTCGTCCCAACGGGTGTCGACGATCCGCCGCGCCGCGGCGATCCGCGCGATGTCGCTTTCGGTCAACCCCGGCTGCCCGTCGACCGCCACCAGATCGCCCGCGATTAACGCCGCGAACAGCTGGCACAGCATTTCGATGCTACGCGCCAGCCGCAGCGTATCCGCCGCCGCCGCATCGCATTCGGGCGCCACGATCGACTGCCCCAACGCGCGCAAATCGGATGGCAGATACCAACGCCCGCCCGCTTCGGGCAACACACCAAACAGGCGGCGGCATGCGCCGCGCGACACCGCAAACACCAGCAAATGGCCTTCACTCTCCAGCTCGCGAAACGCCAGGGTGCTTACCACCGGTTCGCCGCTGCCGCCGAAACCGATCAGCAACGCATCGGGTGGCAGCAACAGGCGATCACACGATCCCGGACCGACGAACGTCGTCATTTCGGTCGAGACGATGACGCTGTGTTTGGTCGGCATGGCGCAAAACTCCCTTGCCATCCGCTATAGACCTATCTTACAGCTTTGGCAATTGCTGTATGATAGGTTCCGGCGCGCGCCGCATCGCGAGCAGGAAAGCCAGGAACGACAACGCGCTGACGATCACCCCGACCAGCGCCAGCGCTTCGGCCAGCATCGCCTCGCCGCCCATCAATCCGCTTACCTGCGTCACGATCCACGGCGCCAGCCCAAAGCCGATCAGCCCGGCGATCGCGATGAAGGCGCCGATGCACAGGCCGCGCAGTTCGTTGGGCAGCAGCACGGTCAGCGCAACCGACACGACCAGCCCGGTCACCGCACCGCACATTGACATCACGCCCAGCGCGATGGCCAGCCCGGCGATGTTTGGCATCAGCGGAAACAGCGCGGCAGGCACCCCAATCCCCGCAGCGACGACCGCCCCCAGCAGCAATCCGCCGCGACGCTGGCTACGCTGCCCGATGTCGGCCGAAATTCCGCCCAGCACCGCACCCGCGACGCCGGTGCCGAACATCAGTGCGCCCACCCAACTGGCGAATTGTTGTGGCTGAAGCCCGAAATCGCGCGACAACACCGGCGCGACCCACACCGTCGCGGCAACGTCGGCCATCACGACGGCAACCTGCCCCGCGAACAACGGCCCCAGAAAGGCGCGCCGCGCCCAAAGTTCGGCGGCGACGACACGGAACGGCGCGTCGGGACTTACCTCGACCTCGCGGCGTTCGGGTTCGCGCAGCAACACCAATGGCAGCAGGCACAGCGCGCTGATCGCCGCGAGCAGCACATGCGTGCCGCGCCACGGCGCCAGCTCAGCCAGCCAGCCGACCGCCGAAAAATCGGTCAGCCATCCGAACAGCCAGCCGGTGAGCGCAAAGCCGAGCGCTACCCCCAGCGCCTTGCCGAGGTTGACGATCAGCATCGCGCGGCCGCGCTGGTCGGGCGCGCAGAAATCGGCACACAGCGACAGCGCCGCGGTGAGCGATCCCGTCGCGCCGATGCCAACGAGCATCCGCGCCGCGGTCAGCAGCGTCGCGCTCGGTGCAAAAGCGGTCAACAAGGTGCCGAGCGTCCAGAGCAGCGCCAGTCCGATCGTCAGCCGCACGCGGCTCCGCCGATCGACCAAGATGCCGATCGGGATCGAAAACAGCACCATCGGCACCGCAGCGCCAAGCCCCTGTATCAGCGCCAGTACATCGTCGCTCAGCCCCAGTTCGGCCTTGGCGCTTTCCTGGATCGTGCCAAAGCTGCCCAGCGCGGTGAAGCCCATCGTCGTCACCAGCGCGAGCAACAGCAGCGGGACGAGCGTTGCGGGCGCCATCAGCCGCGTGTGGGGTGAAGCCAGCGGTTCGGCCTGTGTCGCCATCACAGCGTGAAAATCTTGCCGGGGTTGAGCAGGTTCTGCGGGTCGAGCGCACGTTTGATCAGCCGCATCTGCTCGACCGCATCGCCGAGCTCGGCCACGAGCCATTCCTGCTTGCCGATGCCGATGCCGTGCTCTCCCGTGCAGGTGCCGTCCATCGCGAGCGCGCGTTCGACGATCCGCGCGTTGACCGCCTCGACCTCTGCCAATTCTTCCGGGGCGCCCGGATCGATAGAGAAGATGACGTGAAAATTGCCGTCGCCGACATGGCCAAGGATCGTCGCAGGAACGCTCGACTTGTCGAGATCGACATGCGTTTCGGCAATACATTCGGCAAGGCGGCTGATCGGTACACACACGTCAGTCGCCCACCCGATCGCGCCCGCGCGCATATTGACCGCGGCATAATAGGCCTCATGCCGGGCGCGCCACAGCTTCGTTCGCTCCTCGGGCAAGTTCGACCAGTCGAACGCGCTGCCGCCATTGGCTTCGGCGAGCGCTTTCACTGTCTCAATCTGTTCGGCCACGTTCGCAGCGCTGCCGTGAAACTCGAAAAACAAAGTCGGCGCCTCGGGATAATTTAGCTTGGACCAACGGTTCACCGCGATCATCTGTTTGGTGTCGAGGATCTCCACCCGCGCCAGCGGCACCGCGCACTGAATCGACTGCACCACCGTGTCGACCGCGCCGCCCAGCGTGTCAAAGCTGCACACCGCCGCCGATATGGTATCGGGCACCGGATGCAACCGCAGCGTCACTTCGGTGATGATGCCCAGCGTCCCCTCGGACCCGACATAGAGCCGGGTCAGATCATAGCCCGCCGCCGATTTGCGCGCCCGCCGCGCGGTGCGGATCACCTTGCCTTGCGGCGTCACGATTTCGAGGCTGAGCACGGCATCCTTCATCGTGCCATAACGCACCGCGTTGGTGCCCGATGCGCGGGTCGACGCCATGCCGCCGATCGTCGCATTGGCGCCCGGATCGATCGGAAAGAACAGCCCTTGATCGCGCAGATGGACATTGAGTTCTTCGCGCCGCACGCCCGGCTGGACGACACAGTCGAAATCTTCGGCGTTCACCGCGACGACCTGATCCATCTGGCTCATGTCGAGCGAAATGCCGCCTTGGACCGCAAGCGCATTGCCCTCGATCGACGTCCCGGCGCCGAACGGCACAATCGGAATATCCGCGGCGGCACACAGTTCGACCAACGCAACGACATCGTCGGTCGAATGGGCAAAGACGACGGCGTCGGGCAGCACGGGAGCGAAATGGGACTCGCTCGATCCATGCTGCCCGAGCACCGCTTCGCCCCGCTGGAAACGGTCCCCAAACCGCGCCTCCAACGCCCCCACCAGGCTGGCGGGGAGCGGCTTGCGCTCCCCCGAATGCCCCGTCGTCCCCGCCATGGTCAAAACTTCAGGCTAGCGCGTACGCCATAACGGCGGCGATCCCCCGTGATACCCAGGTCGGAAGCCGGCAGGCCCGCGAGCTGCAGTGTCGTTTTTTCGATATAGCTTTCGAAATATTCGGTGTTGAACAGGTTGTTCGCGAACAACGCGATCTCGACCGGACCGGTGCGATAGGCGATCGATGCGTTGGTCAGCCAATAGCTGTCGAGGAAGGTCGGCGTCGTCTGGTTCAGCGTCGCGGCCAACCGCTTGCCCTTGCCGAACAACCCGGCGCTCAGCACGACTTCGTCGTCGCCGCCCATCTCGATCCGATAGTCGGTCGAAATATTGGCGAGCCAGTCGGGCTGGAACGTCAGCCGGTCGGACGATAGCTGGCGCCCCGTGGTGCCCACATAGTCGCTGTCGTCGGTGATCCGCGCGTGCATGTAGGTAAAGCCGCCGCGCACCGTCCAGGCGGGCACCGGCCGCACCATCGCTTCGAGTTCGACGCCATAGCTTTCGACGTCGCCCGTATTGAGATCGACCGTGACCAGCCCGCCGCCCGCCGCGGGGGCGATCGAGTTCAGCCCGATATAGTCCTTATAGTCATTGTAGAAGACGGCGCCTGACAGCATCAGGCGCGGTGTGGCGTATTTCGCGCCCGCCTCATATGTCCACGCAGAATCCCCGTTGTAGGTCCGCGTCGGCGCCGTCGGCGCGTTGAAACCACCGCCACGATAGCCGCGCGCGACCGACACATAGGTCATCAGATCGGGGCTCCATTTGCGCGACACCGTCAGCTTGGGCTGCCACTCGCTCGCTTTTAGTTTCGCGATCGGGAGGTTGGCTCCCGAAATCGCACTGCGCGACACCCGGTCCTCGCGATCGTAGCGCAGCCCTAGTGCGACTTCCCAATCGGAATTGGGTTTCCAGAACATGGTGCCGAACGCCGCATAGGTGTCGGCGACATTCTTCGACACCGTGTTGCGCACGATGCTGACCGGGCCAAGGATCGGATGAACCAGCGAGATCGTGTCGGTGACGTTCGCGCGCGTCGCCTCGTTGCTATAGAAAACCCCGACGAGCGTCGAAATCTGATCGGTCCATTCGCTGTCGAGCCGCGTTTCCAACGTCATCGTACGCAAGCTGTCGCGGCCGACCGTCCGCACCGTATTGGTCGGGCCGAAATCGCCGTCGTTGTCGGGTATGAAGCTGTTGCGCATGTCATAGGCGCCGATGACGCTCAACTTCGACCCGCCGCCCAGGTCGGCTTCGGCGCGGGCGTTGATACCGCGATATTTGTAAGAAACCTCGTTCAGCGTATTGAACTGGACATCGCGCCGATAATCGGTCGGCCCGCTGACGCGCGAATAGGGCGTGTTCACCCCGTCGACCCAGTCATAATAGCCTTTGATGGTCAGCGAAAAGCCTTCCGACGGGGTGAGGCGCAGCGTCGCGTTGATCGAATCGGTGTTGAAGCGGTTGGCGTCCTTGTTCAGCAGCGTGTTGGTCAGGAAGCCGTCCTGCTGGCGATGCGAGGCCGCGAGCCGAAAGCCCAGCACGTCGCCAGCGAGCGGCCCGCTCACCGCGCCCGACACCAGCCAGCTGTTGTCGGGGCCGGCATAGCTGGCATTGGCGCGCGCCTCGAACACATCGCTCGGCTGCCGGGTGATGACGTTGATCGCGCCGCCCAGCGTATTCTTGCCATAGAGGGTCCCCTGGGGGCCGCGCAGCACTTCGATGCGTTCGACATCAAGCAGCGGGTTGTTCAGATAGGCGGTGTTCGGCTGGTAAATGCCATCAATGAACAGGCCGACACCGGGCTGCACCGACTGCACCAGCGTCACCCCGACGCCGCGGATCGCGACAAAGGCGCGGCCCGAACCGTCGCTGTTGATGTTGAGACCCGGCGACAGCACCGCGGCCTCGCGTACCGAATTGATCCCGCGCGCGGTCAACGTGTCGCCGTCGATCGCGGTCACCGCGATGGGCACGTCGGACAGCGTTTCGTCGCGCTTGCGGGCGGTGACGACGATGATTTCTTCATCGTCCGCTTCGGCGGCGGCGGGACCGGCGGCATCCTGCGCATGGGCGGGCGTCGCAGCGAGCATGGTCGCCAGCACGGCGGTGGAAACGGCGAAATTCAGCTTGGTCATCGGACATCCCCAAATACGGCGGTCTGAGCCGCCCGTCGGAACCTATCTGACAGCTTTTCAACCTATATGAAAGGTCGTCGATTGTGCCGATCGGCAGACGGAATTTGCAGGGTGTCGTAATTGACGTTGCCCCCCGAAGTCTCTTCATTGCGAGCGCAGCGAAGCAATCCAGAGCGGTTTACGCGCACTCTGGATTGCTTCGCTGCGCTCGCAATGACGATGTTATTGAGGAGACGTCACCAGCAACTATAGCCACCGTCAGCCAGCACAACGCTCCCGGTCATCAAACTCGCCATATCCGACGCCAGGAACAGGATCACCGCCGCGACCTCCTCGGGCTCGCCCAGCCGCGCCATCGGCGTGCCGTCGATCCAGCGGCGATACATCTCGCCTTCCTTGTCGGCAAAAGCGTTGAGCGGCGTCGCGATATAGGTCGGCGCCACCGCATTCACCCGCACGCCGCGCCCCGCCCATTCGGCGGCAAGGCTTTTGGTCAGCTGATGCACCGCGGCCTTTGACGCGTTATAATAGCTTTGCGGCTGCGGCCGGTTGACGATGATGCCCGACATCGACCCGACATTGACGATGCTCCCCCGCCCCGCCGCCAGCATATGCCGTCCAAAGGCGCGCGCGCACCAGAAGCTGCCGTTCAAGTTCACATCGAGCACGTTCAGCCAATGATTGTCGGCGACGTCCTCCGCCGCCGTCTCGCTGCGCGCGATCCCGGCATTGTTGATCAGGATGTCAATGTGGCCGTCGCGGGCCAGCATCGCGGCGGCGGCGGCGTCGACCGCTGCGCTGTCGGTGACGTCGAGTTGCGCGGCAAACACGGCATAGCCCTTGGCCGCCAGCCCGGCGATCGCGCGATCGAGCGCGGCAGCATCGCGGTCGGCAATCGTGACCCGGGCGCCCGCTTCGGCGAGCGCCTCGGCCGCGGCAAGCCCGATCCCCCGTGCGCCGCCCGTGACAAAGGCGGTGCGCCCATCGACGCGCAGTCTCTCCAGATACATCGGCTTACTCGGGGACGAAGGCGGCAGCGGGCATCGCCGGTTCGTGAACGGCTTCGCCGCGCGTCATCTGATACACCATCCGGTCGGGGCCGAACTCGGGCCAGGGCATCGCTCCGCCGCGCGCAAATCCCGCCCACAGATGGTGGACATGTTCAGCCAGCGCCTGCGGCGGGTCCATCCCCGCCAGCCCCCGCGGCCCGGTGACGCTCGGCAAGGTCTTGAACACGAAGGGTAGCTCGATCCCGTGGCACGCCCCCAGGTCGCCGTCGCAGGCGGGCGAACGCCAGTCGAACTCGTACATCCATGTCCTGCCCTGATGCGCCGCGGCATATTGGCGTGCGGGCCAGCGGAACACCAAATCGTCCATCGCGCGCGTCATCGCATCGCCCGGCCGCACACCCTGCTGTTTGTAACCATAAGCCGTCAGCACCGCCTTTGCTTGCGGGTGCGATCGCCCGAGCAGCCAGCGCGCCAGCAATCCCCCGATCTTGCGGCGCACACCCGTCGGCACGAAATAGAGGTTCATCTCCTCGGCGTTGGAACCGATCACAATGTCCACATCGCGGCCCGCACCTTTGCGCAGCGCATCGACAGGCTTTTCGGGCAATATGTCGTCGCCATAAACCGGAATGAAGCGGCTGATCCCATAGACCGGGTCGCGCCCATGACCATCGCGCAGGTCTATGGCCCAAGGCTTCGCAACCTTGTCGATCGCGTCCATCGCGGCGGCGTGCGACAGGCCGCGGAAGCCATCAGCGTCAGGCGTAACGCGCAGGATTTTGGCGAGTTTCCTGACGAGCCGCTGTGCAACGCCGATCTCGCGCACCATCGCACCATGCCCGCTCTGGATGATCGCGCGGTGGAACAGGCCTGTCGCCAGCGGCGAGGTCACCAGATCGGCTATCGCCATCGCCCCTGCGCTCTCGCCGAACACGGTCACATTTGCGGGATCGCCGCCGAAGGCCGCGATATTGCGCTGCACCCACGCCAGCGCGAAAAGCATGTCGCGCAGTCCGAGGTTGGTCGGCACGCCCGGCACCGGCAGGAAGCCATCGATGCCCATGCGATAGTTGATGGCGACGCACACGACGCCCGACGCAGCGAAGGCTGTGCCGTCATGAACCACCGCGTCCTTGCAACCGCCGACAAAACCGCCGCCGTGGATAAACACCATGACCGGCGCCGCCTTGGAATCTTGCGGCGCCCAGATGTTGAGGCGGAGATAGTCACCGTCGGTGCCGTCGCTGCCATGACCGATGAGCGGCGAAGGGTCGATCGCAGGAAAAGGCCTGATCCGGTGCGGTGCCGCCGGACCCGGCTCATCCATGTCGCGCACGCCGTCCCAGTCGGCAGGCGGCTGCGGCAATTCGAACCGCCGTGGGGGGGCGGCATATGGAATACCAAGAAAGCGCACGACCGAGCCGTCGATGCGGCCGCGGATCGTCCCGCTTTCGATGGTGGCTAATCTGCTGTCTGGATCGTCGGTCATGGCGCCAGCGTATCACTTCGTTTGGCCCCGCGCCTACCATTGTCGATTTGCCCAGCGGATGAAGAAATGTGCCCGACCGGGTCGACTCCATCGGCCGTCGGCCGGTTGACGCGACCCCAAGCAGCAGGGCGACGGCTTTCGGCACATGGGGGCTCTTCCAATAGCTGCGCCGAGCTCGGCGTAGCCTTATCCGCGGTCCGGACACTATATTCCGGCACAGCGGACGGAGGCGTCAGTCACATGACTTGCAGCGAACTACGACTAGCTTGACCCAAACCGCGGACCGAGAAACGCGAGATTGCCAGGCGTACGACGCAGGATTCAAACCGGCGGCCGAGCGCTGTTGGCCTTAGCCATCAGCCCTCGCGATGAACGGCATATCCCACCAATTTGCGACAAGCGCGAATAGAGATTGCCGGCTGGAGTCGGTAAAATTCCGCTCCTGCCAACACGCCCACTTGCAAACCGCTTGATTGGGGTAAGCGCTGAATACTCAACCAACAGGTCGTGAGACGGTCTGGGCGTTTCAGAGGCGAGCTTTTCGGCATGTATCCGACCGTCCGACGGTGGGACGTGTTCAAATCCCGTGGGACGCTATGGGACGGCCTGGCAGGGGCAGTAGGACTCGAACCTACGACCCTCGGTTTTGGAGACCGATGCTCTACCAACTGAGCTATACCCCTAGGCCGGAGTGGGCCACTAGCCCGATTGGCAAGGCGGGGCAAGAGGGATCGCGGCTTGCACGCACCGGCCGTGCTGATATGCGCAAATTCGCATGACATCTGTCGCCGCCCCCTCGGCCGCCGCGCCGCAAAACTATCTGGGCGGCATCGCGCTGCGGCTGCTGGCGATGGCCAGCCTGTCGCTGATGTTCGTGGTCGTCAAATATGTCGATCGGTCGGGCATCCACATCGTCGAAAGCCTGTTCTGGCGCCAGGCGCTGGTCCTGCCCTTCCTGCTCCTGTGGGTGATGGCGACCGGCGGCTTCGCCTCCCTGAAAACCAACCGCATAGGCGCCCACACCCGGCGGATGCTGATGGGGTTGACCGGCATGGCGTGCAATTTCGGCGGCATGATCCTGCTACCAATGGCCGAGGCGACGACGATCAGCCTGTCGGTGCCGATCTTTGCGGTGATCTTTGCCGCGCTGCTGCTCGGCGAGGCGACCGGATGGCAAAGGTGGAGCGCGGTGGTCATCGGCTTTGTCGGCGTGCTGGTCGTGCTCGATCCCTTCACGAGCTTTGCGGGCGGGTTCGGCGGCGCGCACGGCCTTGGCACGCTAGTCGCGCTGGCGGGGGCGATCATGACCGCGCTGATCACCATTGCCGTGCGCGACCTCGGCCGCACCGAAAACGCCGCGACGATTGTGTTCTGGTTCAGCCTGCTGTCGATGATCCCCCTCGGCATCGCCCTGCCCTTTGTTTTCACCCCGCACAGCGGCAGCGAATGGCTGCTGCTGCTCGCGCTCGGATTTCTCGGCGCGGTCGTCCAGATGTCGCTGACCGGCGCGCTGCGCCTCGCCCCGGTCGCGGTCGTGATCCCGATGGATTATTCCAGCCTGCTGTGGGCGATCGCTGCTGGCTGGTGGTTTTTCGGCACCCTGCCCGCCGATACGACCTGGGTCGGCGCGCCACTGATCATCGCGTCGGGCCTGTTCATCGCCTGGCGCGAGCATCGCCGCCATATCGCCCGCCCCAAGGAGGTTGCCGCATGACGTTACCGATCCTCTACCACTGCCCCGACGCCCGCTCGCTGCGCTGTCTGTGGGCGGTCGAGGAGGCCGGGATCGATGTCGACCTGCGCGTCCTGAAATTCCCGCCGCGCGCGTTCGAGCCCGATTATCGCGCCGTGAACCCGCTGATGACGATCCCCGGCTGGGTCGAGGATGGGCGGCTGATGACCGAATCGGCCGCGATCTGCGAACGCATTGCCGAAGGAACGCCGCTGGAGGTGCGCCGCGACGAGGGCGATTATTGGGATTATCGAAACTGGCTGCACCGCAGTGACGCGACGCTGACATTTCCGCTGGCGATCATGATCCGTTACACGCGGGTAGAGCCTGAGGAGCGGCGGCTGGCGCAGGCGGTCGAGGACTACAAAGCCTTCTTTGGCGGTCGCGCCAAGAGCATTGAGACGACGCTAAGCGACGGGCGCGAATGGCTGGTCGCGGGGCGGTTCACGATTGCCGATATCGCGATCGGCTATGCAGCGTTTCTGGCAACGACGCTGGGGGCGGACGATGTGCTGGGCGAAGCCACCAAGGCGTGGCTGGCGCGGTGCGTGGCGCGCGAGGGGTTTGTGCGGGCGCGAGAGAGACAGAGGGGTTAGCGGCTCAAGTCTGGCGCGGCGTTCTTCATCGCGATGCCTTCGACTGGCTCTGGGACGGGCCTGATCGGGAATTGGGCCGACGCGGACCACGAGATGGTCCAAAGTTCAGAAAAGTTCAGCCTTGTGCGTGCCGCGATTTGGACCTCTTTCTGCGCCAGATAAAGGCGCCAAATGAAGGCTGGCACAGCCGGGTAATGTAGGAAAGGCCTTTTTGGAGGCGATGTCTGCTTTGGGGTGGGGAGCGGACGTTCCCCACCCTCGTCATTCCCGCGAAAGCGGGAACCCAGGGTGGGATCAGCCGACGCACGCCCTGGGTTCCCGCTTTCGCGGGAATGACGAAGTAAAAAACAGCGAACGTCCGCTCCCGGTCGCCAACCGCCGCTCAATTCACCATCCGCGCATACCCTGCCCAATATGGCGCGCGCAGATCCTTGCGCAAAATCTTGCCGCTGGCATTTCTTGGCAATGCATCGATTACATCGACGCTGCGCGGGCATTTGAACGGGGCGATGCGTTCGCGTGCCCAAGCGATGATGTCGGCCTCGTCGACCGTCATCCCGGGCTTGGCGACGCATACCGCCTTCACGCTTTCGCCCCATTTGTCGTCGGGGATGCCAAACACCGCGACCTCCTGCACCGCGGGGTGGCCAAAGATCGCGCTTTCGACCTCGGCGGGGTAGATGTTCTCGCCGCCCGAAATGATCATGTCCTTCATCCGGTCGTGGATGAACAGATAGCCATCCTCGTCGAGATAGCCCGCGTCGCCGGTGCGGATCCAGCCATCGGCGCTGACCGTCTTGGCGGTCGCATCGGGCAGGTTCCAATACCCCAGCATATTGTTCGACGACCGGGTGACGACCTCGCCCACTTCACCCACCGGCACCGCTCCGCCATCGGGGCCAAGGATCTTGATCTCGACCCCCGGCAACGGCTTGCCCGCCGAGCGCATCCGCGCATTGCCCGCCGGGTCATGATCCTCGGGCGGCAGCATCGAGATGGTGCCGGTGGTTTCGGTCATGCCATAGGCCTGAATGAACTGCGCCCCGAACATCTGGATGCACTGGCGCAGCAATTCGAGCGGGATCGGCGCGGCGCCGTAGAGGATATATTTGAGGCGGCTGTAATCGACCGTGGCGCAGCGCGGGTGCATCAGCAGGAATTGCAGCGCCGCGGGGACCATGAAAAAGCGCGTCACGCCATGCTGCTCGACCGCGTCGAACACCCCATCGGGGTTGAATTCGGCCAGGATGATGCCAGGCAGCCCGGCGGCGAGCGCCATGATGCCAAGGCCGGTGCCGCCGATATGCGCGCACGGCATCGCGACCAGCACCGCCTCGTCATCGTCCCATTTGGTGTAGGGCAGGTCGAGGTCGTTCGAATGTTTGCGGAGCGCGAACAGGTTGCGGTTCGACAGCACCGCGCCCTTCGGATTGCCGGTAGTGCCCGAGGTGTAGAGCTGGAGCACCGCATCATCGGTGCCCGACGGGGCGAAGGCGGTCCGCGCGGCGCCGTCGATCATCACCCGCGCCTCAGCCGCTCCGACAATGGTGGGGGCATGGTCGAGTTTGCCCGCCAGCTGCTCGGCCAGATTTTCGAATCCCGGCCCCGCGAACACCATCTTCGCCTGCGTGTCGTTGACGATGAACGCCCACTCGGTCGGCGACAGCCGCCAGCCGATCGGCGCCATGACGATCCCGGCGCGTGCGGCGCCGTAGAAGAGGATGAAATAGAGATCGCTGTTCTTGCCGATCCACGCGATCCGATCGCCCTTTTGCAGCCCTGCGGCAAATAGCGCCGAGGCGACTTTCGCGGTCGCATCGTCGAGTTCGGCATAGGTGTAAACACGGTCTTCCTCACGCAGCGCGACGCGGTCGGCGCGCTCGCTGGCCCAATGGGTCAGGAATTCGTCGAATGTGAAAAGATCCGAAACGTCGCGCGGCATGAACTCTCTCTCCTCGAATCGCATCTTTTGCGTGCAATTGGAGAAAGGCTAGCGGCTGTGGGCGGCAGGTAAAGCGCCTATCGACAACCCTGTCAGCAACGTCAGGTGCGGCGGAAGAGGAGCATAAGATTGTTCGCAGGCATTGCGCGGCGTTCGGCGAAGATCAGGCCCGCGGCAGCGGCTGCCACCTTGACGTCATCGATGTTACGCAGCCCCCACGCCGGATCGCGTGCGCGAAGGCTGGCGTCGAAAGCAATGTTGCTGTCCGCGGTCGGCACGTCGGGCTCGATATAAGGGCCGTAGAGGATCATCGGCGCCCCGCCCGGTAGCAGCCGCGCCGCGCCCGCCAGCAACCCCAGCGTCGCCGCCCACGGACTGATATGCACCATGTTGATGCACAGGATCGCGTCGGCGTGATCGATCGGCCAGCCGTCAGCGGACGCATCGAGCGCCAGCGGCGGCGCGATGTTCGGCAGCCCCGCTTCACCGCACCAGGCGGCGATCGAGACCAGCCCGGCCGGATCGGGATCGCTCGGTTGCCATTGCAGCGCCGGGAAAGTTGCGGCGAAATGGACGACATGCTCGCCCGACCCGCTCGCGACTTCCAGCACCGTCCCGGTCGCAGGCAACCATTCGGCGAGTACCGCCGCGATGGCATCACGGTTCCGCAGCGTCGCTGGGGCGTGACGCCTGTCGTCGCTGCCGCCGTCGTCGGGCATCCACGGCGGCGAGGAGCCCATCAGCCCTTGGCCTGCGCCCGCGCGCGGCGCTCCCGCACGATCAGCCACGCGAGCAGCCCCACCGGGCCGACCATCAGGGTCAGGAACAGGAAGGGGAATTGCACGACGCGGCTGAAGCCCTTTTGATCGGCGTCACGCGCGATCCACAGGCCGGTGAACAGGTCGAACGCCAGATAATGGACCCACCCCAAGGTCGCGCCGCCCGGGCTGTCGAACAGCTTCATCACCCCCGCCAGCGTCGTGAAGTCACCGCCGCCGGGACCACCCGGATCGATGCCGCCGCTGAGAAAGCCGACGATCATCACCGTATAGGCGAGGCAGAGCAGGAACACCCCGGCATAGAGGATTGCGGCAAGAATTTTCGGACCGCGCGGCAGGAAGGCGAGCGCGATCCAGCTGGCAAACGCCCAATAATTGGCGAGCAGAAATATCGTATCCCAGGTCATTTACAGTCTCCCCCCACCCGGCGCGCAATGACGGCCTTGACGCAATGCTAGATCAGTCCGCCCAGCCCGAACAGCAATAGCCCGCCAAGCAACGCGATCAACCCGGTCACCACGATCAGCATGGTCACCCGCGCCGCCGGGAAGCGCCGCGCGGCGACGAACACCAATGCCGTGCCGCAGCCGATCGCGATCAGCGGCGCGTAAAGGAACACCCAGTCGTAGCTGAATTCGCGGCGAACGCGGACCAGTTCCCACTGCTCGACGATCAGGCCATAGAGCGTGATCGCGGCGAGCCAGACGACGGCGAAAACGACCGCGAACAGCGCGCTGGCAGCGAGGCAACCGACGTCACCCCGCGGCGTGGCGCGGTTGCGGTCGTGGTTCAACTGCCGCCGATCTCGCTCAGCGACGGCGCACCGGGCGCCGCAGCGGGTTCGTTCCACGCCAGGATCGGCTTGCGTGCTGCCGCAGTCTCGTCCAGCCGGGCGCGCGGCGCGAAATGGGGGGCGGTTTTCAGTGCCGGGTCACCGTTCTTGGCGCGCATCGCGACGCTGCGCAGTGCGCCGATGAACTGGTCGAGCGCCGCCTTGCTTTCGGTCTCGGTCGGCTCGACGAGCATCGCGCCATGGACGACGAGCGGGAAATAGACGGTCATCGGATGATAACCCTCATCGATCAGCCCCTTGGCGATGTCGAGGGTCGAGAAGCCCTCGGCGAGGCCTTTGTCGCTGAACAGCGCCTCGTGCATGCACGGCCCCGATGCGGCGAACGGCGCGTCGAGCACGCCCTCCAGGCTGCGCAAAACATAATTGGCGTTGAGCACCGCATCCTCGGCCACCCGCTTCAGCCCGTCGGCGCCGTGGCTGAGGATATAGGTCAGCGCGCGGGTGAACATGCCCATCTGGCCGTGGAAGGCGGTCATGCGGCCAAAGGTCTGCGGATGATCCTCGCCTGCGCTTTCCTCTTCGATCAGCCGAAAGCCGCCCTCGTGCGGAGTGACGAAGGGCAGCGGCGCGAACGGCGCAAGGGCTTCGGACAGAACGACCGGCCCCGAGCCGGGGCCGCCGCCGCCGTGCGGGGTCGAAAAGGTTTTGTGCAGGTTGATATGCATCGCATCGACGCCAAGGTCGCCGGGGCGCACCCGGCCGACGATCGCGTTGAAATTGGCGCCGTCGCAATAGACATAACCGCCCGCGGCGTGGACCGCGTCCGAAATCGCCTTCATGTCGCGCTCGAACAGCCCACAGGTGTTGGGGTTGGTGATCATCACCCCCGCGACGTCGGGGCCAAGGCGCGCCTTGAGCGCTTCGAGGTTGACGCGGCCCGCCTCGGTTGCCGGAATATCCTCGACGGTAAAGCCCGCAAAGGCCGCGGTCGCGGGGTTGGTGCCGTGCGCGCTTTCGGGGACCAGAATGACACGGCGATCTTCGCCGCGCGCTTCCAGCGCCGCCTTGATGCAGAGGATGCCGCACAATTCGCCATGCGCGCCGGCCTTGGGCGACATTGCGACGCTGTGCATGCCGGTCAGTGTGATCAGCCATTCGGCGAGTTCGTGGATGACCGCATAGGCGCCCTGCACCGTTTCCTGCGGTTGCAGCGGGTGCGCGTCGGCGAAGCCGGACATGCGCGCGACCTTTTCATTGAGGCGCGGGTTATGCTTCATCGTGCAGCTGCCGAGCGGGAACAGCCCGAGGTCGATCGCGTAATTCTGCCGCGACAGGCGCGTGTAGTGGCGCACGGTTTCGGCTTCGCTCAGCCCGGGCAGGCCGATCGGCGCGGTGCGCGCGAGGCCGCTGAGATCGGCGGCGGGCGCGGCTTCGTCGAAATCGACGCCGGTGGTGGCGGTCGAGCCGATTTCGAAGATCAGCGCTTCCTCCAGCATCAGCGCGCGGTTGCCGGTGAAGGTGGCGCGGTCGTCGGCGCCGCCCGCAGCAGTCATTTCGGGGCGCCAGCCGGCGGGGTTGAGCGCGGTCATGCCAGAACCTCCTTCAGCGCCGTGGCAAAGGCGGAAATGTCCGCCTCGGTCACGGTTTCGGTGACGGCGACGACGAGGCCGTTCCCTAGCGCTGCGTTGTCGGGATAGAGGCGGCCGAGCGATACACCGCCCAGGACGCCCTTTTCGGCCAGCTGGTGGACGACGGGGCGGGCCTCGGTCGGCAGCAGCAGGGTGAATTCGTTGAAATAGCCGTCGTTCATCACCGACACGCCGGGGATCTTTGCCAGTTCGGCCGCGGCCGCTTTGGCGCGGCCGTGATTGATTGCCGCCAATTGCCGCAGCCCCGCCTCTCCAAGCAAGGTCATGTGAATACTGAAGGCCAAAGCACAGAGCCCTGAATTTGTACAGATATTGCTCGTCGCCTTTTCGCGGCGGATATGCTGCTCGCGGGTCGAGAGGGTCAGCACGAAGCCACGCTTGCCATTGGCATCTACCGTTTCGCCGCACAGGCGCCCCGGCATCTGGCGGACATATTTGGTCTTGCAGGCGAACAGGCCGACATACGGCCCGCCGAATTGCAATCCGACACCGAGCGACTGACCCTCACCGACCACAATGTCGGCGCCCATTTCGCCCGGCGCCTTGATCAGGCCAAGCGCGACGGGTTCGGTGACCACCGCGATCAGCAGCGCGCCCGCCGCCTGACAAGCCGTTGCGAGCATGGTCATGTCGTCGATGCGGCCGAGGATGTCGGGATATTGGACGACGACGCAGCTGGTGTTCTTGTCGATTGCGTCGGCCAGTTCCGCCCAATCGGTCCCCGCCGCAAGGCTCGGATCGCCATCAACGAGCATATCGCCGGTATATTTCGCCATCGTCCGCGCCACGCTGCGATAATGCGGGTGAAGGCCGGTCGACAACAGCGCCTTGCCGCGCTTGGTGATCCGCCGCGCCATCACGATCGCCTCCCAGCACGCGGTCGATCCATCGTACATCGACGCATTGGCGACGTCGGTGCCGAGCAACCGCGCGACCTGCGACTGGAATTCGAACAGCATCTGGAGCGTGCCCTGCGCGATTTCGGGCTGATACGGGGTATAGGCGGTCAAAAACTCGCCGCGCTGGATCAGATGGTCAACGCTGGCGGGGACGTGGTGGCGGTAGGCGCCCGCACCAAGGAAGAAGGGACCGTCGCCCGCCGCGCGATTGCGCCGCGACAGCGCCGCCATATGGCGCTCGACCGACAGCTCGCTGGCGTGCAGCGGTAGGTCGGCGATCGGGCCGTCGAGCCGCGCGTTGACAGGGACATCGGCAAACAGATCGTCGATCGTCGCTGCACCGATCGTCGCCAGCATCGCGCTGCGGTCGTCGGCCGTAAGGGGGAGGTAACGCATGAACTACTCCGCAGAAGAAGCTGGATTTTGGGAAAAAAGCTGGACGGTGTCGGCAAGGGTGCCGGAAAAGATCGCTGGTCCCGCGTGGGTGGTGCGAACCCACGGCGCCAGCCAGATGCGGTAACCAGCATCGCAAACGCGGCGGCAAAAGGCGTAATCGTCGGACAGCAATGCCTGGCTTTCGGGTTCGATATAGGGGCAGAAAAAGGCCGGAACGACCTCGCCAACGCCATGCGCCTGTCGCTCGGCTGGATCGGGGCGGAACACCAACTCGGGCATCGCCGCCGCCATACCTTCAAGCACTTCGCGGCGGATCAACATCATCGCGGTGCCGAGCCGGGTCAGCTCAACCAGATCGGTCATCCGGAAATTCTGGTCGGGATGAAGGAAATGCAGCGCAAAATCGCCGGCAT
The DNA here is from genome assembly GCF_031457495.1 of Sphingopyxis sp. BE259. Classification (NCBI taxonomy): domain Bacteria; kingdom Pseudomonadati; phylum Pseudomonadota; class Alphaproteobacteria; order Sphingomonadales; family Sphingopyxidaceae; genus Sphingopyxis; species Sphingopyxis sp. BE259. The sequence continues at coordinate 2,732,427 of NZ_JAVDWM010000001.1, forward strand.
AGCGCGCGAGATCGCCGGGATTGTGCTTCGCCATTCCTAACTCGACCGCGCGCGCGACATTGGCCCAATTGGTCATCCGCCGCGGATAAGCACCGCCCAGCACCCCGCATTCGGGGTGCGCCGCCATCGCCTCGATCAACGAAAACACATCATCGGCCGAAAAGTCGATGTCGGCATCGATGAACAGCAGATGCGTGCATTCGCTGGCCAGGAACATCGCGGCCAGCATGTTGCGGGCGCGAGTGATCGACGGCTGGTACAGGATGAATTCGAAGCGCACCGACACGCCCGCCGCCTGCGCCCGCAGCGCCAGCGCCAGCGCCGCGCGGACATAGGTGCCCTGCGCGCCTTCGTAGATGGGCGTCGCCACCATCAGGCGGCAATTGGCGAGGGCGGCGGTCGTGGCGATCGCATTGTCTCCAAAAAAGCCCCTCCCCTGAAGAGAGGGGTGCGATCGCTAAAGCGCGTCGCAGAAGGCTTTGTAGGCCTTGGCGTCCATCAACCCGTCGAGCTGACTTTTGTCGCTCAGCGCCAGGCGGAAGAACCAGCCTTCGCCTTCGGGGTCCGAATTGACCAGCGCCGGGTCTTCCTCCAGCTGGCTGTTGCCTTCAGTCACGGTACCATCGACGGGGGCATAGACGTCGCTCGCCGCCTTCACCGATTCGACCACCGCGGCGTCGCCGCCCTGGCTGAGCTCGGCGCCGGTATCGGGAACCTCGACGAACACGATGTCGCCCAGCTGGCCCTGCGCGAAATCGGTGATGCCGACCGTCGCGACGTCGCCGTCGACATCGATCCACTCATGCTCTTCGGTGTAATAACGCGGCATCGATCAAGCTCCTGTTTTACGAACATAATTATGCGGGACAAAAGGCATGGCGACGACGGTGCAGGCCACCCGCTTGCCGCGCACTTCGGCGGCGATTGCGGTGCCCGGCTCGGCATGGTCGCGCGGCACATAGCCCATGGCGATCGGCGCGCCGACGCTAGGGGCGAAGCCGCCCGACGTCACGACGCCAATTTCGGTGTTGCCGTCGAACAGCTTGGCGCCCTCGCGCACTGGCATTTTGCCATCGATCAGCAAGCCGACGCGCTTGCGCGGGCTGCCGTCGGCGAGATGCCCAAGGATGCGCGCCGCGCCGGGAAAACCGCCTTCCCCGCGGCGCCGTTTCTGGATCGCAAAGGACAGGTCGCCCTCGACAGGGTCGATCGCTGGATCGAGATCATGGCCATAGAGCGGCAATCCCGCCTCCAACCGCAGACTATCACGTGCGCCCAATCCGATAGGCTTCACCTCCGGCTCGCCGCACAGCAGATCGGCCACCGTCGCCGCGGCTTCGGCAGGGACCGAAATCTCGAACCCGTCTTCGCCGGTGTAGCCCGACCGGCTGATCGTCGCTGATACGCCGCCGATCTGAAACGCGCCGAAGCGCATGAATACCAGCGCCGAAAGCGGCCATTGGCCGGTCACGTGGCGACTCAGCGCCGCCTCGGCGCCGGGGCCCTGCAGCGCCAGCAGCGCCTGATCGTCGAGATGATTGATCACGATGTCGTCGGGCAGATGCTCGCGCAGATACGCGATGTCGTCCCATTTGGTGGCGCCGTTGACGACCAGATAGAGATATTCGGGCCAACGCGAGACCATCAGATCGTCAAGGACGCCGCCATCCTCGGCAAGCAGCAGCGAATAGCGCTGCATACCCAACTGCAGCGTCGACAGGTCGATCGGCAGCAGCGCCTCGACCGCTGCGTCGAGCGCCGCCTTGTCGCCGCCTTCGTGCGAGAGCAGCAACTGCCCCATATGGCTGACGTCGAACAGACCGGCGTTTTCGCGCACCCACAAATGTTCGGCCATGATGCCTTCGTACTGGATCGGCATCCAGTAGCCCGCGAATTCGACCATCCGGCCGCCCTTGGCGCGATGCCAGGCGTCGAGCGGCAGAACCTCGGTCGCTGCCTCGATTGCGGCGTCTTCGTCGAGCTGTTCGGTTTCGGTCATGTCAGTCTCCCGCGGTTGCACGGCGGATGCGCGGCGGGCTGCCGCACCTTTCGCCATGCCCCCTCTGTCACGGGAACCTGAGAGTTTTCCTCCATCACATGACGGAGTTACCCCTTCGGTGGTTCCAGCCGCCCCTGTTTCGGGTCGCCGGAACGCTTTCCAGAGTGTCCGTTCCAGCCTGCGCGGTCCTGCTGACCTGAGAGTTTCCGGGGCGGTTGCTCCTTCGGTGGTGAGGCGCCGGTTGCCCTGCCCTCACGCTCTCCCGCGCGGCCGGTCGAATCTCTTTAGGGGAGGCCCGACAGACGCCCGAGCCTTGGCGCTGCCCCTGGGCGGAGTCAATCGGCCAGCGCGCGGATTGCGTCGTTTTCGTGGATATGCACGCCAGAACCGCCCTCGCCCGCGAGCTTGACGATCGCAGCGGCAACCGTGGCGCCCTGAATCGAGCGATAGCGGCGGAAAGACCCGTGCAGCAAAGCATCGGCCAGCGGCGCCGCGATCGTCGCCAGCCCCTCGCCCAGCCGCGGCGGCCCGGACCGATCGCCAAGCAGCAGCCCGGGCCGCATAAGATCGAGCCGATCGAACCCGAGCGCGCGCAGCCCATCCTCGGTCTCGCCTTTGGTCCGCAGATAGAAATTGGCCGCCTTCGCTGACGCACCGACGGAGCTGACAACGATCATCTGCCGGGTGCCGCCCAAGCGGGCGCCGCGCGCCGTCGCCAGGATCAGATCATGGTCGACGGCGCGAAACGCTGCTTGCGACCCCGCCTGGCGGATCGTGGTGCCAAGGCAGCAGATGAGCACCGCGGGTTTTTCCGCCGCGATGATGTCCGGCCAGGCTTCGGGCGACACGACGCGTTCGGCGTGGTGCGGCGCCAGTCCGTCAACCGGGCGGCGGGTAACCACGGTGATACTATTGTCCCCGAACCCTTCAATCACCGCGCGCCCGATCAGCCCGGTCGCGCCGACGAGCAGCGCCTCAGACATGCGCCAGCGCGTCCGGTACTGCGGCACGCCCGAAAATGTCGGCATAACGGTCGATGGCAAAACGATCGGTCATCCCGGCAATATAGTCGCCGATATGGCGGATTGTCGCGGTCGTTTCGCCGGGCAGTCGCGCAGACCAATCCTCGCCCATCAGCCGTGGATCATCGGCGTAGGCGGAAAACAGACGCCCGACGATCTGGTTCGCGGCCTCGGCGGCGGCGACCTGTTCGGGATGATGATAAAGATTGGCGTACATGAAGCGTTTGAGGTCGCGCTCCTGCGCCGCCAGATCGGCCGAAAAGCCGCCGAGCGGGCGGCGCGCGGCGCGGACCTCGGCGACGCTGGTGACGCCCGTCGCCGCGACATTGGCCTGGGTCGCCGCAATGACATCGTTGACCATCACCCCGATCTGGTCGCGCACCAGTTCGCGCAGCAGACGGTCGCGCGGCGCGCCCAGGAAGCGTTCCTCGACGGCCCGGAAATTGGCGGCGACAAACGGTTGTTCCATCAGTTGATCGAGGTCGAGCAACCCGGCGCGCAGACCATCGTCAATGTCGTGATTGTCATAAGCGATGTCATCGGCGACCGCCGCAATCTGCGCCTCAAGGCTCGCATGACTGCCAAGGTCGAGGCAGAAATCACCGTCGATCGCGGCCAATGCCCAGCCGGGGTTCGCGACCGGGCCATTATGCTTGGCCAGCCCTTCCAGCGTTTCCCAGGTCAGGTTCAACCCGTCGAACCGCGGATAGGGACATTCGAGTTGCACCAGGGTGCGCAGCGTATGACCATTGTGGTCAAAGCCGCCATGGTCTGCCATCGCAACCTTCAGCGCATCCTCCCCTGCATGGCCGAACGGCGGATGGCCGATGTCGTGCGCGAGGCACAAGGCCTCGGTCAGATCCTCGTTCAGCCCCAGTGCCCGGGCGATACCGCGGCCGATCTGCGCGACCTCGATACTGTGGGTCAGTCGGACGCGGTAATGATCGCCATCGGGCGCCACGAACACCTGCGTCTTGTGGCGGAGGCGACGAAAGGCGATCGAGTGGATGATGCGGTCGCGGTCGCGCTGGAAATCGTCGCGCGGGCCGCGGACGACACGGCCCAGTTCGGCATAGCGGCGCCCACGGCTTCGCGCGGGATCGCTGGCGCACGCGGCCACGCTCACTTGATCGGATCGACGGCCTGGCCCGCCTCGCTGTTGAACAGGAAACCGTCGCCGCCCGCCTTTTTATAGCCGGTCAGCCAGTCCTGCGCCGCCTTGCGGTCCTTGAATGGTCCAACCAGCAAGCGGCGGGTCTTGCCCCATTCGGCGGTCGCGCCCGCCTTGCCCTTGAACAGATCGGGGCTCTTCTTGGCAAACTTGCCATAGTCGGTCGCGAGCGCGCGGGCGTTGGCGCCGGTCGCAACCTGCACCCAGATGCGCGGCGGATTGGCCTTTTTCTCGGCCGCTTCGGCTTTCGCCTTGATGTCGGCTTCGGCCTTGGCCTTGCCCGCGACGGCGTCCTTCTCGCGCTTCGCATCTTCGGCCGCGTCGGCGCGGCGCTTGTCGTCGAGCAATTTGGCGAGCGTGTCGGCGCCGATGGCGTTGTCAGGCTGGGCCAGTTCCTCTGGCGGAATTTCAATCGAACCGACAATGTCGGCCAGCGAAGCAAGTGGCGGCACCGCCGCCGCCGATCGGTCGGGGGCCACGTCGCGCCCGACGTCAGCGAGCGAAAAGCCCGGCCCCACGGGCTCCGCCGACGTCGTGGGACTCGGCCCCATAGGTGCGGCGACGGAATTTGTCGCCACCGCGGCAGGCGCCGCTTTGGCATCGACGAACACCGGCGCCGGCCCCGCGGCGGCGGGGAACGGATTTTGCGGTGTGGGACCGACCCTGACGATCGCCGGCGGCGGGCTGTCGGCGGCCGGGAACGGATTTTCCCGTGTCGGTCGGGGGGTGTTGGAGGCGGCCGTCGTTACCGGAGCGGCCGACGCACTCGGCGCCGCGTCAGCGGGCACCGAACGCCGGGAGGTCGGCGCCGGCGTCGGCGTCGGAGCCGGGGTGGCCGCCACAGACGCCGCGGGCGGGCGAGCGGCGCTGCCCGATGGGCGCCTGGATGTTGCGGCCGACGATGGCGTCGGCGACGGTGTGGCAGCCGCGACCTGCACCGGCTTGCGCCTGGCCGCGAGCTGGCCGTTCGGGAAGCGACCGAAATGCGCCGCGGCGGCCTGCTGCGCCGGATTGAGCCGGTCCATCTGGGTCAGATAGGGCAGAATATTCTGCGCCATGGCGGGCGGCATCGTCGCGTTGACGATCTCGCTCGCCTCGCCATCGCGGCCGTTCATCGCCAGAATCATCGCGCGCAACCGCCACGCGCCGCGATCCTGCGCCCGCAGCTGCGGCGTCAGCATCGCCACCGCGCGATCGGTTTCGCCGCTGATCCCCAGCGACAGCGCATAGCGGCGCGTGAGTTCGTCATTGGGGGCAATCGCCAGCGCCAGCTGATAATCGCGCTGCGCCGCGTCCTGTTGGCCCAGCAGATCGCGCGCCAGGCCGCGATCAGACAGGAACACCCGTTCGGGCGCCCCAAGCAGCTGTGCTTCGCCGAAATAATCGAGCGCGCGGGTCGGGTTCTCCATATGAACCATCGCCGACCCGAGCGCCGCCTTGACCGCACCGTCGCGCGGACTCGCCTGTTCGGCGCGGACCAGAAAACCCAGCGCAGCGCGATGATCGTCGAGTTCGATCGACGCCCGGCCCGCATCGAGCAACGCGCGCGGATCGCTGTTGTTCGCGGCGATGCGGGCCAGCGCCGACGACAGCAGGGTGCGCGCCGCAGTGCGCTTTTCCATCGCCGCCTTCGTCGCGGCATCGGGCGGCGTCACCTGCGCGTGGACAGGCGACAGCGCCGCCGTCCCCAGCAACAACGCACCGAGCGCACCGACACCGCGCCGCGCGCGCGCCGGCTTGCCCGTCATTTTCGCTTGCCGCATGGGCAAATCATCCCGATTTCCGGCCCGCCGTGCCCGGTGGGCGGCCGTTCGCTAGCCCCGTTACTGGTTGTTCTGACGCCCCAAGAAGCGCGGAATATCGACCCCGTCCTCCTTGTCGCCAGCGTCGGCGTCGGGCGCAGGCGCCCCGCGCGACAGGCGCGACATGCGTTCGAACAAGGTGCCGCCGCCGATCGAGCGCGCCGCAGTTTCCTCGCTCGCCGCGCCCTCGCCAGCCGGCGCCGCCTGATATCCGGCAACCGCCGCTTCGGGGGCATCGAGCACGAGCTCCTCCGACGTATCATCATAGCTCGCCGCGACCTGCGACAATTCCATCGGTTCTTCTTCGGCCGCAGGTGTCTCGACATCGCTCAGCGAGAAGCCAGGGGTGGGCTCATTGTCATCCGCCGCCGGCACGTCGGCGACGGGTTCTTCCTGAGCGACCGGCTCAAACGTTTCTTCGGCGACCGGTGCAGGCGTTGCCGCACGGGCCGGAGCAAAGGAGAAGCTGCGCGTCGCGGGCGAGGCCTGCGCCGCCATTTCGCCGTTGCTGTCGATCCCGGTGGCGACAACCGAGACGCGGATCTTGCCGTCGAGGCTGTCGTTGAACGCGCTGCCCCAGATGATGTTTGCGTCGGGATCGACCAGTTCGCGGATATGGTTCGCGGCCTCGTCGACTTCCATCAGGCGCATGTCCTCGCCGCCGGTGATCGAAATAATGACGCCCTTCGCGCCCGCCATTGAAACACCGTCGAGCAGCGGATTGGCAATCGCCTTTTGCGCGGCTTCGAGGGCGCGGCCGTCGCCTTCGGCTTCGCCGGTGCCCATCATCGCCTTGCCCATTTCGCGCATCACGCTGCGCACGTCGGCAAAGTCGAGGTTGATCAGGCCGGGCATGACCATCAGGTCGGTGATGCCGCGCACGCCCTGTTGCAGCACTTCATCCGCCATGGTGAAGGCTTCTTTGAACGTCGTGTTCGGGTTGGCGACCAGGAACAGATTCTGGTTCGGAATGACGATCAGCGTGTCGACATGATCCTGCAGCTCGGCAATGCCCGAGTCCGCCGAGCGCATGCGGCGCTGACCTTCGAAGGTGAAGGGCTTGGTCACCACGCCGACGGTCAGGATACCGCGATCGCGCGCGGCCTTGGCAATGACCGGCGCCGCCCCGGTGCCGGTGCCGCCGCCCATGCCCGCCGCAACGAAGCACATATGCGCGCCGTTCAGCGCCTCTTCGACCTGCGCGATGCTTTCCTCGGCAGCCGCGCGGCCAACCTCGGGCCGCGAACCCGCGCCCAGCCCCTGGGTGATCTGCGTCCCCAGCTGGATACGCCGTTCGGCGGGCGACGCGTTCAGCGCCTGCGCGTCGGTGTTGGCAACGATGAAGTCGACCCCCTCGACCCGCGCTGCAATCATGTTCGCGATGGCATTGCCGCCCGCTCCGCCGACGCCGATCACCGCGATGCGCGGCTTCAGTTCATCGACCTGCGGCGGGCCAATATTGATGCTCATCAAATAGTCTCCCTGCAGCGGCGGACAGGTGCCGCTTCCCCAACCTTGCGACCCAAACGAGCGGGTGTCCCGCCGCCCGGTTTTCTGATCCCGCATTGCACTATTGTGACGTGGGAATCACCCAAAAAATTAACCTTTTTTCGCGTTTCACCGCTAAAAACTGCTTTTTAACGCTGCCATCAACCGGTGGAGGATCGAAGTGCCCGCCGGACGATAGACATCCTGCGACATCATGGGGAGATCGCGCAGGTCGACGGGGTCCGACGCCGCGTAGAGGACCAGACCGGCGAGCGTCGCGAAAGCGGGGCCGCTGTGCGCATCGGGCAGACCGTGCAGCCCGCGCGGCCGTCCGACGCGCGCGGCACGGCCCAGCGCGCTCTGGGTATAGTCGGCAATGCCTTTCAGGTCGGCGCCGCCACCAACCAGCACCACTTGCCGCCCGATCGGGCCGACAAAATGCAGATCTTTGAGCGTCCTGCCGATCTCTCCCATCATCGCGTCGAGCCGCTGGCGGATCACCGCCACCAATTGTGCGCGGGTGATGCGCGGGGAATCGCCGGTGGTCGGCGCGCCCGGTTCCAGTTCGATAATCTCGTTATTGTCGCGCGGGCTGGCTGACGCCGAGCCATAAAAGCTCTGCAACCGCTGCGCCTGACTGCGGCGGATGCCAAAGGCCGAGGCGATGTCATCGGTGATGTCGCTGGCGCCAAAGGGCAGCGACGCCATTTCGACGAGCATCCCCCCGGCATAGAGCGAGACGGTCGTCACCGCGGCGCCGAGTTCGACCAGCGCGACGCCAAGGTCGCGTTCCTCGTCCGACAGACACGCAAGGCCCGCCGCGATCGGCGATGCGACCACCGCGTTAACGTCGAGATGCGCCTGCCGCACCGCTGCCTCGAGATTCCGCACCGGGGCGCCGTCGGCCATGATGATATGAATGTCCACGCCCAGCCGATCGGCGTGAAGCCCGATCGGGTTCTTGACCCCGGTCAGCCCGTCGAGCGTGTAGAGCGCGGGCTGCGCGTGCAGGATCATCCGGCCTTCGGGATCGATCCCGGCGCGGCCCGCGGCGAGCAGGTCGTCGATGTCTTCTTTTTCGATCCGGTGGCCGCCGAGTTCGCTTTCGATCGGCGCCACATCGCTGAGCAAGCCGCCAGCCGAAAAGCTGACCCACACATCGTCGATGTTCAGCCCCGCGATGCGCTCCGCCTGTTCGATCGCCTCGCGCACAATATGTTCGGTTTGCTCCATATCGGCGACATAGCCGCGCTGTACGCCGCGGCTTTCGCGCTGACCGGTGCCCAGCACATGGAGCTGGCCGTCGGCGGTCTGCCCCGCGATCAGCGCGCACACCTTCCACGACCCGACATCGAGCGCGGTGATGATCTTTTCGATGCGCGGCGGGGCCATGGCTATCCCTTCTCGGCCGCAGCGACGTCGGCGACCGCATCGACCGCGGCGCGCGCCTCGTCGAGCTTCGCGGGCGCCACCTGTCCTTCGTGCGGCAGGCGGAGGACAAAACGCGCGGGGTCGCGCATGTCAAAGCGCAATATGCCGCGCCCGAGCAGACGGTTGGCGCCGTCCATATGGGCAAATTTGGCGAGCGCCGCCTTGGCCTGACTCTCGCCCTCGGGCAGCGACAGCGTCTCGCCGCTGCGGAAACGCAGATCCCAGCGGCGGTTGCCGACCCATGTCGCCCCGGCGAGCAGTTCCTTGAGGCTGCTCGCTTCGGCCAGCAGCCGGTCCAGATCCTGCGAACGCTGGTTCGCCTTTGGGCCGATGACCAGCGGCAAATCGGGCATCGTAGCCACCGTGACCGGTTCGAGCACCACGCCCTTGTCGTCGATCAGCGACAGGCGATTATTATGCTGCCAGATCGCCGCCGGAGTCCGTTCGACGATGTCGACGACCAGCGTATCGGGCAACCGCCGCGACACGCGGGCATCCTTGATCCAGCCGTATTTCATCAGGTCACTGCGCACCCCGTCCAGATCGACCGCCGCCATCGAGCGGTCCTTCTGCGCGAGCGCGATGTCGTAGACCTTCAGCCGGTCGATGCGGTCGGCACCGACGACCTCGACCTTTTTGACCTGGAACCCGGCGCGGCCGACGGCTTGGGCATATTCCTCGTGGACCTTTGCCGTCACGCCGGTCGCGTGCGCCGCGATTCCGGCGACGGCGAACAGGCTGAGGCCGATCGTCCAGTTGGCGACCTTTTGCAACCGCTGCGGGCTGATCGGCAGGGCGTTGATGACCGCGTTGAGCCGCGACGTCTGTACCTTGCGCCGCTTCTTTGGCGCCCGCGCCGGGCGCCGTGGCGGCGAACTGCCGCGCTTGATCCGCGTGTTACTCATAACGCTTCCCCCACGATGCGTTCGACCAGTTCGGCATAATCCAGACCTACCGCGCGTGCCTGCTCAGGCACCAGGCTGAGCGGCGTCATCCCTGGCTGGGTGTTGACTTCGAGCAGGAAAATCCCCGCGAGCCCATGTTCGTCATCCCAACGAAAATCCGAGCGCGATGCGCCCTTGCAGCCGAGCAGGCGGTGCGATTGCAACGCCAGGTCCATCATCCGCTGTGCGACGTCGGCGGGGACATCGGCGGGGCAGACATGCTCGGTAAGGCCATCGGTATATTTGGCATCATAATCGTAGAAACCGGATTTGACGCGCAGTTCGGTGACCGCGAGTGCCCGGTCGCCAAGCACCGCGACGGTCAGTTCGCGGCCCTTGATAAAGGGTTCGGCGAGCAGGCGATCGAATTCCTGCCAGGGGCCGACGGCGCCGCGCGCGATCGGGTTGCCGTAATTGCTGTCGTCCTTGACGATCGCGACGCCGACTGACGATCCTTCGTTGACGGGTTTCAGCACATAGGGGCGCGGCAAAGGGTCGATGGAATAAAGGCTTTCGCTGTCGACCATGGTCCCCGTCGGCATCGGAATACCATGCGGCACCAGCGCCTGCTTCGTCAATTCCTTGTCGATCGCGATGACCGAGGTGACAAGGCCGCTGTGGGTGTATTTGAGCCCCATCAGGTCGAGCATTCCCTGCACGGTGCCGTCTTCGCCGGGGACGCCGTGGAGCGCGTTGAACACAACGTCGGGCTTCGCCTCGGCGAGTTTCTGAGCGACGTTCCGGTCCATGTCGATGCGGGTGACCTTATGGCCGCGGCTTTCGAGCGCGTCGGCGACGCCATTGCCACTCATCAGCGACACGTCGCGCTCGGCCGACCAACCGCCCATAAGGACGGCGACATGCAACGGACCCCGGCTCACTTCGCCACCCCCACGCGCTGAATCTCCCATTGCAGTTCGACGCCGCTCTTGTCCTTCACCCGGCGCCGCACTTCTTCACCCAGCGCCTCGATATCGGCGCTGGAGGCGTCGCCGGTGTTGATCAGGAAATTGGTGTGCTTCTCGCTGACCTGCGCGCCGCCGACCGCGAAGCCGCGGCATCCGGCTTCATCGACCAATTGCCAAGCCTTGTAGCCATCGGGGTTCTTGAAGGTCGAGCCGCCGGTTTTCGAGCGCAACGGCTGCGATGCTTCGCGACTGGCCGAGATGCGGTCCATTTCGGCCTGAATGGCGGCGGGTTCGCCGGGGTGGCCGCGGAAGGTCGCGCCGACGACGACCGCCCCGTCGGGCAATGCGCTGTGGCGATAAGTATAGCCGAGGTCGGCGAGTAACAGCGTCCGGCGTTCGCCCGAGCGCAGGACGATGTCGGCGTCGATCAAGATGTCCTTGACCTCGCCGCCATAGGCACCGCCGTTCATCCGGACGAATCCGCCGACGGTGCCGGGGATCGAGCGCAGGAACTCCATCCCGGCGATGCCCGCATCGCGCGCGGTCGAGGAGACGAGGATGCCCGATGCGCCGCCGCCGCAGCGCAGCGTCGTCGCGTCGATCGCTTCGACCTTGGCGAACGCCTTGCCGAGCCGGACGACGACGCCAGGAAAGCCGCCGTCGCGGACGATCAGGTTCGAACCAAGGCCGAGCGCCATGACCGGCGTCGCCGGATCAAGATCGCGCAGGAAATCGGTGAGATCGTCGGCGTCCTTGGGTTCGAACAACCAGTCGGCGGGGCCGCCCGACTTGAACCAGACGAGCGGCGCGAGCGGTGCCTTCGCGGTCAGTTTGCCGCGGACGGATGGGAGGGTTTCGGTGGCGGTCACCGCACTACCCCTCCCCGTTCGTGTCGAGCGAAGTCGAGACACCCCGAAGGCGCGCGCCAGCGAGAGGCATCTCGGCTTCGCTCGATGCGAACGGAAAATGGATGAAGGCAGAGTAGCTCTTCATCCGGCCGACTCCACCGCGCTGGCCAGACCTGCCGCCATCTTGGTGATATCGCCAGCGCCAAGGCAGATGATCATGTCGCCCGCGCCGAGATCGCCCCCGGCAATGTTCGATGCGATCGCGGATGCGAGCGCGTCGGCATCAGCGACGACATTCGCCTGACGGTGCCCGCGGTCGCGAAGCCCCGCGACCAGCGCATCGGACGATACCCCGTCGATCGGCGCCTCGCCCGCGGCATAGACGGGCAGCGCCAGCACGATGTCGGCGTCGTTAAACGCCTGCTGAAAATCGTCCATATGATCGCGCAGACGGGTGAAGCGGTGCGGCTGGACGACGCCGACAACGCGTCCTGCCCCCACACCTTCGCGCGCGGCCGACAAGACGGCGCGGATTTCGACCGGGTGGTGCGCATAGTCGTCGATCACGGTCACGACGCCGTCACCCGCCGCGATCTCACCGACCTTGGTAAAGCGGCGCTTGACCCCGGCAAAGCCGTTGAAGCCCGACACGATCTTGTCGTCGCTGACCCCCATGTGCAGCGCGACTGCAATCGCGGCGAGCGAGTTCTGGACATTGTGGCGGCCCGACATCGGCAGGTGGATGCCCTCGATCGTCCGGCTGCCCCCGTCACGGTCGCGCACCACGACGTCGAAGCGGTTGCCGTCGGGACCGGGCGTCACATTGGTGCCGCGCACGTCGGCTTGGGCCGAAAAGCCATAGGTCACGATACGGCGGTCGCGGATGCGCGGGATGATCGCCTGCACTTCGGGATGGTCAAGGCACAGCATCGCGGCGCCATAGAAAGGGACGTTCTCGATGAACTCGACGAAGGCGTCCTTGATCGCATCGAAGCTGCCATAATGGTCGAGATGTTCGGGATCGATGTTGGTGACGACCGCGATCGTGCCGTCGAGGCGCAGGAAGCTGCCGTCGCTTTCGTCGGCCTCGACCACCATCCAGTCGGACGCACCGAGGCGGGCGTTCGAGCCATAATTGTTGATGATGCCGCCGTTGATCACCGTCGGGTCGATCCCGCCCGCGTCGAGCAGCGCCGCGACGAGGCTGGTCGTCGTCGTCTTGCCGTGCGTTCCGGCAATCGCCACCGTGGATTTCAGCCGCATCAGCTCGGCGAGCATTTCGGCGCGGCGGACGAGCGGGATGCGCTGCGCCAGCGCCGCCTCGACCTCGGGATTGCCGCGCTTGACCGCGGTCGAGGTAACGACGACCGCAACGCCGTCGACATTCGCCGCGTCATGCCCGATCGCCACCTTGATCCCGCGTTTGCGCAACCCTTCGATGACATAGCCGTCGGCAATGTCGCTGCCCTGCACCTGATAGCCCAGATTGTGCATCACCTCGGCAATCCCCGACATGCCAATGCCGCCGATGCCGATGAAATGGATGATGCCGATGTCGGTCGCAACGCCGCGCATCATTCGCCTCCCATGCGCGCCGAAGCCATGCCGGTCGCTGCGGCGCGCTGGCCCGATGGTGCGCCGACGCGAATGACGTCCATCATCGGCGGCGCGGCGAGCGATTCGACGAGGTCGGCGAGGTCGCGCGTCGCATCGGGCAGGCCGCAGCTCGCGGCGCGCGCGGCGGCATTTTCCAGCGCGCCGGGTTCGAGCGCCATGCGCTGGATCTGCTTGGCGAGTTCGCTGGCGGTGAATTGCGGCTGTGGGATCGACCGCGCCCCGCCGGCCTGCACCATATCGACGACATTATAGGTCTGGTGATTGTCCATCGCGTGCGGATAGGGGACAAAGATCGCGGGCCGTCCGGCGCAGGCGAGCTCGGCCACGGTCGACGCCCCGGCGCGCGCGATCACGAGATGCGCCCAGCGCAACCGGTCGGGGAAATCGGAAATGTAAGTGGCACATTCGGCGGCGACGCCCAGCGCGGCATATTTGCCGCGCACTTCGTCCAGATCGGCCTCGCGGCACTGTTGCACGACTTGCAACCGGTCGAGCAATGCGCGCGGCAGCATCGCAATCGCGGCCGGAACGACATCGCTGAGCACCGTTGCGCCCAGGCTGCCGCCGACCACGAGCAGGCGGAAAATGCCGTCTTCGGACAAGGGCGGAAAGCCTTCCTCGCGGATCGCGATGATTTCGTCGCGCACGGGATTGCCCGTGATGTGCTTCTTCAGCTCGTGCCCCGCCGGATAGCGCTGGATATTGTGATACGCGACCGCGACCGCATCGACGCGCGGCGCCATCATCCGGTTGACGCGGCCCAGCACGGCATTTTGTTCGTGCAGAACGCGCGGCCGTTTCGTCGCGCCTGCGGCAAGCAGGCTGGGCAGCGAGGGATAGCCGCCGAAACCGACGACGACCGCCGGATCGAAGTCGCGGATCAGGTCGATGGCCATGCGCCGTCCCTTGCGGATTGACAGTGCCGCCTTGACCCAGCCGATGGGTCCGCCCGCCACGCGACCGGCGGGCAGGACATGCGTTTCCATCTCGGCGGGGGGGCCAGGGATCTTCAGGCCGCGATCGTCGCTGACCAGCGCGACGCGGTGACCGCGCGCGATCAATTCGCCCGCGAGGGCATAGGCGGGCAGCATATGGCCCCCCGTCCCACCAGCGGCGAGAAGGAAGTGGCGCGTTGCGGTCATGGTCGGGCAGTCATTTCTTGTTCCAGTTGCGGGTCATCGACACCCGCGCCGCATAGGGGTTTCGCCGGGTCAGCGACAAGAGCAAACCCATGCCGATCGACAGCGCGATGAACGACGATCCGCCATAGCTGATAAATGGCAAGGTCATGCCCTTCGAAGGGAAGATCTGGGTGTTCACCGCCATGTTGATCACCGCCTGGCCGCCGAACTGCGCGATCAGCGCCGCGACCGCGAGGATCAGGAAGCTGTCCTCTTCATCGAGCAGGCGCACCAGCACCCGCACGATGATCGCCAGATAGAGGATCGCAATCGCGATGCATGCGATCATCCCGAATTCTTCGCCGATCACCGAGAAGATATAGTCGGTGTGCGCTTCAGGCAGCTGAAACTTCGCCAGACCCGCCCCCGGCCCGGTGCCGATCAGCCCGCCGGCGGTCAGCGTCGCATGCGCCTTGTCGACCTGGAAGCTGTCGCCTTCGGCGAACAGCCAGATGTTGATGCGCTGCTGCGCCACCGGATAGAAGAAATAGGCAAGGATGATACCCACAACCCCGGTCGCGGCAAGCATCCCCATGATCCGCATCGACAGCCCGGCGACGAGCACCAGCACCAGCCAGGTCGCGGCAAAGATGACGGTCTGACCAAGGTCAGGCTGGCCCATCAGCAGGACGGCAATCACCCCGGTCAGAACAAAGCTGAGCGGGACCACCGGCAGGCTTTGGTCATGCAGGCGCAGCGACAGGATCCAGGCCAGCGACACAGCAAAGAAGGGTTTCAGAAACTCCGACGGCTGCAACCGGAACACGCCGCCGCCGATCCAGCGCTGCGCGCCGTTGACCGTCGTGCCGAGCAGCGGCACCAGGAACAGCAGGATCAGGAAGGTGATCGTGCCATAAATGGCGAACCGCCGCGCCTGAGCCTTGGGCAGCATCGACACCGCCAGCATCACCGGCACCCCGACGATCACCCACATCAGCTGGCGATAGAAATAATAGAGCGGGTCGAGCGACGCGGCGCTGGTCGACAATTTCTGCGCCGCCACCGGCGACGCCGCAGCGACCGCGACCAGCCCGATTGCAACCAGCATCGATACCAGCAGGAGCAGAACGCGGTCGATTTCCCAGAACCACAGCCCCAGCGGAGTGCGGTCGGCGCGGCTGAGACGCGGGCCCCGACGCTTGACGGTGCGCGTCGCCGCGATCACCGGCCTCTCAGTCGCGCTCTCCATATTGTCCATCCCCCCGCTCATGCCCCAAGCGCCGCAACAAGTCCGCGAAAAACATCGCCGCGCTGCTCATAATCCTTGAACTGATCGAACGAGGCACAAGCGGGCGATAGCAGGACGATGTCGCCGGGCCGCGCCGTCGCCGCCGCCTGCGCGACCGCCGTCGCCATATCGCCCGACCGTTCGACCGGGATCGCATTGTCGATCTCGGCGGCGAAACCCTCCATCGCATCGCCGATCAGATAGGCCTGCCTCACGTGCCCGAACCACGGACGGCACGCCGCCAGCCCGTCGCCCTTCGCCTGTCCCCCGGCAATCCAGTGCAAACGCTGGTCCGGCGCCGGCGGGAAGGCCGCCAGCGCCGGTGCAGCGGAAGCCGCGTTGGTCGCCTTGCTGTCATTGAACCAGCGGACGCCTGCGACTTCGCCGACCAATTCCATCCGATGCGGCAGCGATTTGTAGGTCGCGAGGCCGCGTTCGATCGCTTCGTCGTTCAGCCCCAGCACCCGGCACACCGCGATCGCGCAGACGGCGTTCTGCGCATTGTGCGGGCCTTGCAGCGCGGGCCAGCGCGCCTGGTCGACCGGGTCGATGTCCTTGCCCGACACGCGGTGCAGGCGGTGGTTGATCCGGCCCGCGATGATTTTCGACGGATCATCGTCGACCGCCACGATTGCGACCTGATCGCGGTGCTGGAGCGAAAAGAGCCGCGCCTTTGACGCCGCATAGCCGGTGAAACCGTCGTAGCGGTCGAGATGGTCGGGGCTGAGGTTGGTCAGCACCGCAACGTCGCACGCCAGGCTATGCGACAGGTCGATCTGGTAACTCGACAATTCGAGCACATAGACGCCGCTTTCGGGCAGCGGATCGCGCGACAGGATCGGCAGGCCGATATTGCCGCCCATCAGCGACGGCACCCCGGCGCTTTCCAGCATATGGTGGATCAGCGCGGTGACGGTCGACTTGCCGTTGGTCCCGGTAATCCCGACAACCTTGTGCGGCGGCATATCGCCCTGCGCTTCGGCGAAGAGTTCGACGTCGCCGATCACCGGTACATGCGCCTCTTTGGCGTGCGCCGCGATCGGGTGGCGATTGAGCGGCACGCCGGGCGACACGACGACTCCGGCAAAACCGATCAGGTCGATGTCGAGCGGATTGCCGATGTCGGCGCCGAGCGCCATCGCATCGTCGCGCGCTTCCTCGCGGTCGTCCCAGGCGGTGACCCCGGCGCCGCTGGCGACCAGGGCCTCGACCGTCGCAAGGCCCGAGCGCGCCAGCCCCAGCACCGCATAGCGGCGACCGGCAAAGGCGCGCGAGGTGATCACCGCAGTTTCAAGGTCGCGAGCCCCGCGAGCGCAAGAACAATCGACACGATCCAGAACCGGATGACGACGGTCGATTCGGGCCAGCCCAATTGTTCGAAATGATGGTGGATCGGCGCCATGCGGAACACCCGCTTGCCGGTGCGCTTGTACCAGAACACCTGGATGATCACCGACAGCGCCTCGACCACGAACAGCCCGCCAACCAGCACCAGCACCAGTTCATGCTGCGCCGTCACCGCGATCGTCGCGAGCGCGCCGCCGAGCGCCAGGCTGCCGGTATCGCCCATGAAGACGGCCGCGGGCGGCGCGTTGAACCACAGGAAGGCGAGGCAGGCGCCGATGATCGCCGCCGCAAACACCGCCAGCTCACCCGCCCCCGAGACATGCGGAATGCCCAGATATTCCGCGAATTTCACATTGCCGGTCAGATAGACGATGACGAGGAAGGTCAGGCTCGCGATGATCACCGGGAAGGTCGCGAGCCCGTCGAGCCCGTCGGTCAGGTTCACCGCATTGCCAAAGCCGACGATCAGCACCATCGCAAAGACATAATAGAGCGGCCCGAGTTCGATCACGACCCCGCTGAAAAACGGCAGATACAGGTCGGTGCCGGTGCGCGAGACAATCAGGAACACCGCCACCCCGGCGATCAGAAACTCGATCAGCAAGCGCACCCGCCCCGGAATCCCGCGGTGACTGGCCTTGGTCACCTTGTCGAGATCGTCGAGGAAACCGACCGCTGCGAACCCGCCGGTGACAAAAATGCACGCCCAGACAAAGCGGTTCGACAGGTCCATCCACAAGAGGGCGGAGATCATCAGCGAGATCAGGATCATCAGCCCGCCCATCGTCGGCGTACCCTTTTTGGCGAGATGGCTCTGCGGCCCGTCTTCGCGGATCGGCTGGCCCTTGCCCTGCCGCATCCGCAGCATCAGGATGAAACGCGGCCCGATCCACAGCCCGATGATCAGCGCGGTCGCGACCGCCGCGCCTGAGCGGAAGCTCAAATAGCGAATGAGGTTCAGAACCCCCGGAAAGCCCAGCCATTCCGCCAGCCAATATAACATCAATAGTCCCCGTTGGTCAGCGCGGTCACAATATGTGACAGCCCGACGCTGTTCGACCCCTTGACCAATACGGTGTCGCCGGGACGGATCACGTCGCCCAGCCGAGCGCTGGCGTCTGAGTGGGCGGCGACATGCTCGAAATCGATCCGGCCCTCAAGCGCTTTGGCGAGCGGCGCCATTTCTTCGCCGACAAGCAGGGCGAATTGCACCCCGGCTGCGACGAGCGGAGCGGCAAGACCGGCGTGATAGGCTTCGCCGTCCGCCCCAAGCTCTTTCATCGCTCCCAGAATCGCAATGCGGCGGTCACCGGATTCGCTGCCGAGCTGTTCGATGGTTACCGTCATCGACGCCGGATTGGCATTATAGCTTTCGTCGATCAGCAGGACATGGCCGCCGCCAAACGATATACGGTGGCGCGCGCCGCGCCCGGCAAGCCCGGCCATTTCAGCAAAGGCGAGCCCCGCCGCGGGCAGATCGCCGCCGACCGCCTTGACCGCTGCCAGCACCGCGAGCGCATTGGACACCCAATGCACCCCGGCCTGCGCGATGGTGAAGCAGAGCAGCGCATCCTGCACCTGCGCGGTGACAAGCGAACCGCCCTTGCCGTCCGACAGCCAGTCGACCGCGCGAACATCGGCATTGGCGCCTAGGCCGAAGCTGATGACATGCGCGGCGTGCTGCTCGGCCTTGGCGCGCAGCCCCGCATAATGCGGGCTGTCGAAGGGGACGATCGCGGTGCCGCCGGGTTCGAGCCCCTCGAAAATCTCGCCCTTCGCATCGGCGATCGCCTCTTCGCTGCCGAAAAATTCCATATGCGCGGGGGCGATGGTGGTCACGATCGCCACATGCGGGCGGACCATGCGGGTCAATTCGGCGAGTTCGCCCGCGTGGTTCATCCCCATTTCGAACACGCCGAAATCGGCGGTCGAGGGCATGCGCGCTAGGCTCAATGGGACGCCGACATGATTGTTGTAGCTTTTGACCGAACGGTGCGCCTTGCCGGGGCGGAAGCGGTCGAGCGCTGCGAACAGCGCCTCCTTGGTTCCGGTCTTGCCTGCCGATCCGGTCACTCCGATGATGCGGCCGTGGCTGCGCGCGCGCGATGCGGTGCCGAGCGCATTCAGCGCCGCGGTGCTGTCGGCGACGCGAATATGCGGGTGATCGATCTCGGATTCGCAGATGACCCCAGCCGCCCCTGCGGCAATCGCCTTGTCGATGAACTTGTGTCCGTCGGTCGCCTCACCGCGCATCGCGACGAACAGATCGCCGGTGGTGACTTCGCGCGAATCGAAGGCGACGCCGTGGACGGTAAAGTCTGTGCTCGCCTCGCCGCCGGTCGCGGCCACGATGGCGCGGGCGGTCCATAGCGGGGTCATGCCGCGCACTCGCGCGCGACCGCGACGTCGTCGAAGGGAATGACGCGCATATCGGCGCCCGCGCCGACGACCTGCCCCTGCTCATGCCCCTTGCCCGCGATGCAGACGATGTCGTCGGCGCACGCTTCGGCGATGGCGGCGGCAATCGCGGCGCGGCGGTCGCCGATGACCTGCGCGCCGGGCGCGCCGTCAGCGATCGCGGCGCGAATGACGGCGGGGTCTTCGCCGCGCGGATTGTCGTCCGTGATGATCAGCACGTCGGCTTTGGCAGCAGCGACCTTGCCCATTTCGGGGCGCTTCGCCTGATCGCGGTCGCCGCCGGCGCCGAACACCAGGATCAACCGTCCGCTGGCGTGCGGGCGCAGCGCATCGAGCGCCGCGGCGATCGCGTCGGGCGTGTGCGCATAATCGACATAGACCGGCGCGCCCGCTTTCGTGATCGCGGCGCGCTCAAGCCGCCCGCGCACCGGCTGGAGCCGTGCCAGATTGGCCAGCGTCTGCGCCGTATCGCCGCCGGTCGCGATGACCAGCCCCGCCGACACGAGCGCATTCGCGACCTGATAGGCGCCGATCAGCGGCAAATCGATTTTGTGGGTGACATCGCCCGCCGCGATGACGAGCGACTGGCCAAGTTGCGTCGGTTCGCGCGAAATCAGGCGCAGCGTGTCGCCGTGGGTCCCGACAGTTAGCCGCCGGACGCCGCGCGCCCTCACCGCATCGATCACTCGCGGCGAATATTCGTCGTCGGCCCACACGACCGCGGCGCCGTCCTGATCGACCACTTCGGTGAACAGGCGCAGCTTGGCGGCGAGATAGGCGTCCATCGTGCCGTGATAGTCGAGATGATCGTGGCTGAGATTGGTGAACGCCGCCGCCTTTACCGGCAGGCCTTCGGTGCGATATTGGTCGAGGCCATGGCTCGACGCCTCGAACGCGGCATGACCGACGCCCTCGACCGCCAGCCCCGACATATTGCTGAGGAACGTCACGATGTCGGGGGTCGTCAGCCCGGTTGAAGCGCTGTCGGTCGAGGTGGTGATGCCCAGCGTGCCGATCGACGCCGCGTTGAACCCCGCCATCCGCCACAACTGGCGCGTCATTTCGACGGTCGAGGTTTTGCCGTTGGTCCCCGTCACCGCGACACAGGTTGCCGGAAAACGGTGGAAGAAGCGCGCTGCGATATGGGCAAAGGCGCGGCGCGGATTGGCTTCGGCGATATGCACCGCGCCGTCGACCTGCGCTTCGGGCCGCGCGACGATCGCGATCGCTCCGGCCTCGATCGCGGCCGGAATGAAGTCCTCGCCGTTGAATTTTTCGCCGACGAAGGCGCCGAACACGGTTCCCGGCGCGATCTTGCGATGGTCGATGGCAAGGCCGGTGACGACCGGGTCGGTGCCCGCACCCCCTTGATCGCCCATCAACGCGGACAGGCGCATTATTCGCCTTCCCCGTTTCTCCACAGCAGCGGGGTGAGTTCGGAGACGTCGACATCGCGGCTTTCGTCGGGGAACACACCGAGCATCGGTCCGGCGCGCATCACAACCTTGCTGACCACCGGCGCCGCGGTCCAGCCCGCGGTGCGCTGGCCCGAACTATAGGCATTGCCCTTTGGCTCGTCGATCATCACCAGGACGACATAGCGTGGATTGTCCATCGGAAAAGCGGCGGCAAAGGTCGCGACGACCGAGCTGCGGCGATAGCCACCGGCGCCCGGCTTTTCGGCGCTGCCGGTCTTGCCACCGACGCGGAAGCCCGGCGCTTCGGCCTTTTTGCCGGTGCCGTCGGATACGATCAGGCGCAGCAACTGGCGCATCCGGGCGCTGGTTGCGGCCTTGAACACGCGGCGGCCCTTCGGCGGCGCCTGGTCACCCAGCTTGGTGATCGTCGCGGGGCGATAGATGCCGCCGTTAACCAGCGCGGCATAGGCACTGGCAAGATGCAGCGGGGTGACAGCGATGCCGTGGCCGTAGCCGGTCGTCATCGTGGTCAGCCGACCCCAATCCTTGGGCCACAGGGGAAAAGCGCGTTCTTTCAGGTCAATTTTCGGCCGCGTGTTGAAATCGAGCTTGCGGAACATCGCTTCCATATTCTCGCGACCCAATTCGTCCGAAATGCGCGCGGTGGTGATGTTCGAGCTGTGGATCAGCGTTTCGGGGACATTCAGCCAGCGGTTCGAGGGATGGCTGTCGCGGATGCGAAAGCCCGCGATCGCGAGCGGCGCCGTGGCGTCATACCGGCGCGCCATGCTGGTGACCGTTCCCGCATCGATCGCCGCGGCCACCGTCAGCGGCTTGAAGGTCGAACCGAGCTCGTAAAGATTGTGCGTCACCGCGTTGCGCCGCGCCGCCATATTCTCGGGCACCAGCTTGTTGGGGTTATAGGTCGGCAGCGAGGTCATTGCCGCAATTTCGCCGGTGTGGACATCGAGGATGATCCCGGCGCCGCCGATCGCCTCCAGATTGGCGACCGCAGAGCCAAGTTCGCTTTCGAGCACCCCCTGCACCCGCGCGTCGATCGACAGAGCCAGCGGCTCGCCGCGCGTTGCCTTGTCGATCAGGCGGCTGTCGAACGCCCCCTCGGCGCCGGTGACACCGTGCCCCGCGGCGTCGGTGAACCCCAGCACATGCGCGGCGAGGCTGAGCTGCGGATACAGCCGTTCCTTTTCGCGCGGAAAATCGAACCCGACGTCGCCGATCGCGTTCACCGCCGCGACCTGATCGGGCAGCGCGCGGCGGCGGATATAGGTCGGCCGCGCCCCGCTGACCTTGGTCAACAGCTCGGCGCGGGTCATGTCAGGGAAAATCTTGTGCAACTCGTCGGCCAGATATTGGCGGTTGTTGAGCAGCTTCTCTGGAACGACGCGGATCGAATAGCCGTCGATCGTCCGCGCCAGCGGAATGCCGTTGCGGTCGACGATGTCGGCACGCGCCGGCAGGAAGGCGGTCGAGGCCGATCCGTTGCGCGATGCGGTGTCGAACATCGCGAAGTAAATCAGCCGCATCGACACCAGAAAAAATGCCGCCATGAACAGCAGCATCAGAATCATCAGCCGCTGCTGCGCGGTCAGCAGGATTTGCTGCCGCACCCCGGCGGTACGTACTCGGGTCGGACGGACGACCAGCGTATTCATCGGCCGGACTTTCCTCCTGCGGCTTCGGCAGCGGCGGCGCGCTTCAGATCGGCGAGCGTCGATTCGGCGAGCAACTGGTCCTCGATCATCTTGAGCTGCTCGCGGCGGCGCGTCGGCGCCATTCGCGGCGCCGCATCGCTGCGGATCCCCGTCTCGGCCTGCGCCAGCACGACCGGCTTGGCCGCGGCGGGCTTGCTGGCGACCGGGCTTTCCTTGGGCGTCTCGATGACTGCGACCGGCGACACCATCGCCATCAGCACCGGCGCAACCTCGTTGGCGCCGCGAGCGCGCGGCAGGCGATCGAGCGACGCCAATTGGCGTTCATTTTCCAGATACTGATCGGCGCCGGGCGCCGAATACCCGAACGTGTCGGCATTCCATTGTTCGAGCTGGCGCATCGAAGCGCGCACCGCGAGTTCGGATTCCAGATAGCGGATATTGTCGCGGCTGCGCTCGATCTCTTTTTCGATGCGCGTCAGTTCGCTGCGCGTCGCCGCGACCTTCAGCGACACGGGATAGAGCATCATGGCGAAGATGAGCACGAGCAGGACCAGCCCGATGCCCTGAAGTTTGCGCGCCGCCATCAGCATGAGATCGCCTCCTTCATCGTGGATTGTCCCGGCCACGGCGGCGCTGCGGTGCGCACTGCGCTGCGCAGCGTTGCCGATCGGGCGCGCGGGTTGCGGGCCTCTTCGGCCTTGCCCGGACGCACCTTGCGTGCCGGAGTCTGGAATGACGGGGCGTGCGCGGCAGCCGCGGCGGCGGGGCGATGACGCGACCCGCCGGCGTCGCCGCCGCTGCGTTCGCGCAGAAAATTCTTCACGATGCGGTCTTCGGTGCTGTGAAAGCTGACCACCGCCAAACGGCCGCCCGGGCGGAGCAACCGTTCGGCGGCGGCCAGCCCCGCGACCAACTCGTCGAGTTCGGAATTTATGTGGATGCGGATCGCCTGAAAGCTCTTGGTCGACGGATCCTTGGGCGCACCCGGCGGGTGACGCAGCGCCTTGCGGATCACTGTCGCCAGTTCGCCGGTGCGGCTGAGCGGCCGCGCGGCGACGATCGCGCGCGCGACGCGGCGCGACTGGCGCTCGTCGCCATAATGGAACAGCACATCGGCGATCTCGGTCTCGTCGGCGCGGTTCAGCCAATCAGCAGCGCTTTCGCCGTCCTGCGCCATGCGCATGTCGAGCGGGCCGTCCTTCTGGAACGAAAAGC
Source organism: Sphingopyxis sp. BE259 (assembly GCF_031457495.1). NCBI lineage: Bacteria > Pseudomonadati > Pseudomonadota > Alphaproteobacteria > Sphingomonadales > Sphingopyxidaceae > Sphingopyxis > Sphingopyxis sp. BE259. The sequence goes on from NZ_JAVDWM010000001.1 coordinate 2,756,137, forward strand.
CGCGCTCACCCTGATCGAGCTGCATCGACGACACGCCGATGTCGAAGGTGATGCCGTCGACCGCGTCGATACCGCGCTCGGCGAGCAGCCGGTCGATTTCACCAAAGCGGCCATGAATCAGCACCAGCTTGCCGTCGGCCTCGGCGACCAGCGCCTGGCCGCCAGCAATCGCGTCGGGATCGCGATCGCAGGCGACAACATCAGCGCCCGCGGCGAGCATCGCGCGGGTGTAGCCCCCCGCACCAAAGGTCGCATCGACATGCCGTTCGCCCGGGGTGATGGCGAGCGCCGCGATCACTTCGTCGCGCAGTACCGGGGCATGGCGGGGGTCGTGGGACAGTTCGGGGGACAGCTCGCTCATTTGCGCCCCTTCCCTTTGGTGGCATCCCACGCCGCGGCGAGCCGCTGCAACACCGGGTCGGCGTCGGCACATTCGGCGAGGGTCGGCAGCCACCAGATTTCAAAGCGGCGTCCCGATCCGACAAAAGCGGTCGCACCGGCGTCGCCGACGCGGTCACGGTGGGTGAAGCCGGGCAGGAAGCGTCCGCTGTCGTCGAGCGCATAGGCGTCGGTGTAGCTGAAGCGTTTTTTGAACTCGGCATCTTCTTCGAAATCGAGATTGCGCGACCGGGCGGTTTCACGATCGCGCTCGATCTCGCCGTTCAGCCGGTCATATTGATCGTGGCCATAGGCGACGAGGCAGGGCAGCTTTTCGTGAAAGCCGACCCAAAGCACGCGCTGGCCGTCCGCAGTAAGGGGCACATTGTTGCGGAATTGAGAGGGGACGGCGATGCGTCCCTTGCCATCGATCGCGGCGAAGCTGGTTCCCGCATACTGGCCGGGCGTTACAATCGCCATCGCTCTGCCCCCGTATGCGCCACCGGGCAATACTTCCCTGACCCCGGAATCGCCTGATTCCAGCTGGTTCGGTGTCGGTGGAGATTGCCCCTCTCCGATTCCTGACTATCAACTATAGATCGGGGTGAAAAGGGGTAATTTGGGGTGAAATAGGGAATCTACTCCCTATTTGCCGCAAAAAGCCGCAATTGGTCGCCGAAATACCGTCGCAACGGTTCAGCGCAACCGCGCCGCGCCGTCCAACTGGGTCAAAATGGGTCGAAAAGGGCGCCTCAATCGGCGCGGGCGCGAATCCACAGCGGTTGCAGCATCGCGACTCCAGCGCCGGGCCATAGCTGCGACGCCAGCCATTCGATCGTGTCGGCCCGCCGCAGGTGGTCGGCGCCCGGCACCGGGGGCGACCAGAGGGGCGCAAACAACAGGTCGGCATCGCCCACCAGCCATGCCTCCCCCGCCCCGATCGGACAGCGCGCGACATGGCGGTCGGCGAAGGCGCGGCAGCTCTGCGGCAGCCGCGCGAACGCGCCCGCGCTCGACAGGCGCAACCGCGCCCCGCCGACATCTGCGACAAGCACGCCATCGTCATCGACCGGGGCAGCCGCCAGCGTCACCCCCCAATGATCGAGCAACGGGGTCAGCAGGCTGGTCACCGGCGGATTGCGCGGGTCGCCGAGCGGATGGCGCATTGGCCAGCCCGACAAGGCGTCGGCCAGCACCACCGCCTTACCGCCGCCGCGGACAAAGGCGTCGATCGCCACCAATTCCCGCGGCGCCAGCGCCCGCGGATGCGCGATCAGCAGCGCGCCGCCAGGCGGCGGGACATGATCGACCAGACTGTCGACCAGCGCCACCGGCCCCATGGCCTCCAGCCGGGCGAGGGCCGGGTCGTCCGGTGCCCCCTCAGCGATCATCGCGGCGATACCGCCGCCGCCCGACCAGCGTAGCGGCAGACCCGTCAGCATCGTGGCCGCTGGCGCCGCCGTCAATGCTACGGCGGGTCGGTAAAGGCTGGCGAGCAGGACATGCCCGGCCCCGAACCAACCGAACGTCAACGCCAGTCCGACACCCCAGCCAAGCACGGTCTTTCGCGGCCGCCATTGCAGCACCGCATCGGCGGCGAAGCCCGCGATTGCCGCGGCCCCGCCGATAAGTATCAGTTGAAGCCATGCCACCGATCCTGCGAGCACGGCTGCCAGCAGTGTTTGGGCAAGCAGAAGAATGATGAGAGTCACAACGAGTGTCCGGCGGCGCGACGCCGTCGCGGCATCGCGATGCCAGCCGGCCAGGATAAGCATCGGTAGCGCCAGGATCGGCAGCGCCAGCGCCGGGTCAATGCGGCCAAGCAGCGCCTGGCCGCCACCGATCCACGCCAGCAGCAGGGTTAGCGCGGCTGTCACGACAGCCTGCACCGCCGCGCGGCGCGACACCTTGGTCACGGGACGGATTTGCGTGCGCGCTGCAATTCGGGGTCGGGTTCCAGATCGGGAACGGTTGCGGGCGACGGTGCCGCCTGCGGCACCTTTACCTCGGTCGGGGCGTTTTCATCCTTTGACGATGGCGACACCGGCTGGACGCCCAATTCTTCCAGGGGAGCGCCGCTGCCCTGTGCTTCGCCGGGCATCTTGACCTCGGCCGTGGCGGCAGCGTCGCTTTCGACATTTTCGCGCGCGCGGTCGCCGATCAGCCCCGCCATGCCAACGAGCAACAGCACCGTCAGCACCCCGGCAATGCCGATCTGCAACCGCCGCATGGTGTCGTTGACCGGCGCGGGAACCGGGGCTTTGGCCGGGGCATTGCTGTCGATCCGCAAATCCCTCACGCCCCCGCCTCCTCGTGCACCGCCGCCAGACCTTTGCTTGCCAGCCACTCGGGGTTGTAAAGCGTCGACAGATAGCGAAACCCGCTGTCGCACAGGATCGTTGCGATGCGCTTGCCCGGCCCCAATTGCCGCGCCAGCGCCATCGCCCCGGCGACGTTGATGCCCGACGACAGCCCCAGGCACAGCCCTTCCTCGTCGAGCAGGCGGCGGACCACGGCTAGCCCTTCGGCATCCGAGATGCGGAATTGCGTATCGATCGGCGCGCCGTCGAGGTTGGCGGTGATGCGGTTCTGACCGATGCCTTCGGCGACGCTGGCGCCTTCGGCTTTCAACTCGCCGCACTGATAATAATTGTACAGCCCGGCGCCGTGGGGATCGGTCAGTGCGATGATGATATCCGGGTCGTGCGCCTTCAGGCCGAGCCCGGTCCCGGCGATCGTGCCGCCGGTCCCCGCGGCGCAGGTGAAGCCATGGATGCGGCCGCCCATCTGCCCCCAGATTTCCTCGGCGGTGCCCATCACATGCGATTTGCGGTTGGCGATATTGTCGAACTGGTTCGCCCAGACCGCATTGTCGGTTTCCTCGGCAATGCGGCGCGAGGTGTGGACGAAATGGCCGGGGTTGGCAAAGGGCGCGGGCGGCACCAGCACCAGCTCAGCGCCCAGCGCGCGAATCGTCGCCATCTTCTCGGCGCTCTGGTTGTCGGGCATGACGATGATCGTCCGATAGCCCAGCGCGTTGCCGACCAGCGCCAGCCCGATGCCGGTGTTGCCCGCCGTGCCTTCGACGATCGTGCCGCCGGGTTTCAGGCTGCCGTTCGCCTCCGCATCGCGGACGATATAGAGCGCGGCGCGATCCTTTACCGATCCGCCGGGGTTGGCATATTCGCACTTGCCCCAGATTTCGCAGCCGGTGGCTTCGCTCGGCCCCTTCAGCAACACCAGCGGGGTGTTGCCGATCAGGTCGAGGCTGTTTGCAGCAATAGTCATGTCGCTGATTTAGGGCGCCGCCCCCGGCCTCGCAAGTCAGCTTCGCTTGGCGCGGCAAAGATCACCCTTTGTCGACCAACCGCCATGTTGGTCCGACAAACGACGCTTCGGACGGCATGCAGGGCTTGTCATTGTGACAGTATATCATTACTGGACCCCGCTCAGGTCGTCATAGAACAGGACTCTCCCCTCATGCGTTTGCTTTGCTCCGCCGGTTTTACCTTTGCCATGCTCCTCGCCGCCCCGGCTTTCGCGCAGGACCGCGCTGCCGCGGGCAGCGACGACGACATCCACACCGGCGATCCGATCATCGTCACCGCGCCCTATGTCCGCAGCCTGGACATTCTGGGCAATGTGTCGGTGGTCGAGGGGGACGAGCTGGCGCGCGACATCCGCGGTCAGATCGGCGACACGCTGACCCGGCAGGCGGGCGTATCCGCAACCAGCTTTGCCCCCGGCGCGTCACGCCCGGTGCTGCGCGGCTTTTCGGGCGAGCGCGTCCGCGTGCTGACCGACGGGATCGGGTCGATCGACGTGTCGAACACGTCGGCCGACCATGCGGTGACCATCGATCCGCTGACCGTCGAGCGCATCGAAATCCTGCGCGGCCCGGCCGTGCTGCTGTTCGGCAGCCAGGCAATCGGCGGCGCGGTCAACCTGTTCGACCGCCGAATTCCAAGAAAAGTTCCTACCGATCATGTCCATATCGACGCGATCGGCGGCTATGCGACCGCCGCCGACGACCGCAACATCGGCAGCTCGATCGACGTCGCACTAACCCCGCAGATCGTCGCGCATCTCGACGGCAGCTGGCGCAAGACCGGCGATGCGCGCGCGGGCGGTTTCGTCTATGCGCCCGGCATCCGCGGCGATTTGCTGCATCTGGCCGAACATGAAGTCGAAGAAGGTCATCTCGACGAGGCCGCCGAACTGACCGCCGACGCCAACCGCCGCGGCAAGATCCCGAATACCGCGAGCGAGACCTGGACAGCGGCGGGCGGTCTGTCGCTGATCAACGACGGCGGCCAGCTGGGTATTTCGGTCAGCTATTTCGACAGCAATTATGGCGTCCCCTCGCGCCCGAACACCGCGCACGACCATGGCGGCGAAGAAGGCGAGGAAGAAGGCGGGCATGACCATGGCGAAGCCCCGGTCACCATCGGACTGAAGCAATGGCGCGCCGATGTGCGCGGCGAGGTCGAGATGGGCGACGGCTTTTTCGACAAGCTGCGCATCCGCGCCGGGTTCGCCGATTATGAACATACCGAGTTCGAGGGCGACGAGGTCGGCACTGTCTTTACCAACCAGGGCGTCGAGGGTCGGCTGGAGCTGGCGCAAAACGACCGCGGCGGCTGGCGCGGCGCCAGCGGTGTCCAGTACAGCCACCGCGATTTCAACGCGATCGGCGCCGAAGCCTTTGTGCCGCGCAACCTGACCGACCAGTTCGCGCTGTTCACCTTGCAGGAATGGACGCTGGGTTCGCTCGGCGTCGAGGCCGCGGCCCGCTATGAAACGACCGACGTCCGCGCCCCGGCACTCGGCATCTCGCGCAGTTTCGACACCTTCTCAGGCGCGCTTGGCGCAAATTACGACATCAGTGACAGCGCCAAGATCGGCCTGTCGGTCGCCCGCGCCGTCCGCGCGCCGTCGGCCGAGGAGCTGTTCTCGAACGGGCCGCATATCGCGACCCAGTCGTTCGAGGTTGGCGACGTCAACCTCAAGCGCGAAGCCAGCTGGGGCGCCGAAGCGTCGTTCAAGCTCAAGACCGACGCCTTCAGCCTCAGCCTGACCGGCTATTCCAACTGGTTCGACAATTTCATCTATTCCGAAGCCACCGGCGAGGAAGATGACGAACTGCCCGTCTTCCAATATTTCCAGCGCGACGCCCGCGTGTGGGGTTTCGAGGCCGAGGCGAGCGCCCGGCTGGCGCAGGTCGGCAGCTTTAATATCGTCGGCGACGTCGTGGCCGACATGACGCGCGCCAAGATCAAGGGCGGCGACCATGTCCCGCGCATCCCCGCGATGCGCGTGCTGGGCGGGCTTGAGGCGCAGGGCGAGCGCATCGACGCGCGCGCCGAGGTCGAATGGACCGACAATCAGAACCGCATCGCCGCGTTCGAAACACCGACCAAGGGCTTCACGCTGGTCAACGCGTCGATCAGCTGGCGGCCGCTGCCCGACACCAAAAATCTGACGCTGTCGCTCGCCGCCAACAACATCTTCGATGTCGAGGCGCGGCGGCACGCCAGCTTTACCAAGGATTATGTCCCGCTGACCGGCCGCGACATCCGCATCACCGCGCGCGCGAGTTTTTAAGATTATCGTCGCCCCCGCGCAGGCGGGGGCCGCTGGCAGGGTTGGATCAGACTTATGGCGGCCCCCGCCTGCGCGGGGCGATGGGCCCTAAAACGGCAATTGCTTGCGCTTGTTCCAGTAGATCGAGGTCGCCGCGGCATAGGCGCCGACCTTTTCCCACGCCGTCGTATCGACCGTTTCGATGTCGACGCCGCTGTCGATATAGGCCTGCACGATCTTCATGATCTGGTCTTCCGACATATCGCTCGACAGGTCGGGGTTGGCGCCTGCGGGGCCGAAGTCGAGCGCCTTGTCGACGATCGCCGACGACAGGTTTAGCTTGGCGATGTCGCCGACCAGCCACTCGCGCGAAATACGCGCGAGACTGTAGTCGAAATAAGCGGCCTTTTGGGCTTCGGCGATGCCATGTTTGGCAACACAGCCCTCGGTGACCGTCGAGAGCTGCTTGAACAGCGCATCGCGCGACGCATCGTCACCTGCGCCCGCCATCGACGCGCCGATCGACGCCTTCGTGTCAGCGGCAACCGCCGATACGACGCAATCGAACTTCTCGCCTTCCTGCGCCGCGGCGGCCGTCGGCAGCGCTGCCAGCGTCAGCGCAGCGCCCGCCATCAAACTCTTCAGCATCCAGATATTCCCTTCAACGTCGCCTTGCGATCCCTCAGGACAGCATGGCCATCCCGCCGTTCACATGCAACGTCTGACCGGTCACATATCCAGCCTCTTTCGACGCCAGATAGACGACCGCCGCGGCAATATCGCTGCCCTCGCCCATCCGGCCCGCCGGGATGCGCTGGTTCAGCGCGTCTTTTTGCGCGTCGGGCAGGTCGTCGGTCATCGCGGTGGCGATAAAGCCCGGCGCGACGCAGTTCGCGGTCACCCCGCGGCTGGCCAGTTCCTGCGCCAACGCCTTGGTCATTCCGGTGACCCCGGCCTTCGAAGCCGCGTAATTGGCCTGCCCCGGATTGCCGGTAGCGCCGACGACGCTGGTGATCGAGATGATGCGGCCGAACCGCGCCTTCATCATCGGCTTCGCCGCCGCACGCGCGAGGCGGAAATTGGCCTCAAGATTGATACGGATAACGTCCATCCACTCCTCGTCCTTCATCCGCATGATCAGATTGTCGCGCGTCACCCCGGCGTTGTTGACGAGGATGTCGAGCTTGCCGCCCAGCGCGTCGACCGCGGACGGCACCAGCGCATCGACCGCGGCGGCATCGCCCAGATTGCAAGGCAGAGCGACATGATCGCCGCCAAGCGTGTAGCGAAAGGCGTTCAGCTTATCGGCGTTGGACCCCGACACCGCAAGCCGGGCGCCCTGCGCCGCCAGCGCCTGTGCGATAGCTGAACCGATGCCGCCCGACGCGCCGGTGACGAGGGCGGTCATGCCGGTGAGATCAAACATTCGAATTCTCCTGATTTTTGTGATTAGAGCGTCTTGAGCAGCGCTTCGATATCGTCCATCGAAATCACGCTGGCGGTCTCGACCTCGCCCGACGCGCTGCGCTTCACCATCGGCGACAGCACCTTGCCGCCGAATTCGACAAAATGCGTCACGCCGATGCCTTCCATCGCGCCGACGCTTTCGCGCCAGCGGACGCGGCCGGTGATCTGCTGGACGAGCAGGTCGCGGATCGTGTCGGCGTCGCTCACCGGGCTGGCGGTGACGTTGGCGACCACGGGCACCAACGGGGCGGCGGGCGAGTTGACGCCGAGCGCTTCGGCCATCGCATCCGCCGCCGCCTGCATCAGCGGGCAATGGAACGGCGCCGACACGGGGAGCAGCACCCCGCGCTTGATGTCATAATCCTTGACCAGCGCGACCGCGCGCTCGACCGCGCCCTTGTGGCCCGAGATCACGACCTGCGACGGGTCATTGTCGTTGGCGACGGTGCAGACCTCGCCTTCGGCAGCCGCGTCGGCGAGTTTCTGCGCGGTGTCGATATCGGCGCCGAGCAACGCTGCCATCGCGCCGATGCCGACCGGCACCGCCGCCTGCATCGCCTGACCGCGCGTCTTCAGCAGCCGCGCGGTGGTCGCGAGGTCGAAGGCACCCGCGGCGCAGAGCGCGCTATATTCGCCCAGACTGTGGCCCGCGACATAATCGGCCTTGGCCGACAAGGTCACGCCGCCTTCCTTTTCCAGCACGCGCAACGTCGCGATCGCATTGGCCATGATCGCGGGCTGGGCATTTTCGGTGAGGGTCAGCTGATCCTCCGGCCCTTCGCTCATCAGCAGGAACAGCTTTTGCCCCAGCGCGTCATCGACCTCCTGAAACACCTCGCGCGCGACCGGCGAGGCGTCAGCGAGCGCCTTGCCCATGCCGACTGCCTGGCTGCCCTGACCCGGAAAGATGAATGCGCGCATATTGCGTCCCCTAGCGTGATTATGAATTGGGCCGCGCCTATTCCTTCACCCGGCGCGATGCAAGCCGAAGGGGACGACCTTGTTTTCGGCATCATGGCCGATGTCGGCGCGGCCCAGATAGGGGATGGCGCACCGCGTGCACCACTGCTGCGCGATCTCCTCGGCTTCCAGCCCGAACGGCCGGTCGTTTTCGCGAATGTCGCCGACCCGGCCGAGCCGCAGACCGGCCAGGCCGCGCGGGCCCAGATAGCTGGCGACATGAAAAAAGGCGCGGTCAAAGGCATAAAGATATTCGCTGACCTCTTCGACCAGCAGCACATGCCCCGACAAATCGGGCTCTAGCGGCGTACCGAGCAGCATCGACAGCGTCATCAGGTTGAATGCGGCATGGCGCGCGCCATGCTGCAAGCCCGCCTCGCAGGCGCCCGGATCGCGCGCGACCAGCCAGTCGAGCGCGCGCAATATCGCAGCGTCGCCGCCCTCGCGGCGAATATCGGCGACCATCGGTCCGTGCGCGACGTGATCGAAGCCGTCGCGATAGAGCGCGCCGAGCAGATTGCCCTGATCCGAATAGCCAAGGAACGCCTTGCGCCGCGCGACATCGGTCATCGCCGCGACTGCATCCTCGGCAATCCGGCACGCGCCATAGCCGCCGCGCGCGAACCAGATCGCGTCGATGTCCGGACGGTTTGCCATTTCCACGAGCGCGGCAAAGCGATGCCCGTCCTCGCCAGCAAAATGGCCGTGGGTGGCGAAACATTGCGGGTCGAAGACCAGCTCGACGTCGGGGTAGCCGAGGCTGGCGAGCGCGCGGACAGCTTCCGCATCGTCGGGCAATATGGGGGTCGAGGGAGCGACTATTCCGATGCGCATGGAGCGACCTTCAAATCCGTTCGTGTCGAGCGAAGTCGAGACACCCATCGTCACAGCGCCGGGCCGAGGGGCATCTCGACGTCGCTCGATGCGAACGGGGAAAGAGAGTGCCGCTCTGGTTGCAAACCCTTCGCCAAGGCCATAACGCCGCGCCATGGCGGAAAACAAATCCTATTTCTTCTGTGGCATCGGCGGGTCGGGCATGTTGCCGCTCGCCATGATTGTCGCGGCGCGCGGTGCCAGCGTTGCGGGGTCGGACCGCAGCCGCGACCAAGGACGCTCGCCCGGAAAATTCGCGTGGCTCGAAAGCCAGGGCATCGCATTTCACCCGCAGGATGGCAGCGGGCCGAAAGCGGGTCAGATCCTGATCGCATCGGCGGCGATCGAGGACAGCGTGCCGGACATCGCCGCCGCGAAGGCGCTCGGCCTCGCCCGCATGACCCGCGCCGATCTCAACGCCGCGCTGTTCAACGACGCGGCCCAAGCGATCGGCGTCGGCGGCACCAGCGGCAAGTCGACCGTCACCGGGATGATCGGCTGGATCCTCGAAAGCGCGGGGAAAAAACCGACGGTGATGAACGGCGCGGTGATGCGCAATTTCGCGAGCGAAGACCGGCCCTTTGCCAGCGCGCTGGTCGGCGGCAATGCCGTTTACGTCAGTGAAGTCGATGAAAGCGACGGCTCGATCGCGCTCTATCAGCCAGACGTCGCGGTGGTCACCAACATCAGCCTCGACCACAAGAGCCTCGACGAACTCCATGCACTGTTCGGCGATTTTGTCGGCAAGGCGCGGATTGCGGTGATCAACGCCGACGATCCCGAATCGGCGGCGCTGTTCAATGCCGACAACAATCTGCGGTTCGGGTTCGGCGACGGCGCGGCGCTGCGTGGCAGCGATTTTACGGCGCTGCCCGACGGCTGCCGCTTCAAGGTCGCTTTCCAGGCGACCACGCACGACGTGCGGTTGCGGATGCCGGGCCGCCACAATGCGATGAACGCACTCGCGGCGATCGCGGCGGCGCGCGCGATCAATATATCGGTGGCGGACTCGGTGGCCGCCCTTGTCGATTTCACCGGGCTGGCGCGCCGTTACGAAGTGCTGGGCCAGGCGGGCGGCGTGACGGTGATCGACGATTTTGCGCACAACCCCGACAAGGTTGCCGCGACGCTCGCCGCGGTCGCCGAACTGCCCGGCCGCGCCCTGCTGTTCTTTCAGCCACACGGTTACGGCCCGCTGCGCCAGATGGGCCGGGAACTCGCGGCCAGCTTTGCCGCCGGGATGCGGCCCGATGACAAGCTCTATGTTTGTGACCCCGTCTATTTCGGCGGCACCGTCGATCGCAGTATCGGCAGCGAGGCGCTGGTCGCCGCGATCGTTGCGAGCGGCGGCGATGCGGTGCACCTGACGACCCGCACCAATTGCGGCTCCGCAATGCTCGACGAAGCAAAGGCCGGCGACCGCATCCTGATCCTCGGCGCGCGCGACGACACGCTGACCGAATTTGGGCACGAATTGCTGGCGAAGCTCGCATAGTCCCTTCTTCCCTTGCGGAAGAAGGACATGGAGGCTTGTGAGCGCAGCGAACTAGCCGCAGTTGGATGAGGGGTTGCGAGCCACCGGCTCGCGCGGTCGCAGATCGACCGCAGACCCCTCACCCAGCTCCGGCTAGCCAGCAAGCTGGCAAGTCTGCGCCCCCCTCTCCCGCAAGGGGAGAGGGGCGGAAGAACCCTTGCTTTCCGCCGCCGAATCTATATAGGCGCGCTCCATTGGGGCGAGGCTCTTGGCCGTCGCCCCATTTGCTTTGCACCAATTTCGCATCGCAAGACGACAGCCGGAGGGGCCTGCGATTGGCGCAGGTCAGCGATCGGCCAAATCGAAGGAAGCGCATCATGCCGTTCTACGAGCATGTTTTTATCGCGCGTCAGGACCTGAGCCAGGCTCAGGTCGACGCGCTGGCGGAAACCGTCACCAACGTCATCACCGAATATAAGGGCGAGGTCCACAAGACCGAAACCTGGGGCCTGAAGCAGCTCGCCTACAAGATCCAGAAGAACCGCAAGGGTCATTATGTGATGCTGTCGGCCGAAGTGTCGGGCGAAGCGATCGCCGAGATCGAGCGTCAGGCGGCGATCAGCGAAGACATCATCCGCTGGATGACGATCAAGGTCGACGAACTTGAAAAAGGTCCGTCGGTTATGATGCGCAAGCAAGAACGTCGGGGCGGCCGCGGCGAACGTGGCGGTCGTGACCGCGACGGCGAAGAATAAGGATAACGAACATGGCACGACCCTTTTTCCGCCGCCGCAAGACCTGCCCCTTCACGGCGAAGGACGCACCGGTCATCGATTACAAGGACGTTCGCCTGCTCCAGGGTTACCTGTCGGAGCGCGGCAAGATTGTCCCGTCGCGGATCACCGCGGTGTCCGCCAAAAAGCAGCGTGAGCTGGCGAAAGCGATCAAACGCTCGCGCCACATCGGCCTGCTGCCCTACATTGTGAAGTAAGGAGGGCTGGTCTGATGGAAATCATTCTGCTCGAACGCATCGAGAAACTCGGCGGCATCGGCGATGTCGTCAACGTCAAGAACGGCTTTGCCCGCAATTACCTGTTGCCCAACAACAAGGCGCTGCGCGCGAACGACGCCAACCGCAAGCTGTTCGAAGCGAACCGCGGCAAGATCGAGGCTGACAACGCCGAACGTCGCGGCGAAGCCGAAGGCCGCGCCAAGGATATTGACGGCAAGCAGATCGTGCTGATCCGCCAGGCGTCGAACACTGGCCAGCTGTATGGTTCGGTTTCGGTCCGCGACATCGTCGATGCGCTGGCCGAAGACGGCGTCACCGGCCTCGGCAAGTCGATGGTTGAACTCGAACGCCCGATCAAGTCGCTCGGCCTGGTCGACGTCAAGGTCAAGCTGCACCCCGAAGTCATCGTGACGGTCGCAGTCAACGTCGCGCGTTCGCCCGACGAAGCCGAGATGCAGAAGCAGGGCATCGACGTTATCCAGGCCATGTTCGAGGAAGAACAGGCCGAAGCGGTTGCGACGGCGCTGGAACCCGACAGCGAAGACGAATTCGACGACGCGACGCCGCCGTCGGAACGCGCTGCCGACGCCAGCGACGAAGCGGCTGACGACGCCAAGGAAGACTAAGCCTCTTTTGGCGAACGCCTTTTGAAAGGGCCGCGTTTCCGAAAGGAAGCGCGGCCCTTTTCTGTGGCGGAGCGGCTGGTGCGATTGGCCGGTTTCGACCGGAAGTAGACGTTCCGGACCTTACAACTTCGTCATTCCCGCGAAAGCGGGAACCCAGGGTGGGGTTAGCCTACGCACGCTCTGGGTCCCCGCTTTCGCGGGGATGACGAATTTGGGGAATTGCAGCTTCCCACCCCAGAGCCGACGCCGCCCGAGCATGATCGCGTCTGGCCAACCCGGCTCGCCTTTCCTATGGCGCGGGGATGGCCGACGATCCGTTCCTGCACCGCTTTGCCGCCGACGCTGGCCTGTTGCCGCATATGGCAGACCTCGCGAACGACCGGCTGCTCGTTGCCCTGCTGACTGAAGCCGATTACCGCGCCGCCAGCTTTCTCGATCAGCGGCTGCTGACCGACCGCATCGGCCGCGAATGGTTGGCGTGGGACGCGCTGCCCGATCTGGGCGCTGCCGCGCCGCGGCCGCATTTCATCTTTCACATCGGCCATGTCGGCTCGACGCTGGTGTCCCGCCTGCTCGCCGATGTCGGCCATGGGTTGCCGCTGCGCGAGCCCATGCTGCTGCGCACGCTGGCGCAGGTCGCCGAGCGCCTGAACCAGCCCGAATCGCTGTGGTCACCCGATCGGTATCGCCAGCGGCTGGCGCAGACTCTTGGCTGGCTCGGCCGCGGCTTCGCGCCGGACCAGCACGCGATGGTCAAAGCGTCGAGCGTGATCACCGCGATCGCTGGCGATCTGACGGGTGCCGATGGTCGCGCGCTGTTCCTTTACGTCCCCCTCGCGCGGTACATCGAGACGATCCTGGCGGGCGAAGCGTCGCTCGCGGAAACACTGGCTCAGGCGCCCGCTCGCATGGCGCGGTTGGTGGCACAGCTTCCCGATTTCCCCGCCGCGCTGTGGCAATTGCCCCCCGTCACTCGCATCGCGATGAGCTGGCTGGCCGAAATGGCGACGGCGCAGCGCACCCTGCCGCCATCCGATCCTCGCCATCTGTGGATGGATTTCGAACGCCTGTTGGCCGACCCGGCCACCGCACTTGCCGCGCAGTGCCGCCATTTCGGGCTTCCGGTCGACCCCGCACGAATCGACGGCGCACTCGCCGGCCCGATCATGGGCCAATATTCCAAAGCGCCCGAACATGGGTACAGCCCCGATCTTCGCCGCGACCTGCAGGCACAGGCCGCCGCGGAGCACGCGCCCGCCATCGCCGAAGCCATCGCATGGGTTGAAGCCCTCGCCGCACGCTATACAAGCCTTGGCACCCTGCCGATCCACGGCGACCAGGAAAGCCGATAAATGTTCAAGATCGTTCAGCTCCTCGACGACGACGCGGTGCGCACATTGCGCGACATCGCCGCGAGCGGCCAATTCGTCGATGGACGGATCAGCAACCCCCATTCGGCAGTAAAGAACAACCTGCAATTGCACGACGCCGGCGCCTATGAGCGCTCGTCGAAAATCCTGCTCGACGCGATGGTTCAGAACCCCGATTTCATGGCGTTTTCCTTTCCGGCGCGGATCGCCCCGCCGCTGCTGACCCGCTATTCGCCGGGCATGCATTACGGGCTGCACCCCGATGCCGCCTATATCCCCCTGCCCGACGGCCAGCTGCGCACCGACGTCAGCTGCACTGTTTTTCTGAACGATCCTGCCGACTATGACGGCGGCGCGCTGCATGTGCAGTTGGGCAATGCCGACCTGCGCTTCAAGGAAGCGGCGGGGGTGGCGGTCGTCTATCCGTCGCACACGTTGCACGAGGTCGAGCCGGTGACGCGCGGCGAACGGCTGGTCGCGATCACCTTCATCCAGAGCCTGATCCCCGACGTCGCTCAACGCGGCCTGATGTACGACCTCAACGAAATCGCGGCGATCGAGGGTGGCCAGATGGATCCGGCCAATTTCACCCGGCTACAGGCGGTGCAATATCAGTTGCTCAGGATGTGGCGGCGCTGACCGCCAGCATTTTTTCGGCGAGGATCCACACCCATACGGCCAGCGTCAGCGCCCCGCCGGCAATCGTCGCGCGCACCGCGACCGACAACAGCTGCGCCTGGGCGTCGATCGAATAGGTAAAGGCGGCGAACAGCCGCTGGCGCAGCCCGTCCGCCTTGTCGAGCCTGTCGCTGTCAAACTCTTCGCCGAGCAGCAGGGCCCGCAAACACAGGAAACTGGACAGGATGAGCGGCAGGATGCCGACAATGCTGGCGATGGTCAGCCACGGCTGCGTGGCGGCGTCGAGACTGAGCGGCGCGCCGGGGCTGGCCGAAATCGGATGCGTCCCGATCGTGATTGCCAGCGCGTTGAATGCCAGCAAGCCGCCAATCCGCACCGACAGATCAAGGTCGCGATTTTCCAGAAATTCGAGATCGGCGATAAAGCCCGCATCGGGCGTCTCGCCGCGCATCTCCTGAAAGGCGCGCAGCCGGGCGCGGAACGAACGGTTCCGCCGCGACCGCCACCCCATCGTCAATAGCCCATCAGGCTAAGCACTTCCTTGCGGCTGCGCTGATCGTCGAGGAAGCAGCCGAGCAGGCGGCTCGTCACCATCCCGACCCCCGGCGTCCGCACGCCGCGCCCGGTCATGCACCCGTGCTGCGCGTCGATGACGACCGCCACGCCGTGCGGATGCAGATTGTCCCAGATGCAGCGCGCGACCTCGGCGGTCAGCCGTTCCTGCACCTGCAACCGCCGCGCATAGCCGTTGAGCACGCGCGCGAGCTTGGAAATGCCGACGACGCGGTCGCGCGGCATATAGGCGATCGACGCCTTGCCGGTGATCGGCGCCATATGATGTTCGCAGTGCGACTGGAACGGAATGTCCTTCAGCAACACCAGCTCGTCATAGCCGCCGACTTCTTCGAAAGTCCGCGCCAGATGGATCGCCGGATCATCGGCATAGCCGCTGCAATATTCCTTCCACGCGCGCGCGACGCGCTTGGGTGTATCGAGCAAGCCTTCGCGGGCCGGGTCGTCGCCGGCCCATTCGATCAGCGTCCGCACCGCATCCGCGACATGGTCGGGAACGACCACCTTGCCGTCCGGCCCCGTTTCAACTTTGCTGTCGCTCATCGCCCCACTTTCACTGTTGCTTTCTTGCCGCACATTTCGGTGCCAATGCGCCGATAAGCAAGGGCTGGACAACAACAAATCTGCCCGGCGCGCAAGTTTACGTTGCGGAAACTTGGCTTTTTGCTTTTTTACAATCGTGCCGTTTCGCGTCACTTTCCGGATCGAACAAGTGACTTGACGCTTGCGTCAACTAAGCGCACCTTTGAGTTGCATTACAGAACCCGCTCAAGCGGGTCGTGATCCGGAGAGGCCGGCGTTTTCCCCGACGCCGGTGGGAGAGGACGATGACCAGCACAGCTGGCAAGTGGGATACACCAGGGCATCTGGCCGTTTCGGTCCGGCGCCCTTTGCCATGTCTGGTCTTATCCCCTCCCCTTACCACAATTTAAATTTGGGCGGCCCCGCACCTGCGGGATCGAAAAAGGGAGGCTATAGATGAAGTTCAAGGCACTGATCGGAACGTCGATCCTTGCGATGGCGGTGGCGACACCGGCGTGGGCGCAGGACGCGGCGGATGAAGTGGAACGCGATGCGTTTGGCGGCGAAATCGTCGTCACGGCGCAGCGCCAGTCGGAACGACTGCAGGACGTGCCAATCGCGGTCAGCGCCTTTTCCGCCGAAGCCTTGGAAGCGCAGCAGATCGAAAATGCCAGCGACCTTCAACTCACCCTTCCGAATGTCACCTTCTCAAAGGGCAATTTCACCGGTTCGAGCTTTACCATTCGGGGTATCGGCGATCTGTGCGTCGGCTTCAGCTGCGACAGCGCGACCGCTATCCATGTCAACGGCAGCCCGCTATTCGGCACCCGCCTATTCGAAACCGAATATTTCGATCTGGAACGGATCGAGGTGCTGCGCGGCCCGCAAGGGACGCTGTTCGGTCGCAACGCCACCTCCGGCGTGGTCAACTTCGTCACCGCCAAACCCAAGCCCAGCCAGTTCGAAGCCAGCGCCGACGGCGAATATGGCAATTTCAACGCGTGGAAAGTCAAGGGGATGGTCAATGTCCCGCTGGGTGACACGCTCGCCTTTCGCGCCGCTGGATTCTATCTGAAGCGTGACGGCTACACGACAAATCTTTTCGACGACAGCAGCATCGATGGGCGCGAAATGTACGCGGTTCGTGGTTCCTTGCGTTGGGAGCCGACCCCGGACACGACGCTGGATCTGATGGGCTATTATTTCCGTGAAAAGGACGATCGCCTCCGCATCCAGAAACAGCTTTGCCAGCGCGATCCGACGGGCGTGCTCGGCTGCCTCAACAACCGCCGCGATTACGGCAAAACCAACGGCAACTCGACCTTCCCCAGCGTGCTGGGGTCGCGCGAAGTTTTCGCGCTCAACGGCATCCCGCCTGCCCTCGGCCTGGGGACCGGCAGTCTGTACGGCCCCGACAATAATTTCGGCTCAGTCGAACCCACCGACGTCCGCACGGTCAACACCGATTTTACGCCGGAATATTTCACCGACGAAATCCAGGCGCAGGCGCATCTGGAACATAATTTCGGCAACGTCAGCGTCGGCCTTACCGGCATTTACCAGCGGACGCGGGTCGATTCACGGCAGGACTATAACCTCGACGTCGTCAACCGCGCGTCGATCCAGCCTGGGCTGAACTCGCTTGCCTTCCTTGCCGCCAATGGCATCCCGACCGGACTGCCTGCGCCGGCACCAGCTTTCGTTCCCGGATCGGCCGCCTATTTTGCGCCAATCGCCGCTGCGCTGATTCCCGACGGTCCGAGCGGCAGGGTCTGCACCTCAAACACCAATCCTAACGGCCTCGGCGCATTTGGTGGCGACAGCATCTGCGGCACCAGTCCGCTCGCGTTCGACCGTTCGGTTGCGAAAAACGAGAGCTGGGCATCGGAAGCGATCATTGCCAGCGACTTCGATAGTCCGTTCAATTTCCTGCTCGGTGGCATTTATTCGGAATCGGTGACGACCGATGGCGACTATTATGTCAATGCCTTCCCGATCGACTATTTCGCTGCCCTGTTCGGCACATTCTCGGCTTTGGGCGCCGGCGCCCCCCCATCCTTTCTCGGCTCACCCTATTTCAAGAACCATGACGAGCGCTTCAAACTGACCTCCTACGGCATCTTCGGGGAAGCATATTTCGAGGCTAGCGATCGGCTGAAGCTGACCGTCGGCCTGCGATACAACAACGACAAAAAGCACGACATCTCGAACTCCACACTCGCCAACTTCCTTGTTCCCTATGGAACGACCGGCGACATCTTCAATTCGCCTTTCGCGGGCGGGTACGACGCCGATACGGGCGCAACCGGCCTGCCCGGACCGCAAAAATTCCGTGACCGGACCGTCAAATTTGACGAATTCACTGGACGCGCGGTGATCGATTTCAAGCTGACCGACGACAATCTTCTCTACGCATCCTATTCGCGGGGCTATAAATCGGGCGGCATCAACCCCGCGCTTCAGGTGATCATTCCCGGCGTAACCGAATCCTTCGATTCCGAAATCGTCGATTCCTTCGAAATCGGATCGAAGAACACGTTCGGCAACGGAGCACTGCAGCTCAACCTCACGGGCTTCTATTATAAATACAAAGGCCTGCAGCTGAGCCGCATCGTCGCCCGCACGTCGCTCAACGATAACATTGATGCCGACATCTATGGTTTCGAGGCCGAAGGCATCATCCGACCTGATCCCGACTGGCTGATCAACCTTGGCTTCAGCTATCTGCACACAAAGGTTACCGACGACACGCTGTTCATCAACCAGCGCGATCCGTCGGGCGGGCTGCCCAATTCGGTGATCATCAAGGATATTTCGCAAGCCTTCAACTGCGCCGTTGTCGCCAATGTCGGCGGACAGGCTACCGCGGACGGCTTCGTGACCGCAGTGAATAACGGCATCAACGCAACGCGGGGACTGACCGCCGCGAATGGCCTGCGCGGCCCGACAGCGTTCCCGTCGGATGCCAATTTGGGCGCCGCGACGGGGGCGTTCAGCAGTTGCGCCGCGCTCGAGACGGCGGCGGCCGGAACCGGCGGCGCGATCACCGTCTACGGCGGCGGCGTTCCGATCAGCATCAAGGGCAACAAGCTGCCGCAGGCTCCGAACGTCAAATTCTCGGCCGGTGTCCAGCATACTGTCAATTTCTCTGGCGGCATGTCGCTCGTCCCGCGCCTCGACCTCACGTACACCGGTGACAGCTATGGCAATATCTTCAACGGCCGGGTGAACAAGGTGAAGGGCTATGCCCAGGCGAACGCGCAAATCCAGCTGAATGGTGCCGACGACCGCTGGTATGTCCGCGCCTTTGTCCAGAATATCTTCGACAGCAACGCCACGACGGGCCTGTATCTGACCGATCAGTCTTCGGGTCTGTTCACAAACATTTTCACTCTCGATCCGCGCCGTTATGGCCTCGGTGCGGGCGTGAAGTTCTAAAGCCAAGGCGGCAACGCCAACAAGAAACCCCGGCCTCTCCATCGAGAGGCCGGGGTTTCTTTTGTCCGCTGGTCGGGTGGGCCAAGGCGTCGCCGCCCCGGCCCGCCGCGATCAGAATTTGAAGCGAACGGTGCCGCCATAGGTGCGCGGCTGGCTGGGATAGCCCGACACGCTGCCCGCCTGTGCCACCGCCGGGAAGATCGTCGTGAGATACTGCGCGTTGGTCAGGTTGCGTCCCCACACGCCGACGTCCAGACCGTTGGTCAGGCGGATCGTGAACGATGCGTTGAGCGAGTTGACCTCGCGCTGCAAACCCTCGACGACGCCCGCCGGGAAGCCGCTCAGCCCCTCGACGATCTGGACCGGGCTTTCGTAGGCATAGTCGACGTGCGCAATCGCTTTGGTCCCGCCCGCAAATTCATGCGTGTAGGTGGCGCCCATCGACATCGACAAGGCCGGGATGCCCGCGGGCGTGGTGCCCGAGATGTCGCCGAACGCCGAATTGACGAAGCTGTCATATTTGGCGTCGAGATAGGTCGCCGCCAGCGTCAGGTTGAGCCCGTCGACCGGCCGCACCGAACCATCGAACTCGATCCCGAACGTCGACTGCTTGCCGGCGTTGGCCAGCGCGAAGCCGGTGCCGGTAAAGACGTTCGACTGGAAGCCCTTGATCGACTGTTTGAACACCGCGATGTTCACCGCCGCGACGTCCCACTGGCCCTTCAGACCGAACTCGTAAACGGTCGATTCTTCGGGAGCCGCGAAGCGCGAACCCGTTGCAAGGTTCGGGGTGCGGAGGCCCGCCGCCGTGATCGCGGCGAGATCCGACGCCAACGGGCGGCTGTCGCGCGACAGGTTGACCGAGCTTGCCTTGAAACCGGTCGCATAGGTCGCATAGACATTGACCGTGTCGGTCACTTCATAAGCGGCACGGACGCTGTAAGAGAAATCGCCATCGTCGGTCTTGCCGTCCTCGACCGAATTCGGGACGTTCAGGAACGGCGGCAGGAACTGGAACGCGCGCAGACCGCCCAGCGGGTTCGCCGCGGGGTTGTTCTGATTGGCGGCCGCGAAAGCCAGGAACTGCTGGAAAATCGGCGCGGTCGCAGGGTTGGTTGCGAAAGCAGCGACGGCGGCCGGATTGTTCGGATTGACTCCCGCCTGTTGCAAGGCACCACCCAGCAGCAACTGGTTGCGGAACGGCGCATATTGCGGCGCATCGAGGTTGATACCCGAGAACACGTCGGTGCTGATCACATTCGTCGAGAAATTCTTGCGATCCTTGGTGTAGTTACCGCCGAGCGACAGCGTCAGGCGGTCGTTTACTTCGAAATCGACGGTGCCAAAGATCGAGAAGGCCTCGTCCTTCAGGCGATACGCTTCATCGAGCCCGTCTCCCGCACGGAAGAAGGTGCCGACATAGCGGGCCGGTGCACCTTCAAGCGTGCCAAAGGTGCCTTCGAGCAGCGCGACGTTCAGCGCGTTGCCGCTGGCGGCGCGGATCAACGCGTCGCCATAGGGGCGGAACTGGGTCCCGAAGCGGATGTCGTTCTTCTGCTTGATCTTCTCGTTGAAATAATAGCCGCCGAGCAGGAAGTTGATCGGGCCGTCAAAGTCCGACGTGATGCGCAGTTCCTGGGTGAAGGTATCGATCCCCAGATCCTGGCTGTTCTCACCGATCAGGTCGGCGCCGGTGAAATCCGAATCCTGGTTGGTCAGCGCCTTGACCTTGCGGTAGGCGGTGATCGACGTCAGCGCGAGGTTGCCCAGATCATAGTCGATCTGCCCCGAACCGCCGTAGTTTTCGATCTCGTTCGTCGACAGGAAATTGTTGTAGACGTCGAACGAGAAGGGGTTGTTGGCATCGACGCTGGGGCCGCCAGCGAGGGCGTTGGTGATCGCAACGGTCGGACCGGCGATGACATTGCCGGCGATGCAGCAATTTTCGTCGATCTTGTCATAATCGCCGATCAGGCGGATCGACAGCGCGTCGGTCGGTTCGAACAGCAACTGGCCGCGCACGCCCCAACGGTTGCGGTCGTTGACGTCGGTGTCGAGCTTCAGATCCTGGGCATAGCCGTCGCGGCGGTTGTAGCTGCCGCCGATCGAGAAGGCGACGGTTTCGCTGAGCGGGCCGGTGACGTCGCCCTTGACGGTGATCGCGTTGAAATTGCCATAGGTCGCCTCGACCGAACCGCCGAAATCATATTGCGGCTTTTGCGTGACGATGCTGATGACGCCCGCCGATGCGTTTTTGCCGAACAGCGTCGACTGCGGGCCGCGCAGCACTTCGATACGCTCGACATTGGGCAAGTCGCCGATCTGGGCGGCCGAGCGCGAACGATAGACGCCGTCGATGAACACGCCGACCGACGGTTCGATCCCGGCATTGTTGGCGCCGTTGCCGAAGCCGCGGATGATGAAATTGGTGTTGGCGCTCGACTGGAGCTGCGACACCCGCAGGCTGGGAACCGCCGTCTGCAGGTCGATGAGGTCGCGGATCTGCGATTCCTCAAGCTGCGCCGCCGAGGTTACCGAAACGGCGACGGGCGTATCCTGCAACGTCTGCGACCGCTTTGACGCGGTGACGATGATGTCATTGCCATAATCGGTGTCGTCGACCGCGACCGCGCTGTCGTCGGCGGGGGCGGCGTCCTGGGCGAAAGCGATGGCGGGGGTGGCGCTGGCGCACAGCATCGTGGCGCCCAGCAAAAGGTTGCGCAAAGTCATGATGTCTCTCTCTCCAATCCGGTGCAAGCGCGGCCTTTTGCCAAAGAGGGAGATGCCCCACCGGAACCGCCCGCTGTAATAAAACCCGCCGCCGCGTCAACGCGGCGCCGCGGTTTCCAGCCGATTTTCTCGCGATTTGTGACCGAAAAGCAACAGTTTGCACTGCAACAAAAAACGCGCTTGATGGTCTGAAAAAGGGCTGCGACGGCCCTATTTGATCTCGCGCCACGCGCCGGGCGCGAGGTCGCCCAGATCCCATGCCCCTATCCGCAACCGCACAAGCCGTAGCGTCGGATAGCCGACCGCGGCGGTCATCCGCCGCACCTGACGGTTGCGCCCTTCGGTGATGACGATCTCCAGCCAGCTGTCGGCGACACTCTTGCGATATCGCACCGGCGGATCGCGCGCCCACAGCGGCGGCGGCGCAATGCGCCGGGCCTCGGCGGGCCGGGTCGGGCCATCGTTCAGATCAACCCCGGATCGCAGCCGGTCGAGGCTCGCCGCATCGGGCTCACCCTCGACCTGAACCAGATAGGTTTTGGGCGTTTTGTGCCGCGGCGACGCGATGCGCGCCTGCAACGCGCCATCGTCGGTCAGGATCAGCAAGCCTTCGCTGTCGCGGTCGAGCCGCCCGGCGGGATAGACGTGCGGCACATCGATATAGTCGGACAGTGTCGCGCGCGCCTCGGGCTGGCTGCGATCGGTAAACTGAGACAGTACGCCATAGGGTTTGTTGAACAGGATGATGCGACCCACGGTTTTTCTCCCCGCCACGCCGCACCACGGGCGCGACCAATCCTGCCGATGCCTATCAGGAAAATGGTGCCCGGGGACGGGTTCGAACCGCCGACACTGCGATTTTCAATCGCATGCTCTACCAACTGAGCTACCCGGGCTGGGCCGCTGCGACCCGATGGCCGCGCTGGCGAGCGGCGGCTATAGGCAGGGCTTTGTGTCCTGTCCAGTGGCTTTGTGATGCCGGTTTTTCGGCGTCAGTCGTCGTCGAAACGGTCGTTATCGGCGGTGCCGTCGGGCGCTTGGGCGGCGGGCACGCGATAGTCCTCGCCGAACCAGTTCAGCAGGTCGCGGTCGCGGCAACCGCGGCTGCAAAAGGGTTTGAATTCCGCCTCGCGCGGCTTGCCGCAGAGGGGACAGCGCGGCGATCTACTGGGCATGCCCAATTCCTTTGCTGGCGGCGTCGGGGGTCAGCTGAACAGGACGGCCGGTGCGGTTTTGCAGGGCGGCAATCCACGCCGGATGGGCTGCAACATGATCGATCACCGCGGGCCGCACGGTCAGGGTCAACAGCCCCGTTCCCACCGCGCGCTCGGCCTGACGCAGCAGCAGCGCCGCGTCGGTGGAGATGGGATCAAGCACGACCTGTTCGATCAGCGACGGACGATCGCGGCGGCGGATAATCTGCATCAGCCCGAAGCCGTTGACCGCGGTGCGTTCATAGGGCTGCGGTAGCGCCGCATCGACCGCGGCGTCGATCGCATGGCGCCCGGCACGATCAGGCACCGAAGGAAAATCGATGCCAATCGACCCGCCGATGTCGCAGCAGCGGATCACCCCCGCCGCGGCCTTGGCGCCCGCCTTGGCCAGCGCCAGCGCGTCGCCGTCGCCATCGATGTCGATCAGCACCATCGCGGGCGTCGCATCGACCCACAGCGCGCCGCCATCGAACGGCCAGTGGCCGGTGCGGACATGGTCGATCAATTCGGACCAGCCGGCCTGCTCCAGCCGGTCGGGATCGGTCGAGCGCAGGTCGGTTACCGGCAGGCCGCTCGCGGCAATGCGGGTGTGCAGATCGGGGCCATCGCCGATCGCTGCGCCGACCTCGGCCAGCCGCGCCCGCGCCGGCTTGTCGCGGCCGCGCTCGCGCAGGCTCATGCGGGTGACCTCAACCGTCAGCGCGGCGCCGATCGACGTCGCGGGCGGCAATCCGGTCAGCGAGGCCATTGGCGCGCCGGGCCAGTCGAGCGCCACCAGCGGCGCCTTCCCGGCCTCGACCAGCCGCGCCGCAACAATCGCGCCGACCCGCGGCCCGGCGCCCTCGCGCTCGATCCGCGCTTCCAGGATTTCGTCGCCGTCGATCAGCGCCGCGCGCGCCTCGCCGATCCCGGCCTCATAGAGCCACTCAGCCAAGCGCGATGCCAGCGCTGGTCAGCAGCGTGCGCGTTTCAAACAACGGCAGGCCGACGACATTCGAATGGCTGCCCGACAGGAAGCGGACAAAAGATTCGGCGCGGCCCTGAATCGCATAACCACCCGCCTTGCCCATGCCCTCACCGCTTTCGACATACCAGTCGATCTCGGCGGCGCTCAGCACCTTGAACGCGACGACGGTGTCGGCGACGCGCACCCGCGGCTTGCCGTCGGTGCCGACGACGCACAGCCCCGAATAGACATGGTGGCGCCGCCCCGACAACAACGCCAGCATCCGGCGCAGATCGGCTTCGTCGGTGGGCTTTTCCAAAATGCGCCGCCCGATCGCAACGGTCGTGTCGCCCGCCAGCACCACCTCATGCGGCGCGCGGTCGACCGCCAGCGCCTTGCCCTTGGCGAGCCGCGCGACATAGTCGCGCGGCAGCTCGGCCTTCAGCGGCGTTTCGTCGATGTCAGGGGACGCGATACGCGCCGGAACCACGCCAATCCGCGCCAGCAACTCACGCCGCCGCGGCGATGTCGACGCGAGGACCAAAACCGGCATGGGCGCGGGATAATCCACCGCGCCGCTCACTTGAAGCGATAGGTGATCCGACCCTTGGTCAGGTCATAGGGGGTGAGTTCGACGAGCACTTCGTCGCCGACCAGCACACGGATGCGGTTCTTGCGCATCTTCCCGGCCGTGTGGCCCAGAATTTCGTGGTTGTTTTCCAGTTTGACGCGAAACATCGCGTTGGGCAGCAGTTCGACCACTTGGCCGCGCATTTCCAGAAGTTCTTCTTTCGCCATCAGTCCTCAAAGGGTTTCGCTATCAAAGGATGCGCGCCCATAGCCGCAAATTGCGGCAATGGAAAGCGGTCTGTCATTCGACGAACCGCAGCTTTCGCGCGATCCGCCAGGCCACCGTCTTGGCCCAGGCATAGCTTGGCCAACGCGGCGGCATCGCGGGATCGAGCCCCATACGCCGCAGCGCCGCATTGGCCGCATGCGCCTCCGCTTCGCGATAGCTCCATTCGCTGCGCCAGGTGATCGACAGCGAGATCGACGGCGCATCGCCATTGGCGACGAAATGCGGCGCCATCACCGGCATCAGCACCGCGTCGCCGGGGCCAAGCGGCACTTGCTGCGCGCCGTCTCGATAGACTTCGGCCCATGGCAGGTTGCGATGACCGCCAGTGTGGTACCGCTCATGTTCGCGGCGATGCGCAAAACGTTCGTCGCCCGACGGCCAGACGTTCATCACCTTGGTCCCGCGCAGTTGCAGCAGGATATTATGCTCGGGATCGAAGTGGAACGGCGTGATCGAACCCGGCGACGAGATGAAGATGAACCCCTGCGGCGTCAGCATCGCGCCGGTGCGCGGGTTCACCACCGGCTCGAGTTCGCCGAGCAGGTCCAGCAGGAGCGTGCGATAGGCGGGAACATTCTCGATATTCTTGAGCACCGCCCAGCTGCCATTCGTATCGATGGTGCGGATCGTCTCGCCGATCGACAGGCCGTTCGACGGCACGTCTTCGGGGCGGATGCCGATCGGCACATTGCCCGGATTATATTCGACCTCGCTCGCCGGCAGGCCTTCGCCAAGCTCTGCCAGCGCCTCGATCGACAGCAACGGATGGTCGGGCAGATGATGGTGGAGCAGCCCCGCCTGCTGCGGATACAGCGCCGCCATCGCCGCCAGCGTGGCGGGCGGAAAGACGGGCGCGGCGATCGGCTGGTGGGCAGTCATGTCGGGCTTTCTATCGCATTATCGGACGCGGGGGCACCCTTGCGGCGCCGCCAGAACCGTTCCGCCCGCGTCAGCATCGCGAACCGCAGCCGGTCGGCAGGGGCGGACAGCGCGGCGTTGACCCAGACCAGTGCGCGGCGCTCGCGCCAGACGCTGTCGATCATCGGATGGTCGGGCGCGGCGCAGCTGTCGACCCACGCTATCGCCGGATCGTCGAGCAGATCAAGATTGGCTTGTTGCAACAGCACGCCGGGTGAAAAGCGGGCATAATCCTCGTCGAATGCGGTCTTGAACGAAAAGCCGCCCGGCGGCGCGAGGAAGTTGATCAGCATCGCGAGCGGGTGCTCGTCCAGATCGAGCGCGCGCATGTCGAGCCGTCCCGCGTCGGCGGCGCCTCCGATGGTCGCGCGGAACCACGCCTGGGTATCGCTATGGCTCGCGAGCGCCGACCCGGCACGACCTTTCCAGCCGCGCGCCTCAACGTCGAGAAACGCATCGATCCACGGCTCAATCGCCTCGCCCGCCTGCCAGCGGCGAAACGTCACGGCACCCTGTTCGGCGAGCCGGTTCGCTTGCCGCCGCAGTTCCTTGCGCTTCTTCGCGCGCACCGCGGCGTCCCAATAATCCTCGGGCGACAGGTCGCTGGCGAGCAGCGCGCGTTCCTCGCGGTGAACGACCTCGGCCTCGCCCCCGCGCACCCGTGCGACATCGACCAGCGCGCGATGCAGCGGGCCGTTCTCGGTCAGGCGCGGCACATGCAGCAGCGTGCGCGCCCACTGCGCTGCATCGCACCAGCCGAGCAGGATCGACCAGAACAGGCTTTCGAAGCCAGCGCGCACCAGTGGGGCGCCATGGAAATGATTGGGATGCGCCCAGCCACTGACATGGCGCAGCGGCAGGCGGCCATAACGCGTCGCCAGCGCGATCGGTATGATCCCGATCACCGGCCCGTCGCTGCCATCGCGAACCATCACCAGTCGCGCCCTGCGTTCGGGATCAAGCAGGTGCAGCGCCGATTGCAGGCACCAGCGTTCGGCAAAGGGATTGGGCTCGCTGGCCTCCGCCGCCAGCCGGTCCCACGCCGCCGCCAGCTCGTCCGACAACGCCAGCGGGTCGACGACCCGGACGGTCAACGGGGCGGCGGGCGCGGCCTGGGCGGGAAAGGCGGGGTGCACCGTCATCGGGTGGAGGTTAGCAGGGAAGCGTTAAAATGGGGTGGCTGAAATTGCCGTCGCCCCCGCGCAGGCGGGGGCCGCAATCGGCCTATTCCTGCTTCGCGGCGTAAACCTACAGCGGCCCCCGCCTTCGCGGGGGCGACGAATCATCCTCAAATTCCGAACAATTTCGCGAGTGACTTTTCCAGCATGAAAAACTGCCAGATCAATCGGCCATGATCGCGCCGCCCCGACTGGTGCGCCGCGACGATGCGCTCGATTTCGGCCATGTCGAACCAGCCCGACCGCGCCAGCGTCGACGAGGTCGCCAGCCCCTTCGCCTGCTCGACCAGCGGCCCGCGGAACCACTGCGACACCGGCGTCACAAACCCCATCTTGGGCCGATACAGGATGTCATGCGGCAGATAGCGTTCCATCGCCTGCTTCATAATCGCCTTGCCGGTCGATCCCTTGACCCGCATCGACGCGGGCAGGCTCGCGGCGAATTCGATCAGCCGGTAATCGAGCAGCGGTTCGCGCGCCTCCAGGCTGACCGCCATGCTCATCCGGTCGGTCTTGGTCAGAATGTCGCCGGGCAGCCAGATCATCAGATCGGCATATTGGGCGCGGTCGAGCGGCTCGCGCGCCGGCGCGTCGGCCATCGCCCTCCAGTAGCGCGCCTCGGCGACATGATCGCCCAGCGCATGATGCGCCGCGTCGTTGAAAAGGCGCGAGCGTTGGGCGATGCCCGTCACCCCGACCGCCTCGGCATAACCCTCCGCCCCGCTTTTCGACAGGCTGGCGAGCGTCGCACGGGCGCGCAGCGGGCGCGGCGCCCAGTCCATTTGCGGCCACAGCTTCGCCAGCGGGCCGAGCACCCCGCGGCGCATAAATCCAGGGATCAGCCCGCGCAGCTTTTCTTCCTGATGCTGGAACACCAGTCGGCGATAGCCCGCAAACGCCTCGTCGGCGCCGTCGCCCGACAGCGCCACCGTCACCTCTTCGCGCGCCAGTTCGCACACGCGGTACGTCGGCAGCGCGCTGGCGTCGGCAAAGGGCTCGTCGAAATGGTCGGCGATTGTGTCGACCAGTCCGAAATCACCCGGCGATACAGTGCGGGTTCGGTGATCGGTCGCGAACCGCTCGGCGATCTGCTGGGCGTATGCGGTCTCGTCGAGCGCCGCCTGGTCGAAACCGATGGTGCAGGTCTTGACCGCCTTTGCGCTCGCCTCGGCCATCAAGGCAACGACCGAGCTGCTATCGACCCCGCCCGACAGAAAGGCGCCGAGCGGCACATCCGCGACCATCCGGTCGGTCACCGCGGCGCGCATCAGATGGACGAGATGCTCCGCCGCCTCGCCTTCGCTCGCCCGGATGCGCTTGGAAAAATCGGGCGCCCACCAGCGCGTCGGCGGCGGCACCGGCTTGCCGCGTTCGAGCAGCAAATAATTCCCCGCGGCCAGCTTCTCGACGCCCGCGACGATGCAATTGTCATCGGGGACATAACCGAAAGCCAAGAAGTCCTCGATGGCGGTGAGGTTCGCTTCTTGTCGCAAGAGCGGATTGCGGAGCAGCCCCTTCAGTTCCGACGCGAACGCTACCGACCCGTCCGACAGCCGCGCAAAGTGCAGCGGCTTCACTCCCAGCCGGTCGCGCGCCAGGAACAGGCAGCCGCGCTGATGGTCGTGGATTGCAAAAGCGAACATGCCGTTCAGCCGCGACAGACAATCCGGCCCCCATTGCCGCCACGCCGCGATGATCACCTCGGTATCGCCGCTGGTGCGGAACCGGTGGCCGCGATCCTCAAGTTCGGAACGCAACTCGCGGAAATTGTAGATTTCGCCGTTGTAGGTGAGCGTCACCGCCTCGTCGTCGCTCGCCATCGGCTGCGGGCTGCCCTCGACGTCGATGATCGACAGGCGCAAATGGCCCAGCCCGACGCCCGGCGCAGTCCATTCGCCCGCCCCGTCGGGCCCGCGATGCTGCATCGGCGACAGCATCGCGCGCAGCCGTGCCGGATCGACCGGCTTGGCCGTTTCCAGATGATAGATGCCCGCGATCCCACACATGGTCTTGGCGTTTAGCGGGTTTTCAAGGCGCGGTCAGCCATGGCCTTGGCTCCACCCGACGCGGAAACAAAATCGATGATCGCATCGCGCCCGCCCTGCCCCGCTTCGCTCGACACGATCAGCGACAAGGCGCGCGGGTCGCCGCCGAGCAGCCGCGCCTTCAGCCCCGCGAGCTTCGCGCGGCGCGGATCGCCGGTCACACCGCCGCCCACGACATACCAGGTCGCCGCATCGCGCAGCACCGGGCCGGGGTGCAGCAACCGTTCGGTCTTGGCGCCGTCGATGGCGGGCAGCGACGCGCTCCACGCCCACTGGCTGTCGAGGTCGATCGCGCCCTGCCCGAAAGCGACGATCTCGCGTCCCTCGGCTTGGCGCTCGTAGCCACCGATCGCCACCGCAACGCTGCGCCCCTTGGCATCGACAAAGTGCCGCAACAGTCGCTGGTCGGCGCCGTCGAAACGCGGCGTCCATGCCACGCTTTCGGCGGCTACCGGTTGCCATCCTGCGGGCGCCTCGACGACCATGGTGTCGGGCAACGGCACGCTGCGCCCGCCGATCAGCATCGCCCATCCCGCAAAGACCAGCGGGATCGCCAGCGCCGCGGGCAACACAGTCTTGGCCGATCCGGCGAAGCGCGGCGCGCCGTCCAGCCCCGTCACATCGACCGCGACATCGTTCGCGGGGCGGTCGAACCAGCGTCGCGCCACCAGCATCACGATCGCAATCACCAGCCCGAAGAAAATCCACCCATAAAAGATATGATCGATGCCGCCCGCCGCCTCGATCCCCCAGATTTCGGCAGCGACCATCGTGCCATAGGCGCGCAGCGCATTGGCGAAGATCGTCGTTGCCAGCGCCGCGGCGACGAAAACGATTCGCCGCGTCCAACTGCGGAAACACAGATGCGCCGCAAACACCGCATAGGCGAGCATCGCGATCAGGAAATTGACCCCCGAACATTCCTCGGCAACCTCGAAGAAGCCCGCAGGCGTCGTGATGAACACCCCTTCCATCTCGGCCGAAATGCCCGACAGCTGGAGCAGGACAACGCTGATATGCGCGGTAAAGGTCTGGAGCAGCGGCACCAGTTCCTCCCCGAACGGCACCAGCAGCAGCGCATAGCCCAGCGGAAACAACAATCCGCGCACCAGCTTTTCGCCCAAGGTCGCGGCGACCGCGCCCTGCAGCAGCAGCACCAGCCCAAGCTGGCGGAACAGCCCGACCCCCGCGGCCTCGCCGACCAGCCACACCAGCCCCGCCCCCGCCATCCAGACGAGCGCGGGCCACCAAAAGGCGGGGGTCAGCGGGCGCAGCAGATCGATCCGCTGCGACACCAGCCAGCCGATCATCGGTACCATGAGCAGGCAATGGGTAAAGGTCGAGCTGTGCCACCAGATGCCCGCCATATCGGCGGCATCGCGCCAGAAGATCACGAGGATCGCGGCCGACAGCAGCGTCAGTGCGCCCAAATGGCGTTGCCACAACGTCATGCGGATTGTCCCAGCAGGTCAGCGAGCGGCGCCAACCGCGCGTCCCAGCCATAGCGCGCGATCATCTGGGTCCGGGCCGCCAGCCCCATTCTGGCGGCGGCGGCGCGATCGTCGAATAGCGAACCCACCGCCGCGGCCATGCCCGCGGCATCGTCGGCGACCAGCAGATGCTCGCCTGCCGCCGCGTCAATTCCTTCGGCAGCCGCCGCACTGGCGACCACCGGGCGCGCCATCGCCATCGCCTCGAGCAATTTATTCTGCACCCCGCGCGCCAGCAGCAGCGGCGCGACCACCGCATCGGCAGCGGCGAGCCAGGGCCGCACATCGGGCACCTCGCCGGTGACGATCACTCCAGGCAGGCTCGCCAGCGCGCGCACCTCGTCGCTCGGCGCTCGCCCGACGATCGCAAAACGCACGTTTGCGTGCTGCTGGCGGATCAGCGGCAAGACCTCGACGGCGAACCAACGCACCGCGTCGATATTGGGGCGATAGTCCATCTGACCAGTGAACACCGCGAGCGGCCCGGAACCCGCATCGACCGGGTCGAAGGTCAGCGCCGGGTCGAACCGTGCAGTGTTGATGCCGTTTTCGACCGCATGCACCTTGTCTGCACCCAGCCCGCTGCGGCTGCGAAACAACGCTGCTTCCGCCTCGCTGACGAACAGGCTGGCGTCGACGCGCGACGCAATCTTTGCCTCATAGGCGCCGAGCACCCGCGCCTCGCGTGCATGCACCCAGTTTAGCGGCTGGCGCTTGTCCTGCTCGGCATAGGTGGCGAACTTCGCCGAATCGACATCAACAAAATCCATCAACACCGGGCCGCCGAAATCGCTCGGCAGATATTGCGCCATCTGGCCCGAGAAACCGACGATATGGGTGATGCCACCCGCGCGAACCAGCGCCTCGACATGGCGGGCCAACGCGGCGTTTTTAAACAGTCGGCTCGACACCGGCTCTCCGCGCAGGATCGCTTGGCCCAATGCCACCGGACGCGAGGCATTCCGCACTTCGATCGCTAAGCTCTTGCAAAACGGTGCCATCTTGCCATGCGCGATTGCGGCGTCATCGGCATTGTCGGCCAGCGCCGCAACATGCACCGGCGCCAGCTTCGCCAACGCCTCGAACATATGCCAGCTGCGAATCCGGTCGCCGCGGTCGGGCGGCCAGGGCGCGCGGTGCACGAGGAACAGGATTTCGGGCTTCACCCGGATCACCCCAATCCGCGCGCGATCAGCGGCCCGATCCGGTTCGCCGCCCACAGCGGCAGCTTTTTCCACAAATCGACCTGCAGCCGATATTTGGCGCTGTTCGGATTGGTATCGCGCGGCGTCTCTCCTTGCGCGAGCCAGCGCGCATAGACCAGCAGCTGCGGCTCGAACCCCCAATTCTTCTTGTAGCTATAGGGTCCGGTGCCGATCTTTGACCGCCCGAAGTCGAAGCGCGTGCAGCCCTTTGCCCGCGCATGGCGCATCAGCGCGAAATACATCAGTTCGTTGGCGCGCAGCCGCCGCGCGTCGGCGGTCCCGCCGCCCCAATAGGGCATCACCGTGCCGCGCCAATACAGGCTGAGCACGCTGGCGACAGGTTTGCCGTTCCGGCGCACCGTCAAAATGTCGGCGCCGTCGCCGAACGCATCGAGCACCGCATCGAACAGCTTCTTCGGAAAAACCGGCGTGCCCAGATTGCGGACGCTGGTCGCATAGATGCGGTAATGGTCGCGCCGTTCCGAGGCATCGCGCCCGGTGGTCACGGTCAAGCCGCCGTCGAGCACCTTGCGCACTTCGGCGCGCTGCTTGCGCGGGATCGCGAGCAGTTCGGCGTCGTCGTCACCGCAAAGATCGCGCGCAAAGCCCGCGTAAACATCCGCTTCGCGGCGCCAGCCGTCGCCATCGGGCTGCGGTCCGCCGCGCAGTTCGACCGAGGGCACCCCCAGCGACTTGGCCATCCCCGCGGCGCCATAGGCCAGCGTCGCCGCCACCGCCGGATTATCGGCCAATATGCCGCCATCGACAGCAAAGCCGCTGCCGACCAATGCCTGCCCGAATAGCGGCGAGCGGATATGGTGCAGCGGCAGCAACCCGGTCAGCGCCCCGCCCGCATCGCGTGCGGTCACCAAGTGGCAGCGATGCCCGGTCGCCGCGGTGATCGCCTCACACCACGCACGGCTGTGAAATGGGGTCGCCTGCGGATGCGCTGCGACATAGGCATCCCACGCCGCCGCATCGGACAGCGGCGCCCCGGAAAAATCCTGCGTCATAGGACGCGTCGGCGCATTCACGCCGCGGCGCGCCACGGCTCGGCGCGCTGTTGCTGCGCGGGCAGCAAGGCGTCGGCGCGCGTCCATTCGAAATCGGCGAGCAGTTTTTTCAGCTTGCCAGCCATGGCCGACAAGCCGCTGTAATGGCGAATTTTCGATTTGATTGGTGCATCGGCGACGCGCGGCTGGCCGGGGTCGATCTCCCACGGATGGAAATAGAGGATCGCCGGATGCCCCTCGGCATTCATTCGCGCGATCGCCCAGCGCGTGAAGCTATAGGGCAGCATCCGCATAAAGCCGCCGCCGCCCGCGGCCAGGGTCCGCCCGGCAAAGCGCGCAGTCGTCACCGGCCATTCGACGAGCTCGCTATCGGCCAGCGGTCGCCACGCATGGCGCGGGCTCTGCGGCCAGCCATAATGGTCGTGGACCACCGGCGCGACGCTCGACGAATAGGCGTAGCCCTGTTCGGCAAGGACGGCGTGCGCCCATGGCGTGCGCGTATCGACCGAAAAGCTCGGCGCGCGGTAGCCGCGTACCCCAACCCCACCCAGATCTTCCAGGATCGCCTGCGTCCTTTTGAGGTCCGCCGCAAATTCGTCGGCGGTCATGTTGAACACGCGTTTGTGGTCATAGCCATGGCTGGCCAGTTCATGCCCCGCGCCGACGATCCGCTTGATCAGCGCCGGATAGCGTTCGGCGACCCAGCCCAGCGTGAAAAAGGTGCCCTTGACGCCCGCATCGGCGAAAATTTGCAGCACCGCGTCGCAATTCGCCTCGACCCGGCACTCGAGCGTCGGCCAGTCGGCGCGGTCGATCGTGCGCTCAAAGGCGCCGACCTGGAACCAGTCCTCGACATCGACCGACAGGCCGTTCTGCATCTTTTCTCACCTTCATCGGCAGACTAACCGATTTCGCGGCGGCTGTCAGGCCGCCCAGGTCCGCGACGTCGCCGGGTTCGGGGCATTTTCGGGATCGCGCTCGACCCACTCGATCAGTAGATCGAGCACGCGGCGCAGCGCCGCATCCTGTTCGACCAGCCGCGTTTCGAGCGACGTGATCTGCGCCTCCAGCGCCGCCAGCTGTTCGGGATCAATCGCCAACGAGGCCGAAGCCTCAGACTTTGCTGCCGCCATGCGCTCCAAAATCTCGTCCGCGCTGGGATCGGGCGGCGTCAGCATGACGGCGTCCGCGGGATCGGCGGGGACGGCAAAAGGGCCGCGACCGTCGGCGGCCGGCTCAGCGGCGCGCTGCGGCCATTCGAGCGCAGTTTCGTTGGCGGGCGTCGGCGCGGCAAAGGGTGCGGACGTCGGGGCGACCGCAACCGCGGCGGCGGCCACGACATCATCCACCGGCAGCGGCGCCAGCGTCGATGCATCGATGCCGCGATCGGCCTCGATCTCGCCGACAACCGAGCGAACATTCTGCGCCGTGATCCGCGTCATCTGCTCGACTGCACCATAGAGCAGCAGGCGGCTGACCAGCACGTTGAGTTTGCGCGGCACGCCCTCACTATAGTCAAAGATTTCCTCGAACGCGTCGGGGCTGAAGCTGGGGTTGCCCGTCCAGCCGACCTTGCTCAGGCGGTGGAGGATATAGGGTTCGACCTCTTCGGGTTCCATCGGGTCGAGGTGGTGCGTCGCGATCACCCGCTGGCGCAATTGTTCCAGCGTCGGCGAATGGAACAGGGTCTGACGAAACTCGGGCTGGCCAAGCAGGAAAATTTGCAGCAACGAGTGGCCGCCGAGCTGGAAGTTCGACAACATCCGCAGCTCTTCGAGCGCCGAAATGGCAAGGTTCTGCCCTTCATCGACGATCAGCAGGGTGCGCTTCCCGGCGCGCGCCTGTTCGCGCAGATATTGCTCCATCGAGCGCAGCAATTCGGCCTTGCTTTGCCCTTCCCACTCCAGGCCGAACTGTTCGGCGACCAGGCGCAGCAGATCATCACCCTCGACCTGCGTCGACACCAGCTTGACCGCGGTCAGGCGGTTGGGGTCGATCGTGTTCATCAGATGGCCGACCAGCGTCGTTTTGCCCGCGCCGACGTCGCCGGTGATGACGATGAAGCCCTCACCCTGCGCGAGGCCATAGCCAAGGTAGGACATGGCCTTACGGTGCGTGCCGCTTTCGAAGTAGAAATGCGGGTCTGGCGTCAGCTGAAACGGACGCCCGGTGAAACCATAGAACTGATCGTACATCGCTTGTATTCCTGTTGCCCAAAGGGTCCCACACGTCAGAAGTTGTAACGAAGTCCCACCAAAGCTGAACCAATAAGCTGGCTGTTGAAGCCGTCCTGATCAAAGGCGTTGAGGCTGGCCGCCGCGGTGCCGGTCAGCCCGCGCCAGAAGCGCCGCGAATAGGCCGCCGACAGCCCGGCCGACTGGACATCCCCCGCGCCGGGCGCGCCATTGTCGAAATAATTGACATAGCCCGACAGGCTCAGGTCCGAATCGACGTCGAGCTGGCGCCCCGCCGACAGGAACAGATAATAGCTTTCGTCCTTGATCCCGTTCAGGCTGGCGATCGGCGACAGCAGCGGCGCGAGCAGCTTGCGCTGATCATATCCGATGCCAACGCCATAGCTCCAGCCCGCAAAGCGCGAGCCAATCGTCGCCTGTATCCCGCGGCTACGATATTGCGCCGAGGTCGCGTTGCCGAGCTGGTTGTTGAGGCACCCGCCGCCTTCCTGCCCGAATACGCACGGATTGATTGCGCCGCCGATCGGATTGCGGGTCGGGTCGAACTGCGTCGGCAATGCCGCCAATCCGCCCGACAAGCCGCGGCCCAGGCTCGACAGCCCGTCATAAACGCCAACCTGGATCGTCGTCGCATGGTCGGCGCGATAGGAAAAGCTGCCGGTATAGATGGTGTCGCCATAGCGGCGGCCAACCCTGGCGGTCGCTGAGGTGCGTCGGCTCGGCTGCCACATCACCCCGGCGTCCCAGATCAGCCCGTCGGTGTCGAACGACAGCTGGCGCGGGGTCGATTTGTCGGTGATGAAGCGGCCGTTGGCGTCGCGGAGCGGCACGCCGTTCGCATCGACCACCGGATCGCGCTGACCGATCTCGATGTCCTCATAGCCGACGCCGCCAAGCAGCGCGACGGTCGGCCCGATCGGCATCGTCACGTCGGCGCGGGCATATTTACCTTCGAACCTTTGGTCGAGCTGGCTCGCATCTTCGCGCTCGTAACCGCCCGAAAGCTGCCAGCCGAAGGGCAGGTCGCCCGGGCGCGCGCCGACGCTGGCCCACGCAACATGATTGGTCGAACTGTCGAAAATGTCCTGCGGCTGCGACCCCGGCGACAGGATCGCCGGTTCGTCGACATCGACCTTGGTGTAACCAAAGCGATAGCCTGCGCCGACATCCAGCCCGCCGATACGGCGCGTAAAGGTCGGTCCGGCATAGACCGAATAGAGGTTGGCGACGTTGCTGGCGTCACCGATGAACAGGCCGCTGTCGGCGCCCTGGTTATCGGCACGGGTGCGGGTCGCAAGCGCGCCGCCCTCCAGATTCAGGCCACGCGCAACCTCGATCCTGCCGCGGGCCAGCCCGCTGATCGTGTCGGAATCGCCGCTGTCACTGCCCCAGCCAAAGCGATGTTCGTAACGCACCGTCGCCGCCAGTTCGGCGCGGTTGGTGACGATCGCCGCATCAACGCCGACCGCGACATTGGTATAGGTCAGGACGTCGCCGCCATTTTTCAGGTCGGCGGTCAGCACCTGGCCGACCTCCAGATAGGGGCTGACATCGACCTGGCGCTGGCTGCGGCGCGCTTCGGCGCGCTTGGCCGACCGGCCCGGTTCGGATGCGGGGGCGCTGGCCGATGACGGTTCACCGCTGCCCGATCCCGGATCGCCCGAAAATTGGGCGTGCGCGCCCGTCGCGGTTCCGGCGAGCAGCAACGCGGCGAGCGCGCCTGCTGAACGGGAAATTGTGGTGGTGCGCATCACGCGCCTCCCTGTCCGTAATAGGTGCCAAAGCGGCGACCGCCCGGCGAATATTTCACTCCGTTGAGGAGCAGCTGGATATGCGGACACGCGCCCATTAGGCCGATCGCGTCGCGCAGCGCGGATTCGAGCGTTTCGTCGGCGCGCACGACCATGATCGTCTGGCCGACATGTCCGGCGAGTACCGCGGCGGGCGACGCCGCCAGCACCGGCGGGGAATCGATGATCAGGATGCGGCCCGGCGCGCCCTGTTCGAGCTGGGCGAGCAGCGTTTCGGTCCGCGCCGAAGCGAGCAGTTCGGTGTCGTGCATATGGCCGGTGCCCGCCGGCATCACCTTCAGCCCCGGAATATCGGTCTGGATCAGGCAATCGCCGAGCGGCAGGTGCGGATCGGCGAGCGCATCCATCAGCCCCGGACCATCGTCCAGCCCCAAGGCGGCAAGCACGCTCGGCTTGGCGATGTCGGCATCGATCAGCAGCACGTCATGGTCGGCCTCGACCGCCAGGCTGAGCGCGAGATTGACCGCGGAGAAGGTCTTGCCCTCGCCCGGATTGGCCGACGCGATCAGCACGCGGTGGCCGCGCGGCAGGATCGGACGATTGCCGACGCCGCCAAAATTGCGGATCAGCTCGCGCTTAACGATGCGATATTCTTCCGAAATGCCGGTGACCGGGGTGCCGGGCACGATCATTCCGCGCGACGCAAGCCGCGCCCGGTCGATCGTTCCCTGCCGCGTCGGCACCACCGCAGGCGCTGCCTTGGCAACATCCTTGCGCGGCGACGGTTTTGGCGTTGGTGCCGTTTCGACCTTGGGCGCCGCCTCGGCAACGGATTCCAGGATTTCGGGCGGCAGCACTTCGGCGACAGGCTCTGCCGCCGCCTTCTTCGCCTTTTTGGGCGGTTCGGGCGGCAGGTTCGATACGTCGATCGTCGGCGCATTGGCGGCGGGATCGAGGCCGAACATATCGGCCGCGCGTTCGAGGAGCGAGGGCGGGCGCTTGACTTTGCGTTGGTCGTTCATGTCATCGTCCCCCGTCACGCAACCATGCCGCGCTGGATGAATTCGGCGACCAGCAGCAGGGCGTAGAGCCCGACCAGCGCGCCGCCGCCACTCGCTAGCCAGACGAGCCGCTTGCGCCGTTCGACATGGCGTTCGGGGGTCACCACTTCGGTGATCGATCCGATCACCGGCAAGCCGCTGGCGCGCTCCAGCTTGCCCGCAGTCGCATAGCTGGTGCGGACCTGGCCAAGGCCAAAGGCGACGCCGATGCCGCCACCGATCCCGGCGAGCAGGACAAGGGTCAGGAACAGCGGCCGGTTGGGCGCCGCGGGGCTGGTCGGTTTCGACGGCGGATCGAGCAGCTCGATCTTGATTGCGTCGGTTTCGGTCTGCACGTCGCCGCGCATCCGCACCTGCTCACGCTGGCCGAGGAGCTTGTCATATTGCGCCTTGAACGCGGTATATTCGCCGTTGATCCGGTCATATTCGGCGGCGATGCCGGGGTTTTGAATCTGTTGGCTGGTGATTCGCGCGATGTCGCCGCTCAGCTGTGCCTTGCGGGCATTCAGCGCGCTCACCGTCGCCTGGCGCTCGGCGCGCATCGCGGCGAGCGAGGCATAGGCCGGGTTCTGCGAATTGCCGCCGCCACCACCGCCGGTGCCTTCGCGGTCCGCCATGGCTTTCAGCGACGCAATCTGGCTTTTCAGCGCGATGACGTCGGGATGCGCGTCGGTCAGCCCGCGCGCGCGCATCGACGACAGTTCATTCTGCGCCCCGGCGAGTTGCTGGCGCGCGACGCCGCCGCCGACGCTGCCCATCCCGGGGACATTGATCGTCGCGGGGGTCGAGGCAAGCTGGCCGTTGGCAGCGGCAAGCTGCGCCTGCGCCGCCACCAGCTGCGAATCGATCTGGCCGAGTTCGGCGCGCGCCGCTTCGACGCGCTGCGCCGGCGATCCGGCGCCGCCGGGGATCAGGCCGATGTTCTGCGCCTCGAACGCCGCACGGCGGGCTTCGACTTCGCGCAACGCCTTTTCGCGGTCGGCGATCTGCGAATCGAGGAATTTCAATCCTTCGCGGGCGTTCATCCGGCCGCCCCGCAGCTGATCGTCGCGGAACACCGTGATCAGGCTGTCGAGCACCCCCGACGCCAGCTTGGCATTGTCGGCATCTGACAGGCTGCCGACCGCTATGGCGGACGTTATTTCAAAGATATTATCCTGTTGCGGAACGACCTTGATGCTTTTTTGCAGCATCGCGACAGCGCCCGCCTTTTCGCGCTCGCCCGCGCCTGCGGGGAGCAGGCCGGTGGTCGCCGCGACCTTTTCCAGATTGCGCGCGCTGGTCAGCGTTTCGCGGATCTGGTCGATCTGCTGGCGCCCGCCATAGGAACCGCCCTGCGCGTCGTCGGGCAGGATTTCGTTGACGTCGACGAGCAACCGGGCGCGCGAGTCATAGCGGTTGGGGATCGACGCGATCGCCAGCCAGCCGAGGATGCAGATGCCCCACGCCACCGCCAGCACGAGCCACCGGCGCGTCCAGACGCTGTGCAGCGCCACCCGGAATTCGTCGTAAAGGCTGTTCATCGGTTGCAATCAATCCTTGG
The DNA here is from genome assembly GCF_031457495.1 of Sphingopyxis sp. BE259. Lineage (NCBI taxonomy): Bacteria > Pseudomonadati > Pseudomonadota > Alphaproteobacteria > Sphingomonadales > Sphingopyxidaceae > Sphingopyxis > Sphingopyxis sp. BE259. Next base: position 2,795,200 of record NZ_JAVDWM010000001.1, read on the forward strand.
GAGATGGGTTTGCGGGCGGCCGGTCTGGGTCAGAACATGCTTTCGGGGATGATGATGACATCGCCGGGCTGCAACCGCACATTGGCCTTGATATCGCCGCGCTTGATCAGGTCGTTCAGCCGCAGGCCGAACTCCTGCTGCTTGCCACTGCCCTTGTCGAAACGGACGAGTCGTGCCTTGTTTCCAGCGGCATATTCGCCCAGCCCGCCGACTGCAATCATTGCGTCAAGCACGGTCATGTTGGCACGGAATGGAATCGATGCCGGTTTTTCGGTCGCGCCGACGACGCGCACCTGCTGCGAAAAGGTGCTGTTGAACGTCGTCACGATCACGCTGACGATCGGGTCGGTGATATATTGGCTGAGCTGGAGCTTGATGTCCTGTTGCAGCATCGTCGGGGTTTTGCCGACCGCGGGCATGTCGGTGATCAGCGGGGTGGTTATCCGCCCGTCGGGGCGCACCTGGACCTTGCCGCCGAGTTCGGGGTTGCGCCAGACAAAGATTTGCAGCTCGTCGAGCGGGCCGATGATATATTCCTCGCCCGGTCCCTCTTGATTTTGCACGAAATTCGCGCTGGGCAGCTGCGGCGCGCTGCCGCCGGTGCTCGCGCAACCGGTCAGCGCGGTCGCCGCGATGCCACAGACGAGCGCGGCGCGCGCGATGCGAAGCGAGGGGAACGAAGCCATAATCCATCAACCTTTCGTGCCGCCGCCAATCGCCGCGGCCCAATTCGCCGCGACGACAGACATTGCGTCAGCTTCGTCCTTGCGCGAAAAGGGTGAACATAGGGTTAGTCTTGCGGTAAGTTTGACTAGCACATCGTCAAACCTGTCCCGTTAAGGAACAGCTTTGGCGCTATCAGACGAGCATTTCGCGCGCCGGCCCCTGGCCCAGAAACGCCGCCGGGCTTGCGCTCGCGCCATAGGCGCCCGCCTGGAAGATCGCGATCAGATCGCCGACATCGGCGCGTGGCAACGCGACCTGATCGCCCAGCCGGTCGAGCGGAGTGCAAAGGCAGCCGACCACCGAAACGGTTTCGGTCGGCGCGTCGCCAAAGGCATGGGCGACTGCAATCGGATAGTTGCGGCGGATCACCGTCCCGAAATTGCCGCTCGCCGCCAGCTGGTGATGCAGCCCGCCGTCGGTGACCAGAAATGTCTCGCCATGGCTGGTCTTGCGGTCGACGACGCGGGTCAGATAGACGCCTGCCTCGGCGACCAGCCAGCGTCCCAATTCCATTGCAAAGCGGCTGTCCGCGAGCGCCGCATCGCGCCCGGCGAGCGTCTCGCCCAGCGCCGCCCCGACCGCCGCGGCGTCGACCGCGGTGTCGCCAGGAAAATAGGGAACCCCCATCCCGCCGCCCAGATTGACCAGCGGCGGGGTGGCGCCAATGTCATCGGCCAATCGCGCCGCCAACGCCACCGTCTGCGCCTGCGCATGGGCGATCGCACCGGCATCAAGCGCCTGCGACCCTGCGAAAATATGGAAACCCTGCCAGTCGGCACCCGCCGCGATCAGGCGCCGCACCAGCGCCGGAACCTCGGCGGCGTCGACCCCGAACGGCTTGGCGCCGCCGCCCATCTTCATCCCCGACCCTTTCAGGTCGAAGTCGGGATTGACCCGCACCGCCAAGCTGGGCGTGAGGCCAAGGCGGCTGGCGATCGACAGCGCTCGGTCGGCCTCTCCCGCCGATTCCAGGTTGAGCGTCGCGCCTGCGGTGATCGTCGCTTCCAGTTCGCGGTCGCGCTTGCCGGGCCCGGCGAAACTGATGTCGCCCGCCGCCATCCCGCTCGCCAGCGCCGCCTTGAGTTCGCCGCCCGAGGCGACATCGAACCCATCGACCAGCCGCGCCATAAAGGCGAGCAGCGGCGCATAGGGGTTCGCCTTCATCGCAAAATGGAGTTGCACCTCGGCGGGCATCGCGGCACGCCATGCTGCGACCCTCGCCGCCAACATTGCGCTGTCATAGACAAACAACGGCGTGTCGCCCGCCATATCGGCCAGCGTATCGGCGCGGTCGCCGCCGATCAGCAACATCCCGTCGTCATCGGCCGCATAGCCGGGCGGGATCGGGCCGTGCGGCTTCATGTCGCTACCGCCTGCGCCCAATCGGCGGCGATTGCCACCCGATCGAGCTTACCATTCGGATTGCGCGGCAGTTCGTTTCGCCATTCAACCACTTGCGGCTGCATGAAATTAGGCAGGTTCTGGCGCAGATAGGCGGCCAGCCCCGCCTCGTCGGCGACCCCGCCCTTGCCGCGCACAATCAGGATGATCGCCGCGCCGAGCCGCGGGTCGGGAACCCCGAACGCAACCGCTTCGTAAATCAGCCCCGACGCGACCGCGACATCCTCGACCTCGGTCGGGCTGAGGCGATTGCCCGCGGTCTTGATCATGGCGTCGTCGCGCCCGACGAAATAGAGCAGGTGATTGGCGTCGCGGCGCACGGTGTCGCCCGACCACACCGCCATGCCGCCATATTCGGAGGCACGCGGCGCCGGTTTGAACCGCTCCACTGTGCGCTCGGCGTCCTGCCAATAACCCTGCGCGACCAGCGGCCCGCAATGCACCAGCTCGCCCGGCTCCTCGTCGGCGGTAATCGTGCCGTCGGGTCGGCACACCAAAATCTCGGCATGGGGGATCGCGCGGCCCATCGAGGTCGGATGATCGGCCACGAACTTTGGTTCAAGATAGGTCGAGCGGAACGCTTCGGTCAGTCCGTACATCGGATAGATGTCGGCGTTCGGAAAGGTCGCCCGCATCGCGTCGATCAGCGACGGCGTCAGCGCCCCGCCGCTGTTGGTCAGGCGCTTCAGATGCACCGCCGCATCGGCAGGCCAGTCGCTCTCGACCAGTTGCACCCACAAGGGCGGCACCCCCGCCAGCGTCGTCGCCCGGTGCCGCGCCACCGCCTTCACAACGTCGCGCGGGGTCAGATAATCGAGCGGCGCCACCGCGGCGCCCGTATACCAGCTCGAAAGCAGCTGGTTCTGCCCATAATCGAAGCTCAGCGGCAGCACCGCCAGCACCCGGTCATCCGGCGACAGCTTCAGATAGGAAGCGACGCTTTCCGCACCCAGCCACAGATTCGCGTGACTGAGCATGACGCCCTTGGGCCGCCCGGTTGATCCACTGGTATATAGGATCGCCGCCAGTTCGTCCGGATCGGCGGCCGACGGCGACAGCTCCGGTCCGTCCGAATCGATCACCTCTTCGGCGACCTTCAAATCCTGCACCGCGCAACCCGCAGGCAATTCCTCGCCCAGCATCTCCGTCCGTGCCGCATTGGTAATCAGCAGCCGCGCCCTGCTGTCGGTCAGGATATGCGCAACCTGCGGCCCCTTGAGCAACGGATTGACCGGCACATGGATCAGCCCCGCGCGCGCCGCCGCCAGCGGCATCAGGCACGCCGCCCGCGTCTTTGCGCTCCAGCTCGCCACCCGCTCACCCGGCGCGCCAGCTTGGTCAAGCAGCCACGCCGCCAGCCGACCGACGCTGGCGTCAAGTTCAGCAAAGGTCAGCACCGCGTCACCGGTCAGCAGGGCAGCCGCATCCGGCGCGCCGCAGCGGGCGAGATGGTCGATCGGTCGCGAAGATGGCTTTTCGGGCGTGGTCATCGGCTGTTAGGGGTCAAGTGATAGAGGGCGACACCATGCAAGGGAACGGTGAACATCACGCTAATGATGAGCGGTTGCCGGTCGCGGCGCGCGCGGCGGGCTTTGCCTCGCCCTTCGATCGCGCCGCGTGGTTCGACTTGCTCGAAGCGCATGGCTTTGCCGGACAGGGCCGGATTGACGCGCGTGGTCACGCCGAGGGAGCAACTGCGTGGTTGCCGCTGCGTATCGAAAGGCCGGGCGATGTTGCGGGCCTGACCAACTGGTACAGCTTCGCCATCCGCCCGCTCTATACCGGCGACGGCGACCGCGGCTCCGCCTTGCAGGCGCTGTGTACCGATCTTCGCCGCACGACCACGCGCCTGACGCTATATCCGATCATTTCCCCCGATGACATCACGGACGTCCTTCGCTCCGCGGGCTGGTGGGTCAAGGTGACGCGCGCTGGCGACCGTCACTGGCTCGACCTTGGCGACACGGATCACGACGCCTGGTGGGCCAGCCGCCCCGGCGCGCTGCGCAGCACCGTCCAGCGCAAGGCGAAAAAGGGCATTGTCGACATTCAACTGCTCACCGCGTTCGACGATGGCAGCTGGGCCGCCTACGAACAGATTTATGCCGCGAGCTGGAAACCCGAAGAAGGCCGCCCCGCATTGCTCCGGGCTTTTGCCGAGGCCGAAGGCGCCCGCGGCACCTTGCGGATGGGGATCGCGCGCATCGACAGCATCCCCGTCGCGGCGCAGTTCTGGACCGTCGAGGACGGCACCGCGTTCATCCACAAGCTCGCGCATGTCGAGGACAGCCTGAAAGCCTCCCCCGGGACGTTGCTGTCGGCAGCTTTGTTCCGCCATGTCATCGACATCGACAAGGTAAAGCGTATCGATTTCGGCACCGGCAACGACGGCTACAAACGCGACTGGATGAACCGCCACGACCCGCTGTGGCGGATCGAGGCTTTCAATCCGTCGCGCCCCGCGGCATGGGGACCGGCATTCAAGGCCTTCGCCCGTTCCCTGTTGAGGAAAGAAACGTGACCGAACCCGATACCGTCGACGCCACCCTCCGCGCCCTGCTCGCCGATGTGCTCGGCCTCGGCGAAGACCGCGCCGCCGCGCTGACCGACGACAGCGGCCTGTTCGGCGCGCTCCCCGAGTTCGACTCGATGGCGGTCGCCACGGTGCTGACCGAGATGGAGGATCGGCTCGGGATCGTGATCGATGATGACGAGGTCGATGGTGAAATCTTTGAAACCTATGGTAATTTGCTCGCCTTCTCGTTGCGCAAGGTTGGCGAGTGATCGAAAAGGTCATCCCCACTACCCTGTTCCCCCGCGAAGGCGGGGGTCCATCTCCGGTCGGCACAATTTCGAACCGGCAGGTGATGGGTCCCCGCCTTCGCGGGGACACACGGCCTGCTTAAGCTATGGCTGAGTATTGTTTCCACCTCGAACCCACCGGCACCCCGCGTGCCACTGTGCTGTTCGTTCCGCCGTTGTTCGAGGAAGCCAACCGCACCCGCCGCACGCTGGTGCTGGCGATGCGCGCGCTCTCCGCAGACGGTTTCGCGTCCATGCTCCCCGATCTCCCTGGCCAGAACGAAAGCCTCGTTCCACTGGAACAGGTTAACCTCGCCACCTGGCAAACCGCACTCGCCGATACTGCCGCAGCCATCGACGGCCCGCTTATCATCGCGTCGCTCCGCGGCGGCGCGCTGATCGACCACCACGCGAAGGCCGCGGTCTGGTGGCGGCTCGCCGCGGTCGGCGGCGCGTCGCTGCTCCGCACCCTGATGCGCGCCCGCGTCGCCGCCGATCGCGAAGCCGGGCTGATCTCGTCGCCGGGCAGTCTGCAAGCCGAAGCCGCCACCGCGCCGCTGCTGCTCGCGGGCAACCGCCTTTCGCCAGCGATGATCGCGCAGCTGGGCAGCGCCGAAGCCCAACCCGTCCTCCCCCTCCGCACCGTCACTGTCGGCAGCGCCGCCGACGCCATCGCCGGAACCCCGCTCTGGCTGCGCGCAGAACCGGGTGAGGATAGCGTCATGGCCGAAGCAATCGCCACCGACATTACCGCCTGGAGCACAACATGCGGCATCAGCTGAGTTTCGATTGCGGGGGCGCCACCCTCGCCGCGACGCTCGACGAAGCGCCGAGCACCACCGGTCTGCTCATCGTGTCGGGTGGCAACGAAATCCGCAGCGGCGCGCATCGCGGCATGGCGATGCTGGCGCAGAGCATCGCCGAAGCCGGTCACCCCGTGTTCCGCTTCGACCGCCGCGGCATTGGCGACAGCGAGGGCGGCAATGGTGGCTACACGAGCAGCGGCCCCGACATCACTGCCGCCATCACCACCTTTCGCGCCGCCGCGCCGCAACTCTCCCGCATCATTGCCTTCGGCAATTGTGACGCCGCCAGCGCACTGCTGCTCCACCAGCCGCTCGCACTCGACCGCCTGGTCCTCGCCAATCCCTGGACCTACGAACGTGATGAAGCGGAAGCCGCCGAACCCGCGCTGCCCCCCGCGTCGGCGATCCGCGCCCGCTATCTGGCGCGGCTGACCGATCCGAAAAGCCTGCTCCGGCTGCTGAAAGGCGAAATCGATCTCAGGAAACTGGCGCGCGGCCTGTCCGCCCTCCGCCGCAAACCCGCCCCCGCCGTGCCTGACAGCCTGCCCGCCCGCCTCGACGCCGCGCTCGCCAAACTACCCTGCCGGGCGACGATCCTGCTCGCCATCGGCGACCGGACGGCGCAGGCGTTTATGGAGAATTGTCATCCGGGCGCGGTGCCGGTCGAACGGCTGGACAGCGCATCGCACAGCTTTGCGGGCGACGATGCGGAATGGCTGGCCCAGACGATTCTGAAAGCATTGGGCCGGGAAAGCGCTGGCTAGTTTGCATCATCCCGATGCGCCAGGAAGATCGCCGGATCGAGATCGATCCGCGTGATCTGCCGATCCTGAACCCCAAAGCCGATCCGCGCGACCGGTTCTTCGGTTTCGCCGTCGCGGCAGAGGAAGCTGCCGACAACATAATAGAGATCGCCCATGCTCGCGATTTCGCGAACCCCGTCGACCAGCGCCGCCTCGGTCATCGACACCAACGCGCACTGGCTGAAATAGGTCACGAATTCGCCATGCTCATAGGGAGAGCCCACGCCGACCACACCGACGCTGGCGTATCGGGAAACCATGGCGCCGACGTCCTGCCCCTGCCGCGCGCGGTCGACATAATCGCGCACGACGCGCACCGAACGGGCAGCGCTGTCCTCGGCCATCGCGGATGTCGGCGAAGCAATCAGCGCGAGGGCGCACCACAGATGCGCCATTGCATATCGCTTTGATCGCCGTCGGCTCATCCCGGTCGCTCCCCCTACGCTTCGACCAACGCCTTATATTCCGCCTCGGCCAGAAACCGCTCGGCATCCAGCGCCGCCATGCAGCCCATGCCCGCCGCGGTGACCGCCTGGCGGTACACCTTGTCGGTCACGTCACCCGCCGCGAACACGCCGGGAATGGTTGTCAGCGAAGTGCCTGGGCTAACCGCCAGATACCCGTCGCTATCCAGCGGCAGTTTGCCCTTGAACAACTCGGTCGACGGGCTGTGGCCGATCGCGACGAAGCCGCCATCGGTCGGCTCGTGGCTCGCCTCGCCGGTCACCGTGTCGATCAGATCGACCCCGACCAGCCCCGAAACGCCCTCGCCCGCCACAAAGCGGTCGACGCGCTTGTTCCATAGCACCTTGATCTTGGGGTTAGCGTGCAGGCGGTCCTGCAAAATCTTCTCCGCGCGCAGATGGTCGCGGCGGTGGATCAAGGTGACGTCGTCGCTGTGGTTGGTCAGGTACAGCGCCTCCTCGACCGCGGTGTTGCCGCCGCCGATCACCACGACCTTCTTGCCGCGATAGAAGAAGCCGTCGCACGTCGCGCACGCTGAAACGCCCTTGCCCCCTAGTTCCTGCTCGCCCGGCACGCCCAGCCATTTCGCCTGCGCGCCCGTGGCGATCACCAGTGTTTCGGCCATATAGACATCGCCGCCGTCGCCGGTGATCCTGAACGGGCGCTGCGACAGATCGACGTCGACGATGGTGTCCCAGATCATGCTGGTGCCGACATGCGTCGCCTGCGCGGTCATCTGTTCCATCAGCCACGGCCCCTGCACCACCTCGGCAAAGCCGGGGTAGTTTTCGACGTCGGTGGTGATCGTGAGCTGGCCGCCGGGCTGCAGCCCCTGCACGACGATCGGCTGCATCCCGGCGCGCGCCGCATAGATCGCGGCCGACAGGCCCGCGGGGCCAGAACCTAGGATGAGCATCTTGGTGTGGTGGGTGGTCGGCATGACGGTCTTTCTGATCCTGTGCGGACACGCACAGATGGGTGTTGCCAACCGCGCTAGCAAGGGTCACCTTCTACGCCAAGGGAAGACTGGCCGCGCCAAGGGGGAGTAGGGCAAATGGCAAGTTGGTGGGAACGTCATGGAGTGCCGCGGCTGATCAAATGCGCCTGTTCGCAGGGGCAGATCATGAAGGTGCGGAGCAAGGTCGTGCCGAACGCCAGCGGCGATGTGCTCGAACTGGGATGCGGTGGCGGCATCAACATGGCGTTTTATGACCCCGCGCGGATCGCCAGCTTTACGGGGCTTGATCCCTCACCCGAATTGCTGGCGATGAGCCGCGCCGCGGCACAGGCGCGCGGGATGGTGGCAGATATTCAGGGCGGGGTCGGCGAAGCGATGCCGTTCGGTGACGCGCGGTTCGACACGGTGGTCACCACCTTCACCCTCTGCTCGGTCGCCGATCAGGCTGCGGTGCTGAGCGAAATCCGCCGCGTGCTGAAGCCTGGCGGTACCGCGCTGTTCCTCGAACATGGCGCCGCGCCCGACGCCGGGGTCGCAAAATGGCAGCGGCGGATCGAGCCGATATGGAAACGGATTGGCGGCAATTGCCATCTCACCCGTCCGATCAGCGACGCCTATCAGGCGGCGGGTTTTGCCGTCGATCGGCAGGCCGCCGCCTATATGCCCCAAACCCCGCGCCCGTTCGGCTGGGTCGAATATGGCGCGGCGCATGCCGCCTGACACAGAGAGGTTTGCGAGATGATACGATTCTGGTTGATCACCCTCACCGCGCTGGTCCTGTTCGCGCCGACCGGGGCCGAAGCGCGCAAGGTCGCGCTGGTGATCGGCAACAGCGACTATGCCAACACCAGCCGCCTCGCCAACCCGGTCAACGACATCCGCATCATCGCCGCCTCGGCGCGTCAGGCCGGGTTTGACGATGTCACCGTCGCCGCCGACCTGTCGGTCAATGATTTCCAGAAAGCGATGCGCGATTTTCGCGCCAAGGCCGACGGCGCCGAGGTCGCGATGGTCTATTTTGCCGGGCACGGGATCGAGGCGCAGGGTAAGAACTGGCTGATCCCGACCGACGCGCAGCTGAAATCGGACCTCGACCTGCCCTATGAGGCGATCAACCTCGACCGCCTGATGGAATCGGTGTCGGGGGCGCAGATTCGCATGGTCGTGCTCGATTCGTGCCGCAACAATCCCTTCGGCCGCTCGTGGCGGTCGGGCACGCGTGCGGTGGTCAACGGGCTGGCGGGGGTCGAGGCTGACGATGTGCTCGTCATCTTTGCCGCCGCGCCGGGGCAGACCGCCGCCGACGGCACTGCGGGCAATTCGCCGTTCGCGACCTCGCTCGCCAAACGCCTGCCTCAGCCCGACGTGCCGGTCCAGCTGCTCGGCGGGCTGATCCGCGACGATGTTCTCGCGGCAACCGGCGGCAGCCAGCGGCCGTTCGTCAGCGCCAGCATCACCGGCACCCCGGTCTATCTGGTCCCGCGCGCAGCCGCGCCGACCGCGGTGCCCGCGGCATCGGGGGACCGCAGCGGGCTGGAAGAACTGCTGTGGAAGGGCGCGATGGCCGAAAACAGCGTCCGCGGCTTCAGCGCCTATCTCGCCGAATTTCCGGCGGGGAAATATGCCGGGCAAGCGGGCGGCAATATCAGCCGGTTGCTAAAAGGTCCGGGGGTCGTCGCAGCACCGGTGACGATGACCGCGATGGCTGCGCCCGCCGCCACGCCTCGCCCGGCGGCCCGCAGATTCACCCTGAGCAACGTCCGCGTCGAATGCGTCAAACTGACTGGGCGTCTCGGCCTCGGCCTGCCTGACCAGCTGTTCCTGCGCTTCAACACCGGGCAACGCTTCCCCGAGGGAAAGAGCGAGATTTACTCGATCAAGAAGGGCGAAAGCTGGGTCGTCGATCAGAGCTTCGATTTCGACCAGCCGGTGAGTCTCCAGCTGCGCGAATTCGACGACATCGGCGGCAGCGACAATATTGGGACGATCGATCTGGGGGACGCGGCAGGGACGTTTACGAAGACGTTGGACGGCGATGCGAGTGAATATCGGGTGACCTATATGCTGACGGTCAGGTAGCGACCGAACGCCAACCACACTGTCGTCATCCCCGACTTGATCCGGGATCCATACGCCGTCTCAGTGTAGGGCGGTGCAAGACCTCATGGACCCCGGATCAAGTCCGGGGTGACGAAGATATGAAAGCATCTCCCCAGCCCGACGCGGCCATCAAGCCGCTAATCCTTCTCGCCCACCTCGACCAGCCCATGGCCGACGCTCACCCGTTCGTCGAAGACGAAACAGCTGCCGTGCCAGCGGCTCTCTTCGGCGGGCACCTGTTCCAGATACGCCAAAATGCCGCCCTTCAGATGCACCACATTGTCGACGCCCTCGTGCCGCAGAAACGCGGTCGATTTTTCGCAGCGGATACCCCCGGTACAGAACATCGCCACCCGTTTGCCCGCAAAGCGTGTCGCATTGGCGCGCCACCAGTCGGGGAACTCGCCAAAGCTGTGGGTCGCGGGGTCGATCGCGCCATTGAAGCTGCCATAACCGACCTCGAACCCGTTGCGCGTGTCGATCAGCACCGTATCGGGATCATCGACCAGCGCGTTCCAGTCGGCGGGATCGACATAGGGCGCCGCATCGCGCGCCGGATCGAGCCCCGCGACCTTCAGCGTCACGATTTCCTTTTTGAGTCGCACCTTCAGCCGCTGAAATGGCATTTCGACGGCGGTGGAATATTTGACGTCGAGGTCGGCGCAGTCTGGCAGCGCGCGGATATGGTCCAGCACCGCGGCAATGCCATCGGCACTGCCCGCGATCGTCCCGTTGATGCCTTCGGCAGCAAGAAGCAACGTGCCCTTGACGCCGCGTTGGGCGCACAGGTCTATCAGCGGCTGGCGCAGCGCAGCGGGGTCGTCGAACGGCGCGAATTTATAAAGGGCGGCGACGGTGAGAGTCATGGCGGCTGCCCATAACGATTCGCGCCGCGCTTGTCGAAGCCGTGTCAACTTTTCCAGTCGTCATCCCGGCGAAGGCCGGGATGACGACTGGAAAGGAGCAGGCGCTCACCCGAACGGATCGCCCCGACCCGTCGCATAGTGCGCCATCGCCATCGTCGTCCATTGCGCGTTGACGCGGATGCAGCTGGGGAACACGCTCGCGTCGGTGACCAGCACATTGGTCGTTCCATGCACCCGGCAATCGAGATCGACGATGCCGTGCGCCGGATCTTCGTTGATCGCGTTGCCGCCGTGCGGGTGGCTGCTCGACAACGTCACATCATCCTGTTCGCGGATTGCGCTGGCGAAAAACGCATCGACGTCCATGTCGGGGGTCACCGTCTGCCCCTTGGCCAGCGCCGGATAACATTCGATCGCCCCCGCCGCGAAATGCACCTTGGTCAATGTTGACATCGCGTCGCGCAGCACCGGCAAATCGTCGGTGGCATCAAGCTGGAACTGCAATTTGTCGTTCACAACCCGCCCGCGCCGGTCGGCGGGGAACAGTATTCCCGCCGAATGGACGCGCCCGAAATTCTTCATCCGGCTGGCATGGTCGGCGAACCAACCGGGCATCAATGACGCCATCGACATCGGCGGCTGGAAATGGCTTTCGAGCAGATAGTCGCCGACATCGACATAGCTCGACATCTGATCCTCGTCCCACGCATCGCCGCCGACGCCATCGGGCATCAATGCGACCACCGGCGAGGCGACGTTGAGCGACACCTGATAGCCGGTGCCGTCGATGTCGCTGCGGTCGAGCAGTTTCGACGACGCGATGGTGCCGCCCGCAACGACGACCCCCACCCGCGCCCGCACCATCACCCGCACATCGCCGGGCAGGATCAGCACCACGGCTTCGGCCTCGCGCCGCCCGTCATAGGCGGTCTGCCAGACGATCCGTTCGGCCTTCGTATTCGGCAGGATGCGCGCGCCGTGGTCGCGGCACGCGGCGGGCAGATAGGTCTGCGCCACCCCCATGCGGCGGCCATAGGGGCAACCCGAATTGCAATAGCCGCAATAGGCGCAGGCGTTCGGCGTGTTCGGCGGCCCGAAATTCTTCGCGAACCAGTCGGTGATCGCGCGGGCATCGCGCGGTTTGCCCGACGCGGCGGCGTAGGATCGCCAGCCCTCGATCAAGTGCGGGCCATTATGCCTTCCGCTGCGCGGTTCGATGCGCGCGATGCCCAGCTTTGCCTGCACCGCGTCATAGCTCTCATGAAACGCAGCGGCGTCGATCGGCGCGCCGATGCTTGCCCATTTCGCCAGCACATCCTGCGCGTCGGGGTGCGTCCGTCCCGCTTCATTGACGCGCAGACAGATGCCGTTGTTGATCGTCGACGAACCGCCGACGCAGCGGCCTTGGAACACCACGAAATCGCGGTTGGTCGATGTCTGGAGCGCGCCATGCTTGTAGAGGTTGGCGATCATGTCGAGTTCGTGATGATGGATCTTGTGCGAGGGGAAAAACGGCCCCGCCTCGACGATCAGCACCTTATAGCCCTGCGCCGCGATATTGTGCGCCGCGACCGCGCCGCCCGCACCCGACCCGATCACCACGACATCATATTCATCGCCCAGGGTGGTGGCATCCAGGATATGCGCCGGGTCGATCTCGCGTCCGACGACCGGCTTGATCTCCACCTCGCCACTGCCGCGAACACGGTGCTTGGGCAGCTTGAAGCCGATCTGACGGTGCACCGGATTGGCGACATTCGCGTCCTGATCGCCGGGTTCCAGCCCCGGCTGCCAATGGCCGTAATAGCAGGCGTAAACGATACCACGCAGCCGCGCCATGTCCTGGAACAGATCGATCTGGCTGTCCTGCAACCGGTCCTTCAGCTTGGCGGCGCGCCCGGCGACATCATCCTCGGTGAAAAACGGCCCGCCCAGCACCAGTTCGGTCGCGGTCAGCGACAGCCGGATTTCGTCCAGCTTGGTCCCGCCGACTTTTTCGAACAGTTCGCTGATATTGGCGACCACTTGATCGGCGGTGATCGCCATGTCGGCCTCGAAAAACAGCGCCTCAGTCAGCGCCTTCAGAAATTTGCGTTGCCCCGAACTAAATGGTGCCGTCATCGCCCTGCCCCCTGCTTGCCCCGCTTGGCAATTTGCCGGGTTATAGAGGGTGATGGCAAGCCGTATTGTATCGAAACGGCGGCAATCGCCCGGCCCCTGTGGGCCAAAGTCTGGCTGCGACGTCTCAATCGGATCGCAATCATTTCGCGATACCAGCGGCCAATGGCGGTGCATCGACTATCGGGACTGGATATGTTGCGCGGCATCGCCGCGATCGTTGTGGCGTTCAACCACGCGGCCGATCTGGCGGGCGTGACCAGTTTGGTCAGCCGCAGCTATCTTGCCGTCGACTTCTTTTTCCTGCTCTCCGGATTTGTCATCGCGGCGACCTTTGAAGCCCGCATGTCCGCCATGGGGGTCGTAAGGTTTCTGCAAGCACGCTGGTTCCGGCTCTTGCCCATGATAGCGATCGGCGTCGCAATTTCGGCCGCTATCTATCTGGCATCGGGCGCCAACCCTTATCTGACGTTCGCATGCGCGGCCGTCGCTATGGCCTTTCTGCCGATGCCAAACGGCATATTCTACATGAACAACCCGATGTGGTCGGTTCATTTCGAGGTGGTTGCGAACGCGGCCCACACCCTGATCCTGCGCCGAATATCCGCGGCGGGGCTCGCGCTGATAGCCATGGCCTGTTTGGCGACCCTGATCCTGATGCACGGCTGGCAAGATTTGGATGTCGGCCAGGGCGACAACTATCTCTTGGGCATCCCACGCGTCCTGCTGTCCTATTCGATGGGCATCCTGCTATGGCGGATCAATGCTGCCAAGGCGCGGGGTCCAGCATGGCTGGCTTTCGTTTTGTTGCCACTTGCGATTTTGATCGCGTCGCAGCTGGGTTGGGCGGACTATATCGTCGTCTTGCTGCTGAATCCGATTATCCTGCTGTGCGGGTTGGGGTTCGACGAAGACAGCAGCTATCGGCCCCTTGCGAGTTTTATCGGGGCGTGGTCCTTCCCGCTCTATGCGCTCCATTGGCCGGTCCAGGACGCCCTGTTGCGGAGCGGCCAAAGCTGGCTTGCCGCTTTCGCATGGTCGATTGGTGTCTCGCTCGCCATCGGGCTGCTGCTCGATCAACGCGTCCGCGCAGCATCCTTGGCGCCCTTCGGAACGAGACTGGCGCTGCTTCGACGACGATCCTGAGATCAGGAGTCAGTCTGACCGGGCAGCGCGGCCCGCGCCCTATACCGCCGCCTTCTTCGCCTGCCGGAACTTGTGCAGCAACGGCTCGGTATAACCCGACGGCTGGGTCACCCCGTCAAAGATCAGCGCCCGCGCCGCCTGATACGCGATCCCGTCGGGAGTCAGCTTTTCGTACAGCGGATCGCCCGCATTCTGCCCGTCGACCTTCGCCGCCATCCGCGCCAGCGCGGCATCGACCTGTTCCGCCGAACACACGCCATGCAGCAACCAGTTCGCCAGCGCCTGCGACGCGATCCGCAATGTTGCGCGGTCTTCCATCAGGCCGACGTCGTCGATGTCGGGCACCTTCGAACAGCCGACGCCCTGATCGATCCAGCGCACGACATAGCCCAAAATGCCCTGGCAATTATTGTCGAGCTCGCGAGTGATTTCGGCCTCGCTCCAGTTGCGCCCGGTGGCGACCGGAATGTTCAGCAACCGGTCGAGCGACGGCACCGTCTCGCCCGCGATCTCCTGCTGCCGCGCGAACACATCGATTTGATGATAATGCAGCGCGTGCAACGTCGCCGCGGTCGGCGACGGCACCCATGCGGTGTTGGCGCCCGATTTGGGATGGCCGATCTTCGCCTCCAGCATCGCGCGCATCAGGTCGGGCATCGCCCACATGCCCTTGCCGATCTGCGCCTTGCCCGACAGCCCGCAGGCCAGCCCTATGCGGACGTTGCGGTCTTCGTAGGACGCGATCCAGTCCGACGCTTTCATCTCGCCCTTCGGGATCATCGGCCCCGCGCGCATGCTGGTGTGGATTTCATCGCCGGTGCGGTCGAGAAAGCCGGTGTTGATGAACACGATGCGGTCCTTCACCGCATGAATGCACGCGGCGAGATTGGCACTGGTGCGGCGCTCCTCGTCCATCACCCCGACCTTCATCGTATGGCGCGCGAGCCCCAGCATATCCTCCACCGCGTCGAATAACCGGTCGGTGAAGCCACATTCCTCGGGGCCATGCTGCTTGGGCTTGACGATATAGATGCTGCCTGCCCGGCTGTTGGCGAGGGTGCCAAGGCCTTTGAGGTCGTGGAGCGCGCAGAGCGCGGTGATCACCGCGTCGCACAGCCCCTCGGGCGCATCATTGTCGCCGGGCAGCTTGATCATCGGCGTCGTCATCAGATGCCCGACGTTGCGCACGAACATCACGCTGCGCCCATGGAGGACGAACGGATCGCCCGCCGGCGAGGTCCATTCGCGGTCGGTCTCCATCGCGCGCGTCACGGTTGCGCCGCCTTTGGCGAAACTTTCGGTCAGGTCGCCGCGCATCAGGCCCAGCCAGTTCGTGTAGCCGAGCACCTTGTCCTCGCCATCGACCGCGGCGACGCTGTCTTCCAGGTCAATGATCGTCGTCAGCGCGGCTTCGAGCACGACGTCGGCGATGCCCGCCGGGTCGGTCTTGCCGATCGCGCTCGACGAATCGATCACCAGTTCGATGTGCAATCCGTTGTGGCGGAGCAGGATGCCGCTAGGTTTGCAGCCGACCAATTGCGACGGATCGGCGAGCGACAGGTCCTCACCCCTCCAGTCGGCCCAGCTGCCCGACGCCAGCGGCACCGCGTCGTCGAGAAACGCCTTGGCGCGCGCGATCACCGCCGAGCCGCGGTCGGCGTCATAGCCACCCGGCTTCGCAGGCGGCGCGTCGAGCGCGTCGGTGCCGTACAGCGCATCATACAGGCTGCCCCAGCGGGCGTTGGCGGCGTTAAGCGCGAAACGGGCATTGAGCGCGGGCACGACCAGCTGCGGCCCCGCCATCGTTGCGATTTCGGGGTCGACATTCTGGGTGCCGACCGCGAAGGACGCGGGCTCGGGGACGAGATAGCCGATCTCGCGCAGGAAAGCCTGATAGGCCGCGGCATCATGCGTCTGGCCAGCCCGTGCTTCGTGCCAGGCATCGATCTTGGCCTGCAAATCCTCCCGCTTGGCGAGCAGCGCGGCGTTTTCGGGCGCAAATTTGCCGAGTAGTGCTGCGAAATCGGCCCAGAATTTGTCGGCGTCGAGTCCCGTGTCCGGCAGCGCGCGCTGCTCGATGAAATCGGCCAGTCGCGAATCGACGGACAAGCCTGCGCGGTCGAGAAATTCGGTCATGTAAGCACCCTCTGGTCGGCGCGACTGCGCCCGTGGACCCGGGGAGGAAAGGGCCGCCGCCCTATGCCGCGATTGGCCCAATATGGCAATGGCGGCGATTTCACGCATAGGATTTCAACGATCAAATTGCCTTTCGGGTCTTGCCGGGAACGTTCGCATGTGCATTATGCTGCAATGCACAATAAAAATGACCTCTTTCTCCCCAAGGTAGGATCATGAGCGAGACCCGACTAACCCTGATGGAAGCTATCGCGCGCAAGCGCGTGGTGACCGCGCAGTATAACGGCCAGTTGATGAAGCTGGCACCGCACCAGATGTTCGAACGCCGCGGCGACCTGTTCGTCAGCGCGCTCAACCTGGACAAGAGCTGGCGGTCCGACGACGAACGGCGGCTCGGTCATTTCAAGCTCGATGGGCTGGTCGAGCCGGCGCTGATCGACGCGGAGTTCGACCCCCTCCCTTCGTTCCAGGCCGCCCCGCCGCAAAGCGACGACACGCTGCTGCTCGCGGTCTGACCGCCGCGCCATAGCCGCCGGTCATGGTCGGCCGATGATTCGTCCCCGCCGGGGGTGGCAAGCATCGCGCCGCTCGCTATAGCCGTGCGATGACTTCGCTCACGGCTTCCGAAACCGCGACCCTCGAACGCGCCGCCGACGCGCCAATGCTGGCGCGGGTCGAGCAATGGGCCGCGGTCAACAGCGGAACCGGCAATCTGGCGGGGCTCAAAAATGTCGCGGGATTGCTCGCCGACGCCTTTGCGGCGCTACCGGGCGAGGTACGGCTGGTCGCTGCCGATCCGGTCGAAAGTGTCGATGCCGCGGGCCGCGTGAACAGCATCCAGCGCGGCGATCATCTGCATCTGCGCGTGCGGCCCGAGGCGCCGGTGCAACTGCTGCTGACCGGCCATATGGACACGGTGTTCGCCGCCGATCATCCGTTCCAGACCCTGACATGGCGCGAACCCGGCGTCCTCAACGGCCCCGGCACCGCCGACATGAAGGCGGGCATTTCGGTGATCCTCGCCGCGCTGACCGCGCTCGAAGCCTCGCCGCTGGCGGACCGCGTCGGCTATGACGTGATGATCAACAGCGACGAGGAAACCGGCAGCCAAGCCTCGGCGCGGCTGATCGCAGAACTTGCGAAGGGCAAGACCGCCGCCCTAACCTACGAACCCGCCCTGCCCGACGGCACCTTGGCGGGAGCGCGGCCGGGCAGCGGCAATTTCTCGGTCGTTGTCCACGGCCTGTCGGCGCACGCCGGACGCAACCCCGATGACGGGCGCAACGCGTTGCTTGCCGCCGCCGACTTGGCGTTGCGGCTTGGCGCGCTGAAATCGGACGTGCTCAAGGTCAATCCGGCCAAGATCGACGGCGGAGGGCCGAACAATGTCGTGCCCGACAGCGCGATCCTGCGCGTCAACATGCGGCCTTCGACCCCCGACGCGATGGTGGCGGCCGAAATCGCGCTGCGCGACGCCATTGCCGCGGTATCGCGCGACCACGACGTCCACTGCCACCTCCACGGCGGCTTCAACCGCCCGCCCAAGCCGCTCGATCCCGCCGCGACGCGGCTGTTCGAACTGGTGCGCGATTGCGGCGCCGCGCTCGGGCTGCCACCCATCAGCTGGAACGCGACAGGCGGCGTGTGCGACGGCAACAATATCGCCGCCTGCGGCATCCCGGTGGTCGATACGATGGGACCGCGCGGCGGCGCGATCCACTCGGCAGACGAATTTCTGATCGTCGACAGCCTCGCCGAACGGGCGCAGCTGTCGGCGCTCACGATGATACGCATAGCGGAACGGGGGACAGTGTGAATTACGTGATCCGGGCGGCCAAGCCGGGCGACTTGCAAAGCATTTACGAGATGGCGAAGCTGACCGGCGGCGGCTTTACCAACCTGCCCCCCGACAAAAAGGCCTTGCGCGCGAAGCTCGAGCGCACCGAAGCCTCGTTCGCCAGCGACAAGGAATATCCGTCGGACGAGCTGTATCTCCTCGTGCTCGAAGACCTCGACAGCGGCGAGGTGCGCGGCACCTGCCAGATTTTCGGACAGGTCGGTCAACGCTGGCCTTTCTACTCCTATCGCATCGGCACCGACAGCAAGCATAGCGAGCAGCTGGGCCGCACCTTTCAGGCGCAGATCCTGATGCTCAGCAACGACCTCAACGGGTCGAGCGAGGTCGGCGGATTGTTCCTGCACCCCGCGGCGCGCGCCGGCGGGCTCGGGCTGTTGCTCGCCCGTTCGCGCTACCTGTTCATCGCCCGCCATCGCGCGCGTTTCGGCGATCGCATCCTCGCCGAGCTGCGCGGGGTGATCGACGAGGCGGGCGGCTCGCCTTTCTGGGACGGGGTCGCGGGCAAGTTCTTTGGCATGAGCTTTCAGGAAGCCGACCAGTTCAACGCGGTGAACGGCAATCAGTTCATCGCCGACCTGATGCCCAAGCACCCAGTTTATATCGCGATGCTCAGCGACCATGCGCGCAGCGTCATCGGCGTCCCGCACCCCAGCGGCCGCGCCGCGATGCGGATGCTGGAGAATGAGAATTTCGCGTTCGAAAATTATGTCGATATCTTCGACGGCGGCCCGACGATGACCGCGCGCACCGACCAGGTCGCGAGCGTCGCGGGGGCGAAGCATGTCGAGGTTTCCGCAATTGCCGAAACGGGCGACGACGCGCTGGTCGCCACCGGCCGCCTCGCCGATTTCCGCTGCTGTTTCGGCAAGGTCGGGGACGGATCGACGCTGGATGCAGAGGCAGCGAAGCTGCTCGGGGTCAAGGCGGGCGACGAGATCAGCTGGATCGGCCGCTGATGCTCACCGAAATCAATTTCGACGGGATCATCGGCCCCAGCCATAATTATGCGGGGCTCAGCCGCGGCAACATCGCGTCGGCATCGAACGCGGGCGACGTGTCACAGCCGCGCGCCGCGGCGCTGCAGGGCATCGACAAGATGCGCCACAATCTGGCGCTCGGCCTGCCGCAGGGCTTCTTCATGCCGCTCGACCGCCCCGACGCGCCGTGGCTGGCAACGCTCGGCACGACGTTGGCCGATGCCGAGGGGCATTTGCGCGCGCAGGCGTGGTCGGCGTCTTCGATGTGGGCCGCCAATGCCGCGACGGTGTCCCCCGCCCCCGACAGCGCCGACGGCAAATGCCATCTGACCGTCGCCAACCTGGTCACCATGCCGCACCGCAGTCACGAATGGCCGGGGACGCTGGCACAGCTTCGCCTCGCCTTTGCCGATCCCGCCTTTGCCGTGCACGCGCCGGTCCCGGCCCCCTTCGGCGACGAAGGCGCGGCGAACCATATGCGGCTGTGCAACGGGCACGATGGCCCAGGCGTAGAAATCTTTGTCTATGGAGTCGGTGGCGGGCGTTTTCCGGCCCGCCAGCATCTCGATGCGTCCAAGGCGATTGCCCGCCACCACCGGCTCGACCCGGCGCGCACGCTGTTCATCCGCCAGTCGGATACCGCGATCCAAGGCGGTGCGTTCCATAACGACGTCGTCGCGGTGGCGAATGAGCATGTCCTGTTCACCCACGAAACCGCGTTCGAAGATCGCGAATCTGCACACGCCGAAATCCGCGCGGCGTTTCCCATGGTCGAGATCGTCGAGGTGCCGGCGAGCGCGGTGACGCTGCCCGACGCGATCAAATCCTATCTGTTCAACGCCCAACTCGTCAGCCTGCCTGAGGGCGGCATGGGACTGGTGCTGCCGACCGAGGCGCAGGCGATCCCCGCGGTGTGGGACTGGCTGCAGGCGCATGTCGCGGGCAACGGCCCGATCCGCCGCCTGCTGCCGGTCAACGTCCGCCAGTCGATGGCGAACGGCGGCGGCCCCGCCTGCCTCCGCCTGCGCGTCGTTGCCGACCCGGTGACGGTCGATCCGCGGTTCATGGCGGACGAGGTGAAGCTCGACCGGATCGCCGCGGTGGTCGCCCAGCATTGGCCCGAAGCGATCGCGCCGGGCGATTTGGCATCGGCGACGCTGGCGGGTGAGGTGCGGACTGCGCGGGGGGCTTTGTTGGAGGCGATGGGGCTGAGCGAGTTGGGGTGATGGTCGGTAGCTATCGAGAGCAGACCTAATGATCCTCCCCATCGACTTGCGATGGGGAGGTGGCAGCGCGAAGCGCTGACGGAGGGGTAATAACGCAGCGTTGCGGCCCCTCCACCCCTCGCTTCGCGAGCGGTCCCCCTCCCCATCGCAAGTCGATGGGGAGGATAAGTGACGTCAACTTCCCACCCCAAAGCCGACCCGCTCCTACACCCCCCTTCCCTGATCTGTCGGATTAACTTACAGTTTACCATAAGCCCCGCGCCGCAAATCGCCGTTTTGCGTCAGTGGCACGGCTCTTGCTGAGTAAACTGCGATGTTGAAAAAAATCGGACGCCTGTTCGTTATCAAGACCCGCTTTGAAGCGTGCCTGATCATTTATGCGCTGGCGGTCGGCGCCATGGCGCGCGGCAGCGCCTATCTGCACGAATATCCGGGCGTCGGCGGTCAGTTGTTGCTCGCCGCGTGCAGCGGCGCGGTGTTCCTGGCGGGCGCGAAGATTTTCGACTGTCTGCGCTATGAACAGGCGGCGGCCGCGGCGGCAAAACAGCCCGATTGACGCCTGCGGTCTTTCGAATGTCACCCGGATATGCCAAGGCCGGTGGCATGAGCAGGATCAGCGGCCGTCCCGTCATCAGCACCGAGCATGTCTATGGGCTGACGCTGCGCGTCGCGCGCTGGCGCGTTGGCTCGGTGGGTACGCCGCTGCTGTTCCTGAACGGGATCGGCGCCGACATCGGGGCAGCCGCGCCGCTGCTGGCGCAAATTCACGGGCGCGAAGTCTGGACGCTCGACATGCCGGGGGTCGGCGCTTCGCCCGATGCGCTGATCCCTTATGGCGCGCCGACCATCGCGGCGGTGGTCATGGAGATTGCCGACCGTTTTGGCCACAAACTGATCGACCTGGCGGGTTTCAGCTGGGGCGGCGCGCTGGCGCAGCAGATCGCAATCCAGTTTCCGGGACGGGTTCGCCGTTTGGTGCTGATGGCGACGACGCCGGTCATGGGTGCGCCAGGGATCGGCTGGACCGCCCTGTTCGATGACGACATGCAGGCGAGCGGGCTGAAAATCCAGACCGCGACCCCGCTTGGGATTGCGTATCAGACCGCGGCGATGGCGGGATGGACCAGCGCCGCCTATCTGCCGGGGTTGAAGAACCTGCCGACGCTGGTGCTGACGGGCGAGCGCGATGGCGTCATGCCCGCCTGCTATGGCCAGATGCTCGCCAGCCTGATCGACGGCGCGGTGCTGGAGGTGGTACCCGGATCGCACCTCTTCCCCTTCACCAACGCTGCCGCAATGGCGGCGCGAATCAGCGCGTTTCTGGATCAGCCGACCGCGTCGCGACAAGCCGCCGCTTGAGGAAATCGGCGATCGCCGCCGCCGTCGCGTCGGGGGCTTCCTCCATCGGCAGGTGACCGATACCATCCAGCAGCACGACCTCCGAACCCGGCATCCGTTCGTGAAAACTTTGCGCGGCGCTGGCGTTGATGATCCGGTCCTGCTTGCCGAACAGGATCAGCGTCGGCGCCTTAATCTCGCCGATCCGCGCCCCCATCGCCGGTTCGCGGTTCATCCGTGCGCGCAGCACCGTCGCCTCGCGATTGCCGGGAAAGCGCAGCAGCTCCCAATAACGGTCGATCATCGCCTCATCGACGATCGCCTGTTTCTCGACCGACCCGCGCAGCGATTGTTCGACCAGCGCGCGCGGGGTGATCTGGGTCGCGAGCCAGCGCCCGAACGGATATTTCAGGATACGAAAACCGACATTGGATTTGGGTGCTTTCTCTCCCTTGCGGAGCGGCATCCCCGCCGCGTCGAGCAAGAGCAGCGCATCGACGCGGTCCGGCTGTGCCAGCGCATAGCGCCACGCGACCCAGCCGCCCATCGAATTGCCGCCAAGGATGAAATGATCGAGACCCAGCTTCGCCGCAACAACGTCGACTGCCGCCGCCATCCCGTCGGCGCCATAATCCTTGTCGGGGGTGCCGCCGGTCAACCCATGGCCCGGCAGGTCGAGCGTGACGACGCGATAGTCGTCGCCCAGCCGCTGAACCAGCGGTTCCCACGTATGCAGGCTGCTGTTCGACCCGTGGAGCAGGATGATCGCGGGGCCGCTACGCTGACCCTGATCGCGATAATGGATGCGCTGTCCCGCTGGCCCGGCGACAAAGGCGCCGGCAGGTCCGCTATATTTCGCGATCATCGCGTCGCGATCAGTGTCCGAGGTGCGGAGCGCGAGGAAGATGGCGATGATCGCGACGAGCAGGGCGAGCGGGATGAGCACCCGCTTGCGCCGGAGCAGCGGGCGCCGCGGCGGCGGCGGCGGGTAGAAATCATCGTCGTCGATCGTCATCACACGCCCCCTCAAGGCCGCGGCGAACCTAACGTCCCGCTGCCGCGCGTCAATGCACGCTATTCGTGAATCGGACGGCGAAAGGTTTCGGGCAGGAAGAGCAGCCCGATGACAACGGTCAGCGCCGCTACGACGACCGGATACCACAGGCCGTAATAGATGTTGCCGGTCGCCGCGACCATCGCGAACGCCGTCGTCGGCAGGAAGCCGCCGAACCACCCATTGCCGATATGATAGGGCAAAGACATTGCGGTGTAGCGGATGCGGCTGGGGAACAGCTCGACCAGCAGCGCCGCGATCGGGCCATAGACCATCGTGACGAGCAGCACGAGGTAGAAGAGGATCGCGACGACAAGCGGTTTGTTGATCGCCGCGGGGTCGGCCTTGGCCGGATAGCCCGCGGCCGCGGTCGCGGCAGCCAGTTCCTTGCGAAAGGTTTCGGCGGCGGCGGCGCGATCCTCCTCGGCCAAGCGCCACGGTTCGGGGGCGATCAGCACGCGGTCACCGATCCACACGTCGGCGGCTTCACCGGTACGGTTGGGTCGGGTCACGCTGGTATAGCTGACCCCCGCCTTTGCCAGCGCCGATTTGGCGATGTCGCAGCCGGTGCTTTCGAACTTTTCCTTGCCGACCGGATCGAACTGGAAGGCGCAGGCGCCGGGGTCGGCGTTGACCCGCACTGCGGCGCTTATCTGCGCCTTGGCCATCGCCGGATTGGCAGCGGCGGTGAGCATCTGGAACGCCGGGAAATAGGTCAGCGCCGCCAGCGCGCAGCCGGCGAGGATGATCGGCTTGCGCCCGATCTTGTCGCTGAGCCAGCCGAACAGGATGAAAAACGGCGTGCCGAGCGCGAGTGCGATGGCGATCAGGATGTTCGCGGTCGCACCATCGACCTTCAGCGTCTTTTCGAGGAAGAACAGCGCATAGAATTGCCCCGAATACCACACCACCGCCTGCCCCGCGACCGCACCGAACAGCGCGACGATTACCCATTTCAAATTGCCCCAGCGGCCAAAGGCTTCGGTCAGCGGCGCCTTTGACGTCGTGCCCTCTTCCTTCATCTGCTTGAACACCGGGCTTTCTTCGAGCTGCATGCGGATCCACAGCGACACGCCGAGCAGGATGATCGAGATCAGGAACGGGATGCGCCAGCCCCAGTCGGCGAAGGCGTCCTCGCCGATCAGCGTCCGGATCGTGATCACGACGCCGAGCGCGGCAAACAGGCCGAGCGTCGCGGTAGTCTGGATGAAGCTGGTGAACAGCCCGCGTTTTCCCTCGGGCGCATGTTCGGCCACGTAGGTCGCGGCACCGCCATATTCGCCGCCGAGCGCCAGCCCCTGAAGCAGGCGCAGCACGACGAGCAGGATCGGCGCGGCAACTCCGATCGACGCATAGTTGGGCAGGATACCAACGAGGAAGGTCGACGCGCCCATCAGGCCCATGGTGACGAGGAAGGTGTTCTTGCGCCCGACAAGGTCGCCGATGCGCCCGAACACCAGCGCCCCGAACGGCCGCACCGCGAAACCCGCCGCAAAGGCGGCGAGCGCGAAGATGAAGCCGGTGGTTTCGTTGACGCCGGAGAAAAACTGCGCCGAGATGACCGTCGCGAGCAAGCCGTAGAGGTAGAAATCATACCATTCGAACACGGTGCCGAGCGACGAGGCCAAGATGACCTTGCGTTCGCTCTGGCGGGTGTCAATGAGTGATGTTCCCCCTGCGTCCGTCATCCGCTGCCCCTTCGTTTCTCTGACGAGGCGAAGAGTAGTCGGCGACCGCTTGGCGTCAATGGTTTCGGCCCGTCATTGCGAGCGAAGCGAAGCAATCCAGAGCGGCTTGCGCCCACTCTGGATTGCTTCGTCGCTACGCTCCTCGCAATGACGAGGGTTTGACTTACCCGACGCGGGTCACCGCGCCCTTGTGCGCGCCGACGCTTTTGTTGCGCGGGCGGAAGCGGCGCTTGCGCTGGCCTTCCGCGCCTTCACCGGCCGCACCATCGCGGCGCGGGCCACGTTCACCCTGCGGTTTGCCATTGCCGCGGCCGCGATTAGCCTCCTGACGCTGGCGGTTCGGGTCGCGGCCCTGGCTGCCGGTGTCGCGCGGGCCCGCAACGGGCTTGGGCAGATTGCGCACCAACTCGTTGAAATTCTCGGGCAGCGGCATCGGTTCAGACTTACTGCGCGTCACGCGCTCGATGTCGCGCATGTACGGCCGCTCATCGGGCGCGATGAAGCTGATCGCCTTGCCCTCGGCACCCGCACGCGCGGTGCGGCCGATGCGGTGGACATATTGTTCGGGCACGTTCGGGATTTCAAAGTTGATCACATGGCTGACGCCCGACACGTCGATGCCGCGCGCGGCAATGTCGGTCGCGACGAGCAGCTTGATGTCGCCCGAGCGGAAAGCCTGCAATGCGTGGGTGCGTTGCGACTGGCTCTTGTTGCCATGGATCGCCATCGCCTTGATCCCGGCGCCCGCCAAATGGCGCACGACGCGGTCGGCGCCATGCTTGGTACGGGTGAAGATCAGTGCGCGGTCGATATCCTCGCTGGCGATCACCGCATGGAGCAGCGCCTGCTTTTCCTTTTGTTCGACGAAGGTCGCATATTGGCTGATCTTTTCGACCGTGGTCGCCGCCGGTGTCACCGATACGGTCACCGGATCTTCAAGGAACTGTTCGGCCAGATGCGCGATTTCCTTCGGCATCGTCGCCGAGAAGAAGAGATTCTGGCGGCGCGACGGCAGCAGCTTGGCGACGCGGCGCAGCGAGTGGATAAAGCCCATGTCCATCATCTGGTCGGCTTCATCGAGGACGAAAATTTCGACATCGTCGAGGCGCAGCGCGCGCTGGTCGATCAGGTCGAGCAGGCGGCCCGGCGTGGCGACCAGGATGTCGACACCGCCCGACAGGTCGCGGATTTGTTTGTTGATCGGCACGCCGCCAAACACGGTCGACACCGACAGCTTGGTAAAGCGGCCATAGTCGCGGCAGCTCTGCGCGATCTGCGCCGCGAGTTCGCGCGTCGGCGCGAGGACGAGCATCCGGCAGCCGCGCGGGGTCGGACGGTGCGGATAGGTCAGCAGGTGGTGGATCGACGGCAGCGAGAAACCGGCGGTCTTGCCGGTGCCGGTCTGCGCGATCCCGCACAGGTCCCGGCCTTTCATCAGCGGCGGGATCGCCTGCGTCTGGATCGGGGTCGGGGTGGTGTAATCCTTGGCGGCAAGCGCGCGATTGATGTCGGCGTGCAGGCCAAAGTCGTTAAAAGTCGTCATAAATACTCACTATGGGCGACGCGCAGGCGCATCCGTTCGGATCGAACGGACGGCGCACGGGCCGCGGGTTCGAAACGACCCGCGTGAAAGGGTGCCTCTGGGGACAAAGCGCTGGTCCGGCTCGTCCCGCGCCTGAAATCGGGCGGGAAAATCACGCTGCCGGGTGTTGCGGCGGGGAAGCCCGCCATGCTGCGCTGCACAAGATATGGCATGGGTTGCGCGATATTGCAAGATAATTGCGCCGCTACCTATTCGCGTCCGCCCGCCGCTTGTCGAAGGGCTGATCTTTCTTCATGGGTTGCTCAAGAAAGGAGCGGTGCATCGACACGCTCGGCAAAAACGGATGAGGGGATAGCGCGTTGGCCGAAAAGATTATCGTCATCGACGAGGGCACCACTTCGACCCGGACGATGTTGTTCGCCGCCGACGGCACCCCGCTGGGGAGCGCGCAGCGCGAGATCCAGCAGCATTATCCCGCCGCTGGCTTGGTCGAACATAACGCCGCCGAAATCTGGGAGGCCACGCTAGCCTGCACCCGCGAGATGGTTGCGCAAGCGGGGGGCGCAGACCGGATTGCCGCGATCGGGATCACCAACCAGCGCGAAACCATTGTGTTCTGGGACCGCGCCACGGGCGAACCGCTGGCGCCGGCGA
This sequence comes from Sphingopyxis sp. BE259, assembly GCF_031457495.1. Lineage (NCBI taxonomy): Bacteria > Pseudomonadati > Pseudomonadota > Alphaproteobacteria > Sphingomonadales > Sphingopyxidaceae > Sphingopyxis > Sphingopyxis sp. BE259. The sequence continues at coordinate 2,821,865 of NZ_JAVDWM010000001.1, forward strand.
TCGTCTGGCAGGACCGGCGCACCGCCGCCGATTGCGCGGCGCTGAAGGATGCGGGCCATGAAGCCGCGGTGCAGGCGACGACCGGCCTGCTGCTCGATCCCTATTTTTCGGGAAGCAAGATCGGTTGGGCGCTGAAACACTGGCCGCAGCTGCGCGAAGCGCGTGAGCGGCTGGCGGTCGGAACGATCGAATCCTATCTGATTTTCCGGCTGACCGGCGGGGTGCATGTCAGCGACGCGACCAATGCGTCGCGCACCTTGCTGATGAACATCAACGGTGCGAGCGGCTGGGACGCGGGGCTTTGCGATCTGCTCGGAGTGCCGATGCGTCTGTTGCCCGAAATCACCGGCTGCACGACCACCGTCGGCAAAGCCGATCCCGCACTGTTCGGAGGCGCGATCCCTATCTGCGGCATGGCGGGCGACCAGCAGGCGGCGACGATCGGGCAGGCGTGCCTGGCGCCCGGGCAGACCAAGGCGACGTTCGGCACCGGCGCCTTCATCCTGTCGGCAAGCGGCACAACGCGCCCGCGATCGAACAACCGCCTGCTCGCGACGGTGCTGGTGCAAGAGGGCGATGAGCGCTCCTACGCGCTTGAGGGATCGGTGTTTGTCGCTGGCAGTCTGATCAAATGGCTGCGCGACGGGCTTGGCCTGCTCGCCAATGCTGCCGAGAGCGAAGGATTGGCGCGGTCGATCGAGGATAATGGCGGGGTATATCTCGTCCCCGCACTCACCGGGCTTGGCGCGCCGCATTGGCGCCCCGACGCGCTGGCGGCGCTGTCGGGGCTCAGCTTTGCCAGCACCAAGGCGCATGTCGCGCGCGCCGCGCTGGAGGCGCAGGCGTATCAGGCGCACGACCTGAAATCGGCCTTTGCGGCGGATGGCGTCGATTGGGCTGACCTGCGGATCGACGGCGGCATGGCAGCGAACGACTGGATGGCGCAGGATCTGGCCGACATGCTGAACCTGACGGTCGAGCGCCCGGATTTCGTCGAGAGCACAGCATTAGGCGCCGCGATGCTCGCCGCGACCGGCGCGGGCCTGTATCCCGATCTGGCGAGCGCCGCCAAGGCGATGCGCGGCACCGCGACGCGATTTACCCCGGCGTTGGATGCCGACAAACGCAAAACGCGCCTTGCCGGGTGGCAAAGCGCGCTTGCAAAGGTTCTGAGCTGATCGCCGAAGCGATTAACGCTTGAGGGTGAGGCCACCGAAGCGCTTGTTGAACTTGGCAACCTGGCCCGCCGCGTCGAGCATGCGGCCATTGCCACCGGTCCACGCCGGGTGCGCGGTGGGGTCGATTTCGAGCGTCATCGTGTCGCCCTCTTTGCCCCAGGTCGAGCGCGTCTGATATTCGGTACCATCGGTCATCTTGACGGTGATCATGTGGTACGCGGGGTGAATGTCTTGTTTCATGTCTTTGGCTCCTGTGCCGCTGGTTACCGACCAGCGGTCGCGAGTCTGTGCGTCCGGGAACGCGAAGGTGCGGCCTTTAGTGGGCTATCAAGCGAAAAGCAACACCCTGCCCTCGTCATGCCGGGCTTGATCCGGCATCCATTGCTGCGGCGCTGCCATGGACCCCGGATCAAGTCCAGGGTGACGAAGAAAGAGGTGTGAGGTTTTAATCGCCCGGCGGGTCGGCGATCATTGCGGTGAACTGGCACTCGGCGGCGAGGACGCCGTCGAGCATCGCCTTGCCCTCGAAACGGCAGACGCTGCGCTTGGCCTGGATGATCGTCGCATGCAGGTCGAGCAGGCAGCCGGGTTCGACCGGCTTGCGGAATTTCGCGCCGTCGATCGCCATGAAATAGACGAGCTTGCCGGTGCCGGCGAGGCCCATCGATTCGATCGCCAGGACGCCGGCGGCCTGCGCCAGCGCCTCGACGATCAACACGCCCGGCATGATCGGCCGACCTGGGAAATGCCCTTGGAAAAAGGGCTCGTTCATCGTCACCGCCTTGACCGCGTGGATCGACGTGTCGGGCACGATCGACACGACGCGGTCGACCAGCAGCATCGGATAACGGTGCGGCAGCAGCGCCAGGATGCGGCGGATGTCCGCCGGCCCCATCGCCCCTGCCGCATTTTCCCCGTCAGCCATGGCGCTTAACGGGTCGTCGGCGCGGTGCCGGTCGGCGCCGGTGCGGCGGTGGTCGCGCCCGGCTGCGCCGCGCGGGCGGCGTCCATAAGCTGCTGGTTGCGCTGCTGAACGAGCTGGCCCGGCTGGTATCCGGCCGGCACGGCAATCGACACATTCGGTAGCAGGCGGTTGAGTTCGGTCACGACCGCATCGGTCAGATCGACGTTGTTCTCGCGCGCCAGCACCGCATCGGGATTGAGCAGCAGGTCGATCTTTTTCGCCGTCATCGCGGCGCGGATCGCTTCGTTCATGCGAACGCTGATCTGGTCTTCGACATAAGCAATGGCCAGCTCGACCGGGCGGCCGATCTGGCCGAGTTCGGCCTGTGCCGCCTGACGCTTGTCCTGAACCGCCTTGCCGGCGGCCTGCAACGCGGCCTGGTTCTGCGGCGTCTTTTTCGCCTCTTCATTATATTTGGCAATCAGGACGTTGATTTCGGCCTGCAGCGTCTGGCCGCGCGACTGCTGCTGGTCGATCTGCGCCTTGTAGGTGGTCTCGATCTGCTGCGACGCGACCGAAAAGGCATTCGAGCGTGCGGCGGCGACGCGAACGTCGGCGACCGCAACGGCTTTGGCCTGGGCGATCGCGGGGACGGCCATGATCGGCGAAACCGACAGCGTGGCGAGGGCAAGCGCCGACGCGGTGAGAATTTTCTTCATCAGAATTGAGTTCCTACGTTGAATGAGAAGCGTTTGGTATCATCACCCTCTTCTTTGCGAAGGGCGTAAGCGAAGTCGATCCGGAAGGGACCGAAAGGCGAGTTCCAGTTGACCCCGGCGCCGATCGACACGCGCGGCATCCAGGTGTCGCCAAAGAAGCGTTCCTCGAACGGCGGCAGCGCACTGAACCCGTTTGCCGTGTCACACGTCGTGTATTGATTGGTCGTGCCCGTCGTCAGCGAGGCAAAGACATCTTCGCCGGTCGATGCCTTGCGGCAGCGATACTTAATCAACCCTTCGCCTGCAACGCCCGGACGCGTGTCACGGAAATCCTCCAACGTCGTCAGCGTCGGACGCTTCACGCTGAACACCGAGCCAACATCGAGGAAAATCGACGGCCGCAGCCCCAGCTCCTTGGCCCCGGTCCCGAGCGGAATGTCGAGCTCGACGCGGCCCTGATAATAAGCGCGGCCGCCGAGTGCGTCATCGATCTGGGCGTCGCTGCTGGTATCGAGCACCGGCGCGGCGGGATTGGTCAGATCGACCGACGCATAGCGCACAACGCGCGGACCGATACCGCGGATGTCAAAACCACGCATCTGCGGTTCGCCCAGGAAGAAGCGGTCGGTCAGGCGGACCTTGTCGCTGGTCGGAGTGGGCGCGCTGCCAAACGGATAGATATAACCGCCCTCGGCCGAAAAATTGAGCACGAAGCGGCTGCCGAGATTGAAGTGCTTCGAGGCATTGGCGCGGGTGCGGACATATTTCACGCTGCCGCCAAGCCCGGCGAAATCCTGGCTGAGCGACAGCGACTGGCCGCGCGTCGGACGGATGCGGTTGTCGCGGTCGTCATAGGCGAGGGTATAGCCGACCAGCGAGGTCGTGCGCTTGCCAATTGCGTCGCACAGATAGCGACCGGCAACCAGCGGGTCGCACTCGTCGCCAAAGAAATAGGTGCCGCGGTCAAGCGTCACGTCGTCATAATTCAGACTGTAACGCGCGAAAAAGGACATGAATTCGGTGAGCGGCACACCGGCGTTGAGCTGAAAACCGGTCGTCACCTGCTCGAACGTCGTTTCGCGGTTGTTGTTGATGAAGTTGAACGAGTTCAGATCGCGGCGATAAATGCTGCCGCCGACCGAAATGTTGCGGTCGAACAGATAGGGTTCGGTAAAGCCGAGTTCGATCGACTTCGAATAGCTCGAATAATTGACCGACGCCTGCAGTTGCTGACCCAAGCCGCGGAAGTTGCGTTGGCGGATCGACGCCTGGAGCAGGAAATTCTCGATCGACGAGAACCCGGCCGACAGCGACAATTCGCCGGTCGGCTTTTCTTCGACATTGGTTTCCAGGATGATACGGTCGGGGGCGCTACCCTCCTTGCGCTCGATCTCCAGATTTTCCTGGAAATAGCCGAGGCTGTTCAGGCGGTTTTCGGTGCGCTTGATGCCAAAGCTGTTGAACGCATCGCCTTCATTCAGACGGAATTCGCGGCGCACAACCTTGTCGTGCGTCAGCGTGTTGCCATTGACGTCGATGCGCTCGACATAAGTGCGCGGGCTTTCGGCGACGTTGAAGGTGATTGCCATCGTCCGGTCTTCGGCATTGCGGCGGAATTCGGGGTTGATGTCGGCAAAGGCATAACCGAACAGCCCGGCGGTCTCGCTCAGGCTTTCGACCGTATCCTCGACCAGCTTTGCGTCATACCAGTCGTCGGTCTTCATCGGCAGCAGCGTCTTGAGCATTTCGGGCTGGAAATCGCGCAGCTCGCTCTTCACATCGACGGCGCCGAATTTGTAACGTTCGCCTTCTTCGACGACATAGGTGATGATGAAGTCTTGCTTGTTGCTCGTCAGCTCGGCCACGGCCGAAATGACGCGAAAGTCGGCGTAACCGTTCGCCAGGTAAAACAGGCGCAGCTTCTGCTGGTCATAGGCCAGGCGATCGGGATCGTAGCTGGTGTTCGACGACAGGATTGTCAGCAGACCCGATTCCTTGGTCGCCATCTCGTCCTTCAGGTCGCCGTCGCTGAATTTTTCGTTGCCGATGATGCTGATCTGGCGAACCTTCGACTTCGGCCCTTCGTTGATTTCGAACACCACATCGACGCGGTTCTGGTCGAGCGACACCATCTTCGGCTCGACCGTCGCAGCGAAGCGCCCCTGGCGCTTATAGAGTTCGATAATGCGGGCGACGTCGGCGCGGACTTTCGACCGGGTAAAAATCTGGCGCGGCGCCAGCTTGATCTCGGGCCGGATCTTGTCTTCCTTCAGGCGCTTGTTGCCCTCCAGGATGACGCGGTTGATCACCGGATTTTCGGCGACCTGAATCGTCAGCGCACCATTGTTGTCGGTGATCTGGAAATCCTTGAACAGCTCAGTCGCGGCCAGGTCCTTCAAGGCCTGGTCAAGGATCGAACGGTCATAGCGCTGACCGACGCGCAGACGCAGATACGACAAGATCGTCTGCGCCTCGAGCCGCTGGTTGCCCACGACCGTAATCGACTGGACCGTCGTCGCGACGGGAACCGCCTCGGGCGCGGGGGCCGGGACGCCCGGCGCGGGGACTGGCGGCGGCGCGACTTCCTGCGCCATCACCGGCGCTCCGAGCATCGTTCCTGCCAAAAGGAGGGCCGACAGCTGTGTCCGCGCCGAGAATTTGTGTGAAGCCACGCTGTTCATCCCGAAAAAATAACTCAAAAGCGCCAAACCTGCCTGACCGCAGGTTCGCGCGCACTCCCTGCCCCAGACTCGCTAGCCAATCAAGCGCGCGATCCCGTCCCACAGGCCCAATGAGCCCAAATCGTTGAAAGTCACGACCAGCATCAGGGTGACGACCGCTGCAAAGCCGAATCGGAACGCCCATTCCTGCACCCGGGGCGGGGCTGGACGCCGCCGGACCGCTTCATAGGCGTAGAATAGCAAATGACCACCATCAAGCATGGGCAATGGCAAGAGATTGATGAACCCCAGATTGATGGAAATCAGGGCGATGAAGAATATCAGCGACGCCAGTCCCAACGTCGCCGCCTGCCCCGAAATTTCGGCAATCTTGACCGGGCCGTTCATATCCTTGATCGACCGCCGCCCGGTCAGAAACTGGCCCAGCACCTCGCCCGTCTGGCGGACGATCTGCCAGGTCTGGTGAAGCCCAACCATCGGCGCTTCGAGCAGCGTCACCGGCTGCAATTGCGGCGGCGGCGGCGCCAGGCCGATGATCGCCCGCTCATAATCCTTGCCGAAGGGGTCTTTTTCTTTGACCAGCTTCGGCGTCAGCTCAACCATCCGCTCGCTGCCGCCACTGACCACGCGGACCTGCATCGCCTCGCCGGGACGGTGGGCCACGGCCATCGAAATATCGCCAAAGACCGCAATCGGTCGCCCATCAATTTCGACAATGCGGTCGCCGGTCTGCAGCCCCGCCGCCGCCGCCGCCGATCCCGCCGAAATGCCGCCGGCGACCGGCGGGGTCACCGGTTTGCCGCCCGCCCAAGCGAAACCGGCAAGAATCAGGATGGCGAACAGGAAATTGGTCACCGGCCCCGCGGCCACGATCAACGATCGTTTCCACACCGGCTGAGCCGGGAAGGTGTGCGATTTCTGCTCGGCTGGCAAAGTCTGCCATTCGGCGTCAGGCTGGCTCACAGCATCGCGGTCGCCCGCAAACTGGACATAGCCGCCCAGCGGCAACCAGCCGATCTTCCATTCGGTGCCGCGCTTGTCGGTCCAGCCCAGGACCTTGCGCCCGAACCCGATCGAGAAGGTGTCGGCCTTTACCCCGCACCAGCGCCCGACAATATAATGGCCATATTCGTGAACGAACACGAGCGGCCCCAGCACCAGCAGGAATGCAAGTACTGTAAAGGCAAAACCGGGGGTCTCAAGCATGTTCATATAGGTCCACAAAGCGCTGGGCGGCCGCGCGCGATGCGGCATCGACGCTGAATATGTCGTGAAGCGAGGACGGCGCAGCGGGCGCGTCGGCCTCGATCACGCGGCGCACCGTATCGATGATCGCCGGAAAGGATATGCGTCCCGCCAGGAAAGCGGCGACAGCCACCTCGTTCGCCGCATTAAGCTGCGCCGGGCGAGCGCCGCCCGCGGCGATCGCGGCGCGGCACAGCGCGGTTGCGGGAAAGCGCACCTCGTCGGGTGCCTCGAAGTCGAGCCGCGCGATGGTCGCCAGGTCGAGCGGCGCGCACGGCGTCGCCATCCGCTGGGGCCAGGCGAGCGCACTGGCGATCGGGATCCGCATGTCGGGCGAGCCGAGCTGTGCCAGGGTCGAGCAGTCGATATATTCGACCAGACTGTGGATCACCGATTGCGGATGGACCAAAATTTCGATGCGATCGAGCCCGACCGGGAACAGGTGATGCGCCTCGATCAGTTCAAGCCCTTTGTTCATCATCGTTGCCGAATCGACGCTGATCTTCGCGCCCATCGACCAGTTCGGGTGGGCGACCGCCTGCGCCGGGGTGACCCGCGCCATGTCGGCGGCGCTCATCGTGCGGAACGGCCCGCCGCTGGCGGTCAGGATGATCCGCCGCACCTGATCGATCCGGCCGCCCGCGAGGCATTGGAAAATCGCATTATGCTCGCTGTCGACAGGCAGGATGGTGGCGCCCGACGCGCGCGCGGCAGCGGTCATCAGCGCCCCCGCGGATACCAGGGATTCCTTGTTGGCAAGCGCCACATCGGTGCCCGCCGCCAGCGCGGCCATCGTTGGGGCCAGCCCCGCGGTGCCGACGATCGCGGCCATCACCAAGTCGGTTGGCCGCTGTGCCGCGGTGACAAGCGCATCGGTGCCTGCGGCGATTTCGATGCCCGTGCCTGCCAACGCATCCTGCAATTCACCATAGCGCGCTTCATCGGCGATGACTGCGACGTCGGGGCGAAATTCGCGCGCCAGCTTGGCCAGTTCGGCGACGCCACTGTTCGCGGTCAGGACGCTGACTTGCCAGCCTTCGCCGTCGCGGCGGACGAGATCGAGGGTCGATTGCCCGACCGATCCCGTCGCACCGAATAGCGAGAGGCGGCGCGTGGTCATGTCACACCCCCGCCCGGATCGTAATCTGCCCCGCGAACGCGAGCGCGCCGAGCAGCAGCGCCACCGGCAGCACCCCATCGACGCGGTCGAACAATCCGCCATGGCCCGGGATCAGCTTGCCCGAATCCTTGACCCCGGCGCGGCGCTTCATCCAGCTTTGCGCGAGGTCGCCCAGCTGCGCGAGCAGCCCCATGAACAGGCCGATCCACAGCGGCACCCCGATGATGCCGGCGCGGTCGCCGATCGTCGCGCTGGCGATCAGCGCCGCGATCATGCCGCCGATCAGCCCCGACCAGGTTTTCGACGGGCTGATCGTCGGCGCCAGCCGCGCCCCGCCAAAGGCGCGCCCCGCGAAATAGGCGCCGATGTCGGTCGCCCACACCATGCCGAACACCCATAGCGCCGCGGTCACGCCCAGCTGGTCGCGAATGAACCACAGCCCTGCCATCGCGCCGAGGGTGAGCAACGGGCCGAGAATGGTGAGCGCCGCCTTGGCCCCACTGCCGATCGTCATCGCGCGCACCAGCGCAAACCATTCGACCAGCATCAACGCGCCGCCGACGAGCAGTAGCAGGCCGAACGCGAGGCCGCCGAACCACAAGGCGGTGCCCGCGATCGCGAACAGGATGATGGCTGACCCGATGCGGGTCCAGAAGTCCGATTTGCCCGCCGCCATGCCTTATAGCCCCCCGTAACGACGATTGCGGCGCGCGAAGTGATCGAGCGCGGCTTTCAGGTCCGCCGGTTTGAAATCCGGCCACAAAATATCGGTGAAATAGAGTTCGGCATAGGCCGACTGCCACAGCAGGAAGTTCGACAGCCGCACCTCGCCCGAGGTGCGGATGAGCAGGTCGAGCGGCGGCATGTCGGCGGTGTCGAGGTGCGCCGCGATCGCGTCCTCGGTAATCGCGCCTTCGGCCGCAGCGGCGGCGGCGGCGCGGACCAGCTCGTCCTGCGCGCCATAGTTCAGCGCGACCGCCAGCGTCGTGCGCTTGTTGCCCGATGTGCGCTCCAGCGCATTTTCGATCAATGCAACGACGTCGGGCGCGAGCGCGCGCCAGTTGCCGATCACCTTCAGCTTCACGTCATTGGCGGCGAATTCATCGAGGTCGGACAGGATGAAGCGCTTCATCAGCCCCATCAGGTCGCTGACCTCTTCCTCGGGCCGCTTCCAGTTTTCAGAGGAAAAGGCGTAGAGCGTCATCGCCTCGATCCCGAGGTCGCCCGCCGCGCGGACGATCGTCCGCACCGCCTCGACCCCCGCCTTGTGACCGGCAACGCGCGGCAGCAGGCGTTTCTTCGCCCAGCGTCCGTTGCCGTCCATGATGATGGCGACATGGCGCGCGCCGTGAGTGGGGGCTGTCACGAAAAGACCTCAGAACCCGTTCGTGTCGAGCGAAGTCGAGACACGGGAAGTCGGGCGCGAACGCGGCGTGTCTCGACTTCGCTCGACACGAACGGAAGAGAGGTAAGCGCCGGAAAGCACTAGCCCAGGATTTCCTTTTCCTTCGCGGCCGCGGCGGCATCGAGTTCGGCGATCGTCGCGTCGGTCAGCTTTTGCACCTCGGTCTCGTGGCGCTTGCGCTCGTCCTCGCTGATTTCCTTCTTGTTCTCGTCGGCCTTCAGATTGTCCATCCCGTCGCGGCGGACGTTGCGCACCGCGACGCGCGCCTTTTCGGCATATTGGCCGGCCAGCTTCGACAGCTCCTTGCGGCGCTCCTGCGTCATTTCGGGGATCGGCAGGCGCAGCATCTGGCCGTCGACGATCGGGTTGAGACCAAGGCCCGCCGAGCGGATCGCCTTGTCGACCGGGCCGACGTTCGATTTGTCCCACACTTGCACCGACAGCATCCGCGCCTCGGGGGCACTCACCGAAGCGACCTGATTGAGCGGCATGTGGCTGCCATAAACTTCGACGGTCACCGGATCGAGCAGCGCGGTGTGCGCGCGGCCGGTCCGCAGGCCCGAAAGGTCGCTCTTCAGCGATTCGACCGCACCATGCATGCGGCGTTCCAGGTCAGCCTTGTCATATTTCGCCATCAGTCTTTCCTCTCTTAATTCTGGTCCGCGTCGGCAACGACGGTGGAAACGCCCTCGCCCGCCAGCACCCGCGCCAGATTACCCGCTTCGCGAATGTTGAACACGACGATCGGGATATGATTGTCGCGGCACAGCGCCACCGCGCTGGCGTCCATCACCTTCAGATTGTCGGCGAGCACGCGGTCGTAGCTGAGCGTGTCGTAACGGACCGCCGACTTATCCTTTTTGGGGTCGGCATTATACACGCCATCGACACTGGTGCCTTTCAGCAGCGCGTCGCATTTCATTTCGGCAGCCCGCAGCGCGGCGCCGCTGTCGGTGGTGAAATATGGTGCGCCGACGCCCGCGGCGAAGATCACCACCCGGCCCTTTTCGAGATGGCGTTCGGCGCGGCGGCGGATCACCGGTTCGCATACCTTGTCCATCTCGATCGCCGACTGGACGCGCGTTTCGACGCCCAGCTGTTCCAGCGCATTCTGCATCGCTAGCGCGTTCATCACCGTCGCCAGCATGCCCATATAATCGGCCTGCGCGCGGTCCATGCCCTTGGCGGCGCCCGCCATGCCGCGAAAGATGTTGCCGCCGCCAATGACCAGGCAGATTTCCAGCCCGCTGTCCTTGGCTTGCTTGACCTCGGCGGCCATGCTGGCGACGGTTTCGGGGTCGATGCCAAAGGGGGTCGCGCCCATCAGCGCCTCGCCCGACAGTTTCAGCAAGATGCGTTTCATGCCGGGCAGTGCCATGATCGGGGAAACCTCTTTGGGGGATTAGATACGCGAATGGCGCGCACCCTAGTGAAGGCGCGCGCCATTGCCAAGCGGACTGCCGCGTCGTTCAGGTCGCAACCCCCAAGTCGTCAACCCGGACTTGATCCGGGGTCCATGCGGCGAGGCCGGAGTGGATGCCGGATCAAGTCCGGCATGACGAGCATCGGGAATTGGCGCCGATCGAAACCGCAGCCCAATTCTTCGATTAAACGCCAGCGACCGCCGCGACTTCCGCCGCGAAATCGCTTTCTTCCTTCTCGATGCCTTCGCCGAGTTGGAAGCGGGTGAAGCCCTTGAGCGTGATCGTCGCGCCGACGTCCTTGCCGGCGGCGGCAACGACTTCGGCGACCGGGGTCTTGCCGTCCATCACGAACAGCTGCGACAGGAGCGCGTTTTCCTTGCGGAACTTCGCGATCGAACCGTCGACCATCTTCGACACGATATCGGCGGGCTTGCCCGACTGGGCAGCCTTTTCCTCGGCAATCGCGCGTTCGCGGGCGACCAGGTCGGCGTCGAGGTCGTCACCGTTCAGCGCCAGCGGGTTGGCGGCGGCGACGTGCATCGCCAACTGCTTGCCCAGCGGCTCCAGAACGTCGGCACCGGCGGTCGATTCGAGCGCGACGAGCACGCCAATCTTGCCCATGCCGGGGGCGGCGGCGTTGTGGACATAAGCGGTCACGACGCCCGAGTTCACCGACATGATCGCCGAGCGGCGCAGCGACTGGTTTTCACCGATCGTCGCGATGTTCTGGGTCAGCGCTTCGGCGACGGTGGCGCCCGACGGATAGGCGGCAGCGCCCAGCGCGTCGATGTCGGTGATGTTACCGGCCAGCGCCACATTGGTGACGTCGCGGACGAAGCCCTGGAACTGCTCGTTCTTGGCGACGAAGTCGGTCTCGCTGTTGACCTCGACCATCGCGCCGCGGGTGCCGTCGGTGGCAACACCGACCAGGCCTTCGGCGGCAACGCGGCCAGCCTTTTTGGCGGCGGCGGCGAGACCCTTGGTGCGCAGCCAGTCGATCGACGCTTCGATGTCGCCGCCATTTTCGGCGAGCGCCTTTTTGCAGTCCATCATGCCTGCGCCCGTGCGGTCGCGCAGTTCCTTGACGAGAGCGGCCGTAATTTCAGCCATGGGATATTCCTTTCCAAAGGGGCAGGCGCGTTGCGGCCTGCGGGACGCCCGCGCGCATGGCGGGGCGATAAGTCAAAGGGATGACAGGGACGGCGCGAAAATGTCGCGCCGTCCCGTCATGCCGCGAGCGGACTAGGCGTCGCTCTGACGTTCGGTTTCGGCAGCAGCTTCGGCCGGGACCTGTTCGTCCTCGGTCACCGGAGCAGCTTCGACAGCCGGAGCTGCTTCGGCAACCGGAGCAGCCGCTTCTTCGAGCACGGGTTCGGCAGTCGGTTCGACCGCTGCGCCCAGATCTTCGCCGCGGTTGGCGCGGGCCTGCTGGCCGCCACGCGTCGCCGCCTGGGCGATCGCATCGCAGTACAGGCGGATCGCACGTGCCGCGTCGTCGTTCGCCGGAACCGGGAACGCGATGCCGTCAGGCGACACGTTCGAATCGAGGATCGCGACGACGGGGATGCCAAGGACGTTGGCTTCCTTGATCGCCAGCTCTTCCTTGTTCGCATCGACCACGAACATCACGTCGGGAATGCCGCCCATGTCGCGGATGCCGCCGAGCGACATTTCCAGCTTGTCGCGTTCGCGGGTGCGGTTGAGCACTTCCTTCTTGGTCAGGCCCGAGGTGTCGCCCGAAAGCTGTTCCTCAAGGGTCTTGAGCCGCTTGATCGAACCCGAGATCGTCTTCCAGTTGGTGAGCATGCCGCCCAGCCAGCGGTGGTTGACGAAGTGCTGACCCGAGGCGCGCGCCGCATCGGCAATCGGACCCTGCGCCTGGCGCTTGGTCCCGACGAACAGCACCTTGCCACCCGACGCCGCCGACGAGGCGACGAATTCGAGGGCGCGCGCGAAAAGCGGCACGGTCTGCGAAAGGTCGAGAATGTGGATGCCGTTGCGCGCACCGAAAATATACGGCTTCATGCGCGGGTTCCAGCGGTGGGTCTGGTGGCCGAAGTGGGCGCCAGCCTCGATAAGATTCTGCATCGTGACGACAGGGGCCGCCATGGTCTTTCTCCTTCCGGTTGGTCCTCTGGAAAGCAAGAACCGGGTTCCGCAAGCGGATGGTCCCGGCACCGGTTTATGTGCGCTTTCCATGTGGAATGGGCGGCCCGTTAGCGGCGTTGACTGGCAAATGCAAGCGCCGAGCGGCGCTTTGGGACGAACCGTGCACGCGTCACCTTATTCGATCCGGCGACAATCTGACTCGGTTCGTCGCAAAACTGTTGAGAACAAATAGAGAACATGGAACAAAAAGCCCAGCGAAACCGTCCTTTGGTGAAAAGGTTTCGTTAACGAAAACCCGGAAGGACAGATCATGGTTCAGGTCGCAGCTGCACTCCTCTTCGCTCTCGCCGCCGGGCTCGGCATCACGGTGATCCTTGCCATGCTGAAATCGAACGAGATGGCGATTCTGTCGGCGTTGCTGGGCGAAGGCGCGTTTCCGGCCGACGCCGCTCCGCAGCCTGGGCCGGCGACCGTCATCAAGCTGCGCCCATCGGCGCCGCGCCGCCACATTGCGCGCGCCATTGTCGATCGCCCGATCAGTGCCCGCCCACAGTTCAGCCGCGCCGCCTGACCTTGGCATAGCTCGCCAGACCGAACGGCAACGTCGCGGCATAAATCGCGCAGACCGCAAGCAGCGTCAGCCACGGCGCGGTGACCAGCGCCGCGCCCAGCAATCCCACCCCGGCCAGAGCGAACAGCCGCCACGACCGGCGTAGCCGGATCGAGGCCCAGCTGTAGGTCGGGATTGCCGAGATCATTAACATCGCGACGCCGAGCGCCCAAGGCATCACGACATACCATTCGCGGAACAGCTCATTGCCAGTCGTCAGCCACAGATAGACGGGGACGAACGACAAGCCTGCACCCGCGGGCGCCGGAATACCGGTGTTGAAGCCTGCCGACTCGTGCGGCTGAAAATCGGCGTCCATGCGCGAATTGAAGCGCGCGAGGCGCAGCGCGCAGCAGACCGCCAGCGCCAGCGCCGCAGTCCAGCCGAACTTCGGCGCGTCCTGAAGCGACCACAGGAACAGGATCATCGCCGGGGCGACGCCGAACGCGATGACATCGGACAGCGAATCGAGCTCGGCGCCGAACTTGCTCTGGGCACGCAGCAGGCGGGCAATGCGGCCATCCATCCCGTCGAGCACCCCGGCAAAGATCACCGCCGCAATCGCCAGTTCGAATTGCCCGCCGATTGCAAAGCGCACTCCGGTCAGGCCGAAACATAGCGCCAGCACGGTAATCGCGTTGGGGGCAAAGGCGCGCAGGCTGATCCCGCCGATACGGCGCCCGGCAGCGTCGGGAATGATCTGCTGGTCTTCGCTCACCCTATTGCCCGATGCCGTCGATCATGTCGGCCTTGCCGATCCGCGCGATCACCGTTTCGCCCGCCAGCGTCCGCTGTCCCAGCAGCACCTGCGGTGTGGTCCCGGCGGGCAGATAGACATCGACGCGGCTGCCAAAACGGATCAGCCCGACGCGCTGGCCGGTGCTAAGCTCGTTGCCCATGGTGACGAACGGCATGATCCGCCGCGCCACCAGCCCGGCAATCTGGGTAAAGCCGATGCGGACGCCGTCGGCGCGCTCGACCACGAAATGTTGGCGCTCATTCTCCTCGCTCGCCTTGTCGAGGTCGGCGTTGAGGAATTTGCCGGGGATATACACCAGCTTTCGCAGCGCCCCGGCGACCGGGGTGCGGTTGATGTGGACGTCAAACACGCTCATGAAAATCGACACGCGCAGCATCGGCGCATCGCCCAGCCCGTCGGTCCCGGCAATTTCGGGCGGCGGCGACACTTCGGCGATCTGGGTGATAAGTCCATCGGCGGGCGCAATCACCAGATCGACAGAGGTTGGCGTGACGCGCACCGGGTCGCGGAAGAACGTGCCAACCCACAGGGTGATCCCGAACATCAGCCAGCCGACTATTTCCCAGCCGAGCAGCCAGAAACACAGCGTGATGATCGCGGCGATGAGCAGGAACTTGCGCCCCTCGGGATGGATCGATGGCCATTGCCATTTGATGCCGCCACCGGGGCGGTTGGAAGAGATGATGTTGGACATGGCCGTTCTTCTAGGGTGCACACCTATGACTGACAATGGATAAGGCACGCCCCGAGTTCCGTGCCGCGTCCACCAGCCCATTGATCAATCGCGCCGCTTTGCCTAAGGCCCGCTGCAACTCCGACTCCCCAAGGATAAAGGCGTACAGCATGGGCAAGATCAAGGTAGCCAACCCGGTCGTCGAACTCGACGGCGACGAAATGACCCGGATCATCTGGCAGTGGATCCGCGAACGGCTGATCCTTCCCTATCTCGACATCGACCTGCATTATTACGACCTCAGCATCGAAATGCGCGACCAGACCGACGACAAGATCACCGTCGATGCCGCCAATGCGATCGCGAAATATGGCGTCGGCGTGAAGTGCGCGACGATCACCCCCGACGAACAGCGGGTCGAGGAATTTGGCCTCAAGAAAATGTGGAAGTCGCCGAACGGCACGATCCGCAATATCCTGGGCGGCGTCGTGTTCCGCGAACCGATCGTGATGAAGAACGTCCCCCGCCTGGTCCCCGGCTGGACCGACCCGATCGTCGTCGGCCGTCACGCATTTGGTGACCAGTATAAGGCGACCGACTTCCGTGTCCCCGGCCCCGGCAAGCTGCGCCTGGTGTTCGAGGGTGAGGACGGCAAGGTCATCGACGAAGAGGTGTTCCTGTTCCCCTCGTCGGGCGTCGCGATGGCGATGTACAACCTGGACGATTCGATCCGCGACTTCGCGCGCGCCAGCCTGAACTATGGCCTCGCGCGTAAATGGCCGGTGTATCTGTCGACCAAGAACACAATCCTGAAGGCCTATGATGGCCGGTTCAAGGATCTGTTCGAAGAGGTGTTCAACGCCGAGTTCAAGGATCAGTTTGACGCCGCCGGCATCGTCTACGAACATCGCCTGATCGACGACATGGTCGCATCGGCGCTCAAGTGGAGCGGCAAGTTCGTCTGGGCTTGCAAGAATTACGACGGTGACGTCCAGTCGGACACCGTCGCGCAGGGCTTTGGCTCGCTCGGTTTGATGACCAGTGTACTGATGACCCCCGATGGCCAGACGGTCGAATCCGAAGCCGCACACGGCACCGTCACCCGCCATTACCGGATGCATCAGCAGGGCAAGGCGACATCGACCAATCCGATCGCGTCGATCTTTGCGTGGACCGGCGGCCTGAAGCACCGCGGCAAGCTCGACGGTAACGATGCGCTGATCAAATTCGCCGACGACCTGGAAAAGGTGTGCGTCGCGACGGTCGAAAGCGGCAAGATGACCAAGGATCTGGCGCTGCTGATCGGCCCCGACCAGAACTGGCTGACCACCGAAGGATTCTTTGAAGCGATCGTCGAGAATCTCGAAGCCAAGATGGGCGCATAAACAAGCAATCTGCTTGAGATAGCTATCTAGCCAATCGGGGCCGGCCTGCATAAGGTCGGCCCCTATGGTATCGGAAACAGAAACATCGGCTATCGGCAACGCGCTGGTGGTGCTGGGCGCCGCAGGTATCGTCATTCCGGCGTTTGCGCGCTTTCGCCTGCCCCCGGTCATCGGGTTCATCCTCGTCGGCCTGCTTGTCGGCCCGTCGGGATTGGGGTCGCTGACCGGGGAATATCCATGGCTGAAGCATGTCACGATCGGATCGACCGAAGACATCGCGCTGTTTGCCGAATTCGGCATCATCCTGCTGCTGTTCTCGATCGGCCTCGAACTGTCGTTCCGCCGTCTGTGGTCGCTCAGGAAACTGGTGTTCGGGGTTGGCGCCGCCGAACTGCTCTTGAGCGGCGCGATCCTGGGCGGCGGCCTGTGGCTGCTCGGCGGCCTGTCGACTCCCGCCGCCTTTGGTCTGGGCATCGCGCTGGCGCTGTCCTCGACCGCGCTGGTGCTGCCGATGGTCGGTACCAAGTCGGCGGTCGGCCGGGCCTCTTTCTCCATGCTGCTGTTCGAAGATCTGGCGATCGTCCCGATCATCTTCATCCTCGGCGCGTTCGCGCCCGATGTGGCGGGTGACAGCACCGAATTGCTGCTGACCACCCTGTGGCAGGGGGTGCTGGTCGTCGCGGTGCTGGCAGTCGCGGGCTGGTTCCTGCTGCCGCGCATTTTCGCGCAGGCGGCGCGCGCCAAGGATCCCGAACTGTTCCTCGCCGCCAGCCTGCTGGTGGTCATCGTCGCCGCGCTGGCCACCGCGACCGTCGGTCTGTCGCCGATCGTCGGCGCGCTGCTCGCCGGGCTGATGATTGCCGAGACCGAATATCATGGCGAGGTCGAGGCGATCACCGCGCCGTTCAAGGGGCTGGCGCTCGGGGTCTTCCTGATCAGCGTCGGCATGGGCCTGAACCTCAAGACGATCGCTGAACAATGGCCGATGCTGGTCGCGGCCGTGGTCGGGGTTGTCGCGGTCAAGGCGGTGGTGACCGCGCTGCTGCTGCGATTCTCGGGCGCGCGCCGCGGCACGGCTGCTGAAGTTGGCCTGCTGATGGCCAGCCCGTCGGAAACGACATTGATCGTCCTTACCGCCGCGCTGACCGCGGGACTAATCGACCCCGAAACCGCCAGTTTCTGGCAGCTGGTTACCGCCATCGGCCTCACCATCACGCCGCTGCTCGCGCGCGTCGGGCATGACATCTCGCGGCGGATCGAGATGCGGAGCGGCGACACTCCGGATGAGGACGTCGCCGCCGCGCGTACCGTGGTTGTCGGCTTTGGCCGCGTTGGGCGCACCGTGGCCGAACTGCTGCGCGACCATGGCCGCTCGTACATCGCCGTCGATGCCGACATCGACACCGTCGCGGCGGCGCGGCGCGACGGCTTTAAGGTGCGCTTCGCCGATGTCGCGCGGCCGGGCAGCCTCGACAAGCTGGGGATCGAAAGCGCCGACGCGATCGTGCTGACGATGGACGACCCGGTCCAGCAGTTGCGGATGACCAAGCAGATGCGGCTGAAGTATCCCGACCTGCCGATCATCAGCCGCGCCCGCGATGCCGACCATGCCGCGGCGCTCTATCAGGCGGGGGCGACCGACGCGGTGCCCGAGACGCTCGAAAGCTCGCTGCAACTGGCCGAAGCGGTGCTGATCGACCTGGGCGTCGCGATGGGACCGGTCATCGCATCGATCCACGACGTGCGCGCAAAGATGCGGCGCGACATCATGACCAAGGGCGATCTGGACCGCGAGCCGCGTATCCGCAAGGTGCGCCGCCCGGTCGCGGGCGACGAAACCGCTTAGCGGCCGCCTGTCGCCGGGGGCGCGGCTGCGGCGCCGAGCGCCGATGCATCGGCCAACGTCATCCCCTTGGGCAGGATCGCCAGCGACCATTGGCGCTGCGGCGTCAGATATTGCTGCGCCAGTCGCTGGACATCGGCGGCGGTGACCGCCGAAATATCGTCCTGCATCGACAGGGCTGCGGCGGTCACGCGCGGATCGCGCGTCGCACCTTCCAGCAGGAACATCCAATAGACGTTGCCCGTTGACGCCCGCGCCACCTGTTCGCGGATCGGCACCGCGTTGCGCGTCAGTTCGTCGGCACTGACCGGCTTCGCCACCAGATCGGCGGCGATGTCACGCGCGATGCCATAAAAACGGTCGAGATCCTTGGGCGCGAGCAGGCTGCCGACGAGCAGATAGCCGCCGCTGTCGAATCCGGTCGGCCAATGGCTATCGACCACCGGGCCATAGCTGGCGCCCTGCTCGGCGCGCAGGCGATCGAACAGCCGGTCGTTGAAGATCGCGGCCAGCACTTCCAGCCCGCGCGCGTCACGCGGATTGGTCAGGCCACCACCGGTCGGCCACGCGGTCATCGCTGCCGCCTGCCCCTGTTCACCGCTGTGGTAGGCGATGTCGGGCACCTTGGCGGGTTTGGCAAAATCGACGCGTTGGCCGCTCGCCGGCGCCAGCACCTTGCGCGGCGGCAATGCGCCGAGCGTGCTGGACAGAATCTGGCGATAATCGACCGATTCCAGATCACCGAAAATCTGCACCTCGATCGGCCCGCTGGCGAGCCGCGGTTCCCAGAAAGCGCGGAAAGCGGCGGGAGTCAGTGCCGCGATCTGCGCCTTGTCGGGCGCCGCCCAGCGCGCATCATTGCCGGTCAGCCACCCGCGCAGATTGCGGTCGAGCACCGCATTGGGAGTCGCGTCGTTGAGGTCGTAGCCGGTGAGATAGCCAATCCGCAGCCGCTCGATCGGCGCCGCATCCCAGCGCGGCTGCGCCAGCTTCGCCGCGATCAGCCGCATCTGGTCGGCGAGATCGGCGGGCTTGCTTTCCGCCGACAGTTCGAACGCATCGTCGTCGATCGCAAAATTGAGCTGAATCTGGCGCCCGTTGGTCAGCTGGTCGATCTCGTTCTGGCCCCACGGCCCGATGCCGCTGGCGACCAGCGCATAATCGCCGGTCCAGAGCAGGTTTGGCGCGTCGGCGGCGACGCTGCGATTGCCGGTGCCGAACCGGACGTTGACCCGTACCTTGCCCGGTTCGACCTTGTTGTTCGACACCAGCGCGGTGACGCCGTTCGCAAATTCGATCCGTTCGGCACGCAGGCCCAGCACGCTGCTGGTCGCGGTGATCGTGCCGGGGGTTCCAAAGGCGGGAAGCTGTTTGAAATCGGCCTGCACCGCAGCCAGCCGGTCATCGCGCGCGGTGACCGGCGCGTTCAGCGCCGCCAGAACCGCGCCATTGCCGCCCGCCGCGGTCGGCGTGGTCAGCACGGCGCGCGTCACCGGCGCGGCAAAAATCGCCTTGCTGATCTCCAGCATCACCTTGGGCGTCGCCGACGCACGGATTGCCTTGAACATATCAACCTGCCCCTGCGGGCTCGTCACCGTCTCGGCAATATCGACCGCCCGAACCATGTCGTCGGCCAGCCGGGCGCCGGGTTCGTTGCGGGCGTTTTCCAGTTCCTTGGCCAGAAAGGCTTCGATCTCGTTCGCCTCGCGGTCGATGTCGGCTTGTGACGGCGGGGTGGTCACCGCATCGGCGATGACGCCGCGCACATCGGCCAGCGCGGCTTTCCAATCGCTCAGCGGGACGATCGACGCCATGGTGACGTCGGCGCTGCGGCTGACATATTGCTGTTCGACGGTGGCGACCAGATAGCTTCCGCCGCTGCGCGCCCGATTTTCCAGCCGCCGGTTGACCAGTGCCTGGGCGATGAATTCCAGATAGAGCCGCCGGGTGTTTTCGACGGTATCGATGCGTTTCTGCCACGGGCGGACCATCGCCAGCGTCAGCGCGAGCGGCTGGTTCGCCTCGACGATTTCCAGCGCCGCGGGCGCCTTGGGATCGGGCTTGCCAAAATCGGGGGCGGGCGGATTCGGTCCGTTGCCCCGCCAGTCACCATAATATTTCGCTACCAGCCGCGCCAGTTCGGCGGGTTCGGCGTCGCCGACAATCACCACCACCGCCCGCTCGGGACGATACCAGCGATCGTGAAACGCGGTGACCGATGTCGCGCTGGCCTTGCCCAGCGACGCGGTGGTGCCGATCGGCGAGCGATCACCGAGCAGCTGGCCCGCGAACAGATGCGCGTTGGTCGCATCGCCAATCCGTTTCTGCGGACCGTCAGATTCGCGCAGTTCGGACATGACGACGCCCCGCTCCGCCGCAACCGCCAACTCCGAAATCCGCGGTTCGCGAACCATTCCCGACAGCAATTTCATGCTTTCATCAAGATTGGCAGGGGTCACGCTGGGCAGGTCGAGTTGATACACGGTCTGGGTCGGCGTGGTCTGCGCGTTCGAATCGCTGCCAAAAGTGACGCCGAACCGCTGCCAGATGCGCTTGGCTTCGCCGTCCGGGATATGTTCGGAACCGCGAAAGGTCAGATGTTCCAGCAGATGGGCATAGCCACGCTCCTGCTCGGTTTCGAACATCGATCCGACGTCCATCCGCACCCGGATCGACACCTGACCCGGCGGTACGCCATTGTTGCGCACCGCATAGCGCACGCCATTGGGCAGGACGCCGAATTGCCATGCGGTGTCGCGCGGAATGTCGCTGCCGACATACAGCCAGTCGCCATCGGCCACCTGCCGGCTGGCAGCGGTCTTTGCCGAACTGTCCTGGGCGCTGCCAGCGGTGGGCAGCAACAACAGCGCTGCGGCAGCGCTGGCGCAAAGAAGGGATCGGGAAAAACGAAGCGACATGCGCGCGGGGGAACTGGACATCGGGTCATCTTATCGCGTTCAAACCTTGCTGGCCACTGAACTATCGCGGCGCTTGTCCTGCCCGCAGCATCGGCTTAGCCAGATGGGATGACCCTGAAGCCCGCGCCTCCGCTCACCCGCCCGTCCGGCAGCCCACCCGCCGCCCCGATCGCGGCTCTGGTTCAAATGACCAGCGGCATCGATCCCGTCGCCAACCTTGCGGTAGTCGATCGCGCGATGGCTGCTGCCGCGGCGGCGGGGACAGCGATGGTGTTCCTGCCCGAAATGTCGCTGCTCCTCGATCGCGACCGCGCGCGATCGGCACCGCATATTGTCGGCGAAACCGAAAATCCCTGGACCGCCGCCTTTCAGGCGCTGGCGCAAAAGCACGCGCTATGGCTCCATACCGGGTCGATCCCGGTGCTGGCGGACGATGGTGCGCGGCGCGTCAACCGCAGCCACGTCATCGCCGCCGACGGCAGCATCCGCGCGACATATGACAAGGTGCATCTGTTCGACGTCACCCTTCCTTCTGGCGAGAATTGGACCGAATCATCGGCCTATGTGGGCGGCGACACGCTTGTCGTCGTTGATACCCCGCTCGGCCCACTGGGGCTGAGCATCTGTTATGATCTGCGGTTTCCCGAACTTTACGGCGCACTGGTCGATCGCGGCGCCGCGGTGATCGCAATCCCCGCCGCGTTCACCGTGTCGACCGGCGAAGCCCATTGGCATGTGCTGATGCGCGCCCGCGCGATCGAGAGCGCCTGCCATATCCTGGCGGCGGCGCAGGGCGGGGATCATCCGGATGGCCGATCGACCTACGGCCACAGCCTGGCTGTCGACCCTTGGGGCAAAGTCATCGCCGAAGCTGGGCCAGTCGGGGCAGCCGGCGGCAACGGTTATGAACTGGTCCTTGCGCCCATTGACGCGGCGGCGGTCAGCCGCGCCCGGCAAGCGATCCCGCTCGCACGATCGCGCGCGATGCGCGGCATCGCCCTCTGATCGCTCGACGCCGCGCGTTGGCGGGGCATCGCGGTCGGCGATTTTCGTCGGCGCCTACGCGTGTCCGACAATCATAAGCCTGAAACGAACAAAGGGCCCCGAGCGAAGCTCGGAGCCCTTTGGGGATATCTGGTCAGCCAGATCAGCCGGGGCTGGTCGGCGAGTCGTCGTTGTTGTCCGACGCGATGATGATGCCGCCGATGATGGCAGCCAGGGCGACGATAGCGATGATCCAGCTCGTGCTGCCTTCGAGCTCGCTCTGGCCGTCAACGGCCGAAGCTGCACGTGCTGCGGGAGCGGCCGACGCAGCAACCGGGGCTGCGATCATCGAGGTCGCTGCGAGGGAGATCGCAGCCTTCTTAAGCAGGTTCATCATATTCTCCGTCCACTGGATTAGTCTTGTCGAATCACACCAGGGGGCTCCCCGGTCTGCTTCTGCACGGCCCTCTTAGGCACAGCGTTCAGCAAATGCAACGACGATCTGCCCTAGTCCGCCAATTCTTACCAAATTGCTAAATATAGAGAAAGTTGTTGCAAAAAGGCCACTAGCCGCGGCGAACATGGTCAAAGGATTCGCTGGTTATCGGGTAGCCAAGATGGCCCGGAATGCACAAAAAGGCCTGCCCGTCGCGGTCTTCGATCCATGGCGTGATCAATTCGACCGGGAACGCGTCCGAATGCCGCGAAAAACCAGCGAAATCGGTGACTTGGGCAAGGCGTTCGAGGTTACGGCGAGTTGGGAAAATCACTGACACCTCGCCGCGGTCGGCCATCGCCAGCGCTTCGGCCGCGCTAGCCCAGAAAATATGGCTATGCTCCGCCTCTTCGACGGTCAGTTCATGGCTGTGCGGCGGCGCGGCGACGGCATAGAAGCGGGTGTCAAAGGTTCGGGCCTCTTTGAAATTGGGGCACCAGCGCGCGAACGGCACCAGGGATGCCAGCGCGATTCGATCTCCGCGCGCGGCAAGAATATCAGACAGCAGCGTGCCAGCCAGCAACGCCTGACGCACTTCGGCAACATCATCCTCAAGCAATGCTGGCCAACCAACCGCCAGCCCGGTTTCTTCCAGCGTCTCACGAAGCGCCGCCACCCGCGCCGCGCCGTCGGCCTCGGCCAAGTCGGGGGCGTGCTGGCGGGCGACCAGATAATCGTCGGGATCGACCCGGCCGCCGGGGAATACGACCGCGCCCGCCGCAAAGGCCATCGTCGTCGATCGCTTGACCATCAGGATCTCGTCGGCGCCACCCTTGTCCGACGGGCGCATGATGACCAGCGTCGCGGCGGGAATGGCGCCTTCCGGCAGAACCTCGGGCTGGGCGGACGGCGGAGCGGTATTGGTCATGCCGATGCGATAACCCTGCACCGCGCGCTTGTCATCCATATCATCCCGGTCATCTCGGCATTGCGGGCGCGCGGGCGTGGGTGCAAGAGGGGCGCTGACCGGATGGGGACAGTACGGGGAGCAGGATATTGGGAATCGTCGAGATTTTGGGCGTCGCGGGCAGCCTAAGCCTCCTCGCCGGGTGGCGGCTCTATCTTACCATCCTGGCCACCGGCACCGCCATGCATTTCGGCTGGTTGCCGCTGCCCGAACATCTGGCCGCACTGCAGGTGCTGGCCAATCCGTGGGTGCTGGGGGTCGCGGCGGTCGGCACCCTGGCCGAATTCCTCGCCGACAAGATCGCGTGGGTCGATTCCATCTGGGACATGATCCACAGCATCATCCGCCCGCTCGGCGGCGCGCTGCTCGCGCTGGCGCTGGTCGATGCATCCGATCCGACGTGGCAGGTGATCGCTTTCCTGCTCGGCGGCGGCGGCGCTTTGCTCAGCCACGGCGCCAAGGCGACGACGCGCGCCGTCGTCAACGCCAGCCCCGAACCGTTCAGCAATGCGGTGGTATCGACCGGCGAAGACGTTGCGACCGGTGGCCTGCTGGCGCTGGCGATCGCCTATCCGCCGCTGGCGATTGTCATCGCCATCGTCATGGCGATTGCCGCGGTAATCGTCATCATCGCGCTGCGCCGCCTGCTCCGCAATATCAAGGCGGGACTGAAGCGCGCGCTGGGCGACCAACCGGGAACAGACGCGCTGCCGCCCGGCTAGGGTCAGGCCGGGAGCAGCGCCTTCAGCGGGGTTTCGGTATCGGCGAGCTGCTCGGCCGTCGCCTCCAGCCCGGCCGTGACGATCATCCGGCCCTGGACATAATCCTTGGTCGCGTTGACGCAGTCGATCGCGATGACCTTGCCCGCTTTCAGATAGACGACGGAGAAGCTGCGCGTCGCCGGATCGCCGCGCAGCACAGCGCGGTCGTGGCCGGTCGACAGGCCCGCGGTCTGGAGCTTGAGGTCATATTGGTTCGACCAAAACCACGGAATCGCATGATAGGGCGCTTCGTCGCCGACGATGCCTTTTGCGACGACATTGGCCTGATCATTGGCATTCTGTACCGATTCCAGCCGGATCACGACGCCCTCGGCGAAGTCGTTTTCATGCGCGGCGCAGTCGCCGATCGCGTAGATGTCGGGCAGACTAGTCTTGCACAGCCGATCGACGAGCACACCGTTGCCGCCCGCGGCGCCCGCCGCGATCAGCGGGTCAACCGCGGGGGCGATGCCGATGCCGACAATCACCAGATCGGCGGCGATGACGTCGCCGTCCGCCAGCCGCACGCCGGTGACATGCCCCTCACCCTCGATCGCTTCGACCGCGACGCCCAGCCGCAGATCGACGCCGTGCTCGCGATGCTCGCGTTCGTAAAAGCGCGACAGCTCGGTCCCGGCGACCCGCGCCAGCACCCGGTCGAGCGCTTCGAGCAGCACCACCTTCTTGCCCGCCTTGCGCAGCACCGCGGCCGCCTCCAACCCGATATAACCGCCGCCGATCACGACGATCTGGCTGGCGGTTTCGGAGGCGGCCTTCATCGCATCGGCATCGGCGCGGGTCCGCACCCCCTGCACCCCCGGCAGGTTGCCGCCGGGGATCGGCAGCATGCGGGGGGAGCCCCCGGTCGCCCAGACCAGCTTGCCATAACCGATCGTCCCGCCGCTCTCGGTGGTGACATTGCGCGCGCCCGGATCGACCGCCACCACCCGCTGGCCGAGCAGCATCGTCACGTCACGCTCGTCCCAATATTTGGCGGGGCGCAGCTGGATGCGTTCGAATTCCTTTTCGCCCGCGAAATATTCCTTCGACAACGGGGGTCGTTCATACGGCAACTCGGGCTCGTCGCCAACGATCGCAATGCTGCCTTCGAACTTCTGCGTCCGCAGCATGATCGCGACCTGCGCCCCGCCATGCCCTGCGCCCACAATCACCACGTCGAAGTGCATCGCGTTCTCTCCCGCTGCCCGCAAGCGCGTCCCTTGCATGGCGGACAAGACGACACAAGCGGCGGTGGGCTGGTGGTGGGCAAAGAAAAACTTGGCGGCGCGAGTGGCGCGGTCGGTCAGTCGCGGCGGGCCAGGCGAGCGCGGATCGCCGCGGTATAGGTGCGCCCGACGCGCAATTCGGTGCCATCGCCGAGCACCGCGATCAGCGAATGAAACTGTCCGCTCTTCACGCGCTCGACCGCGTCGACGCGGACCATCGTGCTGCGATGGATCCGCAGAAACTGCTGCGCCGGCAACAGCCGTTCCAGGGTCGCAAGATTCTCGTTGTAAAGATAGCTCTGGCCGTCGGCATGGATGCGGACATAGTCGCGTTCGGCGCCGACGTGGCTGATGTTTTCGGGCTTGATGCGGATATATTCGCCGCTCGCCCGCACCCATAATTCGGCCATTTGTTGACGCGCGCCATTGCCTGTCGCGCGCAGATTGGCCACCACCTCTTCCAGTTCGCGGATGCGGTCGGCGCTGTTCGACTGATCGACCGCCGCGCGGGCGCGCTCCATCGCGGTCTGGAAGCGCCCGGTTTCGATCGGCTTGGTGACATAATCGACCGCCCGCGCGTCAAAGGCACGCAGCGCCTGATCATTGAATGCGGTCACGAACACCACTGCGGGCGCGGGATCGGGCAAATGGCGGAGCAGGTCGAATCCGCTCCCCCCCGGCATCCGGATGTCGAGCAGGATGATGTGGCAGATCGATGTCGCCAGCCACTCGATTGCCTGCGCGACATTGCCCGCCTGGCCGATCTCGCCGACCCATGGCAATTGCTGCGCCAGCCGCACGGCGCGGCGCCGCGCCAGCGGCTCGTCATCGACGACCAAAATCGCCAGACCGGGCATCAGACCGCCCACGGTAGCCGGATGTCGGCGCGAAACAGCGCCGGGGTCAATTTGGTTTCGAACGCGCTGGCGGCGCCAAATCGCGCCGACAGCCGCTCGGCGACATTGCGGAGTCCGATCCGGCTGCCGGGTCGCGATGCGCCTTCATCGATCGAACAAAGATCATTTTCGACTCGGATGCCCAACTGGTCGCCGTCGCGCCACGCCGTGATCCGGATGCCCACTTCGCCGGTGCACGGCTCGACCCCGTGCTTGACCGCATTTTCGACCAGCGGCTGAAGAATCAGGTTGGGAACCAGCGCGTATAAAGCGGCTTCTTCAACGTCGATCGTGAACCGCATCCGGTCGGGAAACCGCTCGCGCTCGATCTCGAGATAATCTTCCTGCAATTCCAGTTCGGCGGCCAGCGTCACGTCCTTCATCGGGTCGAGTTCGAGCGTCTGGCGCAGGAAAGCCGACAGCGACATCATCATCCGCTGCGCCCGCGCCGTCGCCCCCTCTTCGACCAGCCCCATCGCCGAATTGAGCGTGTTGAACAGGAAATGCGGATTGATCTGATAGCGCAGCGCGCGCATCTGCGCCGACAGCGCCTCTTCACGGGCCAGCGCCAGGCTGCGCTCGCGATCGCGGACGTCGAAGCTATAGATCATCGCAATGTAAAGGCATGACCAGCCGAAGAACATCGCGGTGCTGGAAATCATCGTGTACCCGAACGCGACATTGTCGAACATCCAGTTCACCGGCCGCGCCATCCACAAATAGATGAAGATGTCGAAGACGCTGTATATCCCGGCCGCCTGGATCGAGAAGGTAAAGGCGACCAGCACCTTGATGAAAATCGAGGCCGCGCGCAGACGGAACAACAGCGCGGTGACCACCAGCGTCAGTCCCGCCCCGAAAACGTTCAAGATCACCTTGCCGAACGCCGATGCGATCGGATCGGTGCCGACGATACCCCACAGCAAGCTGTCGGAAACGAGCACACAGAACCAGAACAGTGCCGCCAGCTCGACCGTCGTCGCGGTGATCGCCTTGCGTTCCTGCACCGCCGCCAGCGGCGGCAGGGCGAGGGGACGCGCGTCGTTCGGCGGCGGCGCACCCGATTTCGCCTTCCGCTCCTGAACGCTGGTCATCGCTGCCAAGCCATTGGTAGAAAACCCCGCCCGTTCATTGTGCCCGGCAAGCCAATCGCCGGTTTCCCCCTCATCTTGCGTTGGCATTGCGATAGCATCACCGCGCCATGAAACATATCGATCCATCATTCTATCCCGCACCCCATGCGGTGCTGCCCGGCTTTGACGACAACGAATGGACCGTCGTTCTGGTGACGATCTCGCGGGTTCAGGGCGAAGACGCCATCGAGCGGATCCGATCGGCGCTCCCCGAATCGGACATCGTCAACCTGTCGCAGCGCCATATTGAGCGGAATCTGCGTGACACGATGCCGCCCGCCCCATTTTCGCTCACCCATCGACAGCAGGAAATTCTGGATTATCTGCTGCACGGCATGTCCAACAAGGAAATCGGCCGCAAACTGGGTTTGTCGCATTTCACGGTACGCAATCATGTGTCGAACATCTTGCGTATACTGAACTTTCCCTGTCGCCGGGAAATGCGCCGCTCGCTGAGCACCCACCACGCCGCGCCAGCCTATCCCACCGCATTGGTCGCTTAGCCGCGCCGCGCCAGCGCGCGCTCGACAATCCCCGGATTTGCGCCGCCGACCAAACGGCCTTGCGCGCCGACCAAGGTCGACCGAGCCCGGCGCCCGATGGAGCGCGGAATTGCATAATGTCAGCCCCTGCATCGATGCCATCCTGAGGAAACTATCGACTTGGCGACCCTAACCGAGCGCGCCACCGAACCCAATGCGAGCCCGTGAACCGGTACATGACAGGGTCCATGATGCCGCGGCACCGGCAAGGTAGCCACCTTGCTTCGCCTCGTGCGCCGCCTGCCGTATCGCGCCCGTTCGGCGCGCCGTGCGGCCTATCGCGGTGCCGTTGCGCACCGCGGATCGTCTGGCGCCACAAAGGCCAGCCGTTCGATCAGCGCAAAGCCGACAGGCGCCTTGTTGCCGGCGGGGAAACGAATTTCCAAACGGCGGTTCCTGTCCTTGCCCAGTCCGATCAGCCAACTGCCATCCTCCCTGACTCCCGGCGGCGCATAGGGTGGCCCCACGCCGCGGCTGGGGTGAAAGGTCACACCGCTGCCCTGCAAAAATCCCGCTGGATGCTCGCGGGCGTCATCCGGGTTGGCTGGCTGCATCAGTTCGTCCGGCCCCGACAGCGTCACCACGACGTCGCCGCGCATCAGAAAGGTTTTTCCGACGCGCAGCGATTTCCAGGGCCGCTGCAAAAGCTCAGCGGCGTCAAACGCAAAACCAATGCCGCCCACGCAATGATAGCCAGGACCGGCGGTGGGCGCCGCGGGATAGAGGCCGGGGTAAAAGGGATCGTCGAGCGCATCTATAAAGGCGGCCGCGGCGCGCGTCGGCTTGCCGGCGGCGAACGCGGCTGGACGGATACAGGCCGGCGGATTGGCGGCGTCCGACCGGAAGCGTGACAGGATCGCCTTGTCGGCGTCGCTGCCATCAAAGGAAGGCGAGGCGATGATCAACATCGGTCGTAAGCTGTCCGAAGACGTCGACGCATATTGCGCCGGAATCGCATAGCGCACGTCGCCATCGCGAAAACCCTCACGCGCAAAAACGGCGTCGCCCGCCGCGCCCGGCGGCAATGCGCCCCGATACCGAAACGCCAGAGTCAGATTGCCCAGCCCGATGATGCCCTCTTTGGCGGCGTCATCCGGCGGGGCCAGCGAAGCAATCGGCAACAGCGCGGGTGTCGCCGCGACCACATAGTCGTCGTTGATGATGCGAAAGATAGTGCCAACGACATGCGCCGCCTCGTTCGGCCCCACCGCGATCGACACATCTCCTTCGCAAAGGGTCAGCGGCCCGTAAGCCCCATATTGCGGCGGCGGCAGAGGCGGCAGCGTGGCGTGTGCCGGGCCGCTGGATAACAGTCCAAGGGCCGCGAGGGACGGCAGGCATTTCGTTGCCGTCATGGTGCTTCCTGCTCGATCGCGATGCCCTTTCGCCGCAGCCACGATGCGACATCCTGCCGCCAGCGCAACGTTGCTGCATTCAACAGGCGGTCGGGGATCATGAACAGATAGGGCTGAAACGTCTGCCCCTGCGCGTTGCGCGCCGTCGGCGGCGCACCGGCTTCGAGCAGCGTCCAGACGTGCCGCGGTTCGTTGATCTGCGCCGCCACGTGCAACGGGGTGTTGCCCATGACATCGGCCTGCGCGACGCTAGCCCCCGCGGCCAGCAGCATGGCGAACTGCCGTTCGCGCTCGGCCAGCATCGCCGCCATCAAGGGCGTTCGCCCGCTGATGCGATTGCGGCTGTCGGGTTCCCAGCCGCGCGCCAGAAGCAATTTCAGATACGCCGGATTTTGCGCCATCGCGGCATGATGCAGGGCGGTATCGCCATCGGCGTCGGGCAACAGCGGGTCAGCT
Organism: Sphingopyxis sp. BE259; assembly: GCF_031457495.1. Taxonomy (NCBI): domain Bacteria; kingdom Pseudomonadati; phylum Pseudomonadota; class Alphaproteobacteria; order Sphingomonadales; family Sphingopyxidaceae; genus Sphingopyxis; species Sphingopyxis sp. BE259. Next base: position 2,851,595 of record NZ_JAVDWM010000001.1, read on the forward strand.
CCGGCGTCCAGCAACTTGGCGATCCGGCCGGCAGGCGCGCCGACCAGAATCTGCTGCGAAATACCCGCGGCGGCTTCCGTGGCGCCAGCCGAGCCGCTGGTGCCGGCAACGACGATCCACAGCCAGACCCCGAGCCATTGCAGCGCCAGCGCTGCGCGTCGCTTGTTCGATACCGCCATGCCGTCGGCATCCGCTGCGCGCCCGCAAAAGCAAAGGCCGGAAACGCACTGGTACGCCGCCTGCCCTGCCCCGCCACCGCGCCCCACTCTATTCCGTACACCGCGATCGCGCGGCTTGTCGCAACCGACAACCGGGCGGCAGTTACGTCGAAGCGGGAGTATCGTCGGATGGCGGGACGTCGTATCAACTACAGCTTGCTGGCCGGTCTCTGGCTTTTCGCGGCGGACGCGAGCAGCCCGTCGGCAGCGGCGCCCGCCCCTGACGATCGCTCGCCGGTTTTTCGCGAATGCGTCCGCGACAGCGGCGGAGTGACCACGGCGATGCGAGCCTGCATGGCGAGCGAGTATCGCCGGCTCGACAGGGCGCTGAACGCCGCCTATCGCGCCGCGCTACGCCGCTCGCCGGGCGACGCTGCGCGGGCGCGGCTGCGCGACGGACAGCGGGCCTGGCTGAAGGACCGCGACGCAATTTGCCGCGCCGAGGTCGAACGATCGGGCATGGCCGGCGGCACCGGCGGCTTGTTGATCGAGGACAGCTGCCGGCTCCGCCTGCTGTCCGAACGCACCCAATGGTTGGCCAGTCAGTCACGGGCGCAGTGACAGTAGTGCGCCGGCATGCGCTGGCGGCGCACCGGTGCGTCGCGCGCGTTGCCGCAGTGCCGCCGATGTGCTGATCAGGCATATGCAAATGACCTTTGTCCGATCCACGGCATCGGGCGGCCTGGTCCGCTTGGCGTTGCTGTTCGCCCGCATCGCCACGGCTGGCCTGTTCATGGCGCACGCCGCCGTGCGGATCATCAACGATACCATCCCGCAGTTTGGCCAGTTCATGGAGTCGCGGGGGTTTCCGGCCGGCGAAACGGTGGTGTGGGCGATCACGATCACCGAACTGATCTCCGGAACGCTGATCATTTTCGGCCGATTTGTGAACGTCGCAGCGGCGGCATTGCTGGCGATCGCGGTCGGCGGCATTGTCCTGATCCATCGCCACTTCGGCTGGTTTGTCGGCGAACACGGCTCCGGCGGTATCGAATATAGCGCCGCGCTGATCATTCTCTTGTTGATCATCATGGCCGATGATCACGATCGCCGTCGCGGCAGTGCCCCGCCACTTTCCTGACAACCGGATGCGCGGCAGGGCCGCGTGCAGGCCATGATGTGTTAGCTCAATCGGGCGGTTGCGCCGCGTCGGCGACTGCGCCAGTCTTAGCCACTGATTTCGCTTGCCACATTTTCCGCGCGGACCATGTCCGGGGTCATGGCAGGCTGCGTCAAGTCCGCCAAAGGGTCGCTTGGTGGCGAAGGGACTCGCAGCGATGCGAGTCCCTTCCTTTTTTCCCGAGAAAAGACGAACCAGTACGCCAAGACGCTGGCATCGATCGCCGCGTTGCGCGACGAAATCCCCGCTTCCGCCGACCAGCGCCGGATGCAGCGGAGTTTCAGCGCCCCATGCAAAGCGTCCCCGCCGAACGGATCTTGGTTGCCGACGATCATCCCGTGTTTCGCGACGGGATGTGCCGTCTGCTCGGCGGCGCCTTTCCACAAGCCGACATCGTCGAGGCGGGCAGCGTTGATGAAATCATGGCGCTCGCCAGCGGCGCCGCCACGCCCACCCTGTTCATCCTCGACCTGATGTTCCCCGGCATGGATCCCTCCGCTACCATCGCGACCCTTCGCGGCGAGTTTCCGACCTCTTCGCTGATCATCATCTCTATGTCCGACGACGCCGAAACCATTGGACGCGTCATGCGGCAGGGCGCCGACGGCTTTATCGGCAAGGCGATGCCATCGGACGCGATGCTGGCCGCAATCAAAGCGGTGCGCGGCGGTGATACGCTGGTGCTGGTGCCCGAAACGGCCGCGATCGCCGCGCCGCCACCGGCGCGTCAACGGGACCAGGCCTTCACACCGCGCCAGCGCGACGTCCTGTCGCAGCTGGCGATGGGCAAGACGAACAAGGAAATCGGGCGCCAGCTCGACATTTCGCCGTTCACGGTCCGCATCCATGTGTCGGCGTTGCTGCGGATATTGGGCGCCCAGACACGGTCGGAAGCGGCAGCAAAGGCCAACGCGCTAGGGCTGCAATAATCCCGGCTAACCGGTCGGCAACTGCCCCCGGCGGCCGCGCAAAGCAGCGATGGCCGATCGCAGTTCGGCGGGTTGCACCGGTTTTTTGAGGATCAGGACGCTGGGATCGGCAATGATCTCCTCGATCGCCAGTTCGTCGTGCCCGGTCATCACAATTGCCATCGGCGGCGGATTTTCCTGACGATGCAGCGCAATGCAATCGGCGCCCGTCATCCCGCCGCCGATGTCGAAATCGGTGACGATCAGGTCGCACCGCTGCGGGTGCGGCGGGACAATCGACCACGCCGCCACCTCGGCGCCCCAGGATCGCAGCAGGTGAGCCGTGGCATCGAGCACATCGATGTCATCCTCGACCAGCAGGACCTGCAAATCATGCAGCGGCACGGCATAGCTGGGGCCGCGATCGACCACCGGCGGCACCGCCGCCGCCGCGTTCAGCCCGTGGATCGCAACCGCGGTCCCATGTCCCGGTCGCGAGCGAATTTCCGCTGCCAGATCCATGAGCGCGCCAAGCCGCTGGACGATCGACAGCCCCAGCCCAACGCCTTGGGTATCGGCGCTGCCCAATTTGCGGACCTGGTAAAATTCGTCGAACAGCCGCGGCAGATGCTCCGCCGCTATGCCCGCCCCCTGATCGACGACCCAGATCGAGATGCGGTCGCCGCGCCGCCGGCACCCGATCAGGACGCGGCCGCGCGGCGCATATTTGATTGCGTTCGACACCAGGTTTTGCAGCATGGTCAGCAACAGCGCCTTGTCGGCAAGGACAACGCGGTCGGACCGGACGAAGCGCAAATCGACGCCCGCCCACCCGGCGCTCACCTGATTCTGCTGTTCGAGCAGGCGAAACATCTGGCGGATCGAAACCGGTTCAAGCGTCGGCGTCACGGCGCCGCTGTCCAGTGTCGAGATATCGAGCAGCGAGCGGAACAGCTCAGCGACGCCCTGCAACGATCGATCGATGCGATCGACGATGCCGCGCTGTTCGGGTGCGAGCCCGGTCTGAGTCAGGCTGTTGAGGAATAGCCCGATGGCATGCACCGGTTGCCGCAAATCGTGGCTAGCCTGGGCGAGGAAGCGGGACTTGGCGGTGTTCGCCTCCTCGGCATCCCGGCGCGCCTGCTCGATATGGCGCAGCAGCGTCTGAATATAGAAGGGCACGACCAGCGCGGTGAGCGAAAGGGTAAAGACCAGCACCGGATTGGCCCGCCAATAGGGCGTCAGCACCGTTATCACCGCCAGCGTGACCTGCACCATCGTTGCCGCGGCAATCATGTATCGCGATCCGAAGCGCAGGCCGTTACCCACCGTCACCCACATGATGATCGCATAGGTCGGCAGCATAGCCGCCGCGCCAGCGATGATGGCGAACGCAAGTCCCGCAAAATCATTGGCCATCCCGAAAATTCGGCGCGCCGGATAGTGCCCCGGATGACGGATGACCACATAGAGGAGCCCGACCGCCACCGGCGTGTAGCAGGCGAAATAGGTAAGCACGTCCAGAGCCCACGGCTGGACACGCCGCTCGGGCGACGTCATCACGCTCGCGACGATGGCGTAGCTCGACACCAGGACGAGTATCAACAGCCGTATCCACGCCTGCATCCGTTCGGAAACATCTTCGGCCGGCGTGCTTTTCACGCGGCGAAACAAAAGCCGCGCGGGGCCGTCCTTGTCGCCAGCGACAATCTCATTTCGCATAGCTGCACCCAGGTCCACAAGTTGCCGTCGGAGCGGCGCCCGCTCGCAGCGCGCGAGATAGACGGTCAATGCGCCGGGCGCGCAAGCATTCCGATGCACCATGACATTTTGCCGCACAGGTGAGCTAGGTCAGCGCCGCGCTCCCTTGGCTGTGCGACCGCCGCTACCACGCCTTGGCAATGGACCAAGGCTCCCCAGCGTTGGTGCCATGGCAAAAAGGGAAGCGGCGGCGCGATCCCCCGCGCGCCGCCGCTTCTTCCTTTTGTCCGGCATCGACCGCGGCAATTCCCCGCTGGGGTCAGAACGCCTGTTTGACGTTGATCAACACGCCCTGATCGGCCCCCGCACCGCTGTTGTCGCGATACGAATATTCGATGTCGACCGCGGTCCGATCGCCGATCATCATCTCGACCCCAAAGCCCATCAACAGGCGGCTGCGCGCATATCCGGTCAGCGGGACGCCGTTGAACGGCCCCGAGATCTGGTCGAAATAGGCCACCAGCGCCTCGCTGTCGCGTTCGATGTCGCGCTGATATTCCAGCCGCAGGCGCGGCAGGAAAAAGCCGTTCTCGACCGCAATCCGGTAGTCGAGCTTGGCCCCCGCGCCGATCGAAGTGAACGCCACGTCTTGGTCGCGGTAGGTCAGGTCGAACACCGAACCACTGTTTTCGGTATAGCCGTTGAGCTTGCCACGCTGCGCGTCGATCCGCGCATAGGGGGTAAAGCGCCAATCGCCGCTTTCGATGTCCGCGCCTGCCGATACCGACCCGAACCATTGGCGCCCACTGCGCGACGAATTGACCAGCGCGCCCGACAAGGTGACATAGCGGCGCAGGTCAAAATCGAGCCACTGATACCCCGCCAGCCAATCGACATAAAGACCACCGCCGAGCAGGTGACTGCCGTAAATCGCCAGCGTCTTGGCTTCGCCCTCGCTCTGCGACCCGTTGCGGCCGACATCGGTCGTCTCGCGGCCCAGGCCGACCCCGACCCCTGCGGCGAAAGATGGGCTGAAGCGATAGTCGGCGCCAAAAGTCACACCCTCCGATTCAAAGCGTTCGGACGGTCGGCCGGTCTGTTCGTCGCGGTCGCCCCAGCGGATCGCGCCCCCGGCCCAGACGGTGAGCGGAGCCTGCGCGCTGCCGCCCGTTCCGTCGGCATTGGCCGCTGTGTTCGCGCTGCCGTCTGCCGTCGCCGATCCGATCGCGCCGCCGCCGAGCAGCCCGCCCGCCATCGATCCGCCCGAGAGCGGACCGCCGTACGGATTGGAGCCAAATCCGCCCGGCTGGCGGTTCGCCCCGCCCGCGGCGTTGCCGCCCGCATTGGCGCAGACCGGGTTGGTCCATGCGGTGATGCTGTCGATACAAGGATCCGACCCGCTGATCCGCAGCGAATTGCTGAACCCGCCGCTACCGCCGCCGCGGCGCATCCCTTCCAGCCGTCGATTGAAATTGCCGACCTGGGTATCGACGAAGCGGCGGGCCGAATTGACCTGTGCCTGCACCAACCCGCGCACTTCGGGATCATTAGCCGGATTGGGCCGCGCAACGATCCGCAGTGTGTAATTGATCGTCGCGGTCGATGGCGTACCGCCGGTGCTGTCGGTCACGGTGACCGCAAAGGTCGCGTCACCCGATCCGGTCGGCGTCCCGGCAATGACCCCGGTTGCCGCATTGATCGTCAGGCCCGCGGGCAGCGCGCCAGCACTGACCGCAAAGCTGTAGGGCGCGATGCCCCCCGCGGCGGTGAGCCGCTGGCTATAGGCAACCCCCTGCGTCCCTGCAGGCAGCGCCGCCGGGGTGACTGTGATCGCCGAATTGGCGACGTTGAGCGTCAGGCTGGCGGTGCCCGCCTGGCCATTGGCGTCGGTGACGTTGACGGTGAAGGCAAAGGCACCCGTCGCCGTTGGCGTCCCCGCGACGACGCCGCCCGCCGACAGCGAGAGTCCCGCTGGCAGCGCGCCGCCGCTCAGCGCAAAGCGATAGGGTCCGACGCCGCCCGTGGCCGCCAGCGTCGCCGAATAGGCGGCGCCCGCGGTTGCGACCGGCAAATTGGTCGGTGTCACTGAAACCAGCGGCGCGGCAACGGTCAGGGTATAATTGCCCTGCACCGTGAACGGCGCCCCCGCCCCGGTCGATCCGGTGTCGGTCGCGGTCACCGCAAAGCTGAAAGTCCCCGATGCCGTCGGCGACCCGGAAAGCAGCCCGGTCGACGGATTGAGCGTGACACCCGCCGGCAAATTGCCGGTCAGGCTATAGCTGTAGGGGCCGACGCCGCCGGTGGCGGTGATCGCCTGGCTGTATGCCGCCGTATAACTGGCGGTGAAGCTGCCCGTCGCCGGGGTCAGCGCCAGCGCCGGAGCATTGACCGTCAAGGTGAAGGTCTGGCTGGTGTTGAACGGGCCGTTACCGGTCGAGGCATCGGTGCCCGACACTGCGAGCGCAAAGCTGCCCGCGCTGGTCGGGGTGCCCGACACGGTCACGCTGTTCGCGCTGCTGCCGCTGATCGCCAGTCCGGCGGGCAGGTTCGCGACCTGATAGCCCGCGAAAGGCTGCGCGCCGCCGCTGAAGGTGAAGGTCTGGCTATAGGCTGTCCCTGCCGTCGCGGTGAGCGGGCCGTCGGCCGCGATGGTGATCGCCGGATTGGCGACGGTGATCGTCACCGTCGCCGGTGCCGACGTCCCACCCGCATTGGTCGCGGTATAGGTGAAGCTGTCGCTCCCCGCGAAACCGGCATTGGGCGTGTAGGTCACACCGGTGCCGTTGGCGACCGCGGCGCCATTGGCGGGCGGTGTGGCGATCGCCACGCTCGCCGCCGCACCGCCGCTGATGGCAAGCGTGATCGGGTTGGCGGCGCTGCCATAGGCGACGGTCGCCAACACCGGATTGGCGATCGGCGCCGGCTGTTCGATCTGCACCGAATAACTTTGGGTCGCCGTATAAGGCCCGCTGCCGGTGCTGCTGTCGGTCGCGGTGACCGCGAAACTGAAGGCACCAAAGGCGGACGGCGTTCCCGACAGCACCCCGCTGGCCGACAGCGTCAGCCCGCCGGGCAGCGCGCCGCCAGTCACCGCGTAGCTGTAAGGTGCGGTGCCGCCGCTTGCCGGGTTCAGCGACGCATTATAGGCAAAGCCCACCTGCCCGCCAGCCAACGTCGTCGGCGGCAGCGACACCACCGCGGCGCCGATCGTCAGCGCATAGGCGCGGCTGCCGGTCTGGGCATTGGCATCGGTGGCGGTCAGGGTGAAATTATAGGTGCCGCCCGCAGTGGCGGTTCCGGCGATGGTCCCGCCACCCGACAGCGTCAGCCCCGGTGGCAGCACGCCTGCGGTGACCGCATAGCCATAGGCCGCGACTCCGCCCGATGCGGTGACGGTCTGGCTGTAGCTGGCACCGACGGTCCCATTCGCCAGGCTTTCCGGTGAAATCATGATGATCGGCGGGGGGACGTTGATCGTATAAGTCTGGGCAAGCGTGAACGGCGAACCCGCCCCCGTCGAACCGGTGTCGGTCGCAGTGATAGTCACCGGATAGTTGCCCGGCGCGGTCGGCGTGCCGCTGATGCTATTGCCGGTGAAATTCAGCCCTGCGGGCAACGTGCCGGTCAGCGCATAGGTGAACGGCCCGACCCCGCCGCTGGCGGTAAAGGCCTGCGTAAAGGGCGCGTTATAAGGCGCGGTCAGCGTCCCCGCCCCCGGGGTCATGGTCAGCGACGGTCCGGCGACAACCAGCGTGAACATCTGGCTGGTGTTGAACGGCCCGGCACCGGTCGATGCGTCGGTCGCCGATACGGTCAGCGCAAAGCTGCCCGCGCTGGTCGGCGTGCCGATGATTTCGACGGTGTTGGCGCCGCTGCTGCCCGCCTGCATCCCGGCGGGCAGGCCGGTCACCTGATAATTGGTGAACGGCTGGGTGCCACCATTGAAGGTGAAGGTTTCGCGGTAAGCGGCGCCGACCGTCGCGGTCAGCGGGCCGCCCGCGGTGATCGTGATCGCCGGGTTGGCAACGCTGATCGTGACCAGGGCCGGCGCGGATGCCGCGCCATTGTTGCTGGCGATATAGGTAAAGCTGTCGGGCCCGGAAAAGCCGGTATCGGGAATATAGCTGATCGTCATCCGGTCGACGATCGCGCGGCCGTTGGTCGGCGGCGTCACCACCGCGACCGAATTGGCGGTGCCGGTGATGCTGAGCGGGATCGGGGTCAGCCCGGCGCCGTAAGCGACGCTGGCGGTGACCGCACCGACCACAGGCGGGGTGTTGACGATATTGATCGAATAGCTTTGCTGGACAACCCCGGCGCCGCCCGGATTGCTGTCAGTAGCGGTGACGACAAAGCCAAAGAGATTTGCCGTCGTCGGGGTGCCGGTAATCGCCCCTGACGGCGACATCGTCAGGCCATAAGGCAACTCGCCCGAGGTAACGACATAGCTGTAGGGCGAGACGCCGCCGGTCGCGGTATTGATCTGCGCCGAATAGGCAATGTCGGTGGCACCATCGGGCAAGGTTGTCGCAGGCAGTACGAGCGCCGGAACGTCGACCGTCAACGTATAAGCGCGCGCGCCGCTATAGGGTCCGGGTGCCGCGGTCGCGTCAGATGCCGTAATCGTGAAGGTCCGCGGGCCGCCCAGCGTCGGCGTTCCCGACAGGGTGCCATCGGGCGCCAGCGCAAGCCCTGGTGGCAAGCTGCCCGACGTCACGGCAAAGCTGTAGGGCGCGATCGATCCGTCGGCGGTGATCGTCTGACTGTACGATATGCCAAAGGTCGCATTGGGCAGCGTGACCGGCGTCAGTTCGATGAACGGCGCGGCAATTGTCACGGTGTAAACGCGACTGGCCGAATAAGGTCCGGGCGCGCCGCTACTGTCGGTTGCGGTGATCGTGAAATTGGCGTTGCCCGCGGCGACCGGGGTGCCCGACAAGGTGCCGTTCGTAGCGAAGGTCAATCCGGCGGGCAGCGTCCCCGCGGTGACCGCATAGCTGTAAGGCGCGGCGCCGCCATCGGTGGTCAGGATGGCGCTATAGAAGTTTCCGACCGAGCCGTTGGGCAGGGTTTCGGGCAGGATCTCAAGCGGCACATCGTCGTTGACGATCGTGCCGATGCCGGTGCCTGTCCCAATCGCGGCATTGGTAACGCCGCTGAGCACGACAGTGAAATTCTCATCGGGTTCGGGCGCCGTATCGCTGTTGACCGTCACCGGCAGCGTCTTGCTGGTTTCGCCCGGTTGGAAGGTAAAGCCGCCATTGTTCACCGCGACATAATCGCTGCCCGCCGCGGCGGTGCCGTTGGCGGTGTTGACCCGGACTTCAACGCCCAAACCACTGGGCGCATCGAGGGTGATGACGAAATTGAGCGTCCGCGTCCCCAGGTTGCCCTCGACGATCGAAGGACTGCCGATCGATAGCGTCGGCGGCGTATCGTCATTGGTGATCGTTCCAGTTCCCTGTGATCCGTTGACGAACGCGCCGACCACATTGGAAATTGTCACGAAAAATTGTTCGTCGCCCTCATTGAGCAGATCGCCGTTGATCGCCACCGTGAAGGTCGCCGAGCTCGCGCCCGCCGGAATGACGACTCCGGTCTGGCTTTTGGCAACATAGTCCTGACCCGCCGTCGCAGAGCCGTTCGACGTCGCAATGTCGAACGTCACGCCGCCGGCCACGGCCGGGGCGGACAGCTGCACAGTGAAAACCGCGTCGATCGTCCCGCTGTTGCCTTCGGCCTGGGTGACCGCACCGACCGAGATGCTCGGCAGGTCGTCGTTCTGGATCGTCGCGGTCGCGCTGGCCGGTGCGCCGATGTTATAACCGGCCCCCAATGCCAGTTCGACGATCACCGTCTCGTCGGGTTCGATGCTGCCGTCGGGGTTGGGATCGACAAGGATCGTCTGACTGGTCGCACCCGCGGCGATGATGACGGGCGAGTTGATCGCGGCATAATCCGATCCATTGTCCGCCGTGCCGCTCAAATTGAAGTTGATGGGCAGCGGCACAAACGCCGCCGCGTCGAGCGTGACCGTATAGGTCAGCGTCCCTGCGCCGTCCTCAACCACCGTGGTCGGCGATACCGCTATCGTTGCCGTCGGCAAATCGTCGTTGGTGATCGTCCCGGTGGCCGACGCGGGAGCGCCGACGGCATATCCCGCGCCCGCCGCGACGGTCAGGATCACCGTTTCGTTGGCTTCGATGGCCGTATCGACGACCGGATCGATGGTGATCGTCGCGCTCGCCGCATTGGCTGCGATCGTGACGGTAGTGACACCGCCGCTGTAATCGCTACCGCTAGTGGCGGACCCCGTGGCGGCGATGTTCACGGTCAGCGGGCTAGCGCTCACGGCATCGCGCGTCACCGTGTAGACCAGATTGGCGCCACCGTCTTCGACGACGCTGGCGGGCGATACCGCAATCGACACGCCCGGCACGTTGACGATGTTGAATGTCATCGGGAACGTCTGGAAATAGGTTCCGGGGGTGCTTGCGTCGCGGACCCGCAACGTCACGGTCGAGCTGCCGAGTGTTGTCGGCGTTCCGGTAAGAACGCCGCTGGTCGAAAGCGACAGGCCTGCCGGCAACGGCTCAACCGGCGTCGTATAGGTGTGGGGGGCGACCCCACCGGTCGTCGACAGCGCAACGTTGACCGGCGCATTCTGGTTGAACGTGAATGACAGCGGCGTCGGAACGAGCGTCGGATTTATCGGAATGCCGGTGTAGGAACGGACGCCAAAAGCCCCGAGCGAATCCTGCACGCGAACGGAAAAGCTATAGGTGCCGCGCCGCGTCGGGGTTCCCGAAATCTGACCGGCGTTCGATAGCGTCAATCCGGTCGGCAGCGCCCCCGACGTGATCGTGAAATCATAGGGTCCGGCGCCGCCGGTCGCGGTCAGCGTCTGACTGAATGCATCCCCGACCGTCATCGCGTTCAAGGCCGCGGGTGCGATCGTCAGTGTGGGCGCCGCAACGGTCAGCGTGAATGGCTCCAGCTCGAAATAGCTTCCCGGGCCGGTGCTGGCATCGGTGACCCGCAGCGTGACGGGATAGCTACCAGTCGCGGCAGAGGTTGTGCCGCTGATGACACCGGTCGACGAGAGGGTGATTCCGGCCGGAAAACTGCCGGACTCCAGAAGATAACTATGCGGAGCAACGCCGCCATTCGCGGTCAGCGTCTGCGAAAAGGCGATGCCCTGTCCCGCCGTCGCCGTTGCCGGGGTGATCGAGAGGGTCGGATTGGCGACCGTTCCGGTGTAACCCTTGACGGCAAAATCACCCACCGAATCCTGCGACCGCACCGCAAATGTATAGGTTCCGCGCTGGGTCGGAGTTCCCGACAGCAGGCCGCCGGAACTCAGGGTCAACCCGGTCGGCAAGCTCCCGCTGCTGAGCGAATAGCTATAGGATCCGACGCCGCCGGTCGACGTCAACGCCTGCGAAAAGGGTGTCCCGGCGGTGAGCGCCGGCAATGATGCTGGCGATACGACGATCGCCGACGTCGGCGGCGTGATCGTGATGTTGACCTGGATGAGGTTGTTGGGCGGCGCATTGCCGTCGCGCACGACAAAAGTGTCGGTCGTTCCGCTGCTGCCATTGTGCGAATAGTTGATCGTCTGCGTCGGTCCGAAGGGACCGATCGTCGCGGTGCCGTGCGTCGGCGGTGTCGCCACGTTGCCGAGGCCAAAACCCGCGTGGCAGGCCGTGGCATCGATGCTGACCGTTCCGCCATAGGCCACAGTTGCGTTAAGAACCGGACACAGCGTCGATGTCTGCGCGCTCGCCGGATTGGGCAACGTTGCACCCAACACGATCAGCACCGCGATTGCCATCCACCGCACGATCGCCGCGCGCAAAACCGCCAATTCCATGATATTCCATTCCCCACGCCGCCCGCCGAATGGCACAAGCGCCCGCGGCGAACCCTAAGGGCGGGGATGCCCCATCACTAGAAAGGGAAATGTGCTAGCTCACATAAAACAAGGGGCCGAAGCACATCGAATCATGTCACTTTTGCGGTTAAGAGATGGCATCGAAAACCCTCTCGCCGCGGCGGGTGCCAAACCGCAGACACAGCAGCCCGGTCGCCGCTGGCGGCGCCGGATTTCGGAAGTCATGTCAAAAGGAAAATGGTGCCAGAAGAGGACTCGAACTCTTTGGATAAGATATTGATATAAAATCGATAAGCAGATTTGGTTTTCGATTTGGCCCATTTTCCGCCCCGTAAGATTTTGTGTTGGAATGGTTCGATTCCCAAGTCGGTACCTTTTGGCCGATTGCGGCCTGACAGCTTTTGACCGCCAATGCGCGGAAGCCGTCGATTACAGTCCGGCGGTACCTTCACTCCTCTCCGATCGGCACTACGTCCGTGAATCCGGCATTGCGCGACAGAGAGTCGATAAGCTGTTCCGAGCGACCCGCAAACAGCGTAGAACGCGCTGCGGACGCCGCATTACCGCAGATCAAATACGCGGTGCGCTTTACCCATCGAGCGCGGAAGAGTGCCAACGGCGAAGAGTTCTACAGTCACCGAAATGCCGATCAGCGCTTTGACCCGCTCCATCAGCAACCCAGCGTCACGGCGAACTTCATCCGTCGCAGCGCCTTCGCGCTGCTCAACTTGGACTGTGACGAGGTCCAGCCGGTCGGGACGGCGAATATCGATCTGAAAATGCGGCGAAAGTGCCGGGCAAGCGAGTATTTGCTCCTCAATCTGGGTCGGAAAGACATTTACGCCGCGAATAATGAGCATGTCGTCGGACCGGCCCGTAATCTTTGCCATGCGCCGCATACCGCGCGCTGTACCGGGCAACAAGCTAGTGAGGTCGCGGGTGCGATAGCGGATGATCGGCATCGCTTCCTTGGTTAGCGATGTAAAGACAAGCTCGCCCTCCTCACCCTCCGGCAGCACCGCCCCCGTGTCCGGATCGATAATTTCGGGATAGAAATGGTCCTCCCATATTGTCGGGCCGTCCTTGGTCTCGACGCATTCCTGCGCAACGCCCGGCCCCATCACTTCGGAAAGACCATAAATATCGACCGCGTCGATCGCAAATCTGTCCTCGATTTCCGCCCGCATCGCTTCGGTCCAGGGTTCTGCACCAAATATGCCAGTGCCAAGCGACGATTGGCGCGGGTCTATTCCCTGACGGCTGAATTCATCAAGGATCGCGAGCATATAGCTGGGCGTCACCATAATGATATCGGGACGGAAATCGGTAATCAGCTGAACCTGCTTTTCGGTCTGACCTCCTGACATCGGAATGACTGTGCATCCGAGCGCCTCCGCGCCATAATGGGCGCCGAGTCCGCCAGTGAACAGGCCATAGCCGTATGCGACATGGACCTTCATGCCGGATCGGCCGCCCGCTGCATAGATCGACCGCGCCACCACGTTGCTCCACGTCTCAATATCGCGGCGTGTGTATCCGACGACCGTCGGCTTGCCCGTCGTGCCCGAGGATGCGTGGATCCGGGCCAGGCGGTCCTGTGGCACCGAAAAAAAGCCGAAAGGATAGGCTTCGCGTAAATCCGCCTTAGTGGTGAAAGGAAAATGCCTTAGATCATCAAGCGTTTTCAAGTCATCGGGATGCGCTCCCGCAGCGTCGAACTTGGCGCGATAGCGGGGATTTCCGCTATAGGCGTGAGCCAGCGACCAACGCAGGCGTTCGAGTTGAAGCGCAGCCAGTTCGTCGCGCGATGCGGATTCGATCTGGTGAAGGCCCGGCGTCGTCAAGGCAGTTCCCTTTCAGGAGGCGAACGGCATCAAACCATGCCGTCTCCGCTCATTGGCTCACCAGTGGCTGGGCTTTTCGATATGGTCGGCGGCGCCCGCAGCGACAGCCAGATCATACATCAGCCGGGCATCGACTACCGCGGCGATCGTGCCATCTTCGTGGTATCCGCCAAGCGGCCCGTGGACGACCGCAAACATCACCATGCCATCTTCGTGCGTCTTTGGAATATGGCGAATGCCGGCACCTTCATACACATAGTCGCCGACGCGCCCGCGATCCTCATCATAGCTGAAACCGCCTTCGAGCAGAAAGCCCTCAACGGCGCCGAAGTGGCCGTGAATCGGCGCTTCGTTGGATGCCGACACCTTCAGCAACATCGAAAAGCCGCCGTTGACCGGGTTGATATTCAGCAGTTTAAACCAGGTACCCTCCATCACCCAGTCGGCCCATGGCAGTGCGGACGGATTAAAGAAGGCTGGACGATGTTGATGCGTCACCTCGACGGCGGTCTTCTCGCTCTTCGCGATGATTGCTGCTGTGCCCGACATGCCTGCTCTCCTCGAATTTCTGAATTTGTCGGGAAATTAGGTGGATGCAGGGCGGCATCCAATGACGAGGAACACTCAGGCCGGGGGCGGATCACTCCTGAGTGTTCCTCGTCATTGGGATTTGGCCCGCTTGCCCGCAAATTGGGAACGTAAAATGGGTAGGAGCGAGCGGAGCGTCATGGCGAACCGACTGGAAAACAAAATTGCGATCATCACCGGCGGCGCGTCCGGGATTGGACGCGCCACGGCCCAGCTTTTCGCCGCCGAAGGTGCGAAGGTCATGATCGCTGACACCGATTTCGCCGGTGCCAAAATAGCTGCCGAAGAGATCGGCGTAGCGGCGCTGTTTTGCCCGATCGACGTCAGCAAGGAAGATGATTGGGAGCAGTTGGTCGCCACGACCATAGATCATTTTGGCCGGATCGACATCGTCTGCAACATCGCCGGCATCGGTCGTGGAGGTTCAATCGAAGACATAACGCTGGACGATTGGAACAAGATGATCGCAGTCAACCTGACGGGAACGATGCTGGGATGCAAGCATGGCATTCGCGGTATCATGCGGTCGGGGGGGGCAGGCGCGATCGTCAACCTGTCTTCGCTGGGCGGCTTGGTCGGTTTTGCCGACATCGCCGGCTATTGCGCCAGTAAGGGCGGTGTCACCACGCTGACCAAATCAACCGCGCTATATTGTGCGGAGCGCGGTTACCCGATCCGTTGCCTATCGGTACACCCAACCTATGTGGACACCGAAATGCTCGATCCGGTTGTCGAAGCGGCGGGCGGCGATCGGGACACGCTGCTTGACGGAATGGCGCGACTGGTCCCGATGGGCCGCGTCGCGAAACCCGCCGACGTCGCTTATACGGTCCTGTTCGCCGCATCTGGCGAGGCCGCGATGGTCAGTGGGTCGCAGTTGATTGTCGATGGCGCGCAGTTGGCCGGACCACCGTCCGCGCATTTCCGGTAATCAAAGGACGCAATAGGGAGATAAAACGATGGCGGGACGTATCGACGGGAAGGTCGCTCTGGTTACGGGCGCGGCGCAGGGCTTGGGCCGTGCCATTGCAGCACGACTTGCCGAAGAAGGCGCGACGCTCATCATAACCGATATCAATGGAGGTGCGATCGAAAGCGCTGCCGCGGCCTTGGGTGTCCACGCCATGACGCAGGACGTCGCATCTGAACAGGGCTGGCAGGCCTTGGTCGCCGATGTTGAGGCGCGCTTTGGCGGCTTGCATATCCTGGTTAACAATGCCGGGATAGAAGGTGATCCGGCGGTGGCCAAGGATCCCGAAAACGCCCCGATCGAGGACTGGAACCGAATTTTCGAGGTCAATGGTGCCGGGGTGTTCCTCGCATGCAAATATGGCATTAGCGCCATCGCGCGATCGGGCGGCGGTTCGATCATCAACATGTCGTCGGTAGCCTCGATGGTTCCCACTCCCTTCATCACCGCCTACGGCGCAGCGAAAGCGGCGGTCGAGCATCTCAGCCGGTCGGTGGCGCTACACTGCGCACAGGCAGGGCAAGGCATCCGCTGCAATTCCGTGCATCCCGGCCAAGTTCGCACACCGATGCTCAACAAACTGTTCGAACGCATGGGCCGTGCCAACGGCGTCAGCGCCGATGCTTTTGCCGCGGAGTTTTTAAAGGGGATACCGATGGGCCGTTTTCAGGATCCAGTCGACATTGCCAATCTGGTCCTGTTCCTCGCGTCGGACGAATCCCGCTATGTAACCGGGCAGGCAATCGCCTGCGACGGCGGTTTCACCCTGGCGCATTGAAGTGATGATGACCGAACCACCACACTTCATCCCGGGCTTGATGCAGGACCGCCCGCTGCTCATCTCCTCGCTCATCGACTATGCTGCGGAATATCACGGTAGGCGCGAGATTGTGTCGCGAGCGGTCGAGGGCGGAATCCACCGCATAACCTATGCATCGGCGCGCGACCGCGCAATGAAGGTCGCCGCCGCGCTAAGGGACTATGGCATCCAGCCCGGCGACCGGATCGGCACGCTCGCTTGGAACACTCATCGTCATTTCGAACTCTTCTTTGGCATTTCCGGCATTGGCGCGATCTTGCACACGATCAACCCGCGGCTGTTTGAGGAACAGATTCATTATATTGTCCGTCACGGCGCCGACCGCATCCTGTTCGTCGATGCGGATTTCCTGCCGCTCGTCCGGCGATTATTACCCTATGCGACATCGGTCGAGGCCGTCATCGTTCTGGGTGAAGCAAGTGCCGAACAAAGCGAAGGGGTGGACAGGCTGGTCGATTATGAAGCGTGGACCGCGCAGCACCTGCCGATCCCCGACTGGCCAGCGTTCGACGAACGCGCCGCCAGCGCGCTTTGCTATACGTCCGGAACAACAGGCGATCCAAAGGGCGTACTCTACAGCCACCGCTCGACCATGTTGCATACCTTCGCCGCGGCTCAGAAAAGCGCGATGAATCTGGGCTGCGACGACACTATTATCGCCATCGCACCGATGTATCACGCCAATGCATGGGGCATGCCCTATCTTGCTGCCATGACGGGGGCGAAACTGGTAATGCCAGGGCCGCGCAATGATGCTCAGAATATCGTCGGCCTCATCAACGAAGAAGGTGCAACCTTTGCCTGCGGCGTACCGACGATATGGACCAATGTACTGGAGCATCTTCGGCAGACCGGCGAAACCATTCCCAGCCTTGATCGAACCACCATTGGCGGTTCCGCGGTTAGCCCAGCGATGATAGAGGCGCTCGCCGCGCATGGTGTGCGCACGCTCCACCTGTGGGGGATGACCGAGATGTCGCCGATGGGTGTCGTTGCAACCAAAACGCCCGATGTCGAGGCGATGCCAAAGGAAAAGCAGCGCCACCAGCTGACCAAGCAAGGCCGTGCCCAGTTCGGCGTCGAATTGAAGATCGTCGACGAGGACCACCGGGCGCTGCCGCATGATGGCACCACGGCGGGCGCCCTGTGGGTCCGGGGGCCATGGATCGCATCGGGCTATTACCGGCGCGAGCATGAGCCGTTGCTCGACGCCGACGGCTGGTTTCCTACTGGCGATATCGCGACCATCGACCCGCTGGGCTATATGCAGATTACCGACCGGGCGAAGGACATCATCAAATCTGGCGGCGAGTGGATCAGCTCGATCGAATTGGAAAACGCCGTCGTCGCGCACCCCGACGTCATGATTGCAGCCGTTATCGGTGTTCCGGACCTGCGTTGGGAAGAACGACCGCTGCTGATCGTCCAAGCCGTAGAGGGTAAGGCGCTGTCCGTCGATGCCATCCGGGAATTTCTGGCTAATCGCGTCGCACGCTGGTGGATTCCGGAACGCATCGAATTCGTCGCAGCGATGCCGCTTACGGCGACGGGCAAAATCAGGAAGACGGCGCTGCGCGAAATCTACGTCGCCGCAGCACCGAGTGAAAAGGATGAGACAGCATGACAGACTGGAGTTGGGGGCAATCGACCAACGCAATCATCCAGATGGCTTATATCGTGGAGGACATTCACGCCTCCATGCCCGTCTTTACGCGCGATCTGGGAATCGGCCCGTGGTTCGTCATCGAACATTTCCCGTTCCGTCGCCTGAGCTATCGTGGTGTCGAGACGACATGTGACCTGAGCCTTTGCCTCGGCGTGTCCGGGGGCATGATGTACGAATTGATCCAGCAGAATGACGACCAGCCCAGCGCCTACAGCGAATTGTACCACCGATCGGGTTGGGGGTTCCACCATTACGCAGTCGCCGCTCGCGCCGATGGATATGACGCGCTGGTTCAGCGCCATGTCGGCCAGGGCGCAGAGCTGGTGCTGGATGCCGAGGTCGGTGTCGGCGGCCGCGCTGCCTATGTAGATACCACGCCCGCGTTGATGGGCATGATCGAGCTCATCGAAATGACACCAGAGGTCGAACAAATGTTCCACATGATCCATCAGGCGGCGCAAAATTGGGACGGGAGCGATCCGATCCGTACACTGGGGTAGAATGATCGACGCAAAATCGCGTTGACGTGCGCAATTTCTCGAATAAACTGACCGCTCGGACAAAGAATTCGGCTGCAAGACCGAAACTGATCATGAGTCAGGAGAGATGTAGTGGCGCACACCGATTTTGCGGCGGATCCATCCGCGTCCATCTATGAGAAAATTTTATCGTGCGTCGGACCCGCGACAATGTGCGCCGATGTGCTGGAACCGGTCGCCGATGCGCTGGGCGCCGAGAGTGGCGTATATCTGCAATTCGTCTCTTCGCATTATGATCGTCATGGCATCGGAGCATCGCGCTATATTGGCGGTCGGCCGGATGCAGTCGATGCTTATGTCGATGGCCTCTACCGTATGGATCCGGTAATCCAGCCAGCGATTGACGCGCTTAGCCAGTTGGACAACCGGTCATGCAGCATCAGTTCGACGTCGTTCGAACAGCCTGAGTTTGACGATCTCTATGCTTCAGTCTTTTTGAAACCCTTCGACATCGGTCACGTCATGGCACTGGCGGTCCCGATGGAAACCGACTTCGACCTGCAATTGAACTGCCTTGGCTTTCACCGCCCTTATGGCGAAAGTCCTTTCCTTCCAGAGCAGGTCGCCTGGTTCAAACGGCTCGCGCCGGCACTGGTATCGGCACTGCAGACGATTGCTCGCTGCGAGACGTTGGAAATATCCCGCGCGCTGATCGGGATTTCGGGTCGCCAGGCAGGCACGGTCGGCTATCTGGTCCTGGACGAAGATTTGGTCGTTCGCAGCGCCAATGCGTCCGGCGTGGCACTGTTCGGGCTCGACCACCCCTCTAGCGATAATTTACTCGGCAACGTCAAAGAGTTACTACTTCGCGATCCACCCACCGATGGCGACAGCCGCGCCTTGATGCCGCACGACCGCGCGGTTCCGGTTTCCGAAATAGAAATTCGGGGATTTCGTTCGGGGGACGATTGCCAGCATTATTTGGTGACGGCCATGGGATCCCCCCTTCGCTTGTCACTGGACAGCGCCTGCCGGGCCTTTGGCTTTACCGAGCGCGAAAGCGAAGTGGCCCACCACATCGCCGAAGGCAAAGGCAATGTATCGCTGGCGCGGGAGCTTGGTATTTCTTTCCGGACAGTCGAGAACCATCTGCGCGCCGTTTATCGCAAGGCCTCGGTCGGAAGCCGCACCCAGTTGATTTCGCGCCTGCTCGAATTCGCTTGATCGCCCGTCCCGCGCCTACTCGCTATTCTGCAGCACTTTGCGCTTAATGCTACCACCGCCACCAGCTCGTCTTGACATGAGTGTTTCCCGCTATTTCGCTCCCGCGATCCCGGGACCATAGCCCCACTATAACAATAACCGGCGAGTGGCGCATGCGCCGCCTCTGGCCTTTGAGGGAGACTATGGATGTCCAATGGCGGACGATATATGAGCAAGGCGGCGATCATCGCGCTGGCCATCGGACTGGCACCGACCGTTGTGTTCGCACAGGAGGAGCCCGGCGGATCAGTTGCCGACGCAAACGACGGGCTGGACGATATCATCGTCACCGCCACCCGCCGCGAAGCCAATGTTCAAGATATTCCGATCGCGGTTACCGCGCTGTCGGGCAACCGGCTGATCGAAGCGGGTATCACTTCGTCAACCGACCTGGCCGCCCTTACACCCGGATTGCAGTTTACCGATCCTGGCGGTTCACCCGTTGCAGGGCTCATCTCGATCCGAGGCGTGTCCCAGAATGATTTCGCTGGCCATATCGAACCGGCCAATGCTTATTATATCGATGAGGTCTATCAGCCGTCTAACGCGACCAGCGTCCAGCAGCTTTATGATGTTTCGCGTGTCGAAGTTCTGAAAGGGCCGCAGGGCACATTATTTGGGCGTAACGCCACCGGCGGCTTGATCCATGTCATCTCGAACCAGCCGACCGACAGCCTGGATGGCTATGTTGATGTGACAATTGCCAGTTATGACCAATTCCGCGTCGAGGCGGCTCTTGGTGGCCCGCTCGGTGAGAATCTTACGGGTCGCATTGCCTTTTTCCGCGACAAGCACGGCGGATATATCCGCAATGATATTGGCCCCGATGTGAACGAAGACCACAGCATTGCCGGGCGCGTGCAGCTGAAGTTCGAGCCAACGTCGGACCTGAAAATCAACCTGTTCGCTGACATCTACAGGATCAGGCCTATCGTTGTGGGCGGCGCGCAGATCACCGGGGCCGCGCCCGATGCCAACGGGCTCGGCGTCCCTTTGCCGCCCGGCACGCCGACAGGCTTCGGCTACGTCGATGCCGATGGCGATCCCTATACCGGTTCGTTTGACGCAGAGGGCTTGCTGGACCGGCGGACATGGACGGTTGGGGGCAAGATCGCTTATTCCTTTGGAGACCTGACTCTCGCTTCGCTGACGAGCTATCAGGACCTGGATTCGGTCTATGTCGCCGACAATGATTATTCACCCTTCCCGATCGGGATTTTCCGGCAGAACTCCAAGGCCAAGCATTTCACGCAAGAGCTCCGCCTGCTAAAGGAAACGGGCGACTTCCGCTGGACTGCCGGTCTGTACTATCTGAACATAAGGGGCGATTATTTTCAGGGCTTTGAATTGCCGGCCTTCGCGTCCTATCCGCGCGCTAGTTACAGCGTCGATACCGAATCCTTCTCCGGATTTGTGCAGGGCGATTATGATCTGTCGTCACAGGTGTCGATCACCGCTGGCGTCCGCGTAACGCGGGACGAGAAGGATTATACCTATCTCGAAACCTGTGACGGGCCGCTTTGCGCGCTATTCATCGCGCCGGGCTCGCTCGCCGCCAATGGCCTGACGACCGACAAACATGGCGAAACCGACTGGTCCGGGAGGCTGTCGATCAACTGGAAACCGAACGACGACGTCTTGCTATATGCCAGCGCCAATCGCGGGTACAAGGCATTCAACTATAACGCCGGCTTCGTTGGGCAGGCGCCGATATCAGGTTTTCGATTCGATGGCGAAAATCTGATGGCTTATGAAATCGGAGCAAAGTTAGAGTTGTTCGACCGCCGCGTTCGTTTCAACAGCGCCGCCTTCTATTACGACTATTCTGATTATCAGGCTTTCGATCAGCGCGGATTCAACTTCACGCTCTTCAACACCAGCGCTACCATTTATGGCGCCGACTTCGAAGTCACGGTGAACCCCGGTGGCGGATTCCGGTTCAATGCCGGCCTGGCGCTTCTTGACACGAAGGTCGAGGACGTGCCGATCGGCGCGACGCTGGTCAGCCGCGATGCCCCACAAGCACCGGATTACACGCTCAACCTCGGCGCATCCAAAAAATTCGAAACTCCGATTGGTGGTCTGAATATCAGTATAGACGCTTCCTATAGCGATGAGTTCTATGCCCAGCTTACCAATGCGCCAGTCACGCTGATCCCAGGAGAATGGACGGTCAACGCACGGATCAGCCTGAAGACATTGAGCGACCATCTGGACATTGCATTGTTCGCCGACAATGTCTTCGATGTCGCGCGCAAGACCTTTTCGTTTGACGTGTCCGGCCCGCCGCTGGGCGGCGCGTATAACACCTACGCCCGTCCGCGATGGATCGGTGGCCAGATACGTTATAATTTCTGACGACCGGGAGCCCTTTTTCAGGAAGTTCGGGAACGACCTTTTTGGCCTGTGATAAGGTCGTTCACCATTTTAGAAATATCATCGTGAGACACCGGCCCAGTTGGATCGAACCAGGTATGCGTCCAGTTGATCATCCCGAATAAAAGCATTGTCTTAACCCGTGCCCGCGATCGGTTATCGGCCAGTTCCGGTTCACATTCGACCAACAGCTTCTGGACGGCATTGATGATCCGCCGCTGCTTTTTCACGATGGACGATCGCCGAGATTCCGGCAGGCTTTCCAGTTCGTTCAGCAGCACTTTCTGACGGCTCGCTGCGCCGACATAATGTTGCATGAAGCGGCGGATCAGTGCGGAGAGACTATCAGCCGCCGATAGGTCGTCCAGCACCACCGCGTCGACATCCGCAAGCAGCAGGTCGATGTGCGATTCCATGACAGCGAAGAGGATGTCTTCCTTCGAAGGGTAATAGTAATAGATCAGAGACTTTGAGTAGTCGCACGCTTTCGCCAGCTCAGAGATCGACGTCGCGTGGAAACCAGCACGCGCGAAAAGCTCCGCGGCCTTGTCAAGTACGGCTTCCTTGCGCTCTTCATAATCGGGGGCTTGGGTACGGGCCAAACTGCCTCTCCTGAACCGATGCGACGGTTTGATCCTTCGCGCACCTGCGGCTCAACGCATAGGCATGCCAACGGATCAGGATCAACCCCGTAAGATGGCCTCAGCCATCATAGTCCAATACGACGTCGTCGGTTTCAGGTATTGCCTGGCAGGTCAGCACATACCCCTGTGCCACCTCCGCAGCCGACAGCCCATAATTGGCCGCCATATGAACTCGCCCGGACAACAACCGCGCGCGGCATGTTGCGCACACGCCTGCCTTGCACGCAAAGGGCGCTGGAAGGCCGGCGGCCCGCGCGTTTTCCAGTATGCTGCCGTGGTCGGCGTCAAAGTCCAGCCTGCGGCGACGACCATCTATCATCACCTGCATCTTGCGCCCCGCCGCCTGCTTCTCGCGCTGACGCAGATGCGCGCTTTCTGCACCGCTCAGCCGTCCCGCGGTAAAGCGCTCGATCAAGATCTGATCGCGTCTCATGCCCGCCGCCGTTAGTCCCTGTTCCACCGCGTCCATCATCGGTCCTGGGCCGCAGACAAAAGCTGCGTCGGTCGACACGGGATCCATCAGCATTCGCACGATTTCGGGCATTTTTTCACCGTCCAGGCGCCCGTTATACAGAGCAATTTCCCCTTCTTCATCGTCGAAGAAATGGTGGATACTAAGTCGCTCGAGATAGCGGTCCTTCAACGCCGCAATCTGTTCAAGAAACATGACCGACCCGGAAGATCGGTTTGCATAGAAGAGCACGAAGCGGCTCTCCGCCTCCACCGCTAGCGCCGTTTTCATCAACGAAAGCACCGGCGTGATGCCCGATCCAGCGGCGTAAGCTGCATAATGTCGCGCCCGCGCCGGATCAAATGCCCAGGTGAAGCTGCCATGCGGGGGCATAACGTCGATCTGGTCGCCGACGGCCACATGGCTATTGGCCCAGCTGGAGAACAGCCCACCGCTGACCTGTTTGATCGCGACGCGCAATTCGCCCTCGTGCGGCGCGACACACACCGAATAGTTTCGACGAACTTCTTCCCCGTCGACGAAGGCGCGCAACGTCAAATGCTGCCCGGGACGGAAGGAAAATATATCGCCCAGCGCGTCGGGGACACCAAAGCAGATCGAGAGAGCATCCTCAGTTTCGCGGCGAACGTCCGTAACCTTGAGCGAGTGAAAACCGGCAGTCACATCATCATCCTCAATGGCATTTGAAACGGTCGAAAGGCTCGAGGCAGGTATGACATCGCCACAATGCCTTGCAGGGCGTCGATCCAAAGCGGCTAACCTCTCGGGTTTCGGTGGAGCCGCATTGCGGACAGACAACAAGCGCCGCGGCGCCCGGCGTTGGTGCGCTGGCGGCAGACGGCGGCGGCGCGATACCATAGGCATTCAGCTTGTGACGTCCCGCCTCGGTGATCCAGTCCGTCGTCCACGGCGGCGACAAGGTTGTCTCCACCGCGACATGGCAGAACCCTCCATCGTCTAGCGCCTCGCGGATCGATGCCGCAATCTCCAGCGTCGCGGGACAGCCGGTATAGGTCGGCGTGACAAGCACCGCCGGATTTTCCGCGCGCACACCACGCACGATTCCCAGATCGACGATCGAAACCACCGGGATTTCGGGATCGGGCACAGCAGCGAGTAGCGCCAGCACGCGTTCTTGCTCCTGTGCATTGAGGATGATTGTGCTCATGCCTACCAGCTGGCACCGGGGTAGGTGCGCGGCAAATGCTGCATCGTTGCAATTAGATGGCCCAGATGTTCGCTATGGTGACCGCGCCGCCCGCCCTTTACCCCGCGCGGGTATTCCGGCGGAGGAAGCGTAGCCTCAGTGAGAACCGCCTCGACTTGCTGGTCGAAAGCGGCGCGCATGGCTGCACGGTCGACGGCGATGCCCGCGGCGATCAGCGACTGCTCGATCGGATCGATATCGAACAGTTCTTCGACAAAGCGCCAATGCCAGTCGAGCCCCTCCATCATGCGCGCACGGCTTTCATCCGTACCGTCACCGAGCCGGATTACCCATTCGGCGGCGAGGTCGGCATGATAGCGGACCTCTTTCACCGCCTTGGCCGCAATGTCAGCGATCCGGCTTTCGCTCGAGCCGGTCAGCATTTCGAGCAACGACATCTGCGCGGTCGAGAAGAGGAACTGCCGCGCCATCGTTTGCGCAAAATCCCCGTTCGGCTGTTCGACCATCAGGCAATTTCGAAAGGCCAGCACATCGCGGTGGAACGCCAGCCGGTCGCCGTCGCGCCCCTTGCCCTCCACTTGCCCCGCCAGATCGAGCAGCAACGTTGCCTGTCCGATCAAGTCCAGCCCGACGTTGGCAAGGCTGAGGTCGACCTCCAGCGTCGGCGCATGCCCGCACCATTCGGTCAACCGTTGGCCGAGGATCAGGCTGTCATCGCCCAAGCGCAGCAGATAGTCGAAGAGCGGCTGACGCAAGGCCGCGTCCATCGATACAGTGGTGGACATCAGATATGCTGCACGACATCGGGAATGTTGTAAAAAGTCGGGTGCCGATAAATCTTGCCTTCGGCGGGCTCGAAGAACTCGCCTGCCTGCGCAGGATCCGACGCGACAATATCGCTCGATTTGACAACCCAGAGGCTGATCCCTTCCAGCCGCCGGGTATAGGTGTCGCGCGCATGGCGAAGCGCTAGCGCACCATCGGGGGCATGAACCGATCCGACGTGACGGTGTCCCAGCCCGCCCTTTGTCCGAACAAAAACCTCCCAGAGTGGCCAGTCACCGCTCATCGATACGATCCTTCTCTTTTCCCGAATTCATCTGTGCGATCAGGCCGCAGCGCGGATACGATTTTTCGCTGAATAGGCGTCGGCAGCCGCTCGAACCCAGGCACCTTCGTTCCACGCCTGACGGCGCGCCTTCAATCGTTCCGTTGCGGTCGGCCCTTCGCCGCGCACGGCCGCATAAAATTCATCCCAGTCAATGGCGCCGAAATCATAATGCCGCCTCTCTTCGTTCCAACGTAGGTCCGGATCGGGAATCTTCAGGCCAAGATATTCCGCCTGCGGGACGGAGACATCAACAAACTTCTGGCGCAGGTCGTCATTGCTGTCGCGCTTGATGCGCCAACGGAACCCCTGTTCCGAATTGGGAGAATCGGCGTCGGGTGGGCCAAACATCATCAGCGACGGCCACCACCAGCGGTCCAGCGCATCCTGCGCCATTGCCCGCTGCTCGGCGGTACCATTGGCCATGACCATCATGATCTCATAGCCCTGCCGCTGGTGAAAGCTCTCTTCTTTGCAGACGCGGACCATCGCCCGGGCATAAGGGCCATAGCTCGTTCGTTGGAGCGGCACCTGGTTCATGATAGCCGCACCGTCGACCAGCCAGCCGATTGCGCCGATGTCGGCCCAGGTCTGCGTCGGATAATTAAAGATCGTGCTGTATTTCGCGCGGCCACTATGCAGCGCGTCGATCATGTCTTCGCGGCTGGCGCCCAAAGTTTCGGCGGCGCAATAGAGATACAGGCCGTGGCCGCCTTCGTCTTGGACCTTGGCCAGCAACACCGCCTTGCGCCGCAGCGAGGGCGCTCGCGTCAGCCAATTGCCCTCGGGCAACATGCCGACGACTTCGGAATGAGCATGCTGCGAAATCTGACGTACCAATGTCCGCCGATAGGCATCGGGCATCCAGTCCTTCGGCTCGATAAATTCATCAGCCGCCACTCGCGCTTCGAACGCGGCAATCAGCACGGGGTCCTCTGCGACGGCTATCGTCGGCGTCGCGGCTCTCCGGTCGCCTTGGTCCTTCAACTCAGTTGTGTACATCGGCGGATTCCCTTTCTGAGGCGCCAGTGATAAAATTATTCGACCGCCCGGTCAATTAATTTTATCACTGGCGGTTGCATCGAAATGCTCTTGCCAATAATTGTTCGACCGGTCATTCTATATATATGGGAGACGCCATCGTGTATGAAACCATCTTATTCGATATCACGGACGGCTGTGCGCGGCTGACGTTCAATCGGCCGGACCGGTTGAATAGCTTCACGGCGCAGATGCATAGCGAAGTTGCCGACGCGCTAAACAATCTCGAGCACTCGGGGGCCCGTGCACTGCTACTGACCGGCGCCGGACGGGGCTTTTGCGCCGGTCAGGATCTCGGCGACCGGTCGGTATCGCCAAGCGATGCCCCCGTCGACCTCGGCGATTCGGTCGAGCGTTTCTATAATCCCTTGATACGACGCCTGACGTCAATCGACATACCGGTCATCTGCGCGGTGAACGGCGTGGCAGCCGGCGCCGGCGCGAATATTGCGTTCGCTGCCGACATCGTATTCGCGGCGCGGAGCGCAAAATTCATCATGTCCTTTGCTGCGATTGGGCTGATCCCCGATTCGGGGGGCACCTGGATTCTGCCGCGCGCAATCGGACTGCCCCGCGCACTTGGCATGGCGTTGACCGGCGATGCCGTGTCGGCCGAAAGGGCTGAACATTGGGGTCTGATCTGGAAATGCGTCGACGACGATGCCTTGGCCGATGAAGCCGGTGCACTGGCCCGACGTCTTGCCGCCGGGCCGACGTTGGGGCTTGCCGCAACCAAGCGCGCGCTACGCAATTCCAGCCTTAAGTCGCTCGACGATGAACTCGACGAAGAGCGCGATTCGATGCGCCTTTTGGGAGGCAGCGCCGACTACGCCGAAGGGGTCGCGGCCTTCCTCGAAAAACGTCGCCCTATCTACATCGGCTCCTGAGCCCAATTGAACTTTACCGCGTTGGAGAAAGAGATGGCTGTCCGCCACGTTGAGAATTTCGTCGAAAGTCGCTGGGTCGGCCCAGCCGGACCGCGGCATGTCATCCGCAGTGCGATCACCGGAGACGCTGTGGCGGAGTGTAGTAGCGACGAACTGGATTTCGGCGCGATCGCCCGCCACGGCCGCCAGACCGGCGGCAATAGTCTGCGGGCGATGAGTTTTCACCAGCGTGCAGCAATGCTCAAAGGCCTTGCGCAGGCAATAATCGCGCGCAAGGAAGAGCTCTACACGCTGGCATTCGACACCGGGGCTACCCGCAATGACAACGCCATCGACATCGAAGGCGGCGCAGGCACCTTCTTCGCTTATGCTTCGCTTGGGCGCCGCGAATTGCCCGACGGTAAACTGCTGATCGATGGCGAGGCCGCCCGACTCGGTAAAACGGGCGCTTTCATTGGCCAGCATGTCTATTCGCCGCTTCAGGGGGTAGCGCTGCTGATCAACGCCTATAATTTCCCGGTCTGGGGAATGATGGAAAAGCTGGCACCCTGCTTCCTCGCCGGGGTTCCTGCGATCGTGAAGCCGGCGCAGCAGACCGTCTATGTTGCCGAACATGCGGTTCGCATCATGATCGAAAGCGGGCTGGTGCCGAACGGGGCGCTGCAACTCGTATCGGGTTCCGCCGGCGACCTGATCGATCATTTGTCGGGGCAGGATGCCGTCGCCTTTACCGGCTCGGCAACGACGGCCCAGAAATTACAGTTGCACCCGGTCATCGCGCGCGAAGCGGTACGCTTCACCGCCGAGCGCGATTCGTTGAACGCATCGATTCTCGGTCACGATGCTGCGCCGGGGACACCTGAATTCGACTTGTTCGTCAAAGAAGCAGCCAAGGAAATGACAGTAAAGGCAGGACAGAAATGCACTGCCATTCGCCGCGCGATGGTACCGGCCGCGCTGATTGACGATGTCGAAAAGGCCTTGGCGGTGCGCCTGGCCGCTGTCACCGTCGGCGACCCCCGAGTGGACGGAGTGCGCATGGGCGCGCTCGTCAGCCGCGAACAACGCGACGATGTACGCGCAAAAGTCGCGGCGCTGTCTGCGCGTTCAACGATCGCTTTTGGCGATCCCGACAGCGTAGCGTTGCAGGGCGTCGGACTCGACGAAGGCGCGTTTTTCTCGCCGCTGCTAATGCGGTGTGACGATCCATGGGATCATGAGGCGGTACACGCCCTCGAGGCGTTTGGTCCGGTATCGACCCTGATGCCTTATCGCGACATCGATGACGCGGTGGCGTTGGCGAACCATGGCCAAGGCAGCCTTGCTTTGTCCGTTTTTACTCATGATACCGACATCGCGCAGCACTTGGTACTCGGCGCGGGCTCCTATCATGGCCGTATGGTCCTCATCGATCGCGACTGCGCCGGGGAGTCGACGGGCCACGGGTCTCCCTTGCCTCTGATGGTTCACGGCGGCCCTGGCCGGGCCGGCGGTGGTGAGGAACTGGGCGGCATTCGTGGCGTCAAGCATTTCATGCAGCGGAGCGCTCTCCAAGGCGGCCCGACGATGCTGAGCAAACTGGTCGGTCAACAACTCCCCGGGGCGGCAACGGTTGAAGGGGACCGCCACCCCTTCCGCTTGCGGTTCGGCGAACTGGAACCCGGGTACAGCATGACTACAACATCGCGCACCGTAACGCTCGACGATATTGAACATTTCGCCCATTTCACCGGCGACACATTCTATGCCCATATGGATGAGGAAGCCGCTCGGGCAAGCCCGATCTTTGGTGGCCGCGTCGCCCACGGCTATCTCATCCTGTCCTTTGCTGCAGGGCTGTTCGTCGACCCCGCCCCTGGGCCGGTCCTTGCCAACTATGGCCTGGAGGAGCTGCGCTTCGTCAAGCCGGTCAAGCCCGGCGACAGCATGAAGGCGACGCTGACAGTGAAATCCAAGACTGCAAAATCTGCGGAGATGGGAGAAGTTCGCTGGAATGTGCGCATTACCGATGCAGCAGACGAACTGCTCGCCACCTATGACCTACTGACGATGAATGCGGTTTGATCCGTGTTGGAGAATGATGATGAAAAAGCTGATTGCTCTATACCTCATGCCCGATGACGAAGACGCTTTCATGGACCATTACCGATCGGTGCACATGCCACTGGTCAACCATATCCCGGGTCTCGTTCGCACCGAGCTTACGCGCATTGACCGTACTTTGATGGGCGAAGATGGCGCCTACCTTTTAGCCGAAATGGTCTTTGTTGACGAGGATGCTTTCCGTCAGGCGATGCGAAGCCCTGAAAATGCCGCGGCCGGCGCGGACATCGCCAAATTTGCCAAAGGCCGCGTGACCGTGATGACTGGAACGGCCTTTGAGTGCTGACCGAAAGCAGGATAAACAGCGCCTTGCTGCTTCGCTGGCGATTGCCCCAGAATATTGCGCGGCATGCCACGTCGCTCCACTTTCCTCTTAAGGTTGGACTGATGTCCGTTTTGGGGCCGCGCCGCGGCTTTCCTAACGGTCTAAATCGGGCGCGAAACCGACCGCAGCCTGCGTGGCATCGAACGGCTGCTCTCGGGATCGGGGTCATCGGGGTAGGAATGGCCGACATTGGGCGTATTCTGTTGAAAAACTCCCAGCGGTGATTTGGTGCGCAACATCTGAAACGATGGCCTCGACGAAGCGCAACGAATATACACTGCGTCGCGTCCGATTGAATCATTGTTGCGTCAGATCTGCGATGAGGTGAGCGCGCCTGAGTTTTTCAACAGAATAGGGCGCTAAGCCGCCGCTCGCTGGAGTGCTCCAAGTTATGCGATCATACTCGCGCCATCCGTAGCTATTTCCCCATCTTCACGAGCTTGCCGCCCAGTCGCGTTAGCCATCTTCCGCTATTCGACATTCGCAAAAGCTCATTCGGGATTTCCAGCTTGTCGGCAACACCCGCCGCATGGGCCAAGGACACAATCTCCGTTTCCCATGTGCGAAACCACGCCGCCTTCTCATCCGCCAGATCATAACCGTCGTAGATGCGCATCAAGGGATGTTTGACATGGTTCAGCATCGCTTCCGCGGTCTCGTGGTCGACGCCCAGGCGCTTGGTATTGCTCCGGGCGGTTCTGCGAAAATCGTGGGGCGTAAACCGTTCGATTGGCCGTCCCGCATATCCGCTCATTCGCGCAAGAACGCGGTCGCGCGCAGGATACCATCCCGTCTTTCGCGGACCGTCCACTTTTTGCGCGGGGAACACCCATTCAGACGAACCGGCCATCAGTGCTGCAGCCCAAGGCCCAAGTGACACTTGATGTGGCCGGGAATTCTTCGATCTTACCGCAGGGATCGTCCAAATACCGTCCCGGATTTCTTCACGTTTCGCGCAAATGACTTCCGAAATTCGAGCGGCTGTCAGCAGCCAAAGCAGCATGCCGCGACGCAGATCTCGTGGCTCTTCTGCCACGGCCCGTAGGAACCAGCCCAATTCTTCGATGCTTAATTGTCGTTCACGCGACGGTTCGGGAAAACGAATATCTCCCAACCTTCGGGACGGATCGAGAGCAAGCCCCACCTCTAACCCCCTAAGACCGGACGCCCATCCAAAGAATGTCTTCAACTCAGCCGCAAGGCGGTTCGCCCGAACCTTGGCGGTCGTTCCCTTTTGGAGCACGAGAGCGACCAGCTCTCGCTCGGTAATGTTGTGAATAACCCTGTGCCCTATGAAAGGGGCGATATCTCTATCATATACTGCGCGTTTGTCGGCAATCGTTCGGGGTCTATTGAGACGTTTGGCGCGCGTCGCGCGGCCTTCGAGCACGGCTTGCATGTGTAACGCGTGCGCCGTCGCCACAGTCATCCGGAACTGCATAGTGTCGCGGCGAAGGAACTGGCGCGGCTCTTCTCCGCGTTCGACATAGTAGTTCAGCTTCGACGCCCAAGCTCTGGCTTCTTCCAAGTTATATGCCGGAAAGCTGCCGAGGGTGAGCTTCACTACCGTTGGCGAACAGCTTACGCGCCGATGATATTTCCATTTCTTTTTCCCGCTTGGCAAAACCGCGAGGCTCAATCCTGGAACTAAAGCATCCAGCACATGGCCATCGGTCAACGTGGCGATCGTCGATTGATTAAGAGCAGGCTGCATAGCGGATTACGATCTCCAGAAATCGGGTTCCGCTAAAGAAACTCACGTTATCTGGCGATGCGCAACAGGTGTCTAACCCTGTCCAAGTCTGTCTACTTCTGACTAGGCTCCGAGCCTGAAGAACCGCGGCCCCGGACTGATGATTCAAGAAAAAAAGAGCCAGTGGGCCGAAGTTTTGGCGATTCGCACAGCGGCATCAAAAGCCGCTGCCCCAAATCCCTAAAAACTGAGCTGTTTTCAACAATATAAATGCGCGTGGATCGGCAAAATGTCCCACCAAAACAACGGTTTTGTTACGATAATTTATTTATTTTTCAATATCTTACGGCACTTGAAGAAAGCGTTCGGCAATCCAATTCTTCATTTTACGAAAGGGCCCTGCAGCGAAGGTGAGTACGCATGATCTCTCAACCCATCGACCGAATACTCCGTATCCGCGCGGTGCTTGATCGTACCGGTCTCAGCCGGGCCACCTTGTATCGCAAGGTCAAGGACGGCTCATTTCCAGCGCAGGTGAAAATCGCGGAACGATGCTGCGGCTGGCGTGAGTCCGCTATCGTCGAATGGCAACGCGATCCTGGTGCTTATAGGGCTGCGTAAGTTCGGCGCGATCCCGAAGCCGATCAAGATAGTCGCTCCACCATTGGTGCATGGCGACACGCTCCTCCCAATAGCGGCCCCGATTGTAGATACCGCGGATCACGTTGGGATCGGCATGCGCAAGAGACCGCTCGATCGCATCGGGACTCCACTGGCCGCTCTCATTGAGAAGCGATGACGCGGTCGTTCTGAGTCCGTGCGCTGTCACCTCACCGACCGCATAACCCATTCGGCGAAAGGCCTGATTGACCGTATTCTCGCTCATCGGCCGTCTCGACGTATGAAATGCCGGGAAGACAAACCCGTCCGGGCCCGTCAGCGGATATAGCTGCTCAAGGTATCCGAGGACCTGACGCGAAAGCGGAACCGCATGCGGCCGCCGCATCTTCATCCGCTCGGCCGGGACAGTCCAGACCGCTTTGTCACGACCAACCTCACACCAGAGCGCCTGCCTCAACTCGCCCGGCCTCAGCATGACGTCAGGCGATATCTGGCAAGCGAGGCGGGTGATGGCGTTTCCCGAATAGGCGTCGATCGAACGAAGCAGTTCGCCGACGGCCTCGGGTTCGACGATCGCGGGGTGGTGCATTGCGCGAGGAGCAATCAACGCGCCGCGGAGCACCGAAGTCGGATCCACCTCCCCTCTCCCCGTCGCGACGGCGTATCGGAAAACCCGGCTCGCAAAGGATCGGCAACGCCGGGCTGTCTCATGCTTCCCTCGAGCGTCCAGCTTCTTGAGCGCGCCCAACACCTCAATCGGCTTTATATCGGCGACAGGCATTTTCGAGATCGGCTTCAATTGCTCTAGAAGCCAGTTGGCTTTCACCGTCGTCGTTTCGGCCCGGCCGTCCGCCACCATTTTCTCGATATACTCCTTGGCGATATCGCCGAAGCTATTCGAAGCACTGAACGCGGCCGCAAGCTTTGCCCGCTTCCGCTCCAATATGGGATCCGCACCGCCCGCGATCTGCCGCTGGATGTCGTCGCGTTTCTGGCGGGCATCGGCCAGACCAACCAACGGATAGGATCCGAGCGCGATGCGCTTGTCCTTGCCGTGCAGAAGGTAGAGATAGCGCCAGAGTTTTGATCCGGTCGGACTGACTTCGAGGAAAAGGCCGCGATCATCGGAGACCTTGTAGATCTTATCCCGCGCCTTGAGTGTCCGGATTTTCACATCGCTGAGAGCCATCGCCATTCCTTCGCAAAAAGAGGCGATTCTCGCGGGAAGATTCCGATCCCTGGGCCAGAATTTTCAGCCAGGTCGGGGTGGCCCATTTTTATGGCCCATAATCGATGAGATTATGTAAAATCTTCTGGGACGCCGCGAGACATCACCAAGAAGAAAATGGCAGATTTCCGTTGATTTTTCAAGCTTTTTGGGACCCCCTGAGAGGGGTCCCTGGTGCCCAGAAGAGGACTCGAACCTCCACGACCTTGCGATCGCCAGCACCTGAAGCTGGTGCGTCTACCAATTCCGCCATCTGGGCACGGGGTAGGAGCGGGCGCTTAGCGGGGGGGCTGGCGGCTTGTCAACCGCGGCGCGCGGGTCACGGCACATTTTATCGCAAAGGTGCTGGTTTCAGGCCATCGGGCCGTCGTCGCCCCTTGCTCCCTCCCCCGCTTCGCGGCATGGGGAAGCCATTGGCCGCACGCTGCGCCACCCACACAGAATCGATCACAGGCGGATGCAATGCAGAAACTCGACGGGCAATTGATCACGGTGCTGGGCGGCGGCGGCTTCGTCGGTCGTTATGTCGTACAGCGCCTGCTGGCGCGCGGCGCCCGCGTCCGTATCGCGCAGCGCAGCCCGCGTGCCGCGACCTTCCTGAAACCGCTCGGCGGGCTGGGCCAGACGCAGTTCGTCGCCGCCGATGTCCGCGACCCGTCCAGCATCACACGCGCGGTGCAGGGCAGCGATGCGGTGATCAATCTGGTCGGCGCCTTCGCCGATATGCAGGCGGTGCAGGCCGACGGCGCCGCGCATGTCGCTGCCGCCGCCAAGGCCGCGGGGGTCGCCACGCTCGTCCATATGTCGGCGATCGGCGCCGATCAGGGCAGCCTGTCGGCCTATGGTCGCAGCAAGGGCGATGGCGAGG
The DNA here is from genome assembly GCF_031457495.1 of Sphingopyxis sp. BE259. Taxonomy (NCBI): domain Bacteria; kingdom Pseudomonadati; phylum Pseudomonadota; class Alphaproteobacteria; order Sphingomonadales; family Sphingopyxidaceae; genus Sphingopyxis; species Sphingopyxis sp. BE259. The sequence continues at coordinate 2,885,600 of NZ_JAVDWM010000001.1, forward strand.
CCGCGGTGCGCGCCGCCTTCCCGGCCGCGACGATTCTGCGCCCCTCGATCGTCTTTGGCCGCGAGGACCAGTTCATCAATCGCTTTGCGGCGATGATCCGTATGGCGCCGGTGATCCCGGTCGTGGCGCCGAATTCCAAGTTCCAGCCGGTCTATGTCGGCGACGTCGCCGACGCCGTCGTCGCCGCGCTGAGCGATGCAGCCGCGGGTCAGACGTTCGAGTTGGGCGGGCCGCAGGTGCTGACGATGGGCGAATTGCAGCGGTGGATCGCAGCTGCGATCGGGCGGTCGCCGCTGTTCGTCGACGTCCCCGATTTTGTCGCGGGAGCGCTCGCGTCAGGGCTCGGCTGGGCGCCCGGTGCGCCGATCACCAAGGACCAGTGGCTGATGTTGCAGAACGACAATGTCGTTGGTGCGGGCGCCGACGGTCTGGCCGCGCTCGGGGTTACGCCGACCTCGCTCGCCGCGGTCGCCGACGACTGGCTGGTGCAATATCGCCGCCATGGTCGCTTCGCGGTGCAGAAGCCCGCTTGATATCCACGCCTCCAGGCCACGGCCTGCCCCGCCCGATCGCCATGGTCGCGGGGGTGATTGACCCCAGGACATTCCATGCACGACCTTGCGACCATCATCCTGCTCGGCATCATCGAAGGGCTGACCGAATTTCTGCCGGTGTCGTCGACAGGCCACCTGATCCTCGCCGCCGAACTGCTCGGCTTTACCGGCGAAGGGTCGGCGGCGTTCAAGATTTCGATCCAGCTGGGCGCGATCCTCGCAGTGCTGGTCGCGTATCGCCAGCGGTTCTGGAACGTCGGCCTGGGGTTGCTGCGACAGGATCGCGATTCGATCCTGTTCACCCGCAACATCCTGATCGGCTTTCTACCTGCAATGCTGATCGGCGCCGTCGCCTATGACGCGATCCGCGCCCTGCTCCAGTCGCCAACGACGGTCGCGGTGGCATTGATCGTCGGCGGCGTCGTCATTCTGGCGATCGAGCGCATGGTCAAGGTGGTGAAGGTCGAGAGCGTCGAGGCGATGCCGCTGCGGACCGCGATCATCATCGGCATCATCCAGTGCATCGCGATGATCCCGGGGGTCAGCCGGTCGGGCGCGACGATTATGGGGGCGCTGTTGATGGGGGTCGAACGCAAGACCGCTGCCGAATTCAGTTTCTTTTTGGCCGTCCCGACGATGATGGGCGCCACCGCCTATTCGCTGTGGAAAGACCGCGATATACTGGTGATCGATGATTTGACCGCGATCGCGATCGGGCTGGGCGTCGCGTTCATCGTGGCGCTGGCGGTGGTCAAAGCACTGGTCGCGATCGTCGGTCGCTTCGGCTTTGCGCCCTTTGCCTGGTATCGAATCATCCTGGGATCGGTCGCGCTGATCTGGCTGAGCCTGAGATAGGGCCGATATTTTACTAGTCGCGAAAGATAATTACGCAACGTTCAGATTTTACCTGCTGTCAGGCAGATTTTAGGTCATCTATGCTGACCTAAACGTCATTTCGCTCGTGACAGCGCCCGCCACGCCATGCATCTGCCCCGCTCAGAAGGGGAATTTGCATGGCTGCCGATCGCATGCTTCAATTTGTGGAGCGCGAACAATCCTATCCCGACAAGCGGTCCGCCGAAGACCGCGCGCAGGATTTTCGCGAAATCGCCGAGCGTTATGCCGCGCCCGACGCCGACGCGCAGGCGGCGCGCTGCTCGCAATGCGGCGTGCCCTATTGCTCGGTGCATTGCCCGCTGCACAATCATATCCCGGACTGGCTGCGCCTGACCGCCGAAGGCCGCCTGCGCGAGGCCTATGAACTCAGCAACGCCACGTCGACGATGCCCGAGATCTGCGGCCGCATCTGCCCGCAGGATCGCCTGTGCGAAGGCAATTGCGTAATCGAATTTTCGGGTCATGGCGCTGTGACGATCGGCAGCGTGGAGAAGTACATCACCGACACCGCTTGGGCCGAAGGCTGGGTCGAACCGCTGCACCCCGGCGCCGCGACCGGCCAGTCGGTCGGCATCATCGGCGCCGGTCCTGCGGGGCTGACCGCCGCCGAATATCTGCGCGTCGCGGGGCACGAGGTGCATGTTTACGACCGTCACGACCGCGCTGGCGGGTTGCTGACCTATGGCATCCCGGGCTTCAAGCTGGAAAAGGATGTCGTGACGCGCCGCATCGACCGGCTCGCCGCTGGCGGTATCCATTTCCATCTGGGGTTCGAGGTCGGCGCCGACGCGACGCTCGACGCGCTGCGCCAGAAACATGATGCGCTGCTGATCGCCACCGGCGTGTACAAGGCACGCGAGATCAATGTCCCCGGCAACGAAGCCGAGGGCGTCATCGCCGCGCTCGACTATCTGGTCGCGTCGAACCGCAAGGGTTTCGGCGACGCGGTTCCCGCGTTCGATGATGGCCGCCTCAATGCCGAGGGCAAACATGTCGTCGTCATCGGCGGCGGCGACACGGCGATGGATTGCGTCCGCACCGCGGTGCGGCAGGGCGCGAAGTCGGTCAAATGCCTCTATCGCCGCGACCGCGAAAATATGCCCGGCTCGCTGCGCGAAGTGTCGAATGCCGAAGAGGAAGGCGTCGAATTCGTCTGGCTGTCGGCCCCCGCCAGCTTCACCGCCGACAAGCATATCAAGGAAGTCGCGGTTGCGGGCATGCGGCTGGGCGCCCCCGACGCCAGCGGTCGCCGCAGCCCCGAGGTCGACCCCGGCCGCACCTTTGATCTGCCCGCCGACATGGTGATCAAGGCGCTGGGTTTTGATCCTGAGGAACTGCCGAACCTGTTCGGCGCCCCCGACCTCAGCGTCACGCGCTGGGGCACGCTGCGCGTCGATCACCAGACGATGATGACCAGCCTGCCCGGCGTTTTCGCCGCGGGCGACATCGTCCGCGGCGCCAGCCTGGTGGTGTGGGGCATCCGCGATGGCCGCGATGTCAGCGACCAGATGGCAAAGTGGTTGAAAGCCAAAGCGAAAAGCGAAAAGAAGGCAGCATGACCAACAGGGGAAGGAAATTCATGATGTCGAAGTTCAAAATGCTGCTGCTCGCCGGTGCCGCAGCCTTGGCGCCCGCCACCGCCCTTGCCGCGCCCACCGAAGCCCCGCTGGCCGAGGTCGTGGCGCCCGCCGACGATGCACCGACCGAGTATAGCAGCGAAGCCGCAATGGCCGATGCCAAGGCCAAGATGCAGAAGGAAATCGATCAGGTGATCGCGCTGATCGAGAAAATCTATGGCACCGACAAATTGCCGCCGGTCGCTCCGGCGCAGCTCGCGCTGGCGCAGCAGACAACCGGCGCGCTGGTGCCGCCGGGCAGCCTCGAAAAGATGCTCGACAATCTCTATGGCAAGCTGTTCAAGGGCATCTTGGGCGAGATGGGCGGCATGTCCGACCTGATGCTGTCGATCAAGACCGGGGTCGAAAGCGAAAAAATCGCGTTGCTCGACGAACCGAGCAAGACCGCGATCGCCGACCTGCTCGATCCCTATCGCCAGCAGCGCGAAGATCAGGTGATGAAGGTCATCAAGCCGCTGATCAGCGAGGCGCTGCGCGATCTGGAGGCGCCGATGCGCAACGGCATGGCGCAGGCCTATGCCCGCAAATTCACCGCGCCGCAGCTGAATGACATGAACAGCTTCTTCGCGACCCCTGCGGGTCAGGCCTACACCTCCGAATGGATGGCGCTGCAGGCCGATCCGCAGGTGATGCTTGCGATGATCAAGGCGGTGCCGCCGATGGTGTCGAAATTCATGGACCGCGCGCCGACGATCGAAAAGGACATGAAAGAGCTGCCCAAGGAAAAGCAGCTCAGCGACCTAAGCGAAGCGGAACTATCCAAGCTCGCCAAGCTGATGAAGGTCGACGTGAAGGTGCTGAAAGAACAGCGCGATATGTGGGCCGGTGAGGGAATGGAAGCGACCGAGTCCGCGGCAGTCGACGCTGCAGCGAGCGCGGCGGACTATGGCGATCCGGGGGATGCTGCCGCCGAAGCGGCAGAAGCTGCCGCTGATGCCGCCGAAGCCGCTGCCGATGCTGCCGCCGAACCGATCGACCCCGCCTATGATCGCAGCAACTGGTCCGATGCCGATCGCCAGCGTGTCGAGAATCTCGAAGCTGCTTATGAAAATGCGTCGATCGCCGCCGCCGAGGCGGCCGAGGAAGCAGCAGCCAACGCACGGAAGAAGCTGCCGGATTGAGGACAGCCGTCATCCCGGCGAAGGCCGGGATGACGATCAGGGAAACAAAGATGACAACCCACTACCCCACCCCCGAACACGCGCGGCTTGCCGAGCAGGGCATGTATCGCCCCGACCTCGAATCCGATGCCTGCGGCGTTGGCATGGTCGCGGCGACCGATGGCAAGGCGTCGCGCCGCGTTGTCGAGGCGGCAATCGAAGCGTTGCGAGCCGTCTGGCACCGCGGCGCCGTCGATGCCGACGGCAAGACGGGGGATGGCGCGGGCATCCATGTCGACCTGCCGGTCCGTTTCTTCGACGATGCGATCGCCGCGTCGGGGCACAAGGTTCGCCCGAACCGCCTCGCCGTCGGCATGGTGTTCCTACCGCGAACCGATCTGGGCGCGCAGGAAGAGTGCCGCACGATCGTCGAGGCCGAGATCATCGACGCGGGTTTCACCATCTATGGCTGGCGCCAGGTGCCGGTCGATGTGTCGGTGATCGGCGACAAGGCGCAGCGCACCCGCCCCGAGATCGAGCAGATCATGATCGCCGGACCGCTGCCCGACGAACAGTCGCTCGCCGAGTTCGAAAAGCAGCTTTATCTGGTCCGCCGCCGGATCGAGAAAAAGGTGATCGCAGCGCAGATCGCCGACTTCTACGTGTGCAGCCTGTCGTGCCGCTCGATCATCTACAAGGGGCTGTTTCTTGCGGAGAGCCTCGCCGATTTTTATCCCGACCTCACCAGCAAGCTGTTCGAAAGCCGCGTCGCGATTTTCCACCAACGCTATTCGACCAACACCTTTCCGCAATGGTGGCTGGCGCAGCCGTTCCGCTGTCTCGCGCATAATGGCGAAATCAACACGATCCGTGGCAACAAGAACTGGATGAAAAGCCACGAGATCAAGATGGCGAGCCTCGCGTTCGGCGAGCATTCGGAAGACATCAAGCCGGTGATCCCGGCGGGCGCATCGGACACCGCCGCGCTCGACGCGGTGTTCGAAACGCTGTGCCGCGCCGGGCGCGATGCGCCGACCGCGAAGCTGATCCTGGTTCCCGAGGCTTGGGTGAACGAACCCGAAATGCCCGACGCGCACAAGGCGATGTACAATTATCTCGCCAGCGTCATGGAGCCGTGGGACGGCCCCGCCGCGCTCGCGATGACCGACGGCCGCTGGGCGGTTGCGGGCATGGACCGCAACGCGCTGCGCCCGCTGCGCTACACGCTGACCGCCGACAATCTGCTCGTCGTCGGCTCCGAAAGCGGCATGGTGCTGCTGCCCGAGGCGAGCATCCGCAAGAAGGGCCGCCTTGGCCCCGGCCAGATGATCGCCGTCGATCTGGAGGAAGGCGTCCTTTACGAAGACCGCGCGATCAAGGACAAGATCGCGGGCGCGCATGATTATGGCGCGCGGGTCAAAGGCTTTCGCACGATGGCCGACCTGCCCAAGGGCGGCAAGTCGAGCCTGCCGACCTTTGAACGTACTGAGCTGCTGCGCCGTCAGGTCGCGGCCGGACTGACCATGGAGGATATGGAGCTGATCCTGTCGCCGATGGTCGAGGATGCCAAGGAAGCCATCGGATCGATGGGCGACGACACCCCACTCGCGGTCATCTCCGACAAACCGCGCCACGTCGCCCAATTCTTCCGCCAGAATTTCAGTCAGGTCACCAACCCGCCGATCGACAGCTTGCGCGAACGGCATGTGATGAGCCTGAAGACGCGTTTCGCCAACCTGGCCAACATTCTCGATGAACGCGGGCAGAGCGACCATGTCCTCGTCATCGACAGCCCGGTGCTGGTCGGCGACGATTGGGACCGGCTGCGCGCCTATTTCGGCGACGCGGTCGCCGACATCGATTGCACGTTCAAGGTCGGCGGCGACGCCGCGACGCTGCGCGAAGCGATCGCCCGCGTCCGGCGTGAGGCGGAGGACGCCGTGCGCGCAGGACGCAGCGAGCTGTTCCTGACCGATCAGGCGATCGGCGAGGACCGCGTGGGCATGGCGATGGTGCTGGCCGCCGCCGCGGTCCACACGCATCTCGTCCGCAAGGGGCTGCGCAGCTACGCCTCGATCAACGTCCGCTCGGCCGAAGTCCTCGACACCCACGCTTTTGCGGTGCTGATCGGGGTCGGCGCGACGACGGTCCATGCCTATCTGGCAGAGGCGGCGATCGTCGATCGCTGGTCGCGCGGGCTGTTCGGCGGCGAATTGGCGCTGGGCGATTGTCTGCTGCGCTTTCGCAAGGCGATCGACGACGGGCTGCTCAAGATCCTCGCCAAGATGGGGATCGCAGTGATCTCCAGCTATCGCGGCGGCTATAATTTCGAAGCTGTCGGGCTCAGTCGCGCGCTCGTCAACGACCTGTTCCCCGGGATGCCCGCCAAGATTTCGGGCGAAGGCTATCAATCGCTGTTTATCAACGCGACCGAGAAGCATGAGGCGGCGTTCGACAAGCGCGCTACCACCCTGCCGATCGGCGGCTTCTATCGCCAGCGCGCGGGCGGCGAAACGCACGCCTATTCGGCGCAGCTGATGCATCTTCTGCAAACCGCGGTCGCGACCGACAGCTATTCGACCTATCTGCAATTCTCGCGCGGGGTCGCCGACCTGCCGCCCGTCTACCTGCGCGATCTGATGGAATTCAACTATCCGCAGCAGGGCGTTCTGCTCGACGGGGTCGAGGCGATCACCGAAATCCGCAAGCGCTTCGTCACCCCCGGCATGTCGCTGGGCGCGCTGTCGCCCGAAGCGCATGAAACGCTGGCGATCGCGATGAACCGTATCGGCGCCAAGGCGGTGTCGGGCGAAGGCGGTGAAGCCAGCGAGCGCTATCAGCCCTATGCCAATGGCGACAACGCGAACAGCAACATCAAGCAGATCGCATCGGGGCGCTTCGGGGTCACCGCCGAATATCTGGGCGCCTGCGACGAGATCGAGATCAAGGTCGCGCAGGGCGCCAAGCCCGGCGAGGGCGGCCAGCTTCCGGGCTTCAAGGTCACCGAGTTCATCGCCCGCCTGCGCCATGCGACGCCGGGGGTGACGCTGATCAGCCCGCCGCCGCACCACGACATCTATTCGATCGAGGATCTGGCGCAGCTCATCTATGACCTCAAGCAGATCAACCCGAAGGCGCGGGTTTGCGTCAAACTGGTGTCGAGCGCAGGCATCGGCACCGTCGCGGCGGGCGTGGCTAAAGCGCACGCCGATGTGATCCTCGTCGCCGGCAACACCGGCGGCACTGGCGCTTCACCCCAGACCAGCGTCAAATACGCCGGTACCCCGTGGGAAATGGGGCTGTCCGAGGTCAACCAGGTGCTGACCCTCAACGGTCTGCGCCACCGCATTCGCCTGCGCACCGACGGCGGGCTCAAGACCGGCCGCGACATCGTCATCGCCGCCATATTGGGCGCCGAGGAATATGGCATCGGGACGCTCAGCCTCGTTGCGATGGGCTGCATCATGGTGCGCCAGTGCCACAGCAACACCTGCCCCGTTGGCGTCTGCACGCAGGACGAAAAGCTGCGCGCGAAGTTCACTGGATCGCCCGAAAAAGTCATCAATCTGATGACCTTCATCGCCGAAGAAGTGCGCGAAATCCTCGCCAAGCTCGGCTGCCGCAGCCTCGACGAAGTGATCGGCCGCACCGAACTGCTGCGCCAGGTCAGCCGCGGCGCCGAGCATCTCGACGATCTCGACCTCAACCCGATCCTGGCCAAGGTCGATGCCCCCGACAACCAGCGCCGCTCGCACGGGCTGCTGCGTAACCCGGTCCCCGACAGCCTTGACGCGCAGATATTGAGCGACGCCAAGCCTTTGTTCGAGCGCGGCGAGCGGATGCAGCTGACCTACAACGTCCGCAACACGCATCGCGCCGTCGGCACCCGCTTGTCGGCCGAGGTCACCGCGAAGTTCGGTATGAACGGCCTCGCCGACAACCATGTCCAGATCCGCCTGCGCGGTACGGCGGGCCAGTCCTTAGGCGCTTTCCTGTGCAGCGGCATCACGCTGGAAGTGTTCGGCGACGCCAATGACTATGTTGGCAAAGGCCTGTCGGGTGGCCGCATCGTCGTGCGCCCGACCGTGTCGAGCCCGCTGGTCAGCCAGCACAACAGCATCATCGGCAACACCGTCCTCTATGGCGCGACCTCCGGCACGTTGCTCGCGGCGGGTCAGGCGGGCGAGCGTTTCGCGGTCCGCAATTCGGGCGCACAGGTTGTCGTCGAGGGCTGCGGCGCCAACGGCTGCGAATATATGACCGGCGGCACCGCGGTGATCCTCGGGCCGGTCGGCTCGAACTTCGGTGCCGGAATGACCGGCGGCATGGGCTTCATCCTCGACATCGACGGCCTGTTCGAACGCCGCGCCAATCCCGAATCGATCGTCTGGCAACGCATCGACAGCGCGCACTGGGAAGCGGTGCTGAAGGATCTGGTCGAAGATCATGCCAAGGCGACCGGCAGCAAATGGTCGAGCGAAATCCTGGCCGACTGGGATCGCTGGCGGGACCAGTTCTGGCAGGTGTGCCCGAAGGAAATGCTGTCGCGTTTGGCGCATCCGCTCAGCGATTCCGAGGCAGAGGTGGTCGCGGCGGAGTAAAGATCGTCGCCCCCGCGAAGGCGGGGGCCGCTGGCAACATTAAGCTGCAATGTCGTGACAAGCCGACGGCGGCTCCCGCCTTAGCGGGGGCGACGGTTTATCGTATCGCCTGCTCGCCCCACCGCACCAACGCCGGCCGTTCAGCCCGGCGAAAGCGTCATGTCGCTATCAACGCGGCTTTGCTGATCCTCGCGTCCTTTGAAAGGATGAAAGCCATGACCCGCCCGACGCCCCGTTTCGCCCTGCTGGCCCTTCCCCTCCTCGCGCTCGCCGCACCGCTTCCGGCCGCCGCAGCCGACAACGAAACGCGCGATGCCGTCGCGACGCTGAACGATCCGGTGGCGCAGGATCGCATGGCCGATACGATCACCGCGATTGTCGGCGCGCTGATGCAGATGCCAGTCGGTCCGCTGGCCGAGGCGGTCGCGCGCGTCGATCCCGAATCCGATGCGGCCTATATCCCGCACGACGCCACGCTCGGCGAGGTTGCGGGCCGCGACCCCGATTATGCCGATCGCATGGGCGCCGACGTGCGCGCGACGACGCGAATGGCGGGACAGGCTGCGTCGGCGCTGGCGGTCTATGCGCCGGTGCTCAAGGACATGGCGCGCGATATGGCCGCGCAATGGGAACGCGAACGCGAAGCGGCGCGCCGCTGACGCCCCCTTTTTTCGTCATCCCGGCGAAGGCCGGGATCCCGTCGTCGCGTTCCTACGAGTGGGTGAGATCCCGGCCTTCGCCGGGATGACGAAACTAAGGATAAGTCCAGCATCGGGCGTTGCGCGCGGCGCCCCGCTGCCGCTATGCCGGGATCATGTGGCAACTCTATCAATTCCCGCTCTGTCCCTTTTCGCGCAAGGTTCGCCTGTTGCTGGGCGAAAAAGGCGTCGGTTATGAATTGGTGCGCGAATCGCCGTGGGAACGCCGCGACGAGTTTATCGACCTGAACCCCGCCGGGCGCACCCCGGTGATGGTCGATCAGGCGCGCGGCCAGGTGCTGATGGACAGCATGGCGATCGCCGAATATTTCGAGGAAACCGTCGAAGGCAAGGCGATGATCAACGGCACGGCGGCTAACCGCGCCGAAATCCGCCGTCTGACGTCGTGGTTCGACCATGATTTCTATTATGAAGTCACCGGCCCCCTGCTGTTCGAACGGATGCAGAAACGCATCGTCCACCGCCAGCCCCCCGATGGCGGCGCGCTGCGCGAAGCTATGAAGGCGGCGAACAACCATCTCGACTATGTCGATTACCTGATCGACCACCGCACCTGGCTTGCCGGCGCGACGATGAGCCTCGCCGACCTGACCGCCGCGGCGCATATCTCCGTCGCTGATTATCTCGGCGGCATCGACTGGACCGGGCATGAGCAAACCAAGGGCTGGTATTCGGGGCTGAAATCGCGGCCTTCCTTCCGCCCCCTATTGGCAGAGCGCATGGAGATCGTGACGCCGCCGAAATATTATGAAGACGTCGACTTTTGATGCGCCACGGAATGCGAAGCGTTCCGAAGCGTCAACCCCCGCGAAGGCGGGGGTTGCTGGCAGTCTTGTCCGGCATCGCTGCGTAAACCGCTATCGGCCCCCGCCTTCGCGGGGACGACGAGTGTTCAACACCCCTTATACTTCCAATTCCGGTCCTTGCCTTCGGCCACCTGCGCGACGATCGTCTCAATGCGCTTGACCCGCGTCTCCTCGCGCTTCGCCTCCACCACCCATTCGATGTAATCGCGGCGCTTGCCGGGGGAGAAGGCGTCCCAATGGCCCTGCGCTGCCGCATTGGCCCGAAGCGCCGCGCCCAGATCGTCCGGGAGTTCAAGCGCGGTCTTGGGCTTGGGCGCCGGGCGCTTGGGCTTGCCCTCGGCGCACAGTGCCGCGGCTTTGCCTATCCATGCCGCCATCTGCTTGTCCGACGGCAAATCGGCAAGCGACGTCAGCCGCCCCATGCTGCCCATCGCGCCGGTGTCGCGCGGCGATCCGGTGACCTCCTCGTCGCGCCAGAAGCCGAAGGTCGCATGACCCTTGAACGCCGCCATGCCCGCGAGATTCTGGCCGCCGAGCACAAAATGCGGCACGCCCCATTTCAGCGTTTCTTCGCAGCCCGGCGCATATTTGTGCAGCAGTTCGCGCAAATGGGTCAGGATCGGCTGGGCGAAGGCTTGCCGCTTCGGGATATAATCGTCGACGCGCGGGTCACGCGTCATCCCGCGTGCCGCGCGGCGACCAGATAATTGAGCGCCTCGCTGCCGCCGAGCTTGAAACCCTTGGCGGGCGATGGCGACAGGCCGGTTCGGTCGATGACCGCGAGCCCCGCTCCTTCGAGCAGCTTGGTCAGCTCCTCGGGCTTCAGAAACTGCTCCCAGTCGTGAGTCCCGCGCGGCACCGCGCCGACGCGTTCAGCGGCCTCGACCAGCAGCAGCTTGGACAGCATCGTGCGGTTGGGCGTCGACAGGATCATCAACCCGCCCGGCGCCAGCCGTGCCGCGAGTTCGCCGACGAACGCCGCGGGATCGGTGACATGCTCGACGACTTCCATCGACGTGACGAGGTCGAAAAACCCCTCCCCGTTCGTGTCGAGCGAAGTCGAGACACCCCGAAGGTCAGCGCTCCCCAAGCGTGTCTCGACTTCGCTCGACACAAACGGAATTGGTAGGTCAGCCAACTCCCCAGCGAAGTAGCTGATATCCAACCCCTGCCCTGCCGCATGCGCGCGCGCAGCGGCGATATTCTCCGGCGCCGCATCAACCCCGGTTACCCTCGCCCCCATTCGCGCGAGCGGCTCAGCAAGCAGCCCCGCGCCGCACCCGACGTCAAGCGCGCTGCGCCCCGCCAGCGCATAACGCTCGCGCGCATCGATATGCCAATGCGCGTCGATCTGGTCGCGGATATAGGCAAGGCGCACCGGGTTCAGCTTGTGCAGCATTGCCGAAGACCCATGCGGATCCCACCAGTCGGCGGCGAGCGCGCCGAAATGCGCGGCTTCGTGCGGATTGATCGTGGCGCTGCTCATGCCCCGCGATGTGGCACTCCCCCTCGCCCCATGCAAGAAATTCTATCCGCTCCGACGCCCGCTCCCCTTGCCTTCGCGCGCCCCCTTCCGTAACAGCCGAGCGCCGCAGATTTGTTCGAATGTTGCGGCGGAAACCAGTTTCTTGAAAGCGGGGCGAGATGGCGCGGATCGTGATGAAATTCGGGGGCACGTCGATGGCGGGCACCGAGCGGATTCGCACCGTGGCGAAACTTGTCGCGCGCGAAGTCGCCAATGGCAATCAGGTCGCCGTCGTCGTCTCGGCAATGGCGGGCGAAACCGATCGGCTGGTCAATTTCTGCCGCGAAGCCAACCCGCGCTATGACCCCGCCGAATATGACGTCGTCGTCGCCGCGGGCGAGCAGATTACCTCGGGGCTGCTCGCGCTGACCTTGCAGGCGATGGGAACCCCGGCGCGCAGCTGGCTCGGCTGGCAGCTCCCGATCCGTACCGAGGAAGCGCACGCCCGCGCGCGCATCGCCGACATCGACACCGGCGCATTGGGCGCCGCGATGGCGCGCGGCGAGGTGGCCGTGATCCCGGGCTTTCAAGGCCTGATGGACGACGGCCGCGTCTCGACGCTCGGCCGCGGCGGTTCCGACACCAGTGCGGTTGCGGTCGCCGCAGCGCTCAAGGCCGACCGCTGCGACATCTACACCGACGTCGACGGCGTCTATACCACCGACCCGCGTATCGTCGCCCGCGCGCGCAAGCTCGACTATGTCACCTATGAAGAAATGCTCGAACTCGCGAGCGTCGGCGCGAAAGTGCTCCAGACGCGCTCGGTCGGGCTCGCGATGAAAGAGGGCGTGCGCGTGCAGGTGCTCTCCAGCTTCGTCGAGGGCGACGAAGCGCCCAAGCAAGGTACGATGATCGTCAGCGACGAGGAAATAGAGGAACATCAGATGGAACGGCAGCTGATCACCGGCATCGCCCACGACAAGAATGAGGCAAAGGTCATCGTCACCCGCGTCCCCGACCGGCCCGGCGGCGTCGCCAACATCTTTGGTCCGCTTGCTGCGGCGGGGATCAATGTCGACATGATCATCCAGAACGTCGGCCGCGACAAGGGCGAAACCGACGTGACCTTCACCGTGCCGCAGACCGACCTCTTGCGCTCGATCGACCTGCTCGAAGCCGCGAAGGAAAAGATCGGGTTCAACCGCATCATCAGCGACGACAAGGTCGCCAAGATCAGCGTCGTCGGCGTTGGCATGAAAAGCCACGCGGGGGTCGCCAGCACCATGTTCCGCGCGCTGGCCGACCGCGGCATCAACATCCAGGCGATCTCGACCAGCGAGATCAAGGTCAGCGTGCTGATCGACGAGGATGAAACCGAACTCGCGGTGCGCGTGCTGCACACCGCTTATGGGCTCGACGCCGATTAGGCTCCGAACCCGGGGTTGCAGCCCTGAACAATTCGGCGTCCGCCCGGAAACGCGGGGTGGGCCCAGCCCACCCCGGGCCTCTTACAGTCCATCCAGACCTTTGCTGACCAGGATATTCACCGCCACGCGGCGGTTCTGGGCCTTGCCTTCGGGGGTCGTATTGTCCGCTGCCGGATCGGCTTCGGACATCCCGGTGGGGGTCAGCATCCGGTAAGGTTTCCAGCCGCACGCCTGTTGCAGGTGATTGACGACGCGGCCGGCGCGCTTTTCGCTCAAGACCTGATTGACTTCCTCGCTGCCCGTGGAATCGGTATAGCCAACGACCAGCAGCAGGGCGTTATCCATCCCCTCGGCCTGATTGGCCGCGGTACACAGATCCGCCTTGGCCTGTTCGGACAGCACCGCCATGCCCGTGTCGAAATTCACGTTGGTCGTGCTTTTGACATTATATTGATCGATGTCGCCGACGCGGCCACGCAGCGCCTCGGTCGCCGCGGTCTGTTCGGCAAAGCGCTGGTCAGTGCCGGTAGCAATCATCGACGCGGTTCGCAGGTCTTTGCTCTTCAGATCGACCTGGCTCGCGACCAGGCCGCCGTCCCACTGCAAGGTCTCGACAGTGACCGGCAGACCATTGAGCAGCGAGCCCGCCGCCAGCTTGTCGGTGCTGAGGCCGAGGAACCCGCCCTTGGACTTGATCTTGGTGTAATCGGCGATGGCGATCGGCGTGGTATTGCCGTCGGCTGTCCGCACCTGCATCCGGCCGTCGCTGCGTGCGGCGATGATGCCTTCGACCTTCGGACCCTTGGTCATCTGGTCGGGCGACGGCAGCGTGCCATAAACGGTCGCCATCACATCACCGTCCGCGGCCTCCGGCGGAGACTCCTGCGACTGGGCGGCAAGGCTGACGGGCGCTGCCGCGGCCAGCATGGCGAGCGCCAACAATATTTTGGGATTCTTTGAAACGGTACGCATGGACCCTCTCCTTCAATGAGCCGCCCCCGCGAGTTCGATTCGCCCCTTCTGGTAACTCGCTGCGCCCCGCAAGCCGCGACGGCCATTTGCGCGGACAATTCGAGCAGATTGTGCGGCGAACCGATGCTGGCGGCACTGGGCGCATCCGGTTTTCCGGCCTCCGCCGCCATCCGACGACGGGCGCAGACGCGATGTGATGACCCGAAAAGCGGTGCACGGGCTGCCGCGCCTATGGCTCAAAAAAGACCCGCCCCCAGGCCCATGTCCCCGGGGGCGGATCCGCGACCCGTCGTCTGTTCAGCTGATACCGATCAGGCGAGGTCGAAACGGTCGGCGTTCATCACCTTGGTCCACGCCTTGACGAAGTCCTTGACGAACTTCTCTTCATGGCCGGTTTCGGCATAGACTTCGGCGACCGCGCGCAGCTCCGAATTGGACCCGAACACCAGGTCGGCGCGGGTGGCGCGCCAGGTTTCGCCGCCGCCCTTGCGGTCGGTGGCGACATATTCCTGATCATCCGACCCATCGACCGCCTTCCAGACATTGGTCATGTCGAGCAGGTTGACGAAGAAGTCGTTGGTGAGCTGACCCGAACGCTTGGTGAAGTGGCCATGACCGCGTTCGCCGTGGTTCGCACCCAGCACGCGCAGCCCGCCGACCAGCACGGTCATTTCGGGCACCGACAGGCCGAGCAGCGAGGCGCGGTCGAGCATCATTTCCTCGGTCTTCACCGCCAGCTTCTTTTTGCCCAGATAGTTGCGGAAGGCATCGGCTTCGGGTTCCATCACGTCGAAGCTCTCGGCGTCGGTCTGTTCGGCACTCGCATCGCCGCGGCCGCCGGTGAACGGCACCGCAACGTTAAATCCAGCGTCCTTGATCGCCTTTTCCAGCCCGACCACACCGCCCAGCACGATGGCGTCGGCAATCGACAGATTGCCGCGCAGGCCGTCGAGCGTGCCCAGCACCTTCGCCAGCATCGCGGGTTCGTTGACGTCCCAGTCCTTCTGCGGCGCCAGACGCAGGCGCGCGCCATTGGCGCCGCCGCGATGGTCCGACTTGCGATAGGTGCTGGCCGACGCCCAAGCGGTCTTGACCAACTGGCTGACGGTCAGCCCGCTGCCCGCAATCGCCGCCTTCACCGCCGCAACGTCGGCATCCGAAGGCATGGTGCCCGCCGGGATCGGATCCTGCCAAATCAGGTCTTCGGCCGGAACTTCGGGGCCGAGATAGCGGACCTTCGGCCCCATGTCGCGGTGGCAAAGCTTGAACCAGGCGCGTGCAAAGGCATCCTTGAACGCTTCATGGTCGTTGCGGAACTTCTCGCTGACCTTGCGGAACTCGGGATCCATCTTGAGCGCCATATCGGCGGTGGTCATCATCGTCGGAACCTTGACGTTCGGATCCCACGCCGCGGGGGCCATATCCTCCGGCTTCTGGTTGATCGGCTGCCACTGCTGCGCGCCCGCCGGCGAGTGGACGAGCTCATAATCATAATCGAGCAGCAGGCGGAAATAATTCTCCGACCACTCGGTCGGCGTATTGACCCACGACCCTTCGATGCCGCTGGTCACGCTGTGCTCGCCGATGCCGCCGCTCTCGTGGCTGCTGACCCAGCCAAAGCCCTGCGCCGCCAGGTCGCCGCCTGATGGCGCGGCGCCGAGCAGCGAGGCGTCGCCATTGCCGTGCGCCTTGCCGAACGTATGCCCACCGGCGGTCAGCGCGACGGTTTCCTCATGGTTCATCGCCATGCGCTCGAAGGTTTCCTTCATGTCGCGCGCCGACAGCAAAGGATCGGGATTGCCGCCCGGACCTTCGGGATTGACGTAGATCAGCCCCATCTGGATCGCCGCCAGCGGTCCCTCGATCGCATCCAGCCCTTTGTCGGGATCGATACGGGTCTGAACGCCTTCGTTCACCCATTTGTCTTCGCTGCCCCAATAGATGTCGCGCTCGGGTTCGAACACGTCGGCACGGCCACCGCCGAAACCGAACACCGGGCCGCCCATGCTTTCGATCGCGACATTGCCGGTCAGGATGAACAGATCGGCCCAGCTGATCTTGTTGCCATATTTCTGCTTGATCGGCCACAGCAGGCGGCGCGCCTTGTCGAGGTTACCGTTGTCGGGCCAGCTGTCGAGCGGCGCAAAACGCTGCTGCCCGCTGTTGGCGCCGCCGCGCCCGTCAGCGGTGCGATAGGTGCCCGCGGCGTGCCACGCCATGCGGATGAAGAACGGGCCATAATGGCCATAGTCGGCTGGCCACCAAGGTTGGCTGTCGGTCATCAGCGCGGTCAGGTCGGCCTTGAGCGCCGCATAGTCGAGCAGCGCGAACGCCTTGCTGTAATCGAAATCGTCGCCCAGCGGGTTCGACGAGCCGTTGGGATTGAGGATTTCGGTCGCCAGCATGTCGGGCCACCAATCCTTGTTGGTGCGGCCAAGCAGGGCGCGGACGCCGCCCGGCTGGTGAACCGGGCAGCCGCTACCGATGGGGGTCTGGTCGTTCATGCAGTCTCTCCTTTTGGGGTTCTCGTTGGATCGGGTTGGAAAGCAGGGTGGCGATGCAGGATGACCGGCGCATGACGCGGGAGCGACCGGAGGGGCGCCGCGCGTGCTTCGGTGAAGGCCGGTCGCGAGTCGATTGGGTCATCCTTTCGCCTTGAATGGAAAGGATAGGCTGCACCCGTCCATCGACATAACCGAATATGCTGAATTCAGTCATTGAACGAACCGATTACAGCGGCGCAGGTTGCCGCAACGAAATGACACTGGTCGCGCCGCCGCCACGCCCCAGCGAAATGGCGCGGTCGGCGCGCAACATTGCGCCGCGCCAACGGGTTAGCCCCATGTCACCCACATCATGGCGTGACGACATGGAGAGAAAAAGTGGCTAACCAGAACCCCAATGAGCAGCAGCAGCGCGACGAAGAACAGCGTCGCAAGCAGCAGCAACAGCAGGATGGCGGCCAGGATCGCCAGCAGGGCGGTCAGCGGCCCGATCAGGATAACGAAAAGCCGCAGCAGCGCTGATCACAGGCTGCATGAAAAAGGGGGCGTTCCATGCGGAACGCCCCCTTCTCTGTATCCAGCGAATGGGCCGGATCAGAAGCTGAATTTCACCGTTCCGCCCCACGTCCGCGCATCACCCGCGGTTCCGGCGATCAACCCGGTGTTGCCGGGGGCGACCTGGAGCAGTTCAATATAATCGACATCAAAGGCGTTGCGGACCCACCCAAAGACGTCAAAGCCCTCGGCGCGAAAACCGGCGCGGACGTTGGTCAGCGCATAGCCTTTGACATTGGTATAGATCGACGGCGATGCGTTCGAATTCCACTCCGAACGATAATTGCCGTCGACGCCCAGATAGACCTGCCCGTCCTTGGCCAGCAGTGTGGCCGGGACATTGGTTTCGGCGCCATAGGAAAAAGCCCATTTCGACACGCCGGGCAACCGCTGCCCGGAAATGTCGCACTGGCGCGGGCTGAGCGCGCCAGCGACGCCAGGCTGCGAATAATTGGGCGCCGCGCCCACCGGCTGGAGCGTCCCACCCGACAATTCGGGCGGGCACGGCGCGTTGGTGAACCGCTTGTATTTGGCATCGGTATAGGCGCCGTTGGCATAAGCGGTAAGGCGATCGCTGGCGACGATCTTCAGGTCCGCCTCGATCCCCTGTGATTTCACCTTTTCCGCATTGGCGAGATAGCCGCGCACCGTGCCGAACTGACCGCCGTTCACCGTCGCCTGAAAATTCTTGATCTCGGTGCGAAACGCCGACAGGTTGAAGGTCGCGCGGCGATCGAAGAACTGGGTCTTGAGCCCAACCTCGAAATGGTCGATGGCTTCGGGCTTCACCGTGCTGGCGTCGAAATTGACTGTGTTGTCGGCGTTCAGTGGCAGGCCGTTCTGGTTGATGCCCAGCGTCTTGAAGCTCTTGGCATAGGTCGCGTAAGCCAGCACGTCGGGCGCCACCTTGTAATTCACGTTGAAGTCGTAGGTGAAGTTCCAGGCGCTGTCCGACGGTGCGCTTTGTTGCGGCTGATAGACGCCGCACTGCGCCGCCAGCACCGACCCGGCGGCGGGCGCCGGGGTGCAGGAAATGACATTGCCCGCGCCGTTGGTCACGATCCGCTGATAAAAGCCCGACTTCTTGTCGTAATTGACTCGCGCGCCCGGCTGGAGCGTCAGCGCATCGGTCACCTTCCAACTCAGCTGACCGAACAACGCTGCGCTGGTGCTTTTGAGATATTGGGTGTTGGTGGCGGTCAAACCGTTGAGGATGGTCGGATCGGCCGCCTGCGCGCCGGTCAGGCTCCAGCGGCTGGCGTCGGCGCCCTGCTGCTCGGTGCCCTGGGTATCGATCCGCTGCTTGAAGCCGAACAGGCCGAGGACGAAGACGACATCGTCACCTACGTAATTATAGCGGAATTCCTGGCTATACTGGTCCTGCTGCGACGGGTTCTGCGACCTTGAGACGATCGACAGACCGGTGAAGTCGCGATCATTCTCGGGCTTCCAGTCCCAGAAGCGCCAGGCGGTGATCGACGTAAAGGTGCCGGGACCAACGTCCCACTTCACCCGCGCCGAAACCCCGCCGATCTTGTTCCCCGCATTCAGGCTGGCGTCGATGTCGGTCAGCCTGTCGAACACATTGCGGCTGGGAACCGCGTAGGGCCGCGTCGGATTGGCGGCATTATAGGCTGCCACCAGCCCATCATATTGGCGCGCCAGCGCGCGCTGCGTCCGGCCGACGCGGACCAGCGAGGTGCCAAAGCCTTCGGGATCCTGCTTGCTATAGTCGCCCGACAGCGTGATGCTCAGATCGTCGCTGGGCTGGAACAACAGCTGACCGCGCAGGCCCAGATTGTCCTGCTCGTTGATCCAGCGGTCGCTCGTGACGTTAAAGATCGTCCCGCGCCGACTGGTCGCCGCGATAGCAAGGCGCGCCGCGACGGTGTCCGACAGCGGACCCGACACCGCGGCCTTGGCCTGCCGGTAATTGAGATTGCCGACGCTCATCTCGGCCCGGCCTTCGAAATCGAACGTCGGCTGGTTGGTCGTGATGTTGATCGCGCCCGCCGTGGTGTTCTTGCCATAAAGCGTGCCCTGCGGCCCGCGCAGCACTTCGACCTGGTCGACGTCGAGGAAATCGAAGGTCGCGGCGGCGACGCGCGAATTATAGACGTCATCGACATAGATGCCGACGCCCTGTTCGAACCCGTCGCTCGTCAGCCCGAACGGCACGCCAAGGCCGCGGATGTTGACCGAGGTGTTGCGCGGGTTCGATGTATAGACCTGCAACGTCGGCGCGAGCTGCTGGAGCTTCACGACGTTGAAATTGCCCGTCGCCTCGATCGAATCGCCGCGGATTACCGAAATCGCGACCGGGACTTCCTGCGCCGTTTCCTGGCGGCGGCGGGCAGTGACGATGATGATGTCGCCGCGGCTGACGTCGTCGTCGACTTGGGCGGCCGCATCGGCGGCAACGCTGTCCTCGGCTTTGGCTGCCGTCGCTTCCTCTGCCGCAGCGGCGGGTGTGGCGCCCAGGACGAGCAGGAACGATAGGGTGAGTGATGATGCCTGCACGCGGCGGCGGACAGACGGATATTTTGCGGTCATGACAATTTCCTGTTGCAAAGAAAATTGCCACATCCGGTGGACCGGTCTGCGGCAGGATGAGGGGAGAGTCCTTCTTGGGAGCGGTAAGAATCAGTTCGGGTAGCGGTGCCGTTCGGTCACATCGACCTGCACCAGCCGCCCTTCGTGGACGGTCAGCTGGATCGCGCCAAACTTCAGTTTGTCGAGGGCGTCGAGCACCGTCTGAATGGCGCGCGGCGGCTGATCGGACGCGTCTTTGCCGGTCTCCTCGCCAGTGTTCATGGTAATTCCTTTCCCGGGTGGATTCGTCGCCCGAGCATATGCCAAGCGTTTTAGTTGACAATGATTGATTTGCTTTCTGCGCCGAAAGGTTCGGTTGCCGCGCCAAATGGATTCCGCGATGCGACGGGCTGCGGCGCGCACCGACGCCAGGGATTGCGCGCGAGTCCCAGTGCTGGCAAAGGCAGCCTCAATGAGCAAAATGAACGAACTGATGGCGCGCGGGACCGACCTTCTCGGCAGCGACTACGCCATATTGTGCGGCGCGATGAGCTGGGTTTCCGAACGCCATCTGGTCAGCGCGATCAGCAACGCTGGCGGGTTCGGGGTGATCGCGTGCGGCGCGATGACCCCCGAACTGCTCGATGCCGAAATTACCGCGACCAAAGCGCTCGCGACCCGCAATTTCGGGGTCAATTTGATCACGATGCACCCGCAGTTGATCGAGCTGATCGACGTCTGTGCAAAGCATGGCGTCGGCCATGTCGTGCTCGCGGGCGGCCTGCCGCCCAAGGGCAGCCTTGAGGCGATCAAGGCGTCGGGAGCGAAAGTGATCTGCTTTGCCCCGACCCTCGCGATGGGCAAGAAGCTGGTGCGCTCGGGCGTCGATGCGTTGGTGATCGAGGGGATGGAGGCCGGCGGCCATATCGGCCCGGTATCGACCAGCGTGCTGGCACAGGAAATCCTGCCGACGCTGGCAGAGGAAGTGCCGATCTTTGTTGCCGGGGGCATCGGCCGCGGCGAAGCGATCGCGGCCTATCTGGAAATGGGCGCCTCGGGCGTCCAGCTCGGCACCCGCTTTGTCTGCGCCACCGAAAGCATCGCGCACCCCAATTTCAAAAAGGCGTTCATGCGCGCGTCGGCGCGCGAAGCCGTCGCCAGCGTCCAGATCGACCCGCGCCTGCCGGTCATCCCGGTCCGCGCGCTGAAAAATGCCGGGACAGAAGCGTTTACCGTCAAGCAGCGCGAGGTCGCCAACAAGCTCGATCAGGGCGAGGTCGACATGATGCAGGCGCAGCTGGAGATCGAGCATTATTGGGCCGGCGCACTGCGCCGCGCGGTCATCGATGGCGACGTCGAAAATGGTTCGTTAATGGCAGGGCAATCTGTCGGTATGGTATCCGAAGAAGAGAGCGTGGCCGTAATCGTCGCGTCTCTCGTGCAACAGGCCGAAGCCGCGTTGCACGCTCGGGGTTGACGCCGCATGGTATCGCGGTTGGGGAGTGGAATATGAACGTGTCGCGCAAGATCATCGTCGTCGGCCTGTTGGCGAGCGTCGCTGCTTGTACCAAGGCGCCGCCCCCGCCCCCACCGCCGCCGCCGCCGGCGCCCGTTGTGATCATCGTGCCGCCGCGCCCCCTGCCCCCCGGCAATGCCGCGGTCACCCAGATTCTGCCCGGACGAGGCATCGACGGCCGGTTTGTCACCGCGAACAGCAATGTGACCGGCGACCGCGCCTTTTGGCAGCTCAAGATCGGTTTGAACGTCGCCGCCATCGGTTGCCGCGGCCTCGAAGAAACCACGCTTGTTTCGGCGTATAACAATATCATCAAGGCGCATGGCAAAGTGATCCGGTCGACCGAAAAGGCGGTAATCACCCAGCTTGGCAAGGAAAACAAAAACAGCGGCGTCGCCGCGCGCGACCGCCTGTCGACGCAGCTGTTCAACTATTTCGCCCAGCCCCCCGCGCAGCGCGCCTTTTGCGCCCGCGCCAACGAAATCGCCCAGCTGGTATCGTCGACGCCGACCGCGCAGATCGTCGAGCAGGCGCCCGCCCATCTGACGCGGCTCGACCAGCCGTTTCATGATTTTTACGAGGCCTATGCGCGCTATCAGTCCGACGTGGTTGCCTGGGACGCCAAATATGCGCCGCCGCCGCCGATCATGAGCGCGCCGCTTGCGCCCACCGGAGCGCCGGTGCAGCCTACCGGATCATCGACTGGAATTTAGCGCCGCGCAGCCGGGGGAGTTTTGTTGCATCCGTGCAACGCTGAGCCGGTCATTTTGCGTCCCATTTATCCGTTCATCGCATTTTGGTGCCCGGCCCTGACGGCTGGATGACGTCATGCCACCGAACGCGACCGATGGCGCACACTACATCGCCGAAAAAAGCGATGCTTTTCCATCTTTGCCAGACCAAGACGCGCGATCCCGCGTCGTCAACCAAAGGCTGCGGCAAAGCCTTACCCCGCAGTTCATGATGAATTTCCGGCAACCTTTCGACTCCCTTTTTCGCCTTAGTCTCCCTGTTGCCGGGACCGCCCGGCATTGCTCAGGGGAGCATTGGGGGAATTGGGAACATGACCAGATGGATCGGACTCGCTGCCGCGTGTGCGGCGGCGCTGGCTGCTGCACCCGCAGCGGCACAATATGGCCTGCAGGAACCGGAGGCACCGGGGTTTGCGGCGCCGAACCTGCGTCTGCCGCCGCGCGACGCGCGCGGCGAATTTGCGACGCCCAACCGGGAACTGACCGGTCACGACGCGTTCTGGAACCTGCGGATCGCACTCAACGTCGCGGCGATCGGCTGCCGCCATCCGGGCTCGTTGCAACTCGTCGCCGACTATAACGGCATAATCGCCCGTCATGGCGGGCTGATCCGTTCCGCGGAGACCGCGGTGATCGCGCGGCTGGGGCGCGCCACCGGCAGCAATGGCATCGCCGCGCGCGACCGCACATCGACGAAGCTGTTCAACTATTTCGCGCAGCCGCCGGCGCAAAAGCAATTCTGCCGCGTCGCCGGTTCGATCGCGCAGCAGGTGCACGGCCTGGACAGCGCCGCCGCAATGACGATGGCCCCTGCGATGCTGGCCCAGATCGACCAACCCTTCGTCGATTTCTATGACGCCTATGCGCGCTACCAAGTCGAACTCGCCGCCTATCGCACCCAGCGCGGCCACCAGCCGCGGACCGACGCGGGGATCCAGATGGCCGCCGCCAAGCCATAGCAAATCGGCCTTAAGCGAAATTAACTTGGGGTCATAGCAAGGATGCCAAGCATCTGTTAGCAGGGCGGAGCGATGACCAATGCTCCGCCCCCTCCTTCGACCGCGGCCCAGTCGGCGCGGACCATCCTGACCCGCTTGCACGAGGTGATGGCGTCGCGCGCGAACGCGCAGGGCAAGCTCAATCAGGTCGTCGGGATTATCGGCGAATGCCTCGATAGCGAGGTTTGCTCGATCTATCTGCTACGCGACGGCGCGCTCGAACTTTATGCGACGCGCGGCCTGAAACAGGAAGCAGTCCACGTCACCCGGTTGGGACTTGGCGAAGGGCTGGTCGGGATGATCGCCGACCAGATCGAAACGCTCAACCTGGACGAAGCCGCGGCGCACCCCGACTTTTCCTACCGTCCCGAAACCGGCGAAGAATTGTTCCACAGCTTTGCCGGGGTGCCGATCATCCGGCGCGAGCGCGCCGTCGGCGTCCTCTGCGTCCAGCACGCCGACCCGCGGCGCTATGCCGACATCGAGATCGAGACGCTGCAAACCGTCGCCATGGTACTATCCGAACTGATCACCAACGCCGACCTGGTCGATACCGCGGCGCGCACCGACGCCGCCGCCGCCGATCAGTCGGCGCAGCGGCTGGCCGGGCAGAAACTGGTCGATGGCATGGGCGCCGGGGTCGCAGTGTTCCACCAGCCGCGCATCACCATCGAACATACCGTCGCCGACGATACCGAGGCCGAGCGGCACCGCGTCTATGCCGCGTTCGACAAGATGCGCGAGCAGATCGACCGCATGGCGAGCCAAGCCGATTTCGGGGTCGGCGGCGAGCATGAGGAGGTCATCGAGACCTACAAGATGTTCGCCTATGACGAGGGCTGGTCGCGGCGGATCAACGAGGCGATCGACAGCGGCCTGACCGCCGAGGCGGCGATCGAGCGCGTCCAGCAGCGCACCCGTATGCGGATGCGGCAGATCGACGACGCTCTGCTGCGCGACCGGATGCACGATCTGGAGGATTTGTCGAACCGGCTGATCCGGATCGTGTCCGGTCAGATGGGGACCGCGGCGCAAATGGGTCTGCGCCAGGATTCGATCCTGATCGCCCGCAATCTCGGCCCCGCCGAACTGCTCGAATATGACCGCCGTCGCCTGAAAGGCGTGGTGCTGGAAGAAGGGTCGCTGACCGCCCATGTCATCATCGTCGCGCGCGCCATGGGGGTTCCGGTTCTCGGCCGTGTCAGCGACGTGCGCGCCTCGATCCGCGAAGGCGATCTGCTACTGCTCGATGCCGCAGCGGGGACGCTGCACGTCCGCCCGACGCAGGCGGTGCAGGACGCTTTCGACGCCAAGCTGGAGATTTCGCAAAAGCGCCGAGCCAATCTGGCGGCGCTGCGCGATCTGCCCGCGGTCACCAAGGACGGGGTGCCGATCGAACTGATGATCAACGCCGGACTGCGCGAAGACATCGCCGCGCTCGACCTCACCGGCGCGCGCGGGATCGGGCTGTTCCGCACCGAGTTCCAGTTTCTGGTGTCGGCGACGCTGCCGTCGCGCGACCGCCAGCAGCGCCTGTACCGCGACGTGCTCGATGCGGCAGGCGACCGGCCAGTGATCTTTCGCACCGTCGATATCGGCGGCGACAAGGCGCTGCCCTATATGAATGTCGGCGACGGCGCGCAGGAAGAAAATCCCGCGATGGGCTGGCGTGCGCTGCGCCTCGCGCTCGAACGCGAAGGGCTGCTCAAGGTGCAGGCGCGCGCGCTGATGGAGGCCGCCGCCGGCCGCACGCTCAACGTCATGTTCCCGATGGTATCCGAACCCTGGGAATATGCCGCTGCGCGCGACCTGTTCGTCGGGCAACGGGCATGGCTGGCGCAGCACAATAAGAAGCTGCCGGTCGCGATCCGCTATGGCGCCATGCTCGAAGTGCCGGGGCTGCTCGAAACGCTCGACCTGATGCTGCCACACCTCGATTTCCTGTCGGTCGGGACCAACGACCTGACCCAGTTCCTGTTCGCCGCCGATCGCGCCCACCCGCGCCTCGCCGAACGCTATGACTGGCTGTCCCCGATCGTCATGCGTTATCTGGCCCGCGTCGTACGGACGGTGGCGGGGACCAAGGTCGCGCTGGGCGTGTGCGGCGAAATGGGCGGGCGCCCGCTGGAGGCAATGGCGCTGCTTGGCGTCGGCATCGAACGCCTGTCAATCACCCCCGCCGGGGTCGGCCCGGTGAAAGCGATGATCCGCTCGCTCGACCTTGGCGCGCTGCGCGCCGACATGCCCGCTATCCTCGGCCAGCCCGCATCGAATCCGCGCGGTCAGTATCAGGCGTGGGCTGAGGCGCATCAGGTCGATCTGGGCGATTGACGCAGACGGCAATTGCGTTTGCAACAATGTTTATGTTATGTTCTCGTTCTTGGGACAGGGAGAACAAGCATGAGTGATTCGACGCCTCGCGCCAGCGGCCAATGTCACTGCGGCGCAATCCGCTATTCAATGTCGACGGCGGTGCAGCATCATGCGCTGTGC
This sequence comes from Sphingopyxis sp. BE259, assembly GCF_031457495.1. Taxonomy (NCBI): domain Bacteria; kingdom Pseudomonadati; phylum Pseudomonadota; class Alphaproteobacteria; order Sphingomonadales; family Sphingopyxidaceae; genus Sphingopyxis; species Sphingopyxis sp. BE259. The sequence continues at coordinate 2,911,128 of NZ_JAVDWM010000001.1, forward strand.
CATTGCAGCGACTGCCGCCGCCACGCCGGCGCGCCGATGGTCGGGTGGGCGCTGGTTAATCAGGACGAAATCGAAATCACCGGCACGCCCAAAATCTATGCATCGTCCGAACATGGTCGCCGCCATTTCTGCGGCGAATGCGGCACCGGTTTATTCTATACCAGCGAAGCGATTTTTCCGGGTCAGATTGATGTGCAGTCGGCAACCCTCGACGATCCCAGCCTGATCCCGGCGCAGGTGCAGATTCAGACCGCCGAACGCATCGGCTGGATGGAGAATCTCGGCAGCATGCCTGCGTTCGAACGCTACCCGCCGTTTGAATAATTCACGCGCGGCCGTTCATTCGCCGCTCCGGCTCCGGCGCTGTTCGTCCCACCAGGCGATGCGTTCGGCGATCCGCTTTTCGAAGCCACGATCGGTCGGCTGATAATAGATGTGGGCGCCCATGCCATCGGGCCAATAGTCGGCGCCCGAAAAGCCGTCGGGGGCGTCATGGTCATAGGCATAACCCGCCCCATAACCCAGATCCTTCATCAGCTTGGTCGGGGCATTGAGGATATTCGCGGGCGGGGCCAGCGATCCAGTGTCGCGCGCCGACGCAAAAGCCGCCTTTTGTGCCGCATAGGCCGCGTTCGATTTGGGCGCGGTGGCGAGATACAGACACGCCTGCACGATCGCCAGTTCGCCCTCGGGCGAGCCCAGAAACTGATAGGCATCCTTTGCGGCCAGGCATTGCACCAGCGCCTGCGGATCGGCCAGACCGATGTCCTCGCTGGCAAAGCGCACCAACCGCCGCAGCACATAGAGCGGCTCTTCGCCCGCCACCAGCATCCGCGCGAGATAATAGAGCGACGCCTGCGGATCGGACCCGCGCAGCGCCTTGTGCAGCGCCGAAATCAGATTGTAGTGACCGTCGCGATCCTTGTCATAGACCGGCATCCGGCGATGCAGAAACTGCGAGAGCTCGGCAGGGTCGAGCGGATCGGGAATCGCGGCCGCGAACAATGTTTCGACTTGGTTGAGCAGGAAGCGTCCGTCGCCGTCAGCGCTCGCGACCAACGCCACCTTCGCATCGTCGGTGACCGGGAGGTTGCGCCCGATGTCGGCCTCGGCGCGCGCAACGAGCATCGCCAGCGCGTCCTCGCCCAACCGGTGCAGCACCAGCACCTGCGCCCGCGACAGCAGCGCCGCGTTCAAGGCAAAGCTGGGGTTCTCGGTCGTCGCGCCGACCAGCACCACCGTGCCACGCTCGACATAGGGCAGGAACCCATCCTGCTGGGCGCGATTGAAACGGTGGATTTCGTCAACGAACAGCAACGTTCGTTTGCCCGCTGCCGCCATTTTTTCGGCATCGGCAAAGGCTTGCCGAAGGTCGGCAACCCCCGAGAAGACCGCCGACAGCGCCGAAAAGCGCATCCCCACCGCCTCGGCGAGCAGCCGCGCGATTGTTGTCTTGCCGGTCCCCGGCGGCCCCCACAGGATGATCGACGACAATTGCCCCGCCGCCACCATCCGCCCGATCGTGCCTTCGGGTCCGGTCAGATGCTCCTGCCCGACAACGTCCGCCAGCGCGCGGGGGCGCAGGCGCTCGGCGAGCGGGACTGGGCCGGTCGCGGCGCCCTCGCGCTGCACCGGTGCGTCCCCGCCGAACAAGTCATCGGCCATCGGACGCTCAGCCCCCGCGCCGCTGTTTCTGGCGGATCAGGCGCAGATAGGTGTCGGCGACCGCCTGGTTGATCGCGTCCCATTGATAGGCGCCACTCTCCAGCACCGCCGCGGCGCCATGGTCGGCGCGGAGTTGAACATCGCGGCAATAGCGCTGCAAATGATCGGCAAAGCCGGTGATCGAACCCGGCGGAACAAGATAGCCGGTCTGGCCATGCTTGACGATGCTGGCGCTGCCCGTGGCGCGCGCCGCGACGACCGGTAGCCCGCATGCCATCGCCTCAAGCGTGACATTGCCAAAAGTTTCGGTGACCGACGGGTTGAAGAAAATGTCGCACGACGCCAGCGCATGCGCCAGATCCTCGCCGCCCTGAAATCCGATGAAGCTGGCGTTCGGCAGCCTTGATTCGAACCATTCGCCCGCTGGTCCTTCGCCGATCACGACCACCCGGTGCGGTACCCCGCGCCGCGCCAGCACGTCGATGGCGTCGGCAAAGACGTCGAGTCCCTTTTCCATCACCAGCCGCCCGAGGAAGGCGATTGCGGGCACATCGTCTTCGATGCCGAGCGAGCGGCGCCAATCGGCGTCGCGGCGCCCCGGGTTGAAAATCCCCTGCTCGACGCCGCGGGTCCAGATACCGATGTCGTAATTCATCCGCTGGTCGCGCAACACCTGGGCGAAACTTTCCGACGGTGCGATCAGCGCGTCGCACTTGCGATAGAGCTTACGCAACCATGCGACTACGATCGGTTCCAGGAACGACAGGTTGTAATAGCGAAAATAGGTTTCAAAGCGCGTGTGGACCGAACAGGCAACCGGCAACCGTCGCCGCCGCGCCCACGCCGCCGCCTGCCGCGAGACACGATCGGGGCTGGAAATGTGGACGACATTTGGCGCGAAGGCAGAAATATCCTGCCGCACCCGCGATGAGAAGGTCACCGGGATACGATATTCGCTGCGGCCGGGAATCGCGAACGACGGTACGCTGACCAAGTCGCCGGTCGGTGCGAAATCGGGATTGGCGACGGTTGGCGAATAGACGCGCACGGCGGCGCCATGCGCCAACAGATAGCCGACCAGGCGGTTCAGCGCCTTGTTCGCGCCGTCGGTGGTCATGTTGTAATTGCCGCTGAACAGGGCGATACGCAGGTCGGAGACGTCCATCGCGCCTGCGCTAACCCCCTCGCCGCGCAAACGCAACGTCGCCGTCAGGCCATGATGCTGTATGGCTCGCCGGGTTTTGTGCGGCACATGCGCTTTGACACGCGTGTCTCCTCACCCTCGACGATAGCGATGTCGGTGATCGACAGGCATTTGCTGCCATTGGGTTCGGTGTTGAGCGCGGTGATCGTCGACGACCCTGCCACGCCTTCGCGCGTCGGGCTCGTCCAATTTGCGGTTGCGCCGACCTCTTCTTTCTTGGTGACCGCGACGGTCGCCTCCGCGGCTACCTTCTGCTCTTTTTCATCAAGCTGGCACGCGATCTCAGCGACGAGCACCGCGCCGAACAGTCCCGACACCGCGGTGCCGATGCCTTTCAGCCCGACCGCGTTGCCGGCCACCCCGCCGATCAGTCCGCCGAGCGCACCGCCACGCTTGCGCGCACGTTTGCATTTGGCGTCGGGACTGGCGCTATCGGCGCGCCTGGCCTCATCGTCCTTTTTCTTCGCAGGCTTGTCGGCGCCTTCCGTTTGCTGAGCTACCGAAACCGGGGCCGGATAACCGTTGCAGCCGGTGTTGAAGCAGAAGCGGTCAGCCAGATAGGCGCGATCGGTCTGATATTGCGCCTCGACGCCGCGATAGGCGGCAAGGTTGGCCCCTTCGGGATTGGAGGCCGCATGTTCGGCCATTACCGATTGGAAGAAGCGATCCTGCGTTGCGGCTGAGTAACGTTTATTGGCGCCAACCTGGGTCGAATAGAGTGACGACAAGGCATCCTGATAGGCGATCATCGCTTGGCGATAGGGCAGCATTGTCTGGCGATAATAGGTGTCGATCGCGACAGTGCAGCGGTTGATCGCCTCGGCCCGATCGAACGGCGACTTTTTCTTGCGATAATCTTCGCGGCAGCCCGGATAGCTGTCGGTATCGAGCGTCGGCCGGTTCGGCAGCGCGGGCAGCGCGGGTTCGGCAACGACCGGCGGGACATAGGCCTTGTCGCTTTCGCTCTGGCCCGGTGTCCCCTGCCCCGCGGCGGCGACCGCGCTGCCGGACAATAATAACCCGACGACGACGAGCGCCGAATTGTGCCGCAACCTGGTCCGCATATCCTGTTCCCCCACCCCTGATTTCAAAGGCTAGGCCGGAATAACTGGCCCCACAAGCTCGGTCAGTGACGCCGATCATACCGTGACGCCGCCATGCCGCGATATTGTTTTGGCACCTGCAGTGGATTAGAGACGAACGGAATGGGGAGGGGTGACATGCGCAGCTGGATCAAATCGGTCACCGCGCTCGCCGCGCTGCTGGCATGCACCGCCGCGGCGGCGCCGGCTGGCATGGACCCTGACAATCCGACCTGCCCGGCGACACCCAATTGGTCCGATTACAAGATGATGGTGCTGACGCCGTTCAAGCGCAGTGGCGAACTGGTGCTGCTCGCCGAAGGGCGCGTCGACAGCGGGCTTCCGGCACGGCTGGAAAAAGTCCTGACCGACAATCCGTCAATCAGCGAGATTTGGATCCGCTCGCCCGGCGGCGATGCCCGCGCCGGTAACGCCGCGGGCCTGCTGATCCGCAAATTCAGCAAAGAGCGGCAGATGGTGACCCGCATCCCGTCGGGGTGGACCTGTTTCAGCGCGTGCAATTTCGTCTTCATGGGCGGCCGCGCCCGCACCATCGACCCCGGCGGTCATTTCATGGTCCATATGTTCACGATGACCGGCGACAAGGATGCGATCCAGTCGAGCGTCGCGCTGGGCACCGAATCGACCACCGAGCTGATCAGCGATGTCGAACGCGAAGCGGCGCTGATGGCGACCGAGGACAATGACCTGCTGATCCGCCTCGATGTCTCGCGCGACCTGCTGTCCGACATCATGTATCGGCAAAAGGCGGTCGCGACCGGCAGCGACCGTTCGACCCGCCGCTGTCTGACCCGGAAAGAAGCGCTGCGCTACAATGTGATCAATATCGACGATTAGGTAGCGGCCTAATCCCCCGTTTCGGACGGCGCCTCCAGATCAACGACGACCGGCGGATGCAGGCGCAGGCGATGGACGCGGCGTTCGTCGGCCTCGGTCACCTCGATCCGCCAGCCGCTGGGATGCAGCAAAATCTCGCCGACCTGCGGCACATGGCCTGCGAGAACCGCGGCGAGGCCGCCCAGCGTATCGACATCTTCCTCGACCTCGGCCAGCCGCGGATCGATCGCTTCGCCGACATCGTCGAGTTCGGCGCGCGCATCGGCGTCCCAGCAGCCACCTTCGCCGGGCGCGAACAAGGCGGTTGGCTCGTCGTCATGCTCGTCCTCGATCTCGCCGACGATTTCCTCGACCAGATCCTCGATCGTCAACAGGCCTTCGGTGCCCGAATATTCGTCGATCACGATCGCCAGATGGGTGCGCTTGGCGCGCATTTCGGCGAGCAGATCGAGCACCCCCATCGATTGCGGGACATAGAGCGGCTGGCGGATCAGGTCGATCAGCGGCGGCGGCGGGCGGCCCTCGGCCAACACCGCGAACACATCCTTGACGTGGATCATCCCGACCACTTCATCCAGGTTTCCGCGGTACACGGGCAGACGACTGTGCCCTGCCTCGGCGAATTGGGCGACGATCTCGGCAAAGCTGGCGCTTTCGGGGATGGCGATGATGTCGGCGCGCGGCACCGCGACATCGTCAACCGTCTGTTCGCCGAAATGGAGCAGGTTGCGCAGCATCTTGCGCTCGATCGGCGACAGGTCGCCAACGATATTGCTGCCGCGCCGTTCCTGCCCTTCTTCCTCGGCCTCGTCGATGACCTCTTCGATCTGTTCGCGCAGCGACGGTTCCTTGTCGCCGCCGAACAGCAATGTCCGGAGCCCGGCCAGCAGGCCGGTTCTACTGTCCTCTTCCGATCGGGTCGAAGATCCCTGGTCGTCGGGCATGATGTGGCGCTTTTCCCTGTTAGTCGAGCTCTGCATATGGATTGCCGATGCCCAGCGATGCAAGCGCTTTCACCTCGAGCGCCTCCATCGCCGCGGCACTCGCATCGTCCATATGGTCGTAACCGACGAGATGCAGCGTGCCATGAACGATCAGATGGGTGGCATGGTCGGTCAATGTGATCCGCTTTTCATCCGCCTCGCGCGCGCAAGTTTCGCGCGCCAGCACGATGTCGCCGAGCAATATCTCGCTGTCATCGCTGTTCGCCAGCCCTTCGAGAAGGTCGTCCTGAACCTGCGGAAAAGACAGCACGTTGGTCGGCTTGTCCTTGCCCCGAAAATCGCGGTTGAGCGCCTGCACCTCGGCATCGTCGGTCAGCCGCACCGCGACCTCGACCAGCGGCGCGGCATCGGCGAGCATCGCATACGGCGTCAGCGCGAGCGCCGCAGCAACCGCGTCGCCGGCCCGCACCTCCCAATCGAGCGCATCGGGCCAGGGTGTCGCGGCGTGGGCTTCGACGCTCAGCATGAACAACGCCCGATATTAAAAACGGCAGAAAACTGCGCAACTTCACTGGCAAATCGCGTTTTTCGGATGGCGGGTGCGGCGCGCAGGAGTTCGATGCTGATCATGGAGCGACGCTAGTGCCGCGGCGCGATGTAGGACAGCGAAAATGTTTCGGACAGCCCGGCCTGGGGTGGGGAGCGGACATTCGCCCCTATCGTCGCCCCCGCGGCGGCGGGGGCCGTAAGCAGCCTTTTCCTGCGTCGCTGCATAAACTGCCCGCGGCCGCCGCCTTCGCGAGGACGACGAAAAGTTTCGGTCGTCAACCGCCGTCCCGTTCAATGCATATGGCTTAACTTGTCGGGATTGCGGACGACATAGATGGCGGCGACCTTGCCGTCGGCGATCTCCAGCGCCGTCGTTTGCAGTTGGCCGTCCGCCTCGCGGGTGACAAAGCCCGGTAGGCCATTGATCAGTCCGGTGCGAACCAGTGTCGAGCCATATTTGCCGAACAGCACGGCGAGGCTGCGGTGCAATTTCAGCACCGTCGCCAGCCCCAGCACCGGTCGGTCGACAGCGGGCCGCTTGCCGCCGCCATCGGACCACAGGCCGACATCGGCGGCGAGCAATGCGCCGAGTGCGGCCATGTCGCCGCTGCGCGAGGCGGCGAAGAAGGCATCGGCGATCTGGAGTCCCTGCGCCTTTTCGAGCTTGTAGCGCGGGCGCGCGTCGCGGACATGGGTGCGGGCGCGCGCCGCGAGCTGGCGCGTTGCGGCAGGATCGCGGTCGATCGTCGCCGCGACCTCGTCGAAGCCGACGCCGAAAACGTCGTGGAGCAGGAAAGCGGCGCGTTCGAGCGGCGACAGGCGTTCGAGCGCCAGCATCAGCGGCAAGGTGACGTCGTCCTCCTCTTCCTCCTCGACCAGCGGATCAGGAAGCCACGGGCCGATATAGGTCTCGCGGCTGCGCCGGGCCGACTTGATCTGGTCGAGGCAGAGCCGGGTCACAGTGCGGCGCAGGAACGCCGCGGGCTCGCGCACCGCGGCCCGGTCGGTGCCGAGCCAGCGGATGAAGGCATCCTGCACCACATCCTCGGCATCGGCGACCGAGCCGAGCATGCGGTAGGCAACGCGGGTGAGCAGCGGACGCAGCGGGTCGAAACTGTCCGCCGCGTCCGCCGCGTCATGGGAACCCGTCCGGGTCATCAGGCCGCCTTGGCCGCCGGCTGTTCAAACCACAGGTCGAAACCGACCGCGAGGCGGTTCCAGCCATTGATGATGTTGATCATCAGCGTCAGCTTCACCTGTTCCTCCGGCGTAAAATGCGCTTCGAGCCCGTCTTTGGCCGCCCGTTGTGTGTGGCCTTCGGACAGACGGGTCAAGGCGTCGGTCCATGCCAGCGCAGCGCGTTCGCGCGGGGTATAGACGGGCGCTTCGTGCCATGCCGCAAGCAGATAAAGGCGCTGCTCGGTCTCGCCTTTGGTGCGGGCTTCGGTAGTGTGCATGTTGATGCAATTGGCGCAGGCGTTGAGCAGCGAAGCGCGGATTTTCACCAGCTCGATCAGGCTCGGCTCCAGGCTGTCCTGCACCGCAAGGCTGACGCCCATCCACTGTTTCATCAGCTGCGGCGCGGCGGCGAAGGGGTCGGTTACGACGGTCATATTCTGTCTCCTTTGGTTGGGTTGTACCGACATGACGAGACAGGATCGGCGGATGTGACATGGCATGTAAAATAGTCTCGCGCCGGATTGAAAATCGGCTAGCCTGCCCACCTCGACAATGATGAGGAGGGGTCCGATCATGAAATTTCTCGATGGTTTTGGCGAACAGGCCTATGCGCTGCTGCGTATCGTCGCAGGCCTGTTGTTTCTGGCGCATGGGGTGCAGAAATTCTTTAATTTCCCCGTCGCTTTTCCCTATCCGCTGAACCCGATGTTGCAGGCTGCGGGGGCGATCGAGCTGATCGCGGGCGCATTGATCGTCATCGGCCTGTTCACCCGCCCCGCCGCGTTTATCGCCAGTGGCATGTCGGCGGTCGGCTATTGGGTCGCGCACGGGATGCAAAGCCCCTTCCCGATCGTCAACGGCGGCGAAACGATCGCGCTCTACTGCTTCCTTTTCCTGTTCATCGCGACGCGCGGGGCTGGGATTTGGAGCGTGGACGGGGCGAGGAAATAGCAGCGCAGTAAGCGGTTGATGGCGGTTTTCGACCAGAAGTAGACGTTCCGGATCCTACAACTTCGTCGTTCCCGCGAAAGCGGGAACCCAGGGTGGGGTTAGCTTACGCACGCTCTGGTCCCCGCTTTCGCGGGGATGACGAAGTTGTGGAATGGCAGCTTCCTACCCCAAAGCCGACATCGCGTTGCACCGCCATAAAACTGGGGCGACCGCTGCGGCCGCCCCGGTTGCAGGCTTCACATCGTGAAGATGTCACAGCTTGCGCGTATTCGCCTCGATCAGCTTCTTCGCCTCGGCGATCGCCTTGGCGGTGGTCAGTTTTTTGTCCTGCACCTCGTCGGCCATTTCGAGCAGGCGCCCGCTGATCACGGTGCCGGTCTGCGCTTCCTCGTTGATCGCAATGCCGCCCTTGGTCGCGGCAACGCGGTCCCATTCGGCGCGCACCGCGGCCCAATAGTCCTTGGTCGCGGCCCAATAATCGTCGGCGGCTTTCACATCATATTGGTCATATTTGATATAGGTGTTGAGGACATATTCCTGGACGATCGGCACCAGCTTGCCGTCCTTCGTCCCCATCTTGGTATTATCCTGCCAATGGACCCAGCCATCGGGGCTGGGCTGGTGGCGGTTGATCGACAGATAGCGGTCGTACACCGGATTACGCACGGCATCGCGGCGCGCGAGCGGGCGCCACGTCCAGCTTGAGCGCCAGCGGCGAACACCGCCCTGCGTTTCGAACTGACCCCATCCGCCATAACGCGGGCTGTCATCAACCTGATACACCGTCTGCGACCAGCGGCCGGTCCGCATCCGTTCGGGGACATCTTCCCACGTCCACGCATTGCGGTCCGAATAGACCAGCACTTTCGCGGGCTCATATTCCCAGTCCTGCCGCCAATGCTTGATGATCATGCTCTTGTCGTCATCGCCGGTGATGACCAGCATATGCTGCAGGCTGATCTTGCGGCCGGTGTCCTCGATCACGCGGACGACCTCGTTGCCGCCCGAGCGTTTGGGTTCGAGCACTTCGTAGGTCGGATCCCAGCGTGTCGATTCCTGCATGTTAAAGCTGACGCGGTAATTGCCCGCCATCGCCAATATGTCGGCGCGGTCCTGTTCAAAACTGGCCGCGGCGGCATCGGCGGCGATCGGCGGGTGGGCGAAGGCGGCGACGGGCAGCCCGGCGGTGAGCAACAACAGCCCGGCGGCGATCTTGCGATAGGATTTCATCATGCAGTCCTTCTGTCTGTTGTTAGAAACGGAAGCTGAGCGATACGCTCGCGTTGCGGCCGGGCTGGGTATAGGCGTCGGCGCTCGCCGGAACGGTCGGCGCCGTCGCGGTGCCGCCCATCGCGAGCCCGCGAACATCGCTCCACCAGCTGTATTTCTTGTCGAGGATGTTAAAGACCCCGGCGCGCAGCGTCAGCCCGTCGGTGATCCGCGCAAAGGCGGTCGCGTCGAGGATGGTGAACCCGTCGGGGCGGAAACATTCGGGGGTGCACAGGCCGTTGGCGCGCGATGCCTCCTTGCGCGCGGCGTGGGTCATGATGATCTGACCGCCGAAGCGCCCCTGCGCCTCGCGATACCCCACCCCGGCGACGAGCTTGAGCGGATCGATCGACGACAGCGGCGAACGGACGCCGTCGGGGTCGATGATGTCACCCTTGGCATAGGATAGGGCGAGCGTCGCATACAGGCCGGACGACGCTCGCCCCTCGAACCGCGCCTCGGCTCCTTTGACCCGGACGCGATCGAGATTCACGAATTGAAAGAGGATCGGATTGGCGATCGTCCCGACCCCGCCAACCTGCTCCTGGCTAATGAAGTCCTTGTAGCGCGCCGAAAAGGCGGTCAGGTCAAGGCTGACTGCGTCGCTGGAAAAGCGCGCGCCACCTTCGAAACTTTCGCTGCGCTCGGGTCCAAGATCGGGGTTGGGCAGCGTCCGATAGGCCGAGAAGGGCGAGGTCAGGTTTTCGAAGAACTGGTTGACCTGCCCTGGTTCGGGCGCCTTGAACCCGGTCGCATAATTGGCGAACAGCCTCACTTCGTTGGTGATTTTCCATACCGCCCCGAACTTCGGTGACAGCCGCGAACCGTCCTGCTTGGCACCACGAAAGGTCGGCAGCAGCGGGTCGTTGTCGGGCGACAAATCATACCAGTCGAAGCGTAGCGCCGGATAGAGCAGAAGGCGCCCGCCCGCGACCGCGATCTCGTCGCCGACAAACAGCCCGGCGCGGGTGAAATCGGTGCTGGGGAAAGCGCGCGTCGGATAGGTTTCGCCGGCAGGCGGCACGGTGCCGCCGCGCAGGCCGCGCTGGCGCGTCTGGCTGATGTCGCCGCCGAACACGAGGCGGTGGGTAATCGCGCCGGTGGCAAAATCGGCGCGCGCGTCGGCCGAGGCGCCGAAGACGCGGTTTTCGAAGGTGTTGAGGCGGGTGCGGTCGGGAAGCGGGGTGCGATCTTCCTCGGTATATTGGCGATCCTCGCCGTCCTGCCAATAGAGTGCGACGCGGGCGAAATCGATCGCCCCCTCGCCTTCCCAGCTCCAGTCGAGCGACACGCGCTTGCGTTCCCCGGTGTCGAAACCCTCCAGGCGATCGACCGAGGCGCTGCGCCCCGACAGACCGTTGGTGTAGAGGCGCGTGTCGAGATATTCGCCGGTCAGGCGCAGCTTGTGGCCGCTGGCGGGATCATAGACGATGCGCGCCAGCGCGGCGTCCGACCGACCATCCTGAGGGTTGGCCAATGTGCGCGTCGCGCCGATGCCGCCCGCGGTGCCAAGACTGCCCTGATTTTCGAGCTCCTTGTAGTCGCGGCGGGTATAGGCGGCCATCGCCGACCAGTCGCCGCTGCGCCCCGCAAGGATCGCGGTTTCGCTGAACTCTTCGTCGGCGCTGCTGTAGCTCGCACGGACAAGGCCGCCGATATTCTTTCCTTCTGCGAGGAAGTCCGACGGGTCGGAGGTGATGAAGCTGACCGCACCCGCCAGCCCGTCGCTGCCATAGAGCGCCGACGACGGGCCGCGCAGGATCTCGACCGATTTGACGAGGCCGAGGTCGACATAGTCGCCGCGCCCCGACGCCTGGGCGCCAAAGCTGAAGCCATCGGGGACGCGCACGCCATCGACCTGGATCAGGACGCGGTTGCCGCCGATGCCGCGGATGTTGAAACTGTCGTTGCCCGCACGGCCGGTCGCACCGAGCGCGGCGCCGAAGCGCGCAGGCTGGCGCTGGACGCTGACTCCCGGTTCGAAGCGGACGAGGTCGCGGATGTCGGTGACCAGCTCGTCGGCGATCTGCTCATCGCTTTTCACGGTGACGGTGACCGGAATGTCTTCAGCCTTCACCGCGGTGCGCGTCGCGGTGACAACGATCTGGTTCTTGCGCGCTGCCCAATAGTCGCCGTCATTGTCCTGCGCCAAAGCCGGGGTCGCGGCGGCGGCGAGCGCGAGGCCCAGCGCAGTGCCTGCGGCAAGGCGGACGGCCGGCGGCGAACGGTGTTCGGTCAAATTTCTTCCCCTGATTGATTGCGACTGACTCGCAATAGCGGTGCTCTAGGCGCGGGAAATCAGGGCGTCAATATGCTATTGCGAATCATTCTTGAATAATGGCAGGCGAAGCAGCAGCATATTGGGGTCATCGACCGACACTGGCGAGAGGCCGCCCTCTCCACCATCGTCACCCCGAGCGTGGTTCAGGGTCCATGACCTGCTGTTTCGTTCAACTCGGCGTGAGACGAGAGTCCGGGCCGTGGATGCTGAAACAAGTTCAGCAGGGCGGACTTGTGAAGCGGCGGCGCAACCCGTTCCGTTCATGCTTTGCCTATCGGAATCGAGGGACTGAAAGCGACCAATTGCGGATGTTCCGCATTTCTTGACTTCGTCATCCCCGCGAAAGCGGGGACCCAGAGCGTGCGTCGGCGGGCCTGTCCCTGGGTTCCCGCTTTCGCGGGAATGACGAGGGTGGGGTATGGCAGCCCCCCACCCCAAAGCGGACGCCGCCTTCAAATAGGTCTTTCCTACATTGTTCGGCCGTGCCAGCTTCTATCAGGCTCTTTCAAATGCTGGACAAAAGCGGCGCCGCCTGGCTTGCGGTGGGTGCGTCACGTCGGGCGTGCCGGGCGCATCCAATTGCCCGGCAAAGTCCAAATCGCGGCGCGCACAGGGCTGAACTTTCCTGAACTTTGGATCATGGGGCGGCCCGAAGCCGGAGTATGCTGCGAAACCCAAGGCGCGCCCCACCGCGAAACCGGCGTCGGTCGCGTTAAGCCCCCGGCCCCTCATACGCATCGACGATCCGCCCGACGATCGGGTGGCGGACGACGTCGGCGCTGGTGAAGTAGCTGACGTTGATGCCCTCCACCCCTTCCAGGCGGCTGACCGCGTCGGCCAGACCCGATGATGCGGGAATCGGCAGATCGACCTGTTTCGGGTCGCCGCAGATGACCATCCGGCTGTTCATGCCAAAGCGGGTCAGGAACATCTTCATCTGCGGGATCGTCGTGTTCTGCGCCTCGTCGAGGATGATGAAGGCATCGGCCAGCGTCCGCCCGCGCATGAAGGCGAGCGGCGCGATTTCGATTTCGCCGCTCGCGATGCGGCGCTCGACCTGTTCGGCGGGCAGGCAGTCGTGGAGCGCGTCGTAGAGCGGGCGCAGATACGGATCGACCTTTTCCTTCATGTCGCCGGGCAGGAAGCCGAGCTTCTCGCCCGCTTCGACCGCGGGGCGCGACAGGATCAGGCGCTGGACGCTGCCGGTGATCAACTGCGCCACTGCCTGCGCGACCGCGAGATAGGTCTTGCCGGTCCCCGCCGGGCCAAGGGCGAAGATGATGTCCTCGCGGGCCAGCGCCTTCATATAGGGCACCTGCGACGGGGCGCGCGGCACGATCGTTTTCTTGCGCGTGCGGATCATCACCGTCGGCGCTTCGTCCTTGTCATGGCGAATGATGCCGTCGAGGGTCGGCTGCGCCGACATCGCGATGACGCCATCCACCATCCCGGCGTCGACCTCCTGCCCCTGTTCGATGCGGTTATAGAGGTCGACCAGCACGTCGCGAGCGCGCGCTGCGGCTTCGGCCTCACCCTCGATCTGCACGCGGTTGCCGCGCGCCGAAATATAGACGCCGAGGCGGTTTTCGATGCCGACCAGATTGCGGTCGAACTCGCCGAACAAAATGCCCAACAGCTGCGTGCGCTCAAACTCCGCAGTCAGTCGGACGCGGTCGCCGGGTTCGGCGGGGGTCGAAGCAGTCAGCGGGCGTTTCGTCATATGGGCAAGGCTCCTTCGATCGAGAACATGACTGTAGTCGCGCCAAGGCGGGAGTCCATAACTTGCGGGGTCGTAATTCGACGGAAGGAGGCATAGTGTGTCTTCGTGGAGACAGCGTCCGCCGGTCGCACTAGGCGACCTCTTCCATCAGGGCTTCGGCGGCGACGCTGTTGGCACCCGCCGATACGATCCGCACATCAATCATGTCGCCGATCGCCAGCCCCGGCGCGATCACATGCGCCGATTGCAGCCACGGCGTCTTGCCAATCAGCTGGCCGTCCAATTTGCCCTTGCGTTCCAGGAGCAGCCGCGTTGTGCGACCGACGCTCGCTTCATTGAACGCTTGCTGCTGTTCGTTGAGTAGCGCCTGCAACCGCTGGAGGCGATCGTGCATCACCTCGTCCGCAATCTGGTCGTCCATCGTCGCGGCGGGGGTGCCGGGGCGACGCGAATATTTGAAGCTGTAGGCCATCGCGTAGCGCGTCTGGTGGATCAGATCGAGCGTCGCCTGGAAATCCGCCTCGGTCTCGCCGGGGAAGCCGACGATGAAGTCGCCCGAGATCGCGATGTCGGGGCGCACCGCGCGGACGCGTTCGATGACGCGCAAATAGCTGTCGGTGGTGTGACTGCGGTTCATCGCGGCAAGGATGCGGTCGCTACCCGCCTGCACCGGCAGGTGGAGGAAGGGCATCAGCTTGGCGACCTCGCCATGCGCGGCGATCAACCCGTCGGTCATGTCGTTAGGGTGGCTGGTGGTGTAGCGGATGCGTTCGAGACCATCCTCACGCGCCAGCTCGCGGATCAGGCCGTCGAGGCCGATGCTGCGGCCCTTGTCGTCTTCACCGTCCCACGCGTTGACGTTCTGGCCGAGCAGGGTGATTTCGCGCGCGCCGCCCGCGATCAGAGCCCGCGCCTCGGCGATCAGGTCGGCGAAGGGTCGGCTGATTTCGGCACCGCGGGTATAGGGGACGACGCAGTAGGTGCAGAATTTGTCGCACCCTTCCTGCACGGTCAGGAAGGCTGAGGGACGCTGGCCCGCGGCGCGACCCGGCAGCGCGCCGAACTTGCTCATCGCCGGCATGTCGAGGTCGACCGCCTTCTCGCCCTTGGCCGCGCGCGCGATCAATTCGGGCAGACGATGATAGGCCTGCGGACCGACGACGACGTCGACGCTCGGCGCGCGGCGCGCAATTTCGGCGCCCTCGGCCTGCGCGACGCAGCCTGCGACAGCGATCGTCGGGGTGCTGCCATCGGCGCGTTTCAACCGGCCAATGTCCGAATAGACTTTCTCGGCCGCCTTCTCGCGGATGTGGCACGTGTTGAGTACGACGAGGTCGGCGTCGGCGCCGTCGGCGGCGGCGACATAGCCTTCAGCGCCCAGCATCTCGGCCATGCGGTCGCCGTCATAGACGTTCATCTGGCAACCGAAGGATTTGACGTGAAAGGTTTTGGCAGGCTTGGGGGAGTCGGAGGTCATCGGCGCGCTATAGGCGATGCCGCGGCGCTGCGGAAGCCGCCACGATTTCGGCGGCGATCGCGGCGCGAGCCGCCTCGTTGATTGCCTTGCGATCCTGCTCGGCCTGGTCGGGCAAGGGATCGAGATAATGGATGGTCAGCGGGATCACCCGTTTGCGCGCGAGCAGTCGCTTGAAATTGCCCAGCCCCGATTCGGGGTCGAGCCAGGCAATGTCGCTCGCCTGCGGCCCATAATCGAGGAACACCGGCTGAACGCGCAAGTTCGGCGGGGTCGGAATGATCGCCTGAAACAGTGAGGCGCGGAACGGCAGCAGGCCGTCGCCGGGACCGGTCGTCCCCTCGGGAAACAGCGTCACCGGGCGTCCGCGCGCGAGGGCGTCGCGCAGGCTGTTCGCCTGACTGTGAATATCGCGCTTCGCTTCGCGCTGGACATAGATGGTGCTGTTCTGATCGGCGAGCCAGCCGACGAGCGGCGTCGTCTTCACCTCCGCCTTCGACACGAAGGCAGACCGCGCCGCGCCACCAAGCGCAAGAATGTCGAGCCAGCTGACGTGGTTCGACACGAACAGCACGTCACGGCGCAACCGGGTGCCGGTGGTGCGGATACGCAGCCCGGCAATCCAGCCAACCGCGTTGAGGAACGCCATGACCATCGGCGATGGCCGCCCGACGGCGCGATACAGGAGATGCGGCACGATCAGGAACAGCAGCGCCAGCACCATCAGGGTCAGGCGGGCGATCGTGCGCCAGGTAACCCGATCGGGTCTAGTCGCGCTTGCGATCGAGGGCGACACCATACAACTCCATGCGATGATCGACGAGGCGGAAGCCCAGTCGTTCGGCGATCACCTTTTGCAACGCCTCCAGCTCGGGATCGACGAATTCGATCACCTTGCCCGTTTCGACGTCGATCAGATGATCGTGATGCGCCTCGGGCGCGGCTTCGTAGCGCGAGCGGCCGTCGCCGAAATCGTGACGATCGAGGATGCCCGCCTCTTCGAACAGGCGCACGGTGCGATAGACGGTAGCGATCGAAATGCCGCTGTCGACCTTTGATGCGCGCTCATACAGCGTCTCGACGTCGGGATGGTCCTCGGAATCCGAGATCACCCGCGCGATGATGCGGCGCTGCTCGGTAATGCGGAGCCCCTTTTCGTGGCACAGGGCTTCAAGATCGATGGTACCGGACATGCTCGCCTTTCCTGCAAGATGCAGCCGCGTCTTTGTTATCATAACTGTATAGGGTCGCACCCGCGATAGGACAAGGGCGGCACCCGGTGGCGCCGCCCCATCCTGTTACTCCCCAGGGCCGAAGCCAAAGGCGTCAGGCCTTCGCCTTGCGCTTGCGCCCGCCGCCGCGGCCCTTGGTGCCGAGGCCGATTTCCTTGGCCAGCGCGCGGCGCTTTTCGGCATAGTTCGGGGCGACCATCGGATAGTCGGCGGGCAGGCCCCATTTGGCGCGATAGTCGTCGGGGGTCATGCCATAATGCGTCATCAAATGGCGGCGCAGCATCTTCAACTTCTTGCCATCTTCGAGACAGGTGATGAAGTCGGGCTTGACCGAGGTGCGGATCGACACGGCGGGGACCAGCTTTTCCTCGATGACGGGCGCGCCGCCCAGCCCCGACAGCGCGGCATGGACATTGTTGATGAGCAGCGAAAGATCGGAAATGGCGACGCTGTTGTTGCTGACGTGCGCGGCGACAATGTCGGCGGTCAGGGTAACCAGCATCTCATTGGTATCGGCTTGATCGGACATGAGACTGTTCCTTATTATTTTTACCCAGAAGATTGGTCGGCGAATATTGCAATATTTGTCCCGCCGCGCGGATTACTGCCACTTTCGGGACAATTCTGCAATGACCGATCAGTCTGCGCCTGTCGCAATCCTGGACTGCCGCATGGTAATAGCATCGCGCATCACGCCATCATTACCGCGATAATAAGCAGAACGCCGACCAACTTCCGAAAATCCGACGCGTGCATACAGGTGAATCGCATCATTGTCGGCGCGCATTTCAAGGAAATACTCATCGGCGCCTTGGGCGTTGGCCCAAAGCTGCCAGTCCTGGATCAATGCCCGGCCGATCCCGCGGCCGCGCCAAGCGGGGTCGACGGCCAGCAGCAAGAGTTCACTTTCGGGTCCGGCGATGCGCGACGCCGAAAATCCGCACGGCTGGTCGCCGTCCCAGGCGATGCAAACGCGCGCCGAGGGCAAGGCGAACAGGGTGAGCAACTGCGCCCCGCTCCACGCCTCGCCATAGGTCGGCGCGAATGCGGCATCCATCACGCGCATGACCGCGGCCAGGTCGCCGACGCGGGCGGTGGCAAGGCGAATGTCGCCCATCATGCCGGCGCCATCGGTTTGGCGTCAGGGGCGCGGCCATAGATCGGGCTGGGTTGGTCAATCAGCGCCCCGGGCGGCAGCCGCAGAAATGCGCGCGCGTCGGGCAGCACCGTCAGCGACTGGCCGTTGCCGCGGCGCGCGACAAAGGAATCGGCGCGGTTGCCGACGACCAAAGCGTCATCCAATGCGACGGCATCGTCGGGCACCAGCGAGCGGACCGCGGCGCGGGGCATCAGGTCGGCGGCGAACGGCTGCACGAACCATTGGCCATGTCCGCCCTCCATCACGACCAGCGCGCCGTCCGCTGCGGCGATCGCATCCGCGGCGGTCGCAGCAACGAGGGCAGGAGTCGAAAAGCCGCGGACCGGCACTTGCCAGCCGAGCCCCAAGCCGCGTGCCGCGGCGACGCCGATCCGTACCCCGGCAAAGCTGCCCGGGCCGCAACCGACGACGATGACGTCGGCTTTGCCACCACCTGCCAATTCGGCAATCAGCGGCACCAACCGTTCGGCATGGCCGCGCCCGATCACTTGATGGCGATAATCGACCACCGCGCCAGCATCGATCAACGCCACCGAGCAGGCCTCGCTTGCCGAATCGATCACCAGATAGCGCATGGAAGGCCGGAAATCTGGCTCAGGCGAGACGGTTGAAGCGGTCGAAGTCGGGGCGCGGGCTGCGCTCGAAAATCGTCGACGGATCGCCATAGCCCAGCGTCGAAATGAAGTTGCTCTTCACGCTGGGCTGATCGGCAAAAAACGCCGCGTCAACCGCGTCATTGTTGAACCCAGACATCGCGCCGGTGTCGAGCCCAAGCGCGCGGGCAGCGAGGATGAAATAAGCGCCTTGCAGGCTGGAGTTGCGGAACGCCGTCGCCTTGGCCAGCTCGTCATTGCCGACAAACCAGCTGCGCGCGTCGGCGTGTGGGAACAGGTCGGGCAGATTTTCGTAAAATTCCAGATC
Organism: Sphingopyxis sp. BE259; assembly: GCF_031457495.1. Classification (NCBI taxonomy): domain Bacteria; kingdom Pseudomonadati; phylum Pseudomonadota; class Alphaproteobacteria; order Sphingomonadales; family Sphingopyxidaceae; genus Sphingopyxis; species Sphingopyxis sp. BE259. The sequence goes on from NZ_JAVDWM010000001.1 coordinate 2,929,616, forward strand.
CATGCCGATGATCGCGGTGACCGGCGCGCTCAGGATTTTGGTCGCATTGGCGGGCATCGCCAGCGCCGCGAGCTTTTGCTTTGCGGCGTCCGACGTGCACCAGATGATCCGGGCCGGCAGGCAGTTGGCGCTGGTCGGGCCGAACTTCATCAGATCCCAGATCGCGTGCAGCTGCGCCTCCGCCACCGGCGTATCGTGATAGCCGTTATAGGTGCGCGCGGTGCGAAACAGCTGGTCGAGGGCGCTGTCGGATAGCGGCTCGCTCATCGGGGCATTCTCCTGAAACGTGAAAGGTCAGACAGCGTGAACCGCCGTTACCTCGGGAACATAATGTTTCAAGAGCGATTCGATGCCATTTTTCAGCGTCGCGGTCGAGGACGGGCAACCGGCGCAGGCGCCCTGCATCTTCAGATACACATTGCCCTTGTCGAAGCCGCGATAGACGATGTCGCCGCCGTCATTGGCCACCGCGGGACGAACGCGCGTTTCGATCAGGTCCTTGATCTGGTCGATGATGTCGGCATCGGCGGGATCGTCGGCAAAGCCGGCCTCGTCCTCGGGCGGCACCGCAAAGCCCGCGCTCGCGGCGTTGAACAGCGGCACGCCCGCCAGAAAATGGTCCATCAATATGCCGAGCACATCGGGCTTGAGGTCGCTCCAGCCGACGCCGGGCGCCGCGGTGACCGACACGAAGTCGCGGCCAAAAAACACCCCGGTCACGTCGCCGAGCGAAAACAGCGCGCTGGCCAGCGGCGATGCCTCAGCTTCTTCGGGGCTGGCAAAGTCGCGGGTTCCCGCCTCCATCACCGCACGGCCGGGGAGGAATTTGAGCGTCGCCGGATTGGGCGTCGATTCGGTTTCGATCAGCATGGGGTGCATGTGGGGCGGGCCAACGCTTTGTGCAAGCTGCCAGCGCGCGCTAAAGCCCGCCGATGCGCCGCTTTGCCCACTTTGCCGCTATCGACTGGTCGGGCGCCCGCGGGCCGCGCCAGCGCGGCATCGCCTTGGCCGTGGCCAGCGGCACCGGCGCGGCTGAACTGGTGCGCCCCGGCCATATCTGGTCGCGCGCCGACACCCTGGCATGGTTGCAGGATGTCGCAAGATCGCGCGCCGACATGCTGATCGGCTTCGATTTTTCCGCCGCCTTCGCCTTTGCCGATCGCGGCGGCTATTTTCCCGAATGGGACGCCAGCCCGGCCGACATCACCCGCTTATGGGCACTCGTCGAACGGCTGGCGGCCAGCGATCCGTATTATGAGATCGGCGGATTTCTGGCGCACCCCGAAGCGCGGCGGCATTTCCGCCACGCGAAGGGCGACGTCGGTGACCTCTTCGTGCCGGGCACGGGACGGCTGCGGATTGTCGAACAGCACCAGCGCGCCACGAAACAGGCCGCGAGCGTCAGCAATTTCAATCTGGTCGGCGCGGCGCAGGTCGGCAAGGCCAGCCTGGCCGGGATGCGCCTGCTCCACCGCCTCCACCCGTCGCTGCCGCTGTGGCCGCTCGATCCGGTGCCCGCCTCCGGTCCGCTGCTCGTCGAAATCTACACCGGCGTCGCGGCGCGCGCCGCTGGGATGTCGGCGGGGCGCAGCAAGATCCGCGATGGCGCGGTGCTCGATGCCGCGCTGGCGGTTCTGGGGTCGCCGCCTGCACGCATGACCGGTCCGATGAGCGACCATAGCTGCGACGCCCTGCTGACCGCCGCGTGGCTGCGCGCGGTTGCGGGCGATGCGGCGCCATGGTCGCCCGCGCTGCTGACCCCCGCACTCGCGCACACCGAAGGCTGGACCTTTGGCATAATTTGAAGCAAGGAGCGCCGGTCGCCGGCTTAGCTCAGTTGGTAGAGCAACCGCCTTGTAAGCGGTAGGTCGTCAGTTCGAGTCTGACAGTCGGCACCATATCGTCTCGCCGTTCTTGCACCGCAAAGCGCGCCGCGGCCCAGATTATTACCGTCGGAACCGCGGCACCCTTCGCCGACAATCACTGGCCACCTTTATAGATTTTGCCGTCTTTCATGATGACATCGAAACGCCCCGCCGGGTCGCCGAGCAGGTCGATCTGGACGAGCGGGTTGCCATCGACGAGGAGCAGGTCGGCAAGCGCGCCTTCCTCGACGACACCGAGTCGCCCCTTGTACGGCGACCGCGGACCCGACAGCGCGAGCAATTGCGCATTGTCGTGAGTCACCAGCTTCAGGATTTCGGCCGGGGTGAACCAGCGTTTCAACCGGACCAGATAGTCGTTCTGCTCTGCGTTCAGGGCCGGATCGAACAGGAAGTCGGTGCCCCAGGCGAGCTTTACGCCCAGCTTTTTCGCGTTCTGCCAAAGCGCCGCGTTGTTGGCGAGTATCTCGCGCCGTTTCTCGCGGCGGGCGGGATCGACATTGGGACTGTCGTCGGACAGCGTCTGGGTCGAAAGCCAGACGCCCTTGACGGCCATCACCCGCAGCGTCGCCTCGTCAAGCAGATGGCCATGCTCGACGCATTTCACCCCCGCATCGATCGCGCGGCGGATGGCGCGCGGGGTATAGGCATGAACCATCACATAGCTGTTCCAGTCCTCTGCGGCATCGACGGCGGCCTTCATTTCATCGAACGTATATTGCGTGACGTCGATCGGATCATATTCGGACGAGGTGCCGCCGCCGGCCATCAACTTGATCTGGCTCGCACCGAACCGCAGATTTTCGCGCGTCGCGGTCAGCACTTCGCTCGTCCCGTCGGCGATGAAATTGGCACCGAACAGTTCGGACCGCGACACCCCGCCGCCGAATTTCCGCGACCGCTCGCTGGGCAACCGGAAATCGCCATGGCCGCTGGTCTGCGAAATCACCGCGCCCGACGGCCAGACGCGCGGACCGCCCAGCTCGCCCGCATCGATCCGGCGTTTCAGGGCGAATATCGGTCCCCCGGCGTCGCGGACCGCCGTAAATCCGCGCAGCAGCATGTCGTTAGCCTGGGCCGCTGCCGCCGCCTCGGCCGTTGCGGGGGTCAGACCGGGCGACATCATTTGCGGCATCGTCAGAGCGCCAAAGGTCAGATGGACATGCATGTCGATCAGGCCCGGCATCAGCGTGCGGCCGCCGCCTTCGATGATCGTTGCGCCGCTGCGCGGCGTGACATCGCCGCCGATCTTGGCAACCCTGCCCTGCGCGATCAGTACATCGGTGGGCGGACCCAGCTTTCCCTGAACCACGTCAAGGACGCGGACGTTCCGGAACAGCGTTTCGGGCGGCGCGGCTTCCGCGGCCGGTGCGGCCGATCCCGGCGTGGCGAGCGACACCATCAGGAGGATCGCGGCAAGTCGGCATCGCTGAACCACAGATCGTTTCATCATCTGTCCCCTGTTAGCGTTGATATGGCCGTCCTGCGTTGGCTACGTGGGGACGGACCGCGTCTCAAAAACCGATGGTAGCGCCAAACAGCGGCCCGGCCAGCGCGGCAGTCGTCCGCACCCGGCCACTCTTGTAATCGACATAAAGATAGCGATAGCCGCCCGTGATCCAGATATCCCGGGCGATTTTGAAATTGGCGGTCGCGACCGCCTGCCCGGTAACCTCCGACGCGGCGCCGAAACCGCCGATGTCGCCATAGACGAGCAGCGAAAAGCGCGGCGACGGCTTGATATTGAGGCGCGCCCCGAAAACGGGGTCGACGAAGCTGGCCTTGGCACTTGTCGACAGACCCAGCGCCGGGACCGCCGCCTTCGGCCGGATCCACCAGGCCCGCCCGCCGACGAGAACATCGAGCGATGCGCCTGTTTGTTCGACCGCGCGATACCCGACGAGCGCGGTCGCCGAAGTCTGGCGCAGGCTGCCCTCGGCCGGCAAGACGGGCAGTGCCGGATTGCCGGTTGGAACAAGCCCGCCGCGCGAGGCGGACGAGTGGGTAAGGTCAGCCACGACGACCAGTCGATCATGCTTGATCAGACCGCTGATGAAGAAAGCGGCATCGACGTCCTCGATCAGCTCGCCAAAGCTCTTGTCGATCGTCACCGTCGGCGCGCCGGGACCGGGACGAAACGTGCCGCCAAACCCCGAAGCCCAGACATAGGTTGTAACCTGCACGGTCGTGCCGCCATCGTCTGGCTGGGATGCGTCTGGCTGGAACGAGTCTGGCGGGAATGCGCCGGACGCGGATGCATCCGGTCGGGATTGCGCCAGCGCCGGGACGGCCAGCAACAAAGACGCCATTATCATTATCGCGCCCGCATCCGCGCGCCCGGATCGCTCCGCCATCAGTCTTGCCCCTGCCAACTCGATCGCCGCGATGATCCAAACCAGGTCGGGCGGCTTGCGAAACGCCAAAGGATTGACGCGTCGCGGCTCTGGGCCCGAAATCGCCTTTCAAGACAAGCGGCGGCAATCTTGAACTGCGTCAAATGTTTATTGCGATACCATGCTTATCAACCGAAATTATATCAACAAAACAATTAAATAAGGTGAATAGGGCCGCAACTGTTTAAAGAGAAAATCTGTTCGATGGAACTGATATTGCATGATCGCCGATCGAAGGCTGTTCGGTTCGGGACAGCGTATCGGCAGTATTCACATGCGACACAACAGCCGCTTCGCCAGATTGCGTCATGTGATAACAATGACGAAAACGGCGCGTTCAGCGTGCAAATTGCCGACCGGATGCCGATCCTTGCAACATACCCCTTGCGGAGATGATGGGTTCGCTCGCGCGGTTGCAGCCGTGCCTGTAAAGTTGATCGCTGTCGCGAAACGGCTTGGTGCCCCTTCCCGCCTGGACCGTGTGGCAAAGTTTTTTAAAGTTAATTTATTGGCTTTTGTCCCCCATTTGGGTGACATGGCGCGATAGTGGGGCACGATTAAGCAAGTAGCGAACGCAATGGGGCAGCGTACGGAACCGGACTGGGACGAGATTTTCATGCAGGCGGCGCTGCAGCCCGACAGCTGGCTGGAGGCGCTGGACGCGCTCGCCAGCCATACCGGATCGGGGCACGGCCAATTGATTGGCGTCGGCGGTGCGCGCGAAATTCCGTTCAATATCGTGACCAATTTCGGCACCGACCTGATCGATCATTTCGCCGCTAGCGGCTGGGGGTCGGAAACGCATAATTTCCGTGTCGCGGCGTCGAACCGGCATATCGAACGCGGTTTTTACGATCCCATCCTGCACGAAGATCATTATGACCGGGTGATCCCCGAACTGGCATCGACCGATTATCGCGACTGGTGCGAGGAGATCGGGATTCCGTTCGGGTGCCAGACCAATTTGGTGATCGACAATTTCGGCATCGTCGGGCTCGCCACGTTGCGCGATCGCAAGGATGGGCGGACGACCGCGGCGCAGCGCAAGATCTTTGCTCATGGCGCCAAGGCGGCGCGGCGCGCGGTGCGGTTGCAGGAAAAGATGGAAGGCGAGCAGGCCAAACTGCTCGCCGGCGCCTTCGACGCGATCCAGGTCAGCGCGTTCATCATCGACGTCCGCGGTCAATTGCTCGCCCACAGCATCGGTGCCGACGCGATGCTCCATGCGGGCGACGTGCGCTTGGCGGGTCGGTCGATCGATGCGGCGGGGTCGCCGTTCACGCTGCGCCAAGCGGTTCAGGCGCTGATTGCCGATGACGGCCTCGACCACGTGCAGACGCGGATCGCGACGGCGGAGGATCGACCGCCGCTGGTGATCGAAGGCTTTTGCCTGCCCGAGCGTGAATGGTCGCTCGGCAAACTGCCGCACGCCATTCTGATCGCCAACGGCCCGCGGCGCGACCGGGCCGGGGTGGCGCAGTATCTGGCCGCAATCTATCGCCTCAGTCCCGCCGAGGCCGATATTGCGGTGCGCCTGTTCGAAGGCAAACCGCGGCCGCAGATCGCCGCCGAACGCGGCGTCACCGCCGAAACCCTGCGCGGTCAGATCAAGCAAATCTATCTGAAATGCAGCGTCGACGGCGAAGCGGCGCTGATGCGGCTGCTGGCACCGATCCTCGGTTGAGTATCCCCCGGCAGGGGGATGACCGCTTCCAATGTCCCAAATAAAGGTCCGTTTGCAAGGACTAAGGGGGGCCATCCCTTCGACTGCATCGCGCCGGTTGATCCGGTCACCCGCGATGCGTCGAAGGGGTCGGGCTCAGGAAATTCCTGTCATTCTACGCGACCCAGGATGACAGGGCGAGGGTCCTCGCCAGTGAATTGCTGTGTGCGACCTGGAAGAGCCCCGCCGAATTTCGGCGGGGCTCTTTTCCGGTCACCCTTCGCGACCGACCAGCGCGGGTGCGTGCTGCGCCGCCGCCGCGGACCCAGTAATGCGGTGATAGTCCTGCACGATCTGCGCCAGCGCCGACAGCGCCAGCGTTGCGGGATCGCGGGTGGCGGGGATCAACCCGACCGCGGTTTGCAGCCTGGCTCGCCGGTGCTGGGGCACGCCCGCCGCGGCCAGCGCGCCCAGGCGGTCCCGCTGCGTCCGCGGATTGCCGATCGCACCGATGTAAAAGCTGGCGGCCGCGAGCGCGTGGGGGAGCAACACCTCTTCCCAGTCGCGGTCGTGAAAGAGCGACAGGATCGCCGTCCAGTCGTCGGTGGCAAGCGGCGGCAGCTGGGTGCGCGTGGTCAGCGCGACCGTCTCACAGCCCGCGGCGGCGAGCTCGGCCAACGCCCGGTCGTCGGGCGAAAGCGCGCAGACGTCGGCGCCGAACGCCCGCGCGAGCCGCGCCAGCGCCATCAGCTCTTCGCCCTGCCCCATCATGACGACCCGCAACTCCGGTGGATAACCGAGGACAAACCCGTCATCCTGCCAGCCAGTGCCGACTATCGGGCTTGGCCCCGCCTCCACGCCCGCTTTCGACAGGCGAAGCGTCGCCGGTTGGCGCCGGTCATGCTGCACCAGCGCGCGCTTGATCGCGGCGCGGTCGGGATGCGGGTTGAACAACAGGTCGATGCCGCTGCCGCACGGCAATTTGATGTCGAGATAGGGCGAACCGGCGCCGAACCGGACCAGCCGGGCAGCGCCGTCGGCCAAGGTTTCGATTGCCTCGGCGACGACCGCCGCCTCGATACAGCCGCCCGAAAAGGAGCCGATGTGACGGCCATCGGCGGCCACCGCCATCTGCGCGCCGAGCGCGCGCGGCGACGATCCGTCGATCGCGGTGAGGGTCACCAGCGCCGCGCCGACGCCTTCGTCGATCCGGGCCAGGGCAAAGCGCAAGATGTCGCCGGGGGCGGTTGCTATCATCGCCGTTCTGGGGTGAGGATGCCCGGTCCATCGGGGATCGGGGAAAAAGAGGGAGCGACGGCCATGATCGACGCCTGCGACATCGCCGCCATCCTGCTGGCCGCCGGCCAATCGCGGCGGTTCGGTGCCAGCGACAAGCTGGTCACGCCGCTCGCGGGCGAAGCGTTGGCGCTGCATGCGGCGCGGCGGATCGTCGAACTGGCGCCGGGACGCCGGATCGCGGTTTGTCCCGACACCGATGGGGCGCTGGCGCGGCAGCTGGCGGCGCTCGGCTTTGACATCATCGCCAATCCCGACCGCGACCACGGCCTGTCCCATTCGCTGGCGCTCGGCATCGCGGCGGCGGCGCAGGGACATGAGGCGGCGGCGCTGATTTGCCTGGCGGACATGCCGTTCGTCAGCACCTGCCATCTGCACAGGCTCATGGCGCGCTTCGATGCCGACGATGCGCCCATCGTTGCGTCGAGCAACGGGACGGCGGCGATGCCCCCGGCGCTGTTTGCGCGGTCGCACTTCGACCGGCTGCGCGCGAGCGAAGGCGACCGGGGCGGCAAGGCACTGCTGGCCGGTGCCGCGCTGATACCGGCCAGCCCCGATGAACTGGCGGACATCGACCGGCCGGAAGATTTGCGAGGCTGAACATCATTGCTCGATCGGCGCGCGATCATGCAATCTCCGGCAATTTATCGAGCAATTTGTCGAGGGTGATCGGATAATTGCGGATGCGGATGCCGGTCGCGTTATAGACCGCGTTGGCAACCGCCGCCGCGACGCCGCAAATCCCCAGCTCGCCGACGCCCTTCGCCTTCATCGGCGACGTCGTCGGATCGGTTTCGTCGAGGAAGATCACATCCTGATGCGGGATGTCGGCATGGACCGGAACCTCGTAACCGGCGAGGTCGTGGTTGACGAAAAAGCCGAAGCGCTTATCGACCGCGAGTTCCTCCATCAGCGCCGACCCCGCCCCCATCGTCATCGCGCCGATCACCTGGCTGCGCGCCGCTTTGGGATTGAGGATACGGCCTGCGGCGCACACCGCCAGCATCCGGCGGATACGGATTTCGCCGGTCGCGGCATGGACGCCTACCTCGACGAAATGGGCGCCGAAGGTCGACTGCTGATATTTTTCAGCGAGGTCGCCATAGTCCATCTGGTCCTCGGCGACGAGTTCACCGTCTTTGGCCGCATCACCAAGCGCCACGCTGCGTCGGCCCGCCTTGACCTTGCCGCCCGCAAACACCGCATCGGCGGCATTCATGCCGAGCTTTTGCGCCACCGCTTCGCGCAGCTTGACGCAGGCAGCATAAACCCCGGCGGTCGAACTGTTGGCGCCCCACTGCCCGCCGGATCCGGCCGACACGGGAAAGGCCGAATCGCCCAGCTTCACCACCACTTTGTCGAGCGGGAGGCCCATCATTTCGGCCGCCGTCTGCGCGATGATCGTGTAGCTGCCGGTGCCGATGTCGGTCATGTCGGTTTCGACCGTCACCACACCCGATGCGTCGAGCCGGACGCGCGCCGCCGACGGTGCGTTCATATTGTTGCGGAACGCCGCAGCGACCCCCATGCCGACCAGCCATTGCCCGTCGCGCGTCGCGGCGGGTTTCGTGCCGCGCTTCGCCCAGCCGAATTTGTCGGCGCCGATTGTGAGACATTCGTTGAGCTGGCGCTGCGAAAAGGGGCGGCTCGGCTTTTCGGGATCAACCTGGGTGTCGTTGAGAACCCGGAACTGGATCGGATCGATTCCCAGCTTTTCCGCCAGCTCATCCATCGCGACCTCAAGCGCCATCAGCCCGGGCGCTTCGCCGGGCGCGCGCATGGCATTGCCTTCGGGCAAATCGAGCACCGCCAGCCGCATCGCGGTCATCCGGTTCTCACCCGCATACATCAGACGCGTTTGCGCGACGGCGGTTTCGGGGCCGCCGCCGGGCAGGTCACCCGACCAGCTCTCGTGACCGATCGCCGTGATCTTGCCATCCGCCGTGGCACCAATGCGGATCCGCTGGATCGTCGCCGGGCGATGGGTGGTGTTGTTGATCATCAACGGCCGCTGCAGCGCAACCTTGACCGGACGATTGGCGGCTTTGGCGCCCAGCGCGGCAAGCAGCACATCAGCGCGGTTGAACAATTTGCCGCCGAAACCGCCGCCGATATAGGGCGAGTCGAACCGGATATTTTCCTTGGGGATACCGAGCGTCTTCGCCATGTCGCCGACCGACCAGGCGATCATCTGGTTCGACGTCCACAGCGTCAGCTTGTCGCCTTCCCATGCTGCAATCGATGCATGCGGCTCCATCATCGCGTGGCTGTGATCGGGGGTGGTGTAGCGCGCATCGAGCTGGACCGGCGCAGCGGCAAACGCGCCGGCAAAATCCCCGACAGCGCTGTCGGGTTCGGTGCCGAACACCGCTGGCGGCTTGACCGCGCCGTCGAGCGCGGCGGCCAACTCAAAAGCGCCCTTGCCGCGCGCATATTCGACGCGGACGAGTGCCGCGGCGGCGCGCGCCTGTTCAAACGTTTCGGCCACCACCAGCGCGATCGCCTGATGATAATGATCGACCGCCGGGCCGCCGAGCAGCTTCGCGGTGTTAAAGTTGCCCTTGCCCAGCTTGCCCGCATTGGCCGCGGTGACGATCGCCAGCACCCCCGGCGCGGCCTTTGCCGCATCGAGGTTCATCGACGAAATCCGTCCCTTGGCGATCGCCGATCCGACGACATAGCCATAGGCCTGGTTCGCCGCGACATCGTGCCGTTCATAGGCATAGGGGGCGAGGCCGGTCGTCTTGAGCGGACCGTCGATGCGGTTGGTGGGTTTGCCGATGACCTTCAGCTGGTCGATCGGGTTGGTCGTCGCGGGGGTATCGAACTTCATGGCTCAGCCCCTTGCTTGTGCCAGCACCCCGGCGAGCGTGCGCTCGACCAAGGGCAGTTTATAGGCGTTTTCGTGGCTCGGCTTGGCGCCGGCGAGCAGTTTGGCGGTGACCGCCTTGGCACCGCGCGGCAGTTCGGCATCCGCCGCTTCGACCCGCCAGGGTTTGTAACCGACTCCGCCGAGCGCGACGCGCCCCGACCCGTCTTTCTGGACGATCGCCGCGACCGAAATCAGCGCGAAGGCATAGGACGCGCGGTCGCGAACCTTTTGATAGATATGGGTGCCGCCGACCGGTTTCGGCAGCGTGACCGCGGTGATCAGCTCGCCGGGCGCTAGAACAGTATCGAGGTGCGGCGTCGTGCCCGGGGCGCGGTAGAAATCGGCGACCGGGACCGAACGCGTCTTGCCCGCTACGTCGACCGTCTCGACCCACGCGTCGAGCGCGCGCATCGCGACTACCATATCGCTCGGATGCGTCGCAATGCACGCATCGCTGCCGCCGACCACGGCATGCAACCGACTGAACCCGCCGATCGCCGCGCAGCCGCTGCCCGGCTTGCGTTTGTTGCACGGCATGTTGGGGTCGTAGAAATAGGGGCAGCGCGTGCGTTGCAGCAGATTGCCCGCCGTCGTCGCCTTGTTGCGGAGCTGACCCGACGCTCCCGCGACCAGCGCCCGCGACAACAGGCCATAGTCGCGCCGCACCCGCGCATCGGCGGCCAGATCGGTGTTGCGGACCATCGCCCCGATACGCAGCCCGCCATCGTCGGTCGGCTCGATCTTGGCGAGCGCGAGACGGCTGACGTCGATCAGATGCGACGGGGTCTCGATCTCCAGCTTCATGAGGTCGAGCAAATTGGTGCCGCCCGCGATAAAGCGCGCGCCCTTTGTCTTCGCAAAGGCGGCGGTCGCGGCAGCAGGCGTTTCGACCCGCTCATAGGTGAAGCTCTTCATGCCTTCACTCCCGCCACGTCGGTCATTGCGTCGATGATGTTCGAATAGGCACCGCAGCGGCAGATATTGCCGCTCATCCGTTCGCGCAGTTCGCTCGCGGTAACCTTCGGCGCTTTGGTCAGGTCGGCGGTGACATGACTGGGTATGCCTGCCTTGATCTCGTCGAGCACCGCGACCGCCGAACAAATCTGGCCGGGGGTGCAATAACCGCATTGATAGCCGTCATGTTCGACGAACGCATCCTGCATCGGGTGCATCTTGTCGGGTGTGCCCAGCCCCTCGATCGTGGTGATCGTGTCGCCGTCGTGCATCACCGCCAGCGTCAGGCAGCTATTGATCCGCCGCCCATCGACGATGACGGTGCACGCGCCGCACTGGCCATGATCGCAGCCTTTCTTTGTGCCGGTCAGGTGGAGATGTTCGCGCAGCACGTCGAGCAGCGACGTCCGTGTGTCGAGTTCGAGCGCGTGCGGCGTCCCGTTCACTTCAAACGCGACCTTGGAGGTCGGCGGCGACGCGGCCGCGGCCTTGCCAGGCGCCGCAGTGGCGCGCGTTGGCACGACGGTCACCGCCGCCACCGAAGCGCCGCCCGCGAGCACGCCGCGCCGCGAAAAATCAAGATCCCCTGGCGTTGGCATCGGATGTCCTCGATTCTGTTTCTGATTGCCGTCGGGCGGGCGCCCTACGGGAAGGTCAGGCAGTCAATGCCGCGCGAGCCTTATGGTTTGCCGCGTCGGCGCAGAAGCTTTCGGATTCGGCAATCAGATTAACATACCGATCGGTCAGCTACCAGCCGAACCCGCCGGAACCGCGGCAAGTTCCCCGCGCGCCTGACGAAACACCTCGATGCTGCCCCAGATTGCCAGCGTCGCCATGATCGCCGCCACCACAAGGTCGGGCCAGCTTTGCCCCGTGCCGAACACTCCGAGCGCGGCGCCCATCACCGCGACATTGCCGATCGCGTCGTTGCGCGAGCATATCCATACCGAGCGCATGTTCGCGTCGCCGGTGCGATAGCGATAAAGCATCAAGGCAACCGCAACATTGGCCGCGAGTGCGAGCGCGCCGATCAGCCCCATCGTTTCGGCATGCGGCGCCGATCCGCTGATGAACCCCCACACCGCCGAACCCAGGACCCACAGGCCGAAAGCAAGCATCGTCACCGCCTTCACCTGGGCGGCGCGGGCGCGCCATGCGAGCGCCATGCCGGCGACGCCCAAGCTGATCGCATAATTGGCAGCGTCGCCAAGGAAGTCGAGCGCGTCGGCCTGCAGCGCGCGCGAATCCGCGGCGACCCCCGCGACGATCTCGACCCCGAACATCGCCGCGTTGATGACCAGCGCCGCCCACAGGATACGCCGCCAGCGCGGGTCGTTGATCGCGGTCTTGCCGCTGGCACCGGCACAGCAATGATCGGACAAGGTCGAGGCTCCTTCCTGCGTCGAACCGGTTTGCGCAGAAAAGCCTGCTTGGTTCGGCGAGTCGAGACCCTATATGCACCCTGTAGCAACTACAGGGTCAAGTGATGAAAATCGGCGAACTGTCGCGGGCGACCGGGACCAATATCGAAACCATCCGCTATTATGAGCGCATCGGACTGTTACCCGAGCCGCATCGCACCGCCGCGAACTATCGCAGCTATGGCGATCCGCACCGCGCGCGGCTGACATTCGTGCGCCATTCGCGCGACCTGGGCTTCACGATCGAGGAAATCCGCTCGCTGCTCGACCTGTCGGATGATCCCGGGCGCGATTGCAGCGAGGCTGACCGGATTGCGAGCCGCCATCTGGCTCAGGTCGAGGACAAGATCGCGCAGCTCACGCTGCTTCGCGACGAACTGACCCGCATCGTCGGGCGCTGCCGCGGCGGGGTCGCCGCCGATTGCCGGGTGATCGAGGCGCTGGGCGATCATGCTGGGTGTGCGGGGGCGCACTGACCTCCATCCCCGTTCGTCATTCCCGCGAAAGCGGGAACCCAGCGGACCAGCATATCGTCCACAAACCCTGGCTTGCGCGCTCGGACGTCGCAACTGGGTTCCCGCTTTCGCCGGAATGACGAGGAGTGTGACGATTTGAAGGAAAGGTGGGACGATTCTGTTGCCCGGCTCGTCCCCAGCCGCTGGTATCCGATTCTGTTGCCCGGTTCGGTCCGAACCGCGTTCTATTTGTCTAACCTTAGGCCGTGAGGCTTATCGGTTAGGCAGCCAGAGCGAGTGCTTCGTTATCGTTAGCACCTATTGGTTTTGAGCCTTGAACGGGTTACTCAGCCCGGGCAAAAATATCGTCTTTGAACACACGTCGATCCTGGTTCGGCCCCGTCAGAAGCCCGCTTTTCCTTGGCGGATCGGCGGGTTTGTGGTGGAGCCGCCGGGTACTGCCCCCGGGTCCGCTGTATCTATTCCACGACACCATTTATCACCATAGTCGGCCGAAACCGACATGACCTATATAGGATGCTGGAACGCCTTTGGAAAGGGCCGCCACCCATTTCTACCCCGATCGTCATTCCGGCGAAGCATGTCCTGAGCGCCTGCAAGGCAGTCGAAGGGACCGGGATGACGGAATGGGCTATTTCTTACGCAATTCGTCGCGGATTTCGGTCAGGAGCTCGATCTCGGTCGGGCCGACGGGCGCTTCCTCCGCTGGCTTCATGAACTTGCTCGCCTGCCGCACCAGCAGGAACACCACGAACGCGAGCAGGACGAAATTGATCACTGCGGTCACGAAACTGCCCAGCGCCATGACGTTGGCGCCGCTCGCCTTGGCCGCCGCCAGCGTCATGCCTGTGGTCACCTTCTCGCCGCCCGACAGGATCAGATATTTGTTGGTGAAATCGACCCCGCCACCGGTGATAAAGCCGATAAAGGGCATCAGCACATCGTCGGTCAGCGACTTGACGATCGTCCCGAACGCCGCGCCGATGATGACGCCGACCGCCAGCCCCATCACATTGCCCTGATTGAGAAACGCCTTGAAATCCTTGATCATGTTTTCGCCCCTTGTTGGCCGGTCAATTGCAAGTTTCAGACTGCATGACACGATTATCGGCGTCAATGATTGCGGGGCGACCGGCGTCTTACTATATTAAAGCAGTTGGCGCGGCGCCGTGCCGCGCGGAGGGAGTGCCTGACCGATGACTTTCCGTTCCACCCGTTGGTTGATTGTGCCCGTCGCCGCGATGACCCTGGCCGCATGCGGCATCAACAGCGTTCCCACCAAGGAAGAAGCCGCCAAGGCGAAATGGGCGAATGTCGAGGCCGCGTACCAGCGCCGCGCCGACCTGATCCCCAACCTCGTCGAAACCGCCAAGGGCGCCTCGCAAATCGAGCAATCGACGCTGCAAGGCGTGATTCAGGCGCGCGCGTCGGCGACCCAGGTGAAACTGAGCACTGACGATCTGGAAGATCCCGCGAAGGTGCAGGCGTTCCAGCAGGCGCAAGGCAATGTGTCGAGCGCGCTCGGCCGCCTGCTCGTCACCGTCGAGGCCTATCCCGACCTGAAAAGCCAGGCGCGCTTTGCCGACCTGATGACCCAGCTTGAGGGCACCGAAAATCGCATCAACGTGTCAGTCCAGGACTATAATGGCGCGGTGCAGGATTATAATACGACGATCCGCACCTTCCCCGACATCATCGGCGCCAAGATCGTCCATGGCGCCAAGCCGATGACGCCGTATCGCGCGGTGACGCCGAACGCCAATCAGGCGCCGAAGGTCGATTTCGGGCAGTAAAGTGGGCTTGGCCGCCCTGCTTCGTCCGTTCGCAACGGCAGCCCTGACCGGGCTGCTGTGGCTGACCGCTGCCCCCGCCGCCGCGCAAACGTTCCCCAAGCTGGCGGGCAATCCCGTTGTCGATCAGGCCGACATCATCCCGGCAGGCGAGGAAGCGGCGCTGAATACGCAGCTGCTAGAGCTGGAGCAAAAGACCGGGCACCAGCTGGTGGTCGCGACGGTCAGCGATCTCGAAGGCCGCGACGTCGCCGATTACGGCTATCGGCTGGGCCGCGAGTGGCAGATCGGCGATGCCGAGAAAGATGACGGGGTCGTCTTTCTGATCGCGCCGAACGAGCGGCGGATGCACATTGCGGTCGGGCTGGGGCTCGAACCGGTGCTGACCGATGCGATGTCGGGGCGGATCATCCGCGACACCATTACCCCGCGGTTCAAGGCGAACGACTATCCCGGCGGCATCCAGGCCGGGGTCAACGCGATTGCCGAGCAGATCCAGCTGCCGCCCGAGGAAGCCGCAGCGCGCGCACAGGCCGCAGCGGCGCAGGAACGCGACCGCGCCGACGATGGCGACATCGGCGGGCTGATCTTTGTCGCTTTCATCATCTTTTTCTTCTTCATTCTGCCCATGCTGGCGCGGATCGGGCGGCGCGGCAAAAAGCGGCGCAAGGGCCGCCCATGGGATGCGCCGATCATCATCTGGGGCAGCGACGACTGGGGCGGCGGCAGCGGCGGCGGCTCATCATGGGGCGGCGGTAGCTGGGGCGGCGGCGGGGGCGGCGGCTTTGGCGGCTTTTCGGGCGGCGGCGGTTCGTTCGGCGGCGGCGGCGCCTCCGGCGGCTGGTAGGGGACAAGATCGTGCCAAAGAAAATCAGCCATGTCAGCGCCGCCGACCATGACATCGTCACCGTCGCGGTTGCTGCGGCGGAGGCGCATACCAGCGGCGAAATCGTCACCGTCGTCGCGGCGCAGTCGAACGACTATGACGATGTCGCGCTGGTGTGGGCCAGCGTCATCGCCTTCATCGCGATGTCGGCAATCGCGCTGTTCCCCGAGTTTTATCGCGGGCTTTACGACCGGCTGACCGGCGGCTGGGGCTATGAGCTGACCGCCAATCAATGGCTTGGCACGGTGATTGCGGTCGGCGTGCTCAAATGGATCGCCACTTGGCTGATCCTGCTGTGGCGGCCGCTGCGGCTGGCGCTGACCCCGCGTGCGATCAAGGCGCAGCGGGTGCGCGCCCGCGCCGTCGACCTGTTCAAGGTCGGGACCGAAGCCAAGACATTGGGCCGCACCGGTGTGCTGCTGTACCTCAGCCTGAAAGAACATCGCGCCGACATCGTCGCCGACGAGGCGATTGCCGCAAAAGTGTCGGCCGACGTGTGGGGCGATGCGATGGCGGCGCTGATCGAGCGGGTTCGTGCAGGTCAGCCCGGCGCGGGCATGGCGGCGGCGGTGACGCAGATGGGGGCTGTTTTGGCCGAACATTTTCCGCGCGGCAGCGAGAATCCGAATGAATTGCCCGACCGGTTGATCGAAATCTAGTTCCCCCGTCACTGCGAGCGTGGCGAAGCAATCCAGGGCGACCTTGCACAGCTCTGGATTGCTTCGCTACGCTCGCAATGACGATGGAAGGAACAATCATGACCCGCCCCTCCCCCGAAACCCCGATTGAAACCCGTTGGGAGGGCCGCTTCATCACGGTGAAACAGCAAGGAACATGGGAATATGTTTCCCGCTCGCGCGGCATCCATGCCGCGGTGATCCTGGCAATCGACAATGCCGCGGATGGCCGTCACGTCATATTGGTCGAGCAATATCGCGTGCCGCTCAAAGTAAATTGCCTCGAACTACCCGCGGGGCTGGTCGGCGACGACAGCGCGGGCGAAGCTGTCGAGGTGGCGGCGACCCGCGAGTTAGAGGAAGAAACCGGCTATCGCGCCGCGCATTGGCGGGTGGTTGGCGAATTTTTCAGCTCGCCGGGAATGGTCAGCGAAAGTTTCACGCTGCTGGCGGCGACGGAGTTGAGCAAGATCGGTGACGGTGGCGGCGTCGATAGCGAGGACATCATTGTCCACCGCGTGCCGCTGGACGGTATTGCCGATTTTGTCACGGCGAAACGGGCCGAAGGGTGCGGGATCGACGTGCGGGTGGCGATGTTGCTGGCGGGTGGGTTGTTGGCCAGTTAGCTGATTTCGGCCGATTTCGGACCTTTCCTGCATCGTCATCCCGGACTTGATCCGGGATCCAGGACGACAGCGCGGAGTTGGATCCCGGATCAAGTCCGGGATGACGAAAGAAAGGAACCCCTCCTAATTGCCACAATCCCATCGGGAACCAGCATCTAACGCGCCCCGAACCGCCAGCGCAGCAACGGCCGCGCGAGCAACAGTCCCGCCAGAAACCCGCCGACATGCGCCCAGATCGCGATTGCGCCGAACCCGCCGCCGCCCGCAAAACCGATCAGCAGTTGCACCGCGATCCACGCGGCCGCAAGCCACAGCGCGCGCACCCAATGCGCCGGGATCGGCCCGATCGCGGGCGCCTGCGAACGGCTGAAAATCAAGGCAAACACGGCGATCACCGCAGAGATCGCGCCGCTGGCGCCGATCATCGGCACCGCCGACTGTGGGTCAGCCAGGAATTGTGCGAACGCGCCGGCATAGGCACCCGCAAGCAGCAGAACTGCCATCGCCTTTGCCCCCAGCGGCGCCTCCAGCTGCCGCCCGATGAACAGCAGCACGATGATGTTGAAGACGAGGTGCAGCACGCCCCCGTGCAGGAAGGCCGACGTCAGCGGGGTGAGGAAAAACGGCACCATCGTCCCCGGCGGGACGATGAGGTCCGCCGCGAACCGCGCCGGGATGAAGCCCGCGCGGACGATCGCGTCGATATGGAACCCGGTAATCCACAACAGGACAAAGACGATAACGCAGACGAACGCATAGCCCGTCACCAACGGTGCATCCTGCGGCTTCATCGGCTTATCGCGTCCCGCCGCGTGCCATCAGATGAATTCGATTTTCTTCACCAGATAATATTTGTCGCCCGCGGGCACGGTGACCTCGATCTCGTCCTCGACGCGGCGGCCGATCAGCGCGCGGCCGAGCGGCGAATTATAGCTGATCTTGCCGTCCTTGGCGTCGGCTTCGGCCTGGCCGACGATCTGGTATGTCACCGGCTTGTCGTCCTCGTCGGCGAGGGTCACGGTCGCACCGAACACGATGCGGTCGCCGGTCAGCGTCGTCGGATCGATCACCTGCGCGCGCGACAATTTGTCCTCGAGGTCGCCGATCGTCGCTTCGACCTGGCCCTGGCGTTCCTTCGCGGCGTGATATTCGGCATTTTCCGAAAGGTCGCCGTGGGCGCGCGCTTCCTCGATCGCATCGACGATCAGCGGTCGCTCGGCCTTGAGCGCGCTGAGCTGCGTGCTCAGCTTCTCATAGCCTTCTGCCAGCATCGGCACCTTTTCAACGCTTGCCATTATCCTGTTGTCCTTCGTCAATAATCCAGCGCCAGCGAAACTTCGCCGGGCGGCTGCGCCGCTGTTCCGTCAATGTCGGGGGGTGGAGCGGTTCCTCAATAATAGTCTTGAAGCGGCTTTACTTCAAGAGAGTGCGCGCGCAGCGCGCCGATCGCATAGGTAGCGGCCTCGCTGCCTGCTGCGGTCGTATAATAAGCGACATCGGCCGCCAGCGCCGACGCGCGGATCGACTGCGAATCCTGCAAACTCTGCCACCCCTCGGTGGTGTTGAAGATCAGCTGGACATCGCCGTCCTTGATCCGATCGACGATATGCGGGCGGCCTTCGGCGACCTTGTTGACGCGCTCGACCGCGATACCCTGCGCGTCGAGATAGTCAGCGGTGCCGCCGGTCGCGATCACCCGCCAGCCCCAGGCGCGCAGCTGGCGCACCGATTCGACGATCCGCGGCTTGTCGCTGTCCTTGACCGACACGAACAACCGCCCGTCAGTCGGCAGGCGATCGCCCGCCCCCAGCTGTGCCTTGGCGAACGCCAGGTTGAAATTGCTGTCGATTCCCATGACTTCGCCGGTGGATTTCATTTCGGGCGACAGCACCGGGTCGGTGCCGGGGAAGCGCGCGAAGGGGAACACCGCCTCCTTCACCGCGACATGCGCGATGTCGCGGTTGATCTTGGGCAGGTCGGTCAGCTTTTCGCCCGCCATCACCCGCGCCGCGATCTTGGCGATCGGCGACCCGACCGCCTTGGCCACGAACGGCACGGTCCGGCTGGCGCGCGGATTGACCTCGATCAGGTAGACCTCATCACCCTTCACCGCGAACTGGATGTTCATCAGCCCGCGCACTTCGAGCGCGCGCGCCAGCAATTCCGTCTGGCGCTCGATCTCTGCGATGGTTGCGGCGGGCAAGCTGTACGGCGGGATCGAGCAGGCGCTGTCGCCCGAATGGACCCCGGCTTCCTCGATATGCTGGAGCACGCCCGCGACGACGACATCGGTGCCGTCGCACAGCGCATCGACATCGACCTCGATCGCGTCGCGCAGGTAGCGGTCGATCAGCACCGGCGAGTCGCCCGACACCTGCACCGCGGTCTCGATATAATTTTCGAGCTGCGCCTGATCGTCGACGATTTCCATCGCGCGGCCGCCAAGCACATAGGACGGACGGGTCAGCACCGGGTAACCGATGCGCGTCGCAACCGCGATCGCCTCTTCGCGGCTGCGCGCGATACCGTTTTCGGGCTGTTTCAGCTTTAGCTTGTTGACCAGCGCCGCGAACCGCTCGCGGTCTTCGGCCAGGTCGATCGCGTCGGGTGAGGTGCCCAGGATCGGGATGCCCGCGTCGGACAGCGCCTGCGCCAGCTTGAGCGGGGTTTGGCCGCCGAACTGGACGATAACGCCGACCAGCGTGCCGTTCGACTGTTCGACGTGGAGGATTTCGAGCACATCCTCGGCGGTCAGCGGCTCAAAATACAGGCGGTCCGACGTATCATAATCGGTGCTCACCGTTTCCGGGTTGCAGTTGATCATGATCGTCTCGTAACCCGCCTCTTCCAATGCGAAGCAGGCGTGGCAGCAGCAATAATCGAACTCGATCCCCTGCCCGATGCGGTTCGGACCGCCGCCGAGGATAACCACTTTCTTGCGGTCCGACGGCTTCGCCTCGCACTCGGGCTCGCCAAAGGTTGGGGCTTCATAGGTCGAATAAAGATAGGGCGTCTGCGCCTGAAATTCGGCGGCGCAGGTGTCGATCGTCTTGAACACCGGGCGCACGCCGAGTTTGTGGCGCAGCTGGCGTACCTCCATTTCGGTGACGCCGCCGGTCATCGCCTTGACCGCTTCGTGGATCAGCCCGCGGCCGCTGGCCGTCGCGCGGCGGGTGCCGGGTTGCAGGTTTGCAGATTGCAACGCGAGATAGGCCAGGCGCTTGTCCGAAAAGCCCATCGCCTTCAACTTGCGGAGTCCCGCGGCATCGCGCGGCAAGCCGTCGCGGCACACCTGCTTTTCGGCTTCGACGATTTCCTCGATGCGTTCGAGGAACCACATATCATAACCCGCAATGCGGTTGATTTCCGACAGCGGCAGCCCCTCGCGGATCGCCTGCGCCGCGTTGAGCAAGCGGTCGGGTGTCGCCTTGGCCAGCTCACTACGCAGCTGGTCATGCGTCGCGCCCTTCAAATGGTCGACGAAATTGAAGCCCGACAGCCCCGTCTCCAGCCCGCGCAGCGCCTTTTGCAAGCTCTCATGGATTGTGCGGCCGATCGCCATCACTTCGCCGACCGATTTCATCGCGGTCGACAGGATCGGCTCGGCGCCCTTGAATTTCTCGAACGCAAAGCGCGGGATTTTGGTGACGACATAATCGATCGTCGGTTCGAACGACGCCGGGGTCACCCCGGTGATGTCGTTCATGATCTCGTCGAGCGTATAGCCGACCGCGAGCTTTGCCGCGACCTTGGCAATCGGGAAACCCGTCGCCTTCGACGCCAGCGCCGACGAGCGCGACACGCGCGGGTTCATCTCGATCACGATCAGGCGGCCGTCCTTGGGATTGACCGCGAACTGGACGTTCGACCCGCCCGTTTCGACCCCGATCTCGCGCAGCACCGCGATGCTCGCGTTGCGCATGATCTGATATTCCTTGTCGGTCAGCGTGAGCGCGGGCGCGACGGTGATCGAATCGCCGGTATGCACGCCCATCGGATCGACATTTTCGATCGAACAGATGATGATGCAATTGTCCTTGCGGTCGCGCACCACCTCCATCTCATATTCTTTCCAGCCGAGGAGCGATTCCTCGATCAGGACTTCGGTGGTCGGCGAGGCGATCAGGCCGCCGCGGACGATATGCTCGAACTCCTCGCGGTTATACGCGATGCCGCCGCCGGTGCCGCCCATCGTGAAGCTGGGGCGGATGATCGAGGGCAGCCCGGTGCGTTCGAGCACCGCGAATGCCTCGTCGAGCGTATGCGCGATGCCCGATCGCGCGCTTTCCAGCCCGATCTTGTCCATCGCGTCGCGAAACTTGATCCGGTCCTCGGCCTTGTCGATCGCCTCGGCATCGGCGCCGATCATCTCGACGCCATATTTGGTCAAGGTGCCATCGTTGAACAGCGCCAGCGCGGTGTTGAGCGCGGTCTGCCCGCCCATCGTCGGCAGCACCGCATCAGGGCGCTCCTTCGCGATGATCTTCGCGACGATCTCGGGCGTGATCGGCTCGACATAAGTGGCGTCGGCCAACTCGGGATCGGTCATGATCGTCGCCGGGTTGGAGTTGACGAGGACGATCCGGTAACCCTCCTCCTTCAGCGCCTTGATCGCCTGCGTCCCCGAATAGTCGAACTCGCACGCCTGACCGATAACGATCGGGCCGGCGCCGATGACGAGGATGGATTGGATGTCGGTTCTTTTGGGCATTATTTTTGTTCTTCTCTTGGATGCATCTCGTTGCCGACGAAACCGAGTTTTATATGATTTGCAAACTCGGGTTTCTTCAGCTCGCGCATGACACAATCGAGGCGCTCATATTTTTCATCAACTGCCGGTTGAAATTTAACATAGTTATCAGCGCCGAGCGTCAGGGTGCCCGGCGTCACTCGACATTGTTTCTCGACCCGCGCCAACGCCGAACCTATTGTTTCGGCTTCGCCATCACGCGTGTCAGGCGAGCAACCCATCAGCTGCATCGCCACGGCGACCGCAAAGATGGGGCGAACACTCACTTCAACCCACCCACAAACTTCTCGAACAGATAGAAGCTGTCTTGCGGCCCCGGGCTCGCCTCCGGATGATACTGCACCGAAAACGCATTTTTCCCCGTGATCGCGATGCCGCAGTTCGATCCGTCGAACAGGCTCTTGTGCGTCTCGACCACGCCGCCGGGCAGCGTCGAGGCATCGACCGCAAAGCCGTGGTTCATGCTGGTAATTTCGACCACGCCGTCGGCGAAGTCGCCGCCGACGCGCTGCACCGGGTGGTTCGCGCCGCGGTGACCCTGATGCATCTTCACGGTCTTCGCCCCCGCGGCGAGCGCGAGCAGCTGGTGGCCGAGGCAGATGCCGAAGATCGGGACGTTGCGGTCGAGCAGCCCCTTGATCACCGGCACCGCATAGTCGCCCGTCGCCGCGGGATCGCCGGGGCCGTTCGACAGGAACACCCCCGCCGGACGCAGCGCGACGATCTCTTCAAGGCTCGTCTTCGCAGGCACCACAGTGACGCGCGCGCCGGCCTTCACCAGGTTGCGGAAGATATTGTCCTTGGCGCCATAATCGACGGCGACGACGTGGGGTTTCTGCGCCGCCCCCTGATTTCCGTGCGCTGCCCCGTGATTTCCGTTCGTGTCGAGCGAAGTCGAGACACCCTGCGTTCGCTCACTGCCGATGGGCATCTCGACTTCGCTCGATGCGAACGGATGTTGGTAGCCTTTACCGAGAACCCACGTCCCCACATCCCAGCTACCCTGCCGCTCGCGGGTCACGGTCTTGGCGAGGTCCATGCCCTCCAGCCCCGGCCAGCCCTGCGCCAGCATCAGCAGCCTATCGAGGTCGAACTTGCCCTCGGCATTGTGCGCCACCACCCCGGTCGGCGCGCCGCCGTCGCGGATGCGGCGGGTCAGCGCGCGGGTGTCGATGCCCGCCAGCCCGATCAGGCCTTGCGTGGCCATCCATTCGGGCAAGGTCTGCACGCTGCGGAAATTGCTCGGCAGCGTCGGCAATTCGCGCGTGACGCAGCCGATCGCGGCGCGCTTGTCGCGTTCCATATCCTCGGGGTTCGCGCCGACATTGCCGATGTGCGGAAAGGTGAAGGTGATGATCTGGCCCGCATAGCTCGGGTCGGTCAGGATTTCCTGATAGCCGGTCATCGCGGTGTTGAAACAAATCTCGCCCACCCCCGCACCGCTCGCGCCATAACCGACGCCCCACAGGACGGTGCCATCGGCAAGAACGAGGACGCCGGTCGCGCCATCAGGCTGGCTTGCGGGCGCGGCAGAGGGGTTGGCAGGTGCCATTCAACATGCTCCGGACGGGGGGCTAAACGGCCGATCAACTAGGCAGCAAAAAAGTGATTCACAAGCTATCGAATTTGGAATCTTGGCGCTAGAGAGGGCCTTTCCGAAATTTGCAGCGCATGGGGACACGTATGATTCGTGATGACATCAAGGCTGCGCAGGTCGCCGCGATGAAAGCCGGCGACAAGGCGCGGCTCGGCACCATCCGGCTGATGCTGGCCAAGATCAAGGACAAGGACATCGAACTGCGCACCGGCACCGCGCCGGCCGACGACGATGTGCTGGTGACTGATGTGCTGCAGAAAATGGTCAAGCAGCGCCGCGAATCGATCTCGATGTACGAACAGGGCGGGCGACAGGAGCTGGCCGACATCGAGGCGGCCGAGGTTGTCGTGATCGAGGATTTCCTGCCCGCGCAGTTGAGCGACGATGAAGCACAGGCGGCGATCAAGGCGATTGCGGCGGAGCTGGGCGCGGAAAGCCTGAAGGACATGGGCAAGGTGATGGCGGCGGTGAAGGAACGTCATGGGTCCGAGCTGGATATGAGCAAGGCGAGCGGGTGGGTTAAGGCGGCGTTGAGCTGAGTTTAGCGCCAAAACGCTCCCCTTTCCGTTCGTCCCGAGCGAAGTCGAGGGATGTTTGGCGCCGCGCCAACGTGTCTCGACTTCGCTCGACACGAACGGGTATGGGGAGCAATGGCGTTCTGGACCTACATTCTGCTCTGTGCTGACGGCCGCTATTACACAGGACACACCGATCATCTGGAACGCCGCATCGCCCAGCATCAACATGGCGGATTTTGCGATTTCACCTCGCGGCGGCGGCCCGTGACCCTGGTCTGGTCGCAGGATTTTGCGACGCGGGTCGAGGCGTTGGAAACTGAACGCCGGATCAAATCATGGTCGCGCGCGAAAAAGGAGGGGCTGATCCGCGGCGACTGGCAAATGGTCAGCCATTTCGCCAAGCCACCTCACGAACGCCCGGACCTCACAGTGTCTTTTGAGGAACACACCCCCTCCCCGTTCGTCCCGAGCGAAGTCGAGGGACGTGAAGCCGGGCGCCAACGTGTCTCGACTTCGCTCGACACAAACGGAGGTGAGAGTTTGGCTTCCCTGCCCAAGGATGAGGGGGCAGTTAAATGACCCTCACCCCCCAATGGCTGGACGAACTTCGCTCGCGCGTCACGCTGTCGACCCTCATCGGTCGCACGGTAAAGGTCACCCGCGCCGGCCGCGAATATAAGGCGTGCTGCCCCTTCCATAACGAAAAGACGCCCAGCTTCACCATCAACGACGAGAAGGGCTTCTATCACTGCTTCGGTTGCAGCGCCCACGGCGATGCGATCCGCTGGATGACCGATCAGCGCGGGCTGTCGTTCATGGACGCGGTCAAGGAGCTGGCCGCCGAAGCGGGGATGGAGGTTCCCGCCGCCGACCCGCGCGCCGCGCAAAAAGCCGAGGAGCAAGCGAGTCTGCGCGATGTCGTGCAGGGCGCCGCCGACTGGTTCACCCAGCAGTTGGGTAGCAGCAACGGCGCCCCGGCGCGCGATTATCTGGCCAAACGCGGCATTTCGGAAGCGACGCGCAAGGCCTTCGGCTTCGGCCTTGCCCCCGACAGCCGCAGCGCATTGAAAGAGGCGCTCAAGAAATTCCCGACCGCAATGCTGGTCGAATCCGGCATGCTGATCGCGGTCGAGGAGAAAGAGCCCTACGACCGCTTCCGCGGCCGCCTGATGATCCCGATCCGCGACGCGCGCGGGCGGGTGATCGCGTTTGGCGGGCGCATCCTGGGCGATGGCGAGCCCAAATATCTGAACTCGCCCGACACGCCTTTGTTCGACAAGGGACGCACGCTTTATAATCTCGACAAAGCGAGCCCGGCGTCGCGGCAGACGAACCGGATCATCGTCGTCGAAGGCTATATGGACGTCATCGCGCTGGCCGAGGCGGGAATCGCCGACGCGGTTGCGCCGCTCGGCACGGCATTGACCGAGGCGCAGCTGGGACTGATCTGGCGGATGGTGCCGGTCCCGGTGCTGTGTTTCGACGGCGATGCGGCGGGACAGAAAGCAGCGATGCGCGCCGCGATGCGCGCGCTGCCGCTGCTCCGCCCCGGCTTCAGCCTCGCCTTTGCGGTGATGCCGCCGGGGCAGGATCCCGACGACATCGTCCGCGCCCGCGGCGCCGACGGGTTCACCGCGCTGCTCGACGAAGCGCAGCCGCTGGTCGAGCGCCTGTGGGCGCATGAAGTCGCCGCCGGACCACTCGCGACCCCCGAGGAGCGCGCCGCGCTCAAGACCCGGCTGCTTGCCCACGCCGACGCAATCGAGGACGCCGATGTCCGCCACCATTATCGCGAGGCGTTTCGAGAACGGCTCGACACATTGTTCGCGCGGCAGCGCCCCGAGCGCGCGCCGCGCGTTCCCTGGGCACCACAACCACAGCGCGGCGGCTTTGGCGGAGCGGGGCGCCGCTTTGGCCCCGACCCGCGCTTGCAGCCGCCGGTCGATGAGGCCCGATCGATCGGGCAGGTCGGGATCGGCAGCCATTATGCCGCGGCGCTGATCGGCGGCCTGCTGCGTTATCCCGCAGCCCTGCGCCGCAACGACGAGGCGCTGACCCGGCTCGCGGTGACCGATTCCAGTGACGCCGAACTGCTCGGCGCTATGCTTGACATCGCCGGAGGCCAAGAAGGGCTTGATTGCGAGGGGTTGCTTGCCATATTGGAGCCAATGAAAGTGTATAATAGGGCGATGACATTGCTCAGAGCCGACGGGATGCACTTCTCGTTCAATCGCAGGCTTGACGGCGAAGATGTTGATGCGGCGCGGGAAACCGCGCTGCGCGACCTGGAAGAATATATCGGGGTGCTGGTCACCCAGCCTGAAATCCGCGCCCGGCTGGCTCAGGCGACCGAGGATTTCCAGCGCACGATGGACGACGAAGGATTTGCCCGGCAGCAAAAGCTGTCGGCAATGGACAAAGAATTGACCCGCCGCCTCGCTGCGCTGTCCGACAGCAGCCAAGGCTGACCCACCGATTGCCCCTTTGGCAGGAACAAATATGGCCACCAAGAACACCGCCGCCGACACCGATACCGACACCGACGGCCCGCTGATCGACCTCAACGAGGCTGACGTCAAAAAGCTGATCGCGCGCGGCAAGAAGCGCGGGTATTTGACCTATGACGAGCTGAATGCGGCGCTGCCGCAGGACGAAATGTCGTCCGAGCAGATCGAGGACATCATGTCGGCGATCTCCGACATGGGCATCAACATCGTCGAAAGCGACGAGGATGTGCAGGAAGAGGCCGACGCCGAACCCGACGACGAAGTCGATGTCAGCGCCGGCACCGGTTCAGTGTCGAACCCGGCGATCGAAAAGAAAAAGGAAACGGTCGATCGCACCGACGATCCCGTTCGCATGTACCTGCGCGAAATGGGCGCGGTCGAGCTGCTCAGCCGCGAAGGCGAAATCGCGATCGCGAAACGCATCGAGGCGGGGCGCGACACGATGATTCTGGGGCTGTGCGAAAGCCCGCTGACTTTCAACGCGATCATCGACTGGTCGACCGCGCTCAACAATGGCGACATGCAGCTGCGCGAGATCGTCGATCTGGAAGCGATGCTGTCGAAAGACCCGGCGCCCGAAAATCTGGAAGAAGAAGGCGCCGAGGATGACGGCGAGATCAGCGAAAAGACCGCCGGCGTCTCGTTCAAGGACGAGGACGAGGTCGAGGAAGAGCCCGCCGCCGACGCCGACGACGAGGACGGCGAAGGATCGTCGGGCAAGCGCGAGACCTTCGAAGAGGATGAGGAAGACAACACGCTCAGCCTCGCCGCGATGGAAGAGCTGCTCAAGCCCGACGCGCTCGAGAAATTCGCCAACATCACCAAGAGTTTCAAGGCGTTCTCGAAGCTGCAGGACGCCCGCCTCGAATCGCTTTCGGGCGGCGAGGAATTTCCGGCGGCATCGGAAAAGAAATATCACAAGCTGCGCGAAGACTTGACCGCGCAGGTCGAGGGTGTGCAGTTTCACAACACCAAGATCGAATATCTGGTCGACCAGCTCTACAGCTACAACCGCCGCCTGACCGCACTCGGCGGCCAGATGCTGCGCCTGGCCGAGCGGCACAAGGTGCCGCGCAAGGCGTTTCTCGACAATTATGTCGGGCGCGAGCTGGAAGAAAACTGGATCGACGGCGTCGGCAAGATCGACAAGAAATGGGCGGCCTTTGCCGAGAATGAAGCCGGTGCAGTCGACCGCATCCGCATCGAGATTTCGGAAATCGCCCAAGCCGCGGGCATGAGCCTGACCGAATTCCGCCGCGTCGTGAACATGGTGCAAAAGGGCGAGCGCGAAGCGCGTATCGCCAAGAAGGAAATGGTCGAGGCCAACCTGCGGCTCGTGATCTCGATCGCCAAGAAATACACGAACCGCGGCCTGCAATTCCTCGACCTGATTCAGGAAGGCAATATCGGCCTGATGAAGGCGGTCGATAAGTTCGAGTATCGCCGCGGCTACAAGTTCAGCACCTATGCGACCTGGTGGATCCGCCAGGCGATCACCCGCTCGATCGCCGATCAGGCACGCACGATCCGCATCCCGGTGCATATGATCGAGACGATCAACAAGCTCGTCCGGTGCAGCCGCCAGTTCCTCCACGAAAGCGGCCGCGAGCCGACCCCGGAGGAAATGGCCGAGCGACTGTCGATGCCGCTCGAAAAGGTCCGCAAGGTGATGAAGATCGCCAAGGAGCCGATCAGCCTCGAAACGCCGATCGGCGACGAGGAAGATTCGCATCTGGGCGATTTCATCGAGGACAAGAATGCGGTCATCCCGGTCGACGCCGCGGTGCAGTCGAACCTCAAGGAAACGGTTACGCGCGTGTTGGCATCGCTCACGCCGCGCGAGGAGCGCGTGCTCCGCATGCGCTTCGGGATCGGGATGAACACCGACCACACGCTCGAGGAAGTCGGCCAGCAGTTCAGCGTGACCCGCGAACGTATCCGCCAGATCGAAGCGAAGGCGCTCCGCAAGCTGAAGCACCCGTCGCGGTCGCGCAAGATGCGGTCGTTCCTCGACCAGTAACGTTGGTCGAAAGCGAGGATTTCAAGGGCGGCCCGGCAACGGGCCGCCCTTTTCTTGTGGTGCCTTTGGGGTAGAAAGTGGACTATCCGCCACCCTCGTCATTCCCGCGAAAACGGGAACCCAGAGCGGGCATCGGCTGATCCCACCCTGGGTTCCCGCTTTCGCGGGAATGACGAAGTAAAAAAACGGATCGTCGGTTATCGGTCCTTTCCCGCCATTCGTGATCCCGGCCCGCCGCCCTTGCACGGATCACGTGCAGAATGCTCTCTGGCGAAGTCTTGTATCAATGCTGCACCGCACAAATATTTCGCCCGTTCCTCTTTAATTCTTCATATTTGAACGCCAAGTAGCTCGCGTCATCGGATACGACGCGCTTCATCAGCGGTTCAGGCACGGCCCACCAAATGGCATTTATTCCCATTCGATGGGAATGTATTCGCAATCCAAAGCTGGCGGTAGATCATGGCGGACCCCCAAAAGCTCGGAAATTCGGGCGGCTGCGGAAATTGGCACGGCCTTTGCGAAGCACCCTGCATCGGCGCGAGGCAGAGCTCGCAGCCCAAGAGAAAGACAAGACGATGGAAAACGAAACCACCAACCTCTTCCGCCGCCGCGACACCTTTTTCGGGATTTGCGAGGCCGTTGGCCAGGATTTTGGCTTTAATCCGCTGTGGCTGCGCTTGGCCTTCGTCGCGCCGCTGTTCTTCTTTCCGGTTCAGACCTTCATCGGCTATTTCGCCCTCGGCGGTATCGTGCTGGCCTCGCGCCTGCTGTTCCCCGTCCGCACCGGTGCCGCCGCCGCGCCTACGTTGATCGCGGTCGAGGGCGCTGCACCGACCACCGAAAAAGCCGACGAGTTCGCACTCGCGGCCTGAGCGGATCCGGCCGGGCGCTTCCCTCTCCCTTTGCGCCCAGCCCAGCCGCGCAGATGGCGTCCTGCGGACGTCATCGACGGGACCGGCAAGCCTTCCCCGGGGCTTGCCGGTCCCTTTGCTTTGTCCCTCGGTGAAACAGCAAAAGTGAAAATCAAGCGGCGCCCATAAACGCGACGTTTACGACGTTGCCCTATGGCTGATCGTTGATATTCCATCGGCTTGGGCTCCGCGGCCCGCGCCACAGGCGAGGAACATGCGTTGAGCCAGTCGACCCAGCCCCTGCTGCAGCCGCGCGGCGTCGCCGAAATGCTCGATTCGCTGGTCGCCAGCGACGGCACGGGCGCGCACCCGCACGTCCGTGCCGGGGCGCTGTCGAGCGGCCCGGACGCAATGCGCAATCTGGCCGATGCCGTCCATTTCCTGTGCCTTCTCCACGGCCGTCACCCCGGCGTCATCGACAATGCGGCGCGCAAGGCGGTCGATCCCGCGTCGCGCCGATGGATGGACGAAGCCGCCGCCGCCTTTGTCCAGGAACGCGCCTTCCTGACCAAGATCGCCTCCGCCGTCGGCCCGGTGCCGAGCACGCAGGGGCAGGCGCAATGCGAAGCCGCGGTCGCCGCACAGCGCAAGGCGATCGACATGCTGGCCGAATCGGACCGCCACGGCTGCGCCGTCGGCGCCGCGATCGCGCTGACGCTCGACTGGCGGACGATCCGCGTCCTGCTCGACATCAGCGCCCACCGGCTCGACATGACCCCGCCGACCTGCAACCTGCCTGATTTGCGCGATACCGCGCGGCTGGCCGGGACGGTGGCGGGCAGCCCTGCGGTCGAACGCGCGATGGTGTTCGGCGCCCAGCAGCTGATCGCCCAGCACAGCGGACTGTGGGATCTGATGGCGGCGCGCGCGGCGAGCCGGGCGACTTCCTAAATCCCCCTCCGCTTGCGGGAGGGGCGGCGAGACTTGCGGACTTGGCTGCCAGTCGCATCGGGGTGGGCCGACCTACGTCAGCTGCTCGCTTTGCTCGCCCCCCAAACCCTCCCGCAAGCGGGAGGGGAGAAGAAGCGTTGGCTTGCACCCTCCCCCTCCCCTCGCTATGCCCGCCGTGATTGACGTTCACGTTAAGGGAAAGACGAGCCCATGCGTTTTGATGGAACCAGCGCCTATATCGCCACCGACGACCTGAAAGTGGCGGTCAACGCCGCGACGCTGCTGCGCCGCCCCTTGCTGGTGAAGGGCGAACCCGGCACCGGCAAGACCGTGCTGGCCGAGGAAATCGCCAAGGCGTTCGACGCGCCGCTGATCACCTGGAACATCAAATCGACGACCAAGGCGCAGCAAGGCCTGTATGAATATGATGCGGTGGCGCGGCTGCGCGACGGCCAACTTGGCGAAGAACGCGTCCACGACATCCGTAACTACATCCGCAAGGGCAAATTGTGGGAGGCGTTCACCTCGCCCAAGCTGCCCGTCCTGCTGATCGACGAGATCGACAAGGCCGACATCGAATTTCCGAACGACCTGCTCCAGGAACTCGATCGCATGGCGTTCCATGTGTACGAGACCGACGAGACGGTGACCGCCAAGGAACGCCCGATCGTCGTCATCACCTCGAACAACGAAAAAGAACTGCCCGACGCCTTCCTGCGCCGCTGTTTCTTCCACTATATCAAATTCCCCGACCGCGACACGATGCACGCGATCGTCGACGTGCATTTCCCCGGTATTCAGAAGACGCTGGTCAGCCGCGCGATGGACATTTTCTACGAAGTCCGCGACGTGCCGGGCTTGAAGAAAAAGCCGTCGACCAGCGAGCTGATCGACTGGTTGAAACTGCTGCTCAACGAAGACATGCCGCTCGAAGTCCTGCAGAACCGCGACGTCGGCAAGGCGATCCCGCCGCTCCACGGCGCGCTGCTCAAGAATGAGCAGGATGTGATGCTGTTCGAAAAGCTGGCATTCATGGCGCGGCGCCAGGGAAGCTGAACCCCGGCTTCAATCCCACCTCCGTTTGTGTCGAGCGAAGTCGAGACCCGCGAACGCAGCGCCAGACGTATCTCGACTTCGCTCGATGCGAACGGACGTGGGCGGATAAGTCGGAAGGCCCGTTAAAGCTGGTACGCGACCTCGACATCGCCCCAGCGGCGGCCATTGATCACCACCGGCGTATAGACGTTACGCACCGTGACATAATTGGTGCCGTCGCCTTCCTGCCGATAGACCGCCATGAAAAACGCCGCATTGCTGCGCTTTGCCGCCTTGTCGGTGTCGTCGAACAGCATGCGGCCGTTGCGGCAATAGGCGGTGTCGTGTGCGACGTCCCCGGTCGGGGCGCGCGAACATTCGGTGATGTGGGTGGGCAGGAACCCGTTCATGTCGCCCGCCGACGACATCTTCACCTCGGGATGGCTGGCGACGACATGGTCGAACAAGGGACGCCAATTGGCATCGGCCCAATCGCACAAGCTGGTGCGGAACCGTTCGGGGTTCGACCCCGGCACCCGGACATAATTGGTGTCGAACAATTGCTCCATCGTCAGGTCGCCGTTCGCGATCGCGCGTTCGGCCAGCGCGACGAATTTGTCGCGCACCTTGGCGGCGAGATCGACGACCGCCGAATCCTGCGGGCTGACCCCGGCCGAGATGACGGCGTTGAACATCCGGTTCGACACATGCTCCATCGACAGGATCGAGGTGCGGGTGCCCTCCAGCGTCGCACGATTGTCGCGGACCGATCCGACGACCCGGTCGACCGCCTCGCGGACTTTGGCGCCATTGGCATGAACCATCGCGCTTGACTGCGCGATGCGGTCACTCTGGTCGTCCAGCAATGCCACCAGATGCGTCGCATCGTGCAGCGCGTCGGTGATCGTTTCGAACTGCGCTTCGGCGCGGCTCGATTGTTCGACCCCGGCCTGAATTTCAGCGACCAGCCCGCCCGCCTCGGCGGCCAAGCTGCCTATGCTGCGGCGGATTTCGTCTGTGGCGCCGCGGGTGTTCTGCGCCAGCTTCTTCACCTCGGCAGCAACAACGGCAAAGGTGCGACCCGCATCGCCGGCACGCTCGGCCTCGATCGCGGCGTTCAGCGCAAGCATGTTGGTGGTCTTGGCGATCGTCTCGATCGACTGGCTGACCTGTTGCACCTGTTCCATCACCGCGGCGAAATTGGTCACGTGCGTGCCGAGCCGCGCGACGAGGTCGATGACCGAGCGAAATTCGGTGACCGCGGCGTTGACGCGCTCGGCCCCGGTGTCGAGCTGTTCGCAGGCGCGCGCCGACAGCAATTTCGCCTCGTCGGTCGAATCGGCGATCTGGCGCTGGTCGGCCTCGAGGCTGACAACAAAGTCCTCCAGTCGGCCGAGTTCGTCGATCTGGCGGTCCATCTGATCGGTCGACCGCTTGATGCGCCCCGCCGCCTCGCTGCACCCCACCGCCAGTTCGCCGCAGTCGCTGGCGACCGACTGGTCGAGCACCGGTCCTGCCGGATTGATCGGATCATATTTCATGCGCGCGCCCACCTAGAGATAATCGACGGGTCATGCCGGATAATGGTTAACGGTGGGTCAATGGGGGGGGGGGGGGGTGGCGTCGAGTTTTATACCGTCCTCTATTTCCGTTCGTGTCGAGCGAAGTCGAGACACCCCGACGTCATGCCCTGCTGATGGGTGTCTCGACTTCGCTCGACACGAACGGGTTTCAAAGGACGGCTTGCCCACTATCGGTCGCTATCGGATATGGTGTCCAAGCACCTAGCCACCCAACCTTCCGTTTACGTAAAGGGATTGCACGGCCGGTCGCGACACGTTACCCCTCCCCCATGTTTTTCGGCTTTCTCGACGAGCTTCGCGCCGCGGGTATTCCCGCCAGCCTGAAAGAGCATCTGATGCTGCTGGAGGCGCTCGACCGCGAGGTGATCGACCGCAGCCCCGAGCAATTCTATTACCTCAGTCGCGCGATCTATGTGAAAGACGAAGGCCTGCTCGACCGCTTTGACCAGGTGTTCAACAAGGTCTTCAAGGGCATTATTTCCGACTATGGCCAGAACCCGGTCGACGTCCCCGCCGAC
This sequence comes from Sphingopyxis sp. BE259, assembly GCF_031457495.1. NCBI lineage: Bacteria > Pseudomonadati > Pseudomonadota > Alphaproteobacteria > Sphingomonadales > Sphingopyxidaceae > Sphingopyxis > Sphingopyxis sp. BE259. Next base: position 2,962,886 of record NZ_JAVDWM010000001.1, read on the forward strand.
TGGCTGAAAGCGGTTGCCGAGAAATTTCTGACCCCCGAGGAAATGGCGGCGATCGAGTCGCTCGGCGACTGGGACAAGATCATGGAGACGCTGAAAGAGCGGCTCGAAGAACAGCAGAAGCGCCATGAGGGCGGCAGCAAATGGATCGGCACCGGCGGCACGTCGCCCTTCGGCAACTCGGGCTACAACCCCGAAGGCGTGCGGATCGGCGGCGAGAGCAAGCACAAGCGCGCGCTGAAGGTCTGGGAAAAGCGCGAATTTGCCAATCTCGACAACACCAAGGAACTCGGCACCCGCAACATCAAGATCGCGCTCCGCCGTTTGCGCAAATTCGCGCGCGAGGGCGCGGCGGACGAGCTCGACATCCCGGGCACGATCGACGGCACGGCGAGGCAGGGCTGGCTCGACATCAAGATGCGCCCCGAACGGCGCAACGCGGTCAAGCTGCTGCTCTTCCTCGATGTCGGCGGGTCGATGGATCCGTTCATCAAGCTGTGCGAGGAATTGTTCAGCGCCGCGACGACCGAATTCAAGAATCTCGAATTTTTCTACTTTCACAACTGCCCTTACGAAGGGGTGTGGAAGGACAACAAGCGCCGCTGGTCCGAACGCCATCAGATGTGGGACATCCTCCACAAATATGGTCATGATTACAAAGTGATTTTCGTCGGCGACGCCTCGATGAGCGCCTATGAAATCACCCACCCGGGCGGCAGCGTCGAACATTTCAACGAGGAATCGGGCGCGGTGTGGCTCGGCCGGATCACCAAAGTCTATCCCGCCGCGGTGTGGCTAAACCCGGTGCCGGAGGCGCATTGGGGCTACACCCAGTCGGTGAAGCTGATCAAACAGCTGATGAACGACCGCATGTATCCGCTGAGCCTCGCCGGGCTGGACGATGCGATGCGCGAGTTGACGCGCAAGCATTGATTCCCGCCATCCGTCATCCCGGCGAAGGCCGGGATCTCGTCCTCGCATCCTGACGAACGGGCGAGATCCCGGCCTTCGCCGGGATGACGATTTCTTTGGTAGCAATCTTGAACCGATCCCCTAATCCCGTTCGTGTCGAGCGAAGTCGAGACACCCCGACGCCGTGCGTGACCGATGGGCGTCTCGACTTCACTCGACACGAACGGATTTCATAAGTTCCGCTAGGCGCCTCATGATTGACCTCCCCCTCGTCACCATCCTGCTGCTCACCGGCTTCATCAACCTGATCGGGGCGCTCGCTTATGCCGCACGGATCGCGGGGGTACGCACCCGGCGGATTGCGATGTCGTTCGCGCTGTTCAACATCCTCGTGCTGTTTTCGCGCACCTCGAACAGCTTCCTCGGCCCGTTCCTGGCCAAACGGATCGAGACGCGGCTGCATGACGGCAGCGGCGCGTCGCTGTTCATCGACATGCAGCTGGTGCTGGCTGCGGCCAGCGTGGCGACCTTGCTCGGTATCCTGCTCGTGCCCACCGGGCAGCGGATGTTTGCCGCCGCGATCGGCTGGTATCAGACCAACCGATCGACGACGAAGCTGGCCGTGAAGGCAATGAGCCCGAGCGGACTGCGCACACTGCGCCGCTCGCTCACGCTTCCCGGCCTCGCGCATCTCAAGAGCTGGAAGATGCCCAAGGGGATCAGCTGGGGCGTCCTGATCGCCAATTGCCTCGCGCAATCCTTGCTCGCCGTCGGCGTCGTCGCGTCGCTTTACGCCGGTTATCTCGCGCCTGAGTTTCGCGTCACCGCGTCACAACTGTCGGCGCTGATCAACGGTTTTGCGACGATCCTGCTGTTTGCCTTCATCGACCCGCAATTGTCGGTGATGACCGACGATGCAGTCGAGGGCAAAGTCGAAGAGGCGGAGTTCCGCCGCGCGATCACGCTGATTTCGCTCAGCCGGCTGGCGGGCACAGTGCTGGCGCAGGCCTTGCTGCTGCCCGCCGCAACGCTGATCGCGTGGGTCGCCGTCTATGTCTGATGCGCTGCGCGGTCAGTCGCGCTTTCATGCTGTGCGAATACGGCTGGAAAAGATGGCGATCACCCCGGGGCCGCGCGGCTGGTTTCTCGAATTCCTTGTCTTCGGTTTCAAGCAGGGCTGGGCGTGCCTGTTCGGCGGGCTGATGCTCGCGCTGCTGCTCGGTACGCATCTGTTTTGGCCCGACGATGCGCCGCTGCACCGCTATGACGCGATCACCATCGGTGCGGTGCTGATCCAGCTCGGCATGCTGGCGTTCCGGCTCGAAACGCCCAAGGAAGCGCTGGTCATCCTGATCTTTCATATCGTCGGCACGGTGATGGAATTGTTCAAAACCGCGGCGGGGTCGTGGCAATATCCCGAGGCGAGCCTGCTCCACATCGGCGCGGTGCCTTTGTTCTCGGGCTTCATGTACGCCGCTGTCGGCAGCTATATCGCGCGCGTCTGGCGCATCTTCGACTTTCGCTACACGGGTTATCCGCCCGCGTGGACCAGCTATGCGCTGGCCGCCGCAATCTACGTCAATTTCTTCGCGCATCACTGGCTGTACGACATCCGCTGGTTCCTGTTCGCGGCGACCGCGCTGCTGTTCTGGCGCTGTCAGGTGTGGTTCCGCCCGCTCCACGTCCACCGCCGCATGCCGCTGCTGATCGGCTGGGGACTGGTTGCGCTGTTCATCTGGTTCGCCGAGAATATCGGGACGTTTGCGCGGGCGTGGACCTATCCCAGCCAGGATGACGGTTGGCACATGGTGGGGCTGGAAAAGCTGGGCAGCTGGTATCTGCTGATGATCATCTCGTTCGTGCTGGTGAGTCTGGTGCAGCGGCCGAGGGGACTGGACGACGCCGACTGACCGTCGCCCCCGCAAAGGCGGGGGCGACGTTCTAACCGAACGGTTTGTCAATCGACGGCGGCGGTTCGCTGAACCATTTCGGCCCGCGGTCGGTCATGTAGAAACAATCTTCGAGCCGGATCCCGAACTCACCCGGAATATAGATGCCGGGTTCGTTCGAGAAGCACATCCCGGGCGCCAGTTTTGTCGTTTCGCCGCGGACCAGATTGACCGGCTCATGCCCGTCGAGCCCGATGCCGTGGCCGGTGCGGTGCGAGGTGCCGGGGAGCTTATAGTCCGGTCCCCACCCGAGCCCCGCATAATAGGCGCGCACCGCGTCGTCGACCTGGCCCGCCGGCGTCCCGAGTTTCGCCGCGGCAAAGGCGACATCCTGTCCCTTGCGCATCTGATCCCACACCTGCCGCTGCCGCGCGCTCGCTTTGCCGTAAACGAAGGTCCGCGAGATGTCGGATTGGTAGCCATGGACAGTCGCGCCGCAGTCCATCAGCACGACCTCGCCGTCCTTCACCGCCTGCGGCTTGCCGCTACCGTGCGGATAGGCGCTCGCCTCGCCGAGCAGGATCAGTTCGAACTCGCTGCGCCCGCCCAGCGCGGTGGTGGCGGCGGCCATGATCGCGCCGATCTGGTCGGGCGTCATCCCCGCCTCGATCCGCGGCGCGGTGTGGCGATAGGCGGCCAGCGTGATGTCGGACGCGATCTGCATCAGGGCGATTTCGGGGGGCGATTTGTGCATCCGGCACCCGCGCACGACCGGGGCGCCGTTGACGACGGTCGCCTGCGGCATCGCTTTTTCCAGCCCGTCGACCGCGAAATAGCGCACCGTTTCCTCGACGCCGATCTTGCCTTTCGTCAGTCCGCGCTTGCCCAGCCATGCCGCGACCGCGGCGAGCGGATTGTCATCCTCGTTCCACGTCAGCACGTCGGCGGCAACGGCCAGGCTTTCGCGCACCGATGGTTCTTCGAAAAAGGGCGTGACGACCGCCAGCTCGCCCTCGCGCGTCAGCACCGCAGCGGTCAGCCGCTCGCTGCGCGACCAGCGCACGCCGGTGAAATAGATCAGGCTCGACCCCGGCTCGATCAGCAGCGCGTCCATGTCGTTCGCGCGCAGCAAATGGGTCGCCTTGGCAAGCCGCGCCACCCGCTCCGCCTTGCCGATCGGAACCGCCTTGGCCGCCAGATTAGGCAGGCTTGCGGTATCGGCCGCCCATGCCGAGCGCGGCAGCGTTGCCGCCAGCCCGCCGAGCGCCGCGGTGCCGAGAAATTGCCGTCGCTGGATCAATGCCACTCTCCCCAAATCCTTCGCCCAACCTCTAATCCGTTCGTGCTGAGCTTGTCGAAGCACCGTTTTTCACTTCACCGTTGAAAGGAAAGGACGGTCCTTCGACAAGCTCAGGACGAACGGAGTTGTGGGGTGGTCGTCAATACATCAGCAAATCGGCAATCTCGTCCCGCCACGCCGCCTCGTCCGGCAAGGCCAGCGCGTCGAGGTCACCCGCCGCCGCCCCGGCATCGTCGACCCACAGCCGCAGGTCGGGACCGCCGTTGATCACGTCGATCGCGAGAACATCGTCGGTATATTCATATTTGAAATCTTTGCCGCGCCAGATCGGATAATCGGGGTAGAGCGAGCGGATCGCCTTGAACCCCAGCGCCTGCACGCGCCAAGGCTGGAACGCGGTATCGTCGTACCACGGCCCTTCGGCATGGATATGGACGCCGTTACATAGTTGCCCGACATGCTTGTGAAAGGTCGGCTGGAACCAGATGTCGCGCAGCTTGCATCCCGCCAGCCAGTGCGGCGCCACCCGGTGCATTTCGGCGATCACTGCCTTGGCGTCGATGTCGGGCGCGCCAAAAAGTTCGAGCGGGCGGGTCGTGCCGCGGCCTTCGCTCAGCGTCGCGCCCTCGACCATCACCGTCCCGGCATAGGCGCGTGCCATGTTGACGTTGGCGGCATTGGGGCTGGGGTTGATCCACACGCGACCCTCCGGCCAGCCATAGCCGGGGGCCGACGTGGGAGCCCACCCTTCCATTTCGATCACCCGATACTCGACGTCGAGACCGAAGTGGCGGATGAACCAATGCCCCATCTCGCCCATCGTGAGCCCGTGACGCATGACCATCGGCCCGGCGCCGACGAAACTCTCCCAGCCGGGGCGGAGCAAGGTGCCCTCGACCGGGCGCCCCGCCGGATTTGGACGATCGAGCACCCAAACCGCCTTGCCATGCTGCGCCGCAGCTTCGAGCATGTAGAGCAAGGTGGTGACATAGGTGTAGATGCGGCAGCCCAGATCTTGCAGGTCAATCAGGACGACGTCAAAGGTGTGCATCGACTGGCCGGTGGGACGGCGCACCTCGCCATAGAGGCTGAAGCACGGAACGCCGTGGACCGGGTCGGTGAAGTCGGGCGACTCCATCATGTTATCTTGCAGGTCGCCGCGCACCCCGTGCTGCGGCCCGAACACCGCGGTGACATTCACCCCCGCCGCGACGAGCGCGTCGAGGCTGTGGGTCATGTCGGCGGTGACCGATGCGGGATGCGCGAGCAGCGCGACGCGCTGCCCCTCTAGCGGCTTGCGCAGCGCGGGGTCGGCGAGCAGGCGATCGATACCATATGTCATCGTCATGCTGCGCCCGGTGCCGCAAGCGTCAGCGCAAAGCAATCGGGATGATGGAAATCGGGCTGGCCGGGCGGATGCGTGAGCGCCCAATAGCTTTTGGTGCCGTCCAGCTCCTCGATGACCGCGGATAGCGCGAGCTTCGATCCGGCATCGGGGAAAATTCCCGGTTCAACGCGCAGCGCATATTGATCTTCGCCGCGCTCGGCCATCATCTCCCAAGGCGCCAGTTCATCGGGGCGCAGCAGCGAGCGATAATCGTCGAACTGATAACAGGCCCAGCGGCCATCGGGGGCATAGTTGAACTCGGTATAGTCGGGCTGCCCCTCCTCGGTCAGGAATGCCTCGAAACAGGTGCTCTGCCACAACCCGTCGGTCGCGCTGTCGGCGATGACAAGCTGACCGTCGCCTGGCGGCAAAACGATGTCGCCCACCGCTCCCTCGACAATATAGCGCAGTGCAAAGCCGTCATCGAACGACAGCATCACCTCGACCGCAACCGACCGGACAGTTTTTGCCGGGGTGTTGGGGTGGCAGACCAGCGATTTGCGAATGCTATCCAAAACCCCAACCCCATGCTAAGCGCGCCCCGCTTGAAAAGAAGGCGCTATGACGAACCACAAATCCGACCTGCTGCGCGTCCTCGACGAACGAGGCTATATCCACCAGATGACCGACGCGGAAGGGCTCGATGCGCTGGCCGCCAAACAGGTCGTCCCCGGATATATCGGTTTCGACGCAACCGCGCCCAGCCTTCACGTCGGCAGCCTGGTCCAGATCATGATGCTGCGCCGCCTGCAACAGACGGGGCACAAGCCGATCGTGCTGATGGGCGGCGGGACGACGCGGATCGGCGACCCCACCGGGCGCGACGAGAGCCGCAAGATGCTGTCGGATCAGACGATCGCCGACAATATCGCGTCGATCTTCAGTATTTTTCAGCAGTATCTGACCTTCGGCGACGGCCCGACTGATGCGGTGATGGTCAACAATCACGATTGGCTGGGGCAGCTTGGTTACATCGAGCTGCTGCAAGAAGTCGGCACCCATTTCACGATCAACCGGATGATGACGTTCGATTCGGTGAAATTGCGGCTCGAACGCGAACAGCCGATGACCTTCCTCGAATTCAACTACATGATCCTGCAGGGCTATGATTTCCGCCATTTGTCGAAGGACATGGGGGTGCGGCTCCAAATGGGCGGGTCGGACCAGTGGGGCAATATCGTCAACGGGATGGAGCTTGGCCGCCGGATGGACGGCGCCGACCTGTACGGCCTGACGACTCCCCTGCTGACCACCGCGGCGGGCGCCAAAATGGGCAAAACCGCCGCCGGAGCGGTGTGGCTTAATCCCGCCCAACTGTCCCATTTTGAATACTGGCAGTTCTGGCGCAATTGCGACGACCGCGACGTCGGCAAATTCCTGAAGCTGTTCACCGACCTGCCGCTGGACGAGATCGCACGGCTGGAAGCGCTGGGCGGCGCGGAGATCAACGAGGCCAAGAAGGTGCTGGCGAACGAGGCCACCGCGCTGTGCCGCGGCGATGGGGCGGCGCGCACGGCTTCGGACACCGCCGCGCAAACCTTTGAAAAGGGACAGATTGGCGGCGATCTGCCGCAGGCGGTTGCGCCCGCCGAGGGGATGAGCGTCGTCGATGCGCTGCGCGAACTGGGCTTCGCCGCGTCCAACAAGGAGGCGCGGCGCAAGCTCGACGAGGGCGCGGTGAAGGTCGACGGCGTCATCATTCGCGACCCGCATCACCTGATTGTGCCCGGCGCCGACCCCGTGCCGCTAAGCCTCGGAGCGAAAAAACATGGCCTTGTGACGCGCTAAGGCGCAGAAACGCATTTACCCAATCTTCAGCAATCGAGTGGATCGTCATGCCCAAACCACAAAGGTCCACAAAAATGCGCAAGATCGACACCAGCAAGGCCCATTATGTCGGGCTCGACCAGCGGATTGCTCCGCGTAGCGACGTCTATGTCCGCCTGCCCTTCGTCATGCCCGACGGGCGGCAGGAAATGTGCACCTGCGTCAATATCAGTGCCGACGGCATGCTGATGCGTTTCGAGCGCGGGCTGGAGATTGGCGATCTGGTCGTGTTCCGCATGCCGATCATCGGCCGCACCGCCGCGAAGGTCGTGTGGTCGCTGGGCGGCAAGACCGGTGTCCAGTTCGACAAGTCGATCGCGGTCGAAGATTATCTGCCGATGATCCGCGCCATGGGCGCGCGAGCGGACATCAACTAACCGCTAACCCCTAAACTCCGTTCGCCCTGAGCTTGTCGAAGGGCTGTTCTTTCTTTCGGCGTCGGAAGAAGGAAGAACGGTGCTTCGACAAGCTCAGCACAAACGGAGATTGGTGGGGCGATCCGCGCTTAGCCACTCCTGAGCAGCGGCACCGCCGCGTCGCGTTCGAACAGATAGAGGCAGTGGCGCACTGCTTCGCCGCGCGCGCCGTCCATCCCGCCGTCGCGCTCGACGAACAGCTGCGCATCGTCGTGCGCCACGGGTAACAGGCGCACCAGCTGTTCGGGACTCGCCAGCCCGTAATCGGCATCCCCCGACTGCTTCAGACCGAGCAGTTCGCCGCCGCCGCGCAGCTCCAGATCCTTCTCGGCAATCACGAAGCCATCGTTGGTCTCGCGCATCAAGGCCAGCCGCTCGCGAGCAGTTTCGGAGAGGTTTTGCGAACGCAGCAGCAGGCACACCGATTTGGCGGCGCCGCGCCCGACCCGCCCGCGCAGCTGGTGCAGCTGCGCCAGCCCGAAACGGTCGGCATGTTCGACGATCATCAGGCTGGCGGCGGGGACATCGACCCCGACCTCAATCACCGTCGTCGCCACCAGCACGCCGATTTGGCCTGCCTGAAACCGCGCCATGACGTCATCCTTGTCCGGCCCCTTCATCCGCCCATGGACCAGCCCGACGCGATCGGCGCCGAGCCGCTCGCGCAGCAGCGCGGCGCGGTCTTCGGCGGCGGCGAGCTCGCTCATCTCGCTTTCGGCCACCAGCGGGCAGACCCAATAGGCCTGCGCCCCGGTCGCCAGATGCCGCTCCAGCCCGCCGATCACCTCGTCGAGCCGGTCGACCGACACGACGCGGGTGTCCACCGGGGTGCGCCCCGGCGGCATTTCGTCGATCCGCGACACATCCATCTCGCCGTGATTGGCGAGTTGCAGCGTGCGCGGGATCGGAGTCGCGGTCATCACCAGCAAATGCGGCGGGCGCGCCGCTTTCTGGGTGAGCATCAGCCGCTGCGCGACGCCGAACCGGTGCTGTTCGTCGACCACCACCAGCGTCAGATCGCGATACGCCACCGCGTCCTGAAAAATCGCATGGGTGCCGACGAGGATGTCGATACTGCCGTCGGCCAGCCCCATCAGCGTCGATTCGCGCACCCGGCCCTTATCGCGCCCGGTCAGGATCGCGATGTTCACCGGCAAGCCTGCGAGCATCGCTTGCAGGGTCGCGAAATGCTGGCGCGCCAAAATCTCGGTCGGCGCGAGCAGCGCCGCCTGCGTCCCCGCCTCGACCGCCGCCAGCATCGCGCGCAGCGCGACTAGCGTCTTGCCCGATCCGACGTCGCCTTGCAGCATCCGCAACATCGGCGTCTCGCGCCCCATGTCGGCGGCAATCTCGCGCCCCACCCGCTCCTGCGCGCCGGTCAGCCCGAAGGGTAGGCGCAGCGCGTCGATCAGTCGCCCGTCGCCGACCACCGGGCGTCCCTTGCGTTTGCGTAGCCCTTCGCGGATCAGCATTAGCGCGACCTGGCTGGCAAAAATCTCGTCATAGGCAAGCCGGTCGTGCGCCGCGGCGTCGTGCGGGCTGGCATGGGCGCGCGTCAACGCCTCGCGCCAGGCGGGCCAACTCCGTGTCGTCAACAGCGACCCGTCGATCCATTCGGCGAGTTCGGGCCGCCGTTCGAGAGCGATTTCGACCAGTTGCGACAGCCGCGCGTTGGTCAGGCCTTCAGTCAGCGGATAGACCGCCTCGCTCGTTGCAATCGCCTCGGCACTGTCGGGCTCGGCAACATGGTCGGGATGGACGATCTGGCGCATCTCGCCATAGGCATCGAGCCGTCCCGACACCTGTCGCGCCTCGCCCAGCGGAAACAGCTTTTTCGCGAGCCCCGCGGTGCGCCCGAAATAGACGAGCCGGACATGGTCGCCCGCAGTGTCGAACGCCTCGACCCCGAAAGGCGCGCGGGGGCTGCGACCTGAACGATACTCCTGTGCGGTCAGCGTCACGATGATCTGCTGTCCCACCTGCGCCTGATCGAGCCGGTCGATCGGATAGCGCTGCACCAGTCCGGTCGGCAGGTGAAACAGCACATCGACGACGCGCTCCAGCCCCAGCCGCGCCAGCGGCTTGGCCAGCTGCGGCCCGACACCTTTCAGGTCGGTGAGCGCGGCAAAGAGCGGATTGAGGATTTCGGGTCGCATAGCTAGGGCGGGTCTAACGCCGACCGCGCAAAGTTGCACCCCCTCTCCCCTTGCGGGAGAGGGCAGCGAGACTTACGAGCTTGCTCGTTAGTCGCAGCGGGTGAGGGGTTGCGCTTGCAAAGCAAGCGCGCGCTCGCCATGCGAGCGCTCACCCTCATCCAACTTCGCCTAGCCGCAAAGCGGCAAGGCTCCGTATCCTTCTCCCGTCAAGGGAGAAGGGAAAGAGAAACAGATGACCGACCGCCTCAAACGCCTGAAGTTCCGCGCCTGGCACCGCGGCACACGCGAGGCCGACTATATGATCGGCGGCTTTTTCGACCGCTATGCCGCGACATGGAGCGAGGACGACATCGCCTGGTATGAAATCGTCGTCGAGGAAGACGACGTCGACATCATGGCGTGGGCGCTCGGCACCGGCCAGCCGCCCGCGCATCTGAACCGCCCAGCGATGATCGCCGAAATGCGCCGGCTGGACTATATCCCGCTGCCATGACGATGCCCGCCGCTGATATTTTCGCCGCCATCGCGTCGGCAACCGCGCCGCTGACGCTGGCGCGCGCCGCCGACGGCTTCCTGCCGCTGCTGCTCGCCGATCTGGCGCGCGCCAGCGACAAGCGGCTCGTTTATGTCGCCACCGACGATGCCGCGATGCAGGCGATTGCCGACGCCGCGCCCTTTTTTGCCCCCGACCTCATCGTCCACCGCTTCCCGGCGTGGGACTGCCTGCCCTATGACCGCGCGGGGCCGTCGATGCGGGTCAGCGCCGATCGGCTGGCGACGCTTTCGGCGCTGCAACAGCCCGCGAAACGCGGCGAGCTGCTCCTGACCACCGTCGCCGCGATCACGCAGCGCACGCTCACCCCGTTCCGCATCCGCCAGCTCGCGACGACGCTCGCCGCCGGGCAGCGGATCGACCGAGACGCGCTCGCCGAACTGCTTGTCGCGAACGGCTTCAGCCGCGTCGACACCGTCGCCGATCAGGGCGAATTTGCAGTGCGCGGCGGCATCCTCGACCTGTTTCCGGCCGGGGAAGAAAACGGGCTGCGCGTCGACTTCTTTGGCGACGAAATCGAGAGCATCCGCCGCTTCGACCCCGCCGACCAGCGCAGCCTTGGTCCCGCCAAGGCGCTGCAACTGCTCCCGGCGAGCGAGACGCTACTCGACGAGGCGACGATCAAGCGCTTTCGTTCGGCCTATCGCGAGATGTTCGGCGCGCAGGCCACCGGCGACCCGCTGTATCAGGCGGTCAGCGAAGGACGGCGCCAGGCGGGCATGGACCATTGGCTGCCTTTGTTCGAAGAACGGCTGGCGACGCTGTTCGACCATATCGACCCCGCCGCCCCGGTGCTGCGCGGCCACCGCAGCGAAGCCACCGCCGAGACGCGCTTCGCGGCAATCGCCGATTATCATGCGAACCGCGTCGCCGCCGAAAAGGAATCGACCGGCAGCTATCGCCCGCTCGCACCCGAGACGCTGTATCTGACAGAGACCGAGTGGGCGAGCGCAACGACAAGTCGCCCGATCCATATCATCACCCCGTTCGACGTCGCGCCGTCGCCGACCGTCATCGATCTCGAAACCTTTGCTTCGCGCGATTTCACCCCCGAACGTGCTGCCGATCTCAACATTTATGACAAGGTCGCCGATCATCTGAGCGACGAACGTCGCAAGGGACGGCGCACGATCATCGCCAGCTATTCGGTCGGCGCGCGCGATCGTCTGTCGGGGTTGCTGCGCGAGCATGGGGTGACGGGACTGGTACAGGCCGAGACCTGGCAGGAGGCATTGGGCGCTTCTTCTCCCCTCGCGCTTGCGGGAGGGGTCGGGGGTGGGCCGAATTCTGCACCGGCATCCGATGCCTCGCCCACCCCTAACCCCTCCCGCAAGCGCGAGGGGGACCAAGTCGCCCTTATCGTCCTCCCGCTCGACCACGGTTTCGCCTCCGACGCGATCAGCCTGCTCACCGAACAGGACATCCTTGGCGAGCGGCTCGTCCGCCGCCAGAAGCGCCGCAAGAGCGCCGATGCCTTCCTGGCCGAACTCGCGACGCTCAGCGTCGGCGACATGGTCGTCCATCTCGACCACGGCATCGGGCGGTACGAGGGGCTGACCTCGATCCCGGTGGGCAACAGCCCGCACGACTGCGTCGCGCTCACTTACGCGGGCGGCGACAAACTGTACGTTCCGGTCGAAAATCTCGACGTGCTGTCGCGCTATGGCGGCGAGAGCGACGGCGTTGCGCTCGATCGGCTCGGCGGCGAGGCGTGGCAGCGGCGCAAGGCGCGGATGAAGGAACGGATCCGCGAGATCGCGGGCGAACTGCTCGCGACCGCGGCGCAGCGCGCGCTGCGTTCGGGCGAATTGCTGGCGCAAGATGCCGCCTATCCCGCCTTTGCCGATCGCTTCCCCTATCAGGAAACCGACGATCAGGACCGCGCAATCGGCGATGTGCTCGCCGACATGGCGTCGGGCAAACCGATGGACCGACTGGTGTGCGGCGACGTCGGGTTCGGCAAGACCGAGGTAGCGCTGCGCGCCGCGTTCGTCGCCGCGATGGCGGGGGTGCAGGTCGCACTTGTCTGTCCGACCACTTTGCTCGCGCGCCAGCATTTCACCAATTTTGTCGAGCGTTTCAAAGGCTTCCCGGTCAACATCGGCCGCCTGTCGCGGCTGGTCCCCGCGGGTGAAGCGCAAAAGACCCGCGACGGACTGGCCAGCGGTCAGATCGACATCGTCGTCGGCACCCATGCGGTGATCGCCAAGGCGGTCGAATTCAAGAACCTCGGCCTCGTCATCGTCGACGAGGAACAGCGCTTCGGGGTCGTCCACAAGGAGCGGTTGAAGCAGCTCAAGGCCGACGTCCATGTGCTTACGCTGACCGCGACGCCGATCCCGCGCACGCTGCAAATGGCGATGTCGGGGCTGCGAGAGCTCAGCGTGATCCAGACGCCGCCGGTCGACCGCCTCGCGGTGCGCACCTATGTGGCGCCGTGGGATGCGGTTGTCCTGCGTGAAGCGTTGCTGCGCGAACATGACCGCGGCGGGCAGAGCTTTTTCGTCGTGCCGCGGATCAAGGATCTGCCCGACATCGAGGAATTTTTGCGCACCCGGGTGCCCGAAGTCAAATATGTCGTCGCGCACGGCCAGATGACCCCGACCGAAGTCGAGGACCGGATGAGCGCCTTTTACGATCGCAAATATGATGTGCTGCTGTCGACGACGATCGTCGAATCGGGGCTGGATATTCCGAGCGCCAACACGTTGATCATCCACCGCGCCGACCGCTTCGGCCTTGCCCAGCTGTACCAGCTGCGCGGCCGCGTCGGGCGGGCGAAAACGCGCGCCTATGCCTATCTCACCACCCCCGAACATGGCGCGATCACCGACACCGCCGAAAAGCGGCTCAAGCTGCTCGGCGATCTCGACACGCTGGGCGCCGGGTTCCAGCTCGCCAGCCACGACCTCGACATTCGCGGCGCGGGCAACCTCGTCGGCGACGAGCAGTCGGGCCATATCCGCGAGGTCGGGTTCGAACTCTATCAGTCGATGCTGGAAGAGGCGATCCTGATGGCGAAGGCCGAAGGCGCGGGCAAATTGCCGCCGCGCGAAGCCCTGTCGCCGACGATCACCGTCGACGCGCCGATTTTGATCCCGGAGGACTATGTCCCCGACTTGCCGCTGCGCATGGCGCTCTATCGCCGCCTCAACGATGCCGGAGATCGCGCGGCGCTCGATGCCTTTGCCGCCGAGATGATCGACCGCTTCGGACCCTTGCCGCCCGAGACCGCGAACCTCGTCCAGCTGATGGAGATCAAGGCCAATGCCAAGCTGGCAGGCATCGCCAAGCTCGACGTCGGGACCAAGGGCGCGCTGGTCAGCTTCCACAGCGACCAGTTCGCTAACGTCCCCGGCCTGATCGCCTATGTCGAGCGGCTGAAAGGCCGCGCCCGCATCCGTCCCGACAACAAGCTGTCGGTCAGCGGCGACTGGGTGAGCACCGGCGCGCGGTTGAACGGCGCGCTGCAATTGTCGAAGGGGCTGGGAAAGCTGGCGCGGCAGGTGGGTTAAAGCAGACAACTAAACCCGTTCGCCCCGAGCTTGTCGAAGGGCTGCTCTTTCTTTGCAACGTCGAAAGGAAGAACGGTGCTTCGACAAGCTCAGCACAAACGGATTTGGTTCAACCGACCTCCATCAACCCCAGCAACTGCTCCGCCGGCACCGGCCCCGACTTCAAAAACCCCTGCCACGTCGCGACCCCCAGTTCGGACAATCGCGCTAGCTGGCGTTCATTCTCGATGCCCTCGGCCACCACCAGCAGCCCCAGCGCGCGCGCCAGGTCGACGATCGCACGCACCACGATGCGGTCGCGGTCGCTGCCGTCGATGGTGCGGGTGAAACCGCTGTCGATCTTGAGATAATCGATCGGCAGCCGCGCCAGCAGCGACAGGCTGGAATAGCCGGTGCCGAAATCGTCGATCGCGATCGCGCAGCCGAGCGCGCGGATTTGCGCAAGCTGTTCGGCGGCGCTCGCCGGGTCGCTCAGCATCGCCTGTTCGGTGAGTTCCAGCGTCAGCCGGTCGGGATCGACCTTGGCCGCTTTCGCCATCGCGGCAAACCGGCCCGCAAATTCGGGATCGCCCAGGTCGGCCGCGGTGATGTTGAGCGACACGCGCAGTTTCGCCAGCGACCGCGGCCAGCTTGCCATTTCGGCAAGCGCGACGCGGTGGGCATGTTCGGTCAGCTCGCATTCGAGCCGCGCGGCGCGCGCCGCGGTGACCAGCGGCCCGGCGCCGAGCAGGCCCAATTCGGGGTGCTGCCAGCGCAGCAACGCCTCGACCCCGATCATTTCGCCGGTGCCGACGTCATATTGCGGCTGGTAATGAATCACGACCTCGTTGCCCGACAAGGCGGCATGGACCATCACCCCGTCGCGCGCCGACGCGGGTCGGGCCAGTTGGTCACCCGCGTTGCGAAGCTGGGCGGCAACCGATTCGTCACGCGTAATCAGCGCCGCGGCAATGCGGATCGCCAGTCGGCCGTTGGGATCGCCGACAATCGGTTCGGCCAGCGCGACGTGCAGCGCGCGTTCCTGCGCCCGCAGCGCACCCAGCGACAGCGGCGTCGAGGGCACGATCAGAAATCGCGGTCCGTCGAGCCGGTCGACGCACGATCCCTGGCCGAATTCGTCGCTGGCGAAATTTTCCAGCCGCCGCCCGATTTCGTCCAGCACGGCGTCGCCGGTTGCGGTGCCGGCGCTGTTGTTGATCCGCGCCATCTGGTCGACCTGGACCAGAATGACGCCGGCGTCGGCGTCGTGGCGCGCGTGCAAGCCTTCAAGTTTTCGGACGCAGGCGGAAAGAGATTCGGAAAGGCGATTCATGGCGTCCCTCTAGCAGGCTTTGCTTGCCAAGTTCCTGCCTTTTGCATCACAAGGGACGCGTGGCTGCCACATTTTCCCAATCCGCCGCGCCCGCGGCACCACTGATCGACGGACATGGCCGCCGGATCAGTTACTTGCGCCTTTCGGTCACCGACCGCTGCGATCTGCGCTGCCGCTATTGCATGGCCGAAGACATGATTTTTCTGCCCAAGTCGGCGGTGCTCAGCATCGAAGAGATGGGTGAGCTGGCCGAACGCTTCGTTGCGCGCGGCATCCGCCGCATCCGCCTGACCGGCGGCGAGCCGCTGGTGCGGCGCGGTATCGACACGCTGGCGATGCGGCTGGGGACGATGATCGGCAACGGCCTCGAAGAGCTGACCCTGACCACCAACGCGATGCGGCTGGCCGAATATGCGCCGATACTGGCGGCGGCGGGCGTCCGGCGCATCAACGTCAGCCTCGATACGCTCGATGCCGCGGCGTTTCGCCACATCACCCGCGTCGGCGATGTCGCGATCGCGCTCGGCGGGATCGCCGCCGCCCGCGCCGCCGGGCTGGCGGTGAAGATCAACATGGTCGCGCTCGCTGGGCTCAACGAAGACCAGTTGCTGCCGATGCTCGATTATTGCGCGGCGACCGGCTGCGACCTCACCCTCATTGAAACCATGCCGCTAGGCGAGGTCGAGGCCGACCGGAGCGACCATTATATCCCGCTCCACCATTTCATCGCGCCGCTGCGCGAGACGCACGCGCTGTACCCCGTCGATAAACGCACCGGCGGCCCGGCGCGCTATTTCGCGGTCGAGGACAGCCCGGTCACACTGGGCCTGATCACCCCGCTGTCGGACAATTTCTGCGCGACGTGCAATCGCATCCGGCTGACCGTCGAGGGCCGCGTCTATATGTGCCTTGGTCAGGACGATCACGTCGACCTGCGCGCGGCGCTGCGCGAAGCCGGCGATGTCGATGGGTTGATTGATCTGGCATTGGCTGGCAAACCCCGCGCGCATGACTTTCATATCGAACGAAAGTCCACAC
Organism: Sphingopyxis sp. BE259; assembly: GCF_031457495.1. Classification (NCBI taxonomy): domain Bacteria; kingdom Pseudomonadati; phylum Pseudomonadota; class Alphaproteobacteria; order Sphingomonadales; family Sphingopyxidaceae; genus Sphingopyxis; species Sphingopyxis sp. BE259. The sequence goes on from NZ_JAVDWM010000001.1 coordinate 2,979,188, forward strand.
CGGCGGTCGCGCGTCATATGAGTGCAACGGGCGGCTGACACGCTGCCCTTTGAGGGGTTCTTATGCATCGCAAAATCGCGCTGGTGGCGTCGAACGCGCCCGCCGCCATGGAGGCCGAGGCCGAACTGCGCCCGCTCTATGATTTCGTCGATCTGAACGAAGCCGATTTGCTGATCGCGCTCGGCGGCGACGGGTTTCTGCTGCACATGCTGCACCAGTTGCTCGACCAGCGGCGCAGTATGCCGGTTTTCGGGATGAATCGCGGCACCATCGGCTTTCTGATGAACGAATTTCGCATCGAAGGGTTGATCGATCGGCTCGCGGCGGCGCGGCCCTTTTTGATCCATCCTTTGAGCGGCGACATCACGACGATCAGCGGTGAGCGCCATATCCTGCCCGCGATCAACGAAATCTCGCTGCTCCGCGAGACACGCCAGGCGGCCAAGCTGGAAGTGATCATCAACGAAAAGACGATGCTGGAGGAACTCGCCTGCGACGGCGTGCTGGTGTCGACCCCCGCCGGATCGACCGCCTATAACCTCAGCGCCAATGGCCCGATCCTGCCGCTCGAATCGGAAATGCTGGCGTTGACCCCGATCAGCCCGTTCCGCCCGCGGCGCTGGCGCGGCGCGCTGGTCCCCGAATCGACCAGCATCCGCTTCAACGTGCGCGAGGCCGCGAAGCGCCCGGTCAGCGCGGTCGCCGACCAGCGCGAAATCCGCGATGTAAAGACCGTGCTGGTCACCACCGACCGCAGCCGACCGCTGACTTTGCTGTTCGATCCCGACCAAGGGCTGGACGAACGCATCGCGATGGAACAATTTATCGTCTGACCAGACGAATTCGCGCCAAAATCCGCTTGATAAAGTTGGCGGCGCGCGGCAAAGGGGCCGCCTTGCCCGCGTCAGCGGGGTGTTCCTCGGTAGCTCAGCGGTAGAGCAATCGACTGTTAATCGATCGGTCGTAGGTTCGAATCCTACCCGGGGAGCCATTCTTTTCCACATATGCACGCGATGCCACGGCGCGACTTTCGGCGGCATTTTTGGCGATCGCCGACAGCCCCGGCTGATCGGTTCGCGCCCATTGCGGCTGCCGACATCGGTTGCGCCGGCCGCGCCCGCTTTGCGGCCCGCTGACGCGGTTCAGGTCGGATCGAGAAAGCCGTTGAGCCCGTAACGCTGGTGCGGGCCGACGATATATTGTTCGAGCACGCCGACCCCACCTGGTCGCCGCAGGTTGCGCGAACGACTTGCTGGACGTGCATATATTGCGGCGCGTTGACGTCGATCTTGTTGATGTCCCAGCTTTCCAGCGTGTGGGCCTCCTCACACTTGTAAAAGCCATGCCCCCACTCGGGGTGGTTATATCCCGTTCCATACATGTGATAGCGCAGCAGGGGTTCGAGAACGAAGGTCTCCTTGCGGCCGTCCCTGTACACGGTGTCGATTTCGGCGCGGCTGATCAGGCGGCTGCCCCTGGCAAATTCCAGTCGGTGGTCGGCGCACAGCGCCGCCTCGACATCGCCCTCGTCGAGCACATCGAAATCGCTCTTGATCGGCCAGGTTCTGAAAACCTGCGCGAACTCCTTGCACCGCTTGCTGTCGACATATTCGTGCTGCCCCCAGTGGGTGCAGCGATCTTGCCAGTGGATCGGCGCCCACAGCCAGAAAAATTGTTCAGGAATGTCGCGCGAAATGCCTTTTTCGGTCTCGCCGGTCCAGCGCCAGCCCCAGCTGCGATCCTTGGTGCCGAACGTGGTTGCAGGGTTGATCTCCTGCCGCTTGCCATCGACTTCGATCCACCCTTCCCAGCGACCGAACTGGCTGAAACGCTTCATCTGGGCAACGGTGCGGACGCCTTGTTTCATGTAGTCGGCGGGTTCCTCGTGCGCCACGGTGTTGGCGTGAAAGGTCAGGTCACAGGCAAAACCCGTGTTGTTCTTTTCCACCGTGACGCGCACGATCCGCATCGGCTCGACGATCTCGTGCCGCATGGGGCCGGCATACAGGTCGGTGCGGTCGCCGCGCAGGCGGCGCGAGGCGCGAAAGCTGTGCTGGGTGCCGTCCTTGCGGACGACCGATACCGCACCGTCCATCACCTCGCGGTTGGGATAGGCGGCAAAGGCGATGCCAATGTAGAATTCACCGTCGAAATCATAGCCGTTGTACCAATAGCGGGCGTACATGTTGCGCTCGCTCGACGCCATGTAGGACAGGGGTTCCGCGGTCTGATGGACCGGATAATCATCGAACGGGATCAGCATCTTCGTCTCCAGCAACAATGCAAGGCACGCGTCGGCACTGGGCGACCGTCCACCGCATGCCATGCTAACCGCTGAATGGCGGGGGCATAGTGACGGAAACCCGTAACGCTTGCCCCGGATTTGGCCCTATGCGCGCAACCACTCAGCGCGCCGCCAGCTTGTCATAGACAAGACGGAATCCGACATTGCTGGCGCCAAGGCCGGGGTCGCGACCCTGACGCGAGGCGGGGCGGTAGCGCTGGCAATAATTGGGGGCGCATAAATAGCTGCCGCCCTTGACCGTTCGCGACGGCATGCCGGGGTTGAACGGGTCATAGGCGTTGTTCTGGTTCGGCCCCCTGGGGTTGTCCCGGTCGGCGGGATCGTGCCCCGGTCGAAAATAATCGGCGGTCACTTCCCACAAATTGCCGACCATGTCGTACAAACCGTTGGCGTTGGGCTGGTAACAGCCGACCGGCGACACGCCCTTGAACCCGTCGGTCCCGGCGTTGTAGTTCGGAAAGGCGCCTTGCCAGCTGTTCGCCTCGGCCGGCTGGACATTTTTCGACGGTTGCCCGGCGCTTGCGGCATATTCCCACTCGGCCTCGGTCGGCAGGCGCCCGCCGGCCCATGTGGCATAGGCGATCATATCGTCCCAGGCGAGGTGAACGACCGGCTCGTTCGCGACCGGATCGGCGCCGGTCGGACCATAGGGTTTTCGCCAATTGGCGCCGGGGACATAGGTCCACCAATCCGAATAGTTGTTCGACGGAAAATCGGGCGGCGTGAATACCGCCGATCCCGGCTTCAGCATGTCCGGCGCGATCTGATCGACCGGCACCTGAAACTGTTTGGGGTCGACCGGCTTTTCAGCGACCGTGACATGGTTTGTCGCGTTCACAAATTTCGCGAACTGGCGGTTGGTCACCTCGTGCGGATCGATCCAAAAGCCCGCAACGGTGGTTTCGCGCACCGGCCCCTCTTCGGCATAGACGTCGTCCTCGCCCATCTGGAACGTGCCACCGGTGAGTTTTATCGGCGCGTCGGCGATCGGGGGGCAAATCCGGGGCGATGCCGCCGAGACCTGTTTGGCCGACGGCGCCGCGCCGTCACGGCAGGCGGCGATCGTGATCGCCACCGAGGCACTGGCGGTCAAAACCAAAAGCGCCCGCCGCATCACCCTCTCTCGCCGACCATTCGGCGTCCAACGCCGATGCGGCGCTCTGCACAAGATGATGGCGCTCTGGGCATACGGCCTCCCCAATTCCCTGGCGGTTCCATAACCCGATTGGGCGCCGCGATGGAAGATGTCCGGTGACGCCGATTCAGCTTGGCGTGCCGCGCTTTGCCGTCCTAAGGCTCGACGGACGATCAGGGAGAGCAAGTGCCGATGTCCGACGTCCAGCCGCAAAGCTATCCCGAGATCCGCGACGCGGTGCGCCGCCTGTGTGCGGGATTTCCGGGCGAATATTGGCAGCGGCTCGACCGCGACCGCATCTATCCGACCGAATTTGTCCGCACCCTGACCGAAGCGGGGTTTCTGTCGGTGCTGATCCCCGAAGAGTTTGGCGGGTCGGGGCTGGGACTGGGCGCGGCAACCGCGGTGCTGGAGGAAATCCATCGTTCGGGCTGCAACGGCGGCGCCTGTCATGCCCAGATGTACACGATGGGGACACTGTTGAAACATGGGTCGTCGGCGCAGAAGGCGACGTATCTGCCCGCGATCGCTAGCGGTAACCTACGGTTGCAGGCGTTTGGGGTGACCGAACCCACCGCAGGGACCGACACCACCCGCATCCGCACCTTCGCCAAACGGGTCGGCGACGATTATGTCGTCAACGGCCAGAAAATCTGGATCAGCCGTGCCGAACATTCGGACCTGATGATTCTGCTATGCCGCACCACGCCGCGCGAAGACTGCGCCAAAGCGTCCGACGGGATGAGCGTGCTGCTGGTCGACATGCGCGACGCGGTGGGCAACGGACTGACCGTCCGCCCCGTCCGCACCATGCTGAACCATGCGACGACCGAGCTGTTCTTCGACGACCTGAAAGTCCCCGCCGCCAATCTGATCGGCGAGGAGGGCAAGGGCTTTCGCTATATCCTGTCGGGGATGAACGCCGAACGCATCCTGATCGCGTCGGAATGCATCGGCGACGGCCGCTTCTTCATCGACCGGGCCACCGCCTATGCGAAGGAACGCGAAGTGTTCGGGCGGCCGATCGGCGAAAATCAGGGCGTCCAGTTTCCGATCGCGCGCGCCCATGTCCAGCTCGCCGCGGCCGCCGAGATGGTCGACAAGGCGGCGCGGCTGTTCGACGCCGGACAGGATGGCGGGACCGAGGCGAACATGGCCAAGATGCTGGCGTCCGAGGCCAGCTGGTATGCCGCCGATATGTGCGTGCAAACGCATGGCGGTTTTGGTTTTGCCGAGGAATATGACATCGAACGCAAGTTCCGCGAGACGCGGCTCTATCAGGTCGCGCCGATCAGCACCAATTTGATCCTGAGCCATGTCGCGACCCACGCGCTTGGCCTGCCCAAAAGTTTCTGAGGCCAGCATGGAGGATTTTTCCGCCTGGATCGGTCGCAGCGAGACGCGCTACGACATAGCGACCGCAGCGCCGCAAGTCGGCCTCGCCGCGCTGCTCGACCATGACACAGCGCCGCCCGAGACCGTCCCGCCGCTCGGCCACTGGCTCTATTTCCTGCCGTGCGCGCGCCAATCAGCGATCGGCGACGACGGCCACCCGCGCCGCGACGATGACGGCTTGCTGCCCCCCGTTCCGCTTCCCCGGCGGATGTGGGCCGGCGGACGTGTCGAGTTCCTCGCCCCGATCGCGGTCGGCGCGGCGCTGACCCGCGTCACCACGATCGCCGCGATCCGCGCCAAGTGCGGCGCCAGTGGCGACCTGCTGTTCGTGACCTTGCAGCACGACATTGCCGCCGATGGCACTCCGGCCATCCGCGAGGAACAGGATCTGGTGTATCGCGCGCCCGCGGCCGCACTCGCTCCAGCAGTTTCCCCCACACCAGTGGAGCCCGAACCCGCCGACGCGGTCCGCCGCGTGACGTCCGATCCGGTGCTGCTGTTCCGCTATTCGGCGCTGACCTTCAACGCCCACCGCATCCATTACGACCGCGATTATGCCCGAAATGTCGAGGGCTATTCCGGGCTGGTCGTGCAGGGACCGCTGATCGCAACGCTGCTGATCGATCATGCGCGGCGCGAAATGCCCGGCCTGACGCCCGCGCGCTTCAGCTTTCGCGCCGAAGCCCCGTTGATCGATGGCGCACCCTTTGACCTTTGCTTGACCCGGCAGGGTGGCGGCGCCCGTTTATGGACGCGCGACGCCAGCGGACGACCGACGATGCAGGCCGAGGTGGTGCCATAAACAACCGAGAGAACAAGATGGTGCGCCACCCAGTCTGGAGCGAGCCCGTCTCCGCCTGAAATTCCCTGTTTTTAGGGAATTAACAGGGAAATCATCAATTTTCGGCACCCCTCTGCGCCACTTCTTCGCCCAGAAACCGACGCAAAACCGCGATATTCAGTTCGTCGGTGATGAAAATTCCCTAAAAAATAACAGGGAATTCTTCTCGCGATAACAGGGAAGATAATTGCGGCGAACAGGGAACCCGCCGCGCAATAACAGAGAATGGCACTGTCATATTAGGGATGGATTCTTCCGATGGTGACGGCGGTCGGCGCGGCGCGGCGCGGTAGCTCGTGAAGGCTCGCGGCAATATACTTTGACCGTCCTGCCCGGCGTCCGGCCTGACAACCACAAAATTGCGGTAGACCGTGCATTTCGAGCGATATTGTTCTGTTTAATGTCCTTTTAATGTTCTGCTTTGTTCCCATGTTCGATCTGGGCAAATCATCGGGACAGCGGCGAAGATCGGGACAGCAAGACCCTGTCCACTGCCCTTGTCCCTGCCACCGTGGGTTATTGCCAGCCACCGGTCGAACACCGGTTTCAGAAGGGGCAGTCCGGTAATCCGAGAGGTCGACCGAAGAAGTCCCGCCAGTCCAAGCCTTCTTTCAATCCATCCCACCAGCCGACCGATGGCCTTGTGCTGGAGGAGGCGTATCGGCTGGTATCCATCCGCGAGGGCGATCGGATGATCGAACTCCCGGCGATCCAGGCATCGACGCGCGCGCTGGCCATATCGGCGATGAAAGGAAGTCGGCTCGCCCAGAAGCAGCTCGCCGACATGGTGCGCGCCATCGAAGCGAAGCGGCACGAAGGCCAGTTGCAGCTTCTCGACACCATGATCGAGTACAAGAAGCGGTGGACCGCCGAGCTGAAACGCCGGCGGCAGTTCAACATCGACGAGCCGGATCCTGTACCCCATCCCGACCACGTCATCCTCAACCTTCGCAAGGGTACGGTCGATATCGAAGGCCCTGCCGACGAGCAGGAGAAGGAGTTCTGGGATCACCGGTTCGCGCGCATGGACGACGCGCAGGAAAGCGTCACGTATTTTGCAGGCAAATATCGACGGTGCCGCGACGACCGTCTAAAGGCGCAATATCTGGAGGAGTGGCACTTCGAGCAGCGCATGTTCGATCTGCTCAACGACAGCTTGCCAGAACGCCACAAGCGCAGACTGACCGACCGCTCATACGCCGAAGGCGCATCGCGTCAGGGCAAGACGCTTGAGGAGTTCCGCAGGAACAAGGCCATGCACAAGGATTTTGTCGGCGATTGACGCATCGGCTACAGACGAAACGTGGTCTACGGCGGTTCGTGGCCGTTAGAAGACAGTCCGCTTTCGGGAACGTACCGCGCAAATGCCGTCGTTGTTATTGTGGCTCTCGAGATATTCCTTAAAGCAGGCTTCTGCGCAATTGTGGTCTGGAATTGTCTGTTCGAACAGTCGCGTCCGTATCGAACCCTCGAGGCGCTACTGCAGAACCCCTTTGTCGTGCAGCAACCGGATCTCATCGGCTGCCACGGCCCAGCTCATCAAACTCTCGGAAATATCGCACTTCGAGACCGCGGGGCTCGGTGTCCGGCTCGGTGACCGCGCGAACCGCGGAGCGGGCGCTGGTTGCAGTGACGGACCAGAATGCGCATGAACGTGTCGCGCCAGATTTGCCGGATGGTCGGCGGCCTCATGAAAGGTGAGAACAGGGGAGACGCAGGCGTCCAGTTCATCGAAAATTGCGCGCCACTCGCGCTGTGGTCGCGACCGGAATAACGGCTCGATCTGGGCTATGCGATCGGGCCAGACGGCAGGATTGAGATAGTCGTCAAAATGCTGCGGTTCGAGCCCAAGCCCCACCAAAAACGCATCATGGAATTCACGTTCGAGTGCGCCGACGGCCATGTGCCTTCCATCGGCGGTTGCATAGCAGCGGTAGAAATAGGCGCTGCCATCGAGCAGATTTTCGCAGCGACCCCGATTCCACAAGCCCATCTGCATCCAGCCCGCCATCTGGGTTAGCAAGACCGAAATGCCATCGATCATCGCGACGTCAATAACCTGACCCTGTCCCGATCGCTGCCGTTCGAGCAGCGCGGCGAGCACGCCCATAGCAAGAAATGTCCCGCCGCCGCCAAAATTGCCGACAAGATTGAGGGGCGGGGTTGGCGGCGTGTCGCTTGGCCCCATCGGAAACAGCGCACCAGTTAGCGCGAGATAATTGATGTCGTGTCCCGCGCGCGACGCCAACGGGCCGGTTTGTCCCCAGCCGCTCATGCGCGCGTAAATCAATCGCTGATTCGCTTCGCAGAGCGAATCTGGTCCCAGTCCGAGCCGCTCCATCACACCCGGTCGATAGCCTTCAATGACGACGTCGGCCCGCGTCGCCAAATCGCGGACCAGCGCTAATCCCGCAGGCGCCTTCAGATCGATCGCAACCGAGGGGCGGTTGCGATAGAGAAAATCATACTGCGGATCGCCGCCCAACGGGCGCGCCGCACCGAACCGCTCGATCCGCAGGACGTCGGCGCCGAGGTCGGCGAGCAGCATCGCGCCGAACGGGGTTGGACCGAGCCCGGAAAATTCAAGAATGCGAATGTCTGCGATGGGCGGTTCCACGCCACTTTCCCGCTCGTTCATATTGACTTGGCTCCCGTCCACCAACTGCGAGCAGGTGGTATATTCCCATCAGTTGAAAAATATACTAGCCAGTATCTGCTTGTCCTGTCACTATCTGATTCACGAGTTCGGCACAGACTGGACGATCAGAGGAGAGTGAGACGATGGCTGAGATCACCCAAAGCGAATTGCGCTTTACCCGCACCGAACGCGTGACAATGGGCGTCCCGACCGCGGAGGCGATCGCTGACGAGGCAGGTCAAATGGGATGCAAAAAGGTGTTTCTGCTCGCTTCGTCGAGCCTGCGGGAAAATACCGATGAAATCCAGAAGATCGAAGCGGGTCTAGGCGCCCGTCACGGCGGCACCCATAGCGGCATCGCGCCGCACGCGCCGCGCGCCGATGTGCTGAAAGCCGCCGATGCCGCACGCGCCGTCGGTGCCGACCTGATTGTCTCCGTTGGCGGCGGTTCAGCGACCGACGCGGCCAAGATCGTCGCGCTGTTAATCAAACATGATGTACGAAGCGTTGAGGGGTTCGAGCCCTTGCGGACTTATGTCACCGACGCGGGCGAAGTGATCAACCCGATCACCGTCGGCCCTGACATTCCTGTCATCTGCGTTCCGACTACGTTGTCGGGCGGAGAGTTCAACGCGCTGTCGGGCGCCACCGACGAGGTGACCCAGCACAAGCAGGGCTATGAGCACCGCAACATGGCGCCGGTCATGGTCGTGCTCGATCCATCGATCACGCGCCACACGCCCGAATGGCTCTGGCTCTCCACCGGCGTTCGTTCGGTTGATCATGCGGTCGAGACCTTGTCATCGTACAAGTCGAATGATTTCGCCGACGGACTGGCCGAAAGCGCACTGCGGTTGCTGGTCGAAGGCCTGCCGCGCGTCAAAGCCGATCCCGGCGATCTCGAGGCGCGACTGAAATGCCAGATCGGTGCCTGGCAGTCGATGATCAGCATCATTGGCGGCGTGCCGATGGGGGCGAGTCACGCGATCGGCCACATCCTGGGCGGCACCTGCGACGTCCCGCATGGCTACACGTCGTGCGTCATGTCGCCATATGTGCTGGCGTGGAACGCCGAGCACGACGCCAGCCGCCAGGCGCGCACACTGGCCGTACTTGGTGGCGAGCACGCGAGCGCTTCGGTCGCACTCGACGCGTTTATCTCCGGGCTGGGCATGCCGCGCCGACTGAGCGACGTCGGCGTCGATGCATCGCGCTTTCAGCAGGTTGCCGAATACACGCTGCTCGACATCTGGGGCCGCACCAACCCCCGACCCGTTACCTCTGCCGCCGACATTCTCGAAATCCTGCGCCGAGCTGCCTGACGACACGATCGACCATGGCCATAGCGACCGCAGATAAAGGAACGACCATGCCGAACGCCGCAAGATCGCGAGATTTTCAGGACCCGCGTATTCCCAACCGCGACGAATGCGTGCTGCGCTACCTGCTCGACCGCTGGGCAGTCGAGCGCCCGGACAAGGCGCATGTTGTATTTGCCGACGGGTCGGAATGGAGCTTCGCGGACATCCACGCCCGCGTGCGCGAAAAAGCCGCCGGACTGCGCCAACTGGGCGTCCGGCAGGGTGAACATGTCGCGGTGTGGCTGCCCAATGGGCCTGACGCGCTGATCGCTTTTTATGCCATCAACTATCTCGGAGCCGTCTTTGTACCCTTCAACACGGCATACCGTGGTGGATTGCTCGAGCATGTGTTGGCGAACTCCTCCGCTCGGACCTTGCTCGTCCATCCCGACCTGATCCCGCGTCTTGGGGATGTCGATCTCGCCGGTCTTGAACTGTTGGTTGTCACGACCGCAAACGCGGTGGCGGAAACGCCGCTCGCGTCGGTGCGGTTCGATGACGTGATCGGCGATCCATCTGATGAATTGCCGCTGGAACGCCCGATCGAGCCTTGGGATATTCAGTCGATCATCTACACCTCGGGGACGACTGGCCCGTCGAAAGGCGTTCTGTCCTCCTATCTCCACATGTTCTCGAACGCCGGGCCGGAAAGCTGGCCAATGGTCGGCGAGGACGACCGCTATATGTGCGTTGCGCCGATCTTTCATATCGGCGGCATGGGGCCACCCTTTGTCATGCTGGCACGCGGCGCTTCGGTCGCGATGATCGACAATTTTTCGACTGAGGAATTCTGGTTGATCGCCAAACGCACCGGCGCAACGGTCGTCTTTCTGCTGGGGGTCATGGCGACCTTCCTCCTCAAAGCGCCGCCGTCGCCGAAGGACCGCGATCACGGGGTACAAAAAGCATTCATGGTCCCGCTGACCGGCGATGCGCCCGCCCTTGCCGAACGCTTCGGCATCGACATCTACACGATCTTCAACATGACCGAAATTTCGTCGCCCGTCGTGTCGGAGGCCAACCCGGCCAAGATCGGCACCTGCGGCCGCGTCAGGCCCGGCGTCGATGTCCGGCTGGTCGACAGCAATGATTGCGAAGTCGCGGTCGGCGAAATCGGCGAGATGCTGGTTCGCACCGACCGGCCGTGGGCGATGAACAGCGGCTATAACGCCAATCCCGAAGCAACCGCAGCGGCGTGGCGCAACGGATGGTTCCATACCGGCGACGCCTTTCGCCGCGATGCCGACGGCTATTATTATTTCGTCGATCGGGTGAAGGATGCGATCCGCAGGCGGGGCGAGAATATCTCGTCGTTCGAAGTCGAAGCCGATGTCTGCCGCCATCCCGACGTGCGCGAAGCGGCCGCCATCGCGGTGCCGAGCGAATACTCGGAAGATGAGGTGATGGTGGTCGTCGCGCCGGTTCCGGGCCGGTCGATCGACTGCCGCGCGCTGGCCGAATTCCTGATCGAAACCATGCCCTATTTCATGGTGCCACGTTATTTCCGGGTGTTGGACGAGCTCCCCAAGACGCCGTCGGCCAAGGTTTTGAAGACCGACCTGCGGCGCGAGGGCGTGACAGACGACACATGGGATCGCGAGGCCGCGGGCCTGCGGGTCCGCCGCGAATCTTTTGCTCCATGATCCGAATGTTTAATGCGACAGGCTCGGGCCGCCAACGCCGCCATTCCGACGCTGAGATAACTTCGCTCTCCCTTTTCTTCGCTTGCGCCAGGATATTTTTGACATGACCCACACGCTTGACCGGCCGATAGCTGCTGACCAGGTCGACTGGCAACTTCTGGCCTCGGGGATTGAGCAGGGAAATATCCCTGCCCTTCTGATGCTGCTTCACCAAATGACCGGCGAAGCAAAATGGATCAAGGAGCCCTTTCTGCCGAAACGGGCGCCGGGACTCGATGACAATGATAGCGGTCAGCTGCCCGAGGATATCCAGCGGACGATACGAGACCACGCGCGTCAGGCGATCGAAGACTGGTTGAACGGCAAGCCGCTTGCCCTGCCCCAGCCCGACAACGCCCATCTGGCCAGGATGCTGAGCGTCGCGATGACCGAGCATGTGCCCGAGGAATATGGCGATATTGTTGCTGCCGGCATGATGCCAGCGCCGCCCAAACGCGACATTCCTCCGCTGCTCAATACGAAATCGGCGATTGTCATAGGCGCCGGAATCTCGGGCATCTGCGCCGGGATCGAGCTTCAACGTCTGGGCATCGACTATGTCATCTTCGAGAAGAACGAAGATTTCGGCGGCACCTGGTTCGAGAATCGCTATCCCGGATGCGGCGTCGATACCCCCTCGCTGACCTACACATTCTCGTGCCGCCCGAACGACTGGTCGAAATATTTCCCGCTACGCGACGAAATCGAAGATTATCTGCTCGATACGGCCCGTGAATATGGGCTCCCCGCCCGTGCCCAGTTCAATTCGAAAGTCGAATCGGCACGCTGGATCGACGACGCCGATCAATGGGAAGTCAAGGTATCGAAGCCCGACGGCTCGATCGCCACGCACCGCGCCGACTATCTTTTCAGCGCCGTCGGTATTCTGAACATCCCGCAATATCCTAAAATCGAAGGCCTTGATTCCTTTGCTGGCCACGTGATCCACACCAGTCGCTGGCCCAAGGATGCGGATCTGTTCGGCAAGCGCATCGCCGTGATCGGCAATGGAGCGTCGGGCATGCAGGTCGCCCCCGCGGTCGCCGACGAGGCCAGCGCGCTCACCCTGTTTGCACGGTCCAAACAATGGGCGGCGCCTTTCCCGCAATTCCGCAAGGACGTTCCCGATGGTGTGCGTTACCTGATGCGGGCCGTGCCGCTTTACCGGGCTTGGCTGGAACAGCGCCTGTCCTGGACCTTCAACGATCGCGTCCATGGCACCCTGCGCCGCGATCCCGACTGGCCGCATCCCGAGCGAGCGGTGAACGAGATCAACGACGGCCATCGCCGCCATTTTACCCGCTATGTTCACGAACAGCTGGCCGATCGCCCCGAACTGATCGACGACGTGCTGCCCGACTATCCGCCCTTCGCCAAAAGGATGCTGCTCGACAATGGCTGGTACCGGACGCTCCGCAAGCCGAACGTCCGGCTGATCTCAGAACATCTGGCGCGCGTCGACGGCAACCGGCTGATCTCGTCATCGGGGATCGAGGTCGAGGCCGATGTCATCATTCTTGCCACGGGATTCCAGACCACGCGGGTGCTGGGCTCTTATGAGGTCGTTGGCCGCAACGGGCAGGTGCTGCGCGATCTGTGGGGCGAGGATGACGCCGCAGCCTATCTCGGCACCCTCGTCCCGGGCTTTCCGAATCTGTTCATCCTGCTCGGACCGAACGTCGGTTCTGGTCACGGCGGCAGCATGATCCGCAATATCGAAAATCAGATGCATTTTGCCGGCGAGGTCGTGCTGGCGAGCGCCGCCCGCGGCGCCGACACCGTCGAGGTGAAAGAGGACGTCTATCAGGATTATCGCCGCCAGATCGACGCCGCGCACGAGAAACTTGTGTGGACCCACCCGGGCACCGAAAACTGGTACCGCAATGCGAAAGGCCGCGTGATAGCGATCACGCCATGGCGCAACGATGCCTTCTGGCGCATGACGCGTTCGCCGAATGCTGACGATCTGGCGTTCGGCAAAACTGCCAGCGACCGCCAGCCGCTCGCCGAGGCCGGTTGAGCGGAAGCGGGTTGGATCAGATGAAAGCCTTTCAGGGACATCGCCTGGGTGCGGTTGAGGACTTCGCGCTCGAAGAACGATCGCCAGGCGCACCGGGTGCGGGCGAAATCCTCCTGCGCGTCGAGGCGACATCATTGGGCTTTGTCGATGCGCTGGTGATGCGTGGTCTCTATCAGGCACAGCCGCCCCTTCCTTTCACGCCAGGCGGTGAAATCGTCGGTCGCATCGAATCGCTCGGCGCGGGCGTGACGGGTTTTGTGCCGGGCCAGCGCATCGCAAGCTGGCAATTCGGCGGCGGCCTCGCCGAGCAGGCGATCGTCCACGCGGCAAGCAGCGTCGCAGTTCCGGACGCCCTCGACGCGCCGACGGGTTCGGCAATGATCCTCGATTTTTTGACGGCGTACTATGGCCTCTTCGATCGTGGTCATTATCAAGCGAGCCAGTCACTGCTCGTCACCGGCGCCTCGGGCGGCGTCGGATCGGCGGCGGTGCAACTCGCGCATGCTTGCGGTGGCGTCGTCATTGGGCTCGCGTCGGGCGAGGCCAAGATGCACCACGTCGCGGCGCTCGGCGCGGACCTGGTGCTCGACTATCGCGACCCCGACTGGCGCAGGCAGCTGAAGGTCCGATACCCCGCGGGGGTCGATCGGGTCTTTGACCCGGTGGGCGGTCCGTTGTTCGAGGCCTGCTTCCGCTCGCTCGCTAAGCACGGCCGCCACCTAGTGGTAGGCTTTGCGTCGGGCGACGGCATTCCGCGGCTTCCTGCAAATCTCCCGCTGTTGAAGTCGGGCGAGCTCGCGGGGGTCGATGCCCGCTATCTTGGCGAAAGCGATCCCGCGCGGGTGCGGGCCATATTGGGAATCATCTTCCGCCTTGCCGAACGCGGCCGGATCCGATCGGTGGTCGATCAGATTTTCCCGCTCGCCGAAGCACCGGCGGCGTTCCGCGCGCTCGGCTCGGGCGCGCGCATCGGAAAGATTGTCGTCACGCCCTGAGGCGTCACCATCGGGCGGGAAGCGTGCTCATGCCGCGAAACAAAAATCCGTCGCGCCAGGCCGGTGCATCGGTATCGACCGTCAGTCCCGGTAACCGCGTCGCCAGCTGCTGAAACGCGACCCGCCCTTCCAGCCGCGCCAGTTCGGCGCCGACGCAGAAATGGATACCGCCACCAAAGCTGAGATGTCGGGACGCATTGTCGCGCCCGATATCGAAGCCGTCGGGATTGTCGAACACGCGCGAATCCCGATTTCCGGCGCCGATCAGCGTCAGTATCTTTTGGCCCTTCGCGATGGCCTGTCCCCGAACCTGCGTCGCGCGCAGCGCGGTGCGATAGGTGGCGATAAGCGAGCTTTCGTAGCGCAGCACCTCATCGACCGTTCCGGCAGCATAAGCCGCCGGATCGCCGATCAGGCGTTGCCACTGATCGGGAAAGCGGCTGAAGCTGAGTAGGCCGTTGCCGATCATATGTGCGGTTGTCTCGAATCCGGCGCCGAACAATCCGATCGCGACGGTCACCAGCTCGTCGTGCGACAGCGCATCCTCCGCCCCGCCCGCCTGGACGAGCGCGGTCGCGAGATCGTCTTGCGGCGCCGCCTTGCGCTCGTCGAACAGCGCCTCAAAGAAATTCTGCAACACCGCAATCTGCGTGTTCGCTGTTGTCAGCTCGGCATCGGTCAACGCACGCGCTTCGAAAACGATGAAACTTTGCGCAATGGCATCGATGACCGCCGGCAGCCGATCGTCGTCGGGATCGATCCCCAGCATATCGCACATCACGCGCACCGGCAGTTCATATGCAAACCGCGCAATCAGGTCGCCGTGCCCGTCGCCCGCAAAGCCGTCGATCAACCGGTCGGTGATCTCGCGAATTCGCGGCTCCATAGCGCGCACGCGCCGGGCGGTCAGCGCTCCGGTCACCAACCCGCGCACCCGCGTATGGTGCGGCGGATCCTGCATCAGGAACACCTCGGACAACCACTTATAACCGCGCTGCCCCATCACGTCGAAATAAGGGCCGTAGAAAAGCCGGATGTTTTCGACGAAATCACCCTGACCGAAATCGTCGCGGTTCATCAGGACGGCGCGAACATCCTCATGGCGGCTCACCACCCAATAGCCCAGATCGGAGCGATGGATCGGATCGTCCTCGCGCAATCGGGCAAACGCGATGTACGGATCGGCCTTCAGCAAAACGTCGTCGGGAGAAAAAGAAGGCACGCTGACATCGGTCACGGATCGTCTCCCTGAAAACTAGCGGTAGCGCGGCACGAATGTCCCGTCGTCACCGCGTTCGACAAACACCGAATGCGGGGCGCCGAAATGCGCCGGCACAATGCGCGCCCCCTTGGCGCTCGCGCGTTCGAGAATGCGACGCCTTGTGTCGGCGGCCACGGCACGATCTTCGCAATAGACGCTGTTCCAGTCGGGGCGGGTAATCTGCATCGGGTGATGTAATATGTCGCCGGTAAACAGCGCTGTTTCGCCGTCGTTCTCGACCTCCAACACCATATGCCCCGGCGTGTGTCCTGGCGAGTTCCACGCGGTCATGCCCGGCGCGATCGTGGCGCCATCGTCGATCAGTTCGGCCAGCCCGGCGTCGATCACCGGCTGTACGCTATCCTCGAACACGTTTGCGTTCACCCCGGCACCGGCAAGGGTCGCGTAAAGCGTCTTGGCCGGGTTCCACGCCTCTTCGTCGGCCCGCGGAAAATAGTATCGCGCCTTGGGAAACGTCGGCTGCCAGCCCCCATCGCGCCATTCGGTGTTCCATCCCACATGATCAATGTGCAGATGGGTGCAAAACACCTTGTCGATATCGCCCGGCCCGAACCCCGCAGCCGCAAGACCGTCCAGAAACCGGGTCGTCAGTTGCCCGAAGATCGGGATGCCGGGGCGGTCCTTGTCATTGCCCGCCCCGGTATCGACGATGATTCGCTCGCTGCCGGTGTCAATCAGCCAGCTTTGCAGATAGCCGTAGATCAGCCCGTCGCGAAAGAAGGCGGGCTCGAAATCGCCCGCCTGCTGGTCGAACGCAGCTTCCTCATACTCCGCGAAGAGTGCTTCGGGCGGGCTGAAGCCGCCTTGCCACTCTTCCAGGCGATAGACCCGGTGGCGACCGATAGTGAAGGCTGCGTCCATGATGCGATCCTCCGATCAGAAATCGACCCCAAGCGTGACGCCATAGGTCCGCGGCGGCCGCAACGATCCAACCGACACGAAGCTGTAAAGCGGCGCAGCAATGATCGTGTTCGCCAGCGCATATTTATCGGTCAGATTCTTGCCCCATAGCGCCAACGACCAGCGCTCGTCGGGCGAACGATAGGTGATGCTCGCATTGACCAGCGCAAAGGCCTCCTGCCGGGCGTCATTATTGTTGAACTCGGTAAAGAATACCTCGTCCTGCAGGTTGATATCGGCCGACACGTCGAGGAAGCCGGAATTGCCGAGATTGAAACGCTGATCGACAAACGCTGCAACCGTATATTTGGGCGCGTTCGACAACCGGTTGCCCGAAAGATCGACCAGCCCCGGGTCAGTCGCACACGTTGGATATTGCGGCCGACTGGCATTGCCCGCGGCATAATAACCGTTGCAGAAATCCTTGTATTTGGCGTTGAGATAGGTGCCATAGACGCGGATCGTCGTGTTGTCTGCGGGGCGGAAGGTTGCCTCGAGCTCGACGCCATAGTTACGCGCCGACGCCGCGTTGATCGTCTCGACGATGCTGTTGGCATTGAC
Organism: Sphingopyxis sp. BE259; assembly: GCF_031457495.1. Taxonomy (NCBI): domain Bacteria; kingdom Pseudomonadati; phylum Pseudomonadota; class Alphaproteobacteria; order Sphingomonadales; family Sphingopyxidaceae; genus Sphingopyxis; species Sphingopyxis sp. BE259. The sequence goes on from NZ_JAVDWM010000001.1 coordinate 2,996,303, forward strand.
GAAACCGACCTGCAGATTTGTATAGTCGTAATAGAAGACCGCACCCGACAAACCAAATTTTCGGTCGGCGGTTTCCCCGCGGAAACCGGCTTCATAGCTCCACACATATTCGGGATCGATGACCGAATTGATGCTGCCGATATTCACGACGCCCGATTTGAAACCGCGCGTCACCTTGCCATAGAATAAGGTACCGCCAGGGGTGCGATATTCGATCGCGAACTTGGGCGTGATCGCATTCCAGCTGCCGGTCTTGTCGGTCGGAATATCGAGTCCCTGCGCCTCGAAGGTGAAACGCCCTACGCCGCTGCGCTTTTCCCAGTTGTAACGCGCGCCGGCGGTGATCGTGAGGTCGGGCAGGATTTCTAAAGCCGCCTCGAGATAGGCGCCGGCGGCTTTGGTCTTCACGGTGCCGCGCTGGAGATAATTGCCATTGTCGAACAGATTGGCGGGCAGATTGGTGCCGAGCACGATGTTGAAATAGGATGCCAGATTGACCGTGGGAACACGCACTTCGCCGAACAGCTTTTCCTCGAAATAGGTCGCGCCGCCGAGCAGCGACAGGCTGCCGACATTATAGTTGAAATTTACTTCTTGGCTGAACGACTCGCTGTTTTCGGTGTAATCGTTCCGGCCAAAGGCATTGAAATCGCTGACGTCGAGGTCGTCGCGGTTGAAGCGTTTGAACTTGCGATAGGCGGTGGTCGAGATCAGCGAGAAGTCGCCTGAATCCCACGTCAATATGCCCTGGATGCTCGACCCGTTGCGCTTGTTGATCGCGTCTTCATCCGAATAGATGTTTCGCAGATCGGGCTTCTCGCCGCGCGCCGCATAATAATCGAAAATCGTGTCGCCGCCGAGCAGCGAGGATGCGAGTCCTGCTTCGGGCACCACGGTCGGGCCGAAATAGTGGAACGCGTAATTGTTATCATCTTCCTTGAAGTGATCGGCGACGATCAGCAGTTCTAGGTCGGGTGACAGGTTGGCGAGCAGCGAGCCGCGGATGGCATAGGCGTCGCGATCGTCGATCGGATTGCCGGTGAACAAATTGGCGCCATAGCCGTCACGCTTTTCATATTTTCCCGCAATGCGGAACATCAGATTTTCGCCAGCGATCGGCCCGCCGAGCGCCGCTTCAAGCGTGCGCGCGTCATAATTGCCATAAGTTGCGCGGGCGAAGCCTTCGAATTCGGGGGTCGGCCGCGCGGTCACGATATTGATCACGCCGCCGGTCGCACCGCGGCCATAGGTCGTCCCCTGCGGCCCGCGCAGAACTTCAATTTGCTGGATGTCATAAAATCCGCTGAGTTGCGCGGCGGGGCGGCTGATGATCGCGCCATTCTGAAGAAAGGCGACGGCGCCGTCGGCTCCCAGATCGATGCTGGTGAGGCCGATGCCGCGGATGAAGGTGCGGTTGACGCCGAACTGGTCACCGACGGAGACGTTGGGCACCGCGGCGGCGAGATCGCCGGCGTCCTCGATGCCGCCGGCCCCCACATCGTCTGCACCCAGAACCGAAATCGACGCTCCGGTGTCTTCCAGCGACTTGCCCGATTTGGTCGCGGTCACGATGATCGTGCCGTCATCATTGCCGTCGGCGACAGCATCCGGGCTGGCGTCTTGCGCCAATGCAGGAGACGCGACAGCGAACGAGCCCATGGCCGTGGCCAAAAGCAAATGCTTGATCTTCGAATTCATAATCTCTCTCCCTGATATACCGGGTGTATAATTTTCTACCGGTCAGTAATCTAATGTCTGGTCAAGCTAGTCGGGCGATCCTGCCCGTTCATCATTTGCCTTCACTCATACCTTTTGAAGCTATTCCGCGCCCGCCAGCCGCAGCGCGGCCTGGACAAGATATTCGATCACTTCTTCAGCAGTTCGCTGGCCGCTGGATGAATACCAGGTCGGAATCCAGCTGATCAGCCCGCCGATCCACACCGCGATGAACGGGTCGATGTCTTCGCGAAATTCGCCGCTGGCGACACCTTCGCGGATCATTTCGCCGATCTGATGGTCGAAACTGTGCCGCAGGCGCAAAATGCGCGTATAATCGTCGGCGCTAAGATGCTTCATTTCGCGCTGATAAACGACGACATATTCCTGCCGATCGATCACGATCTGTCCGACCTTGCGTACCACTTCGGCGAGCCGCGCCCGGTGGCTGTCATGCTCATGCGCCAGGACATCTTCCAGCACCGCCAGCGCCTCGCTGATCCCGACCTCGCAGATCGCAGAGAGGATCGCCTCCTTGTTCTTGAAATAGGAGTAGAGGAAGGGCTTGGTGACGCTGAGCTCGCTAGCGACATTGTCGAGCGTGCAGCTGCTGTAGCCGCGCTCGTAAAAAAGATGGCTCGCTGCCTCGACGATACGGTTGACCTTGAAGGCAACGAACTCGGACTTGAGGGAAGCGCCGGAGACGCGCGGGCGGATCAGGGAATCACTGGACACGGCGACGGTCATAGCATCGACCCAAGGCAGCCGGATAGTGACACCAAAACCTCCCTCCGCGGCGCCATTCTATCGATGGCGGCCCGCTGGAAGGGTATGCCGCAAAAGATATATACCTGCTAGTAGTTTTTACATGAGGCTGGTAACTTTAGCGTTGCTGCCACAAGGATGTCGAGAAACGCGGCCTGTTTTGCGCTTTTGAACCGGTCAAAAAGCGATAAGGTACCGACTGGCAGAAGTGGACGAAAGACCGGCACACGCAAATATGCGTCGGCGATTGAGCGGAGAGACGGGACAATGGGACATTATGGTGATCTGCAGACGCAGATCTATCAGGACGGCCTGCGCGGGGTACTTCCCGATTATCCTGTCGATTTTGCAACGCTGGAAAAGCGCGCTGAAAATGCGCTTTCGCCCTCACTGCTGAATTATGTGCAGGGCGGCTGCGGCGACGAACATACCCAGCGCTCGAATGCGAGCGCCTTTCACCATTGGGGCATGGTCCCCCGCATGCTGGTCGATTGCACGTCGCGCGACCTGTCGGTCGACCTTTTGGGAATGACCCTGCCCTCTCCGATCTTTATGGCGCCCATCGGCGTCAATGGGGAGATCACCCAGGACCAGCGCGGCGACATTGCTGCGGCGGAGGCGTCCGCAATGACCGGCGTCCCCTTTTGCGCTTCGACATTGTCGAACAGTCCGCTGGAAGAGGTGGCGAATGCGACGGGATCCGTCCCGGCGTTTTTCCAGCTCTACACTCCCAAGAATCCGGACTTGGCCGAGAGCCTGATCCGCCGTGCCGAGGCGGCCGACTACAAGGCGCTGGTCATCACGCTCGACACATGGGTCACGGGATGGCGCCCCCGCGATCTCAATGCGTCGAATTTTCCCCAGCTACGCGGCAAGGTGCTTGAGAATTATTTTTCAGATCCGGTCTTCCGGGCAATGCTGGCGCGTCCGCCGGAAGAGGATATCGCCGCCGCCGTTCAAGCCTGGGCGACGACATTCGGCAAGGTACTGACCTGGAGCGACATCGAATGGTTCAGATCAATCACCCGATTGCCCATCATTTTAAAGGGCATTTGCCACCCCGACGACGCTCTCCGAGCAGCTGACCATGGGGTTGACGCAATATATTGCTCGAACCACGGCGGGCGCCAGGCAAATGGCGGGATTGCTGCGATAGATATGCTCTCGGACGTCGTGAAGGCTGCCGGCGAAATGCCAACCTTGTTCGACAGCGGCGTCCGTTCGGGCAGCGACGTGATCAAGGCGCTAGCACTGGGGGCCAAGGCGGTCGGCATCGGGCGTCCTTACGCCTACGGCCTCGCAATCGGCGGGGCAAAGGGTGCGGCGCACGTGCTCCGGTCAATCCTCGCTGAAGCGGACTTGCTGATGGCTGTAAATGGCTATCCGACAGTTGAAGCATTGGTCGAGGAGGGCGCATCCCGAATCTAGCCCTCATCGGGAATTGGCCGATTGCAGTCCGTCCGCATTCGGTTTAAAATTTCGCAAAGCGGCCATTAAATGGCCGATACGGTCGTCAGAAAGAAACAAGCTAGTAGATTTGTGCGCTGCAGCGTAAAGACGCGACAATGAGGATCGCGATTATCGATACGAGCACGACGCGCGCTGCCATCATTTCGGATGGTCTACGCGAGGCTGGTCTCGACGATCTGGTGCTTATCGATCCAGCGGGCGCGGTCGTGGCGCAAATCGAGGTTGCGAAGCCCGAAGTTATATTGGTCAATCTCGAAAACCCGAGCCGCGATCTGCTTGAGGATTTCTTCGCCATGTCGCGGGCGCTCTCCCGACCGATCGCGATGTTCGTCGACCAGAGTGATGCCGAAGCGACCGGTGCCGCCATCGATGCAGGCGTGTCGGCCTATGTCGTAGATGGGCTGTCGAAACAACGGATCAAGCCTGTCATCGACCTCGCGATCCGGCGATTTCAGGCCTTTTCGCGGCTGCAACGCGAGCTCGACGAGGCCAAAAATGCGCTGGTCGAACGCGCGACGATCGATCGTGCCAAGACGATATTGATGAGACGACGAGCGATCGATGAACCCGCCGCCTATGCGCTGCTGCGAAAACAGTCGATGAGCACCAACCGCCGTATATCCGAGATTGCCGAGGCGATCGTCACGAGCGACGCGCTCTTGGGAGGCATGGAATGAGCGCCGAGACCTTCCGTATCGGCTTCCTGCCGCTCGTCGACGCAGCACTGCCGATCCTCGCGCACGAGCTGGGCTTTGCCGCACGCGAAGGCATCAGTATCGAGCTGGTGCGCGACATGACCTGGGCAACGGTGCGCGACCGCCTGCTCTATGGTCACACCGACGCCGCGCATATGATAGCACCGCTGGCGATCGCGACTGCGCTTGGCCGTGATCGTCCGGCGGTACCGATGGCGGTGCCGTTCGTGCTCGGCCTCAACGGCAACGCCGTGACCTTTTCCACCCAGCTTGCACAGGATGTCGGGCTGGGCGAGACGCTGGGCGATCCCGCCATCATTGGAGCGGCGCTGCTGCGCGTCGCCACGGCGCGTAAAATTGCAGGGAAGCCGCTGCGCTTCGGCGTCGTCCATCGCTATTCGAGCCATAATTATATGTTGCGATACTGGCTCGCGGGGGTGGGCATCCGCCCCGATACCCATGTCGAGATCGTAGTTACGAGCCCGCCATTTGCCGCCGATGCGCTGGCGGCGGGCGAGATCGACGGCATCTGCGTTGGTGAGCCGTGGAACTCGATCGCGGTGGAGCGGGGCGTCGGCCAAATCGCACTCGCGACCGCGCAAATCTGGCGGCGCGGCGTCGAAAAGGTGCTCGCGGTGCGGGAAGCCGTTGCCGAGGACCGGCGCGATGCGGTCGAAGCACTGCTGCGCGCACTCCACGCCGCCGCCGCCCATTTCGTCGAACCCGTCACGGCGGAGGAAAGCGCACAGATTCTTGCGCGGCCCGAATATCTGGGTGCTCCGCACGATGCGGTGTTGCGCGCCATCACCGATCGCATCCGCCTCGTCCCCGGCGGCGAACCGATCCACTATCCCGACTTTATGTTCCAGCATCGCGAAGCAGCGAACTTCCCGTGGCGCAGCCAGGCCGCGTGGCTCTATTCGCAGATGCTCCGCTGGGACCGGGTCGCCTATTCGGCCGCCGATGCCGCAACCGCCGCAGCGGTGTTCCGCCCCGACATTTATCGTGCCGCGCTGGCGGGGTCGGGTGCGCCGCTGCCGGGGGCAAGCTCTAAGCTCGAAGGCGGCATCGGCATGCCCATGGGCGCGGGCTCGGTCCAGGGCCGACTTGTCCTCGGCAGCGACCGCTTTTTCGATGGCCGCGCGTTCGATCCCGACGATATTCAGGGCTATCTTTCGGATCTTCCTTAGTTTTTGCTTTTTGCTGCACCTGCGAAATAACCGCTTGCGGTCACGCCGCGAATCAGGCAGCTTAAGTGCACTCGGCAAGGCTGCCGGGGCAGGATAAAGCGGCTACGGCTCCAATGACGGGGCCGGTCCGCGCGGCAGGCGGGAAGCCTTTTCCCGTAATCCAACAGGCAATGAAGCCGTCAGGATGCGCCCGCGTGGCCGCCGTCCTGGCGGCTTTTTTATTGCCCGTCACAAAAGGGGACGGACGATGACGACTGCAACCTCCGGTGCTTTGGCACCCAAATCGAGTTTCTGGTCCAGCGGGCACTGGCCGACGCTGGTCGCCGCCTTTCTCTATTTTGACCTCGCCTTCATGGTGTGGGTCGTCCTGGGGCCGCTGGCGCCCGCGATCTCGGCCGATCTTGGCCTCAGCCCGGCGCAAAAGGGGTTGATGGTCGCGGTGCCGACGCTGACCGGGGCGCTGCTGCGCGTGGTCAACGGCCTGCTCGTCGACCGGATCGGACCGAAGCGTGCCGGTGCGATCAGCCAGGTGATCGTCATCGCCGGGCTGTTCATCGCGTGGTTGATGGGAGTCACCAGCTTCACCGGTACCCTCGCGCTCGGCGTCGTGCTTGGTTTCGCAGGGGCCAGCTTTGCGATCGCCCTCCCCCTCGCCAGCCGCTGGTATCCGCCCGAGCATCAGGGCAAGGCGATGGGGCTCGCCGGCATGGGCAATTCGGGCACCGTGCTCGCTGCACTGTTTGCTCCGGGACTCGCGGTCATGTTCGGCTGGAACGCAGTGCTCGGTCTCGCCTGCATCCCGCTCACCATCGTCTTCTTCCTCTATCTGTTCATGGCGAAGGACGCGCCGAACGCGCCTGCGCCCAAAAAGCTCGCGCATTATTTCGAGCCGCTGAAGACCGCGGATGCATGGTGGCTGATGGCCTTTTATTCGGTGACCTTCGGCGGTTTCGTCGGGCTGGCCGCATCGCTGCCGATCTATTTCACCGACCAGTTCCACCTGACCCCGGTAATGGCGGGCTATTGCACGGCGGCGTGCGTCTTTGCAGGGTCGCTGGTGCGCCCGATGGGCGGCGCACTCGCCGACCGGATCGGCGGGGTGAAGGCGCTGATGATGGTGTTCGTCGTCGCCGCGCTGGCGCTCGCCGGGGTGCCGCAGGCGGGTAGCCTGCCCGCCGCGCTCGGCCTGTTCGTGATCGCGATGCTCGCGCTCGGCACCGGCAACGGGTCGGTGTTCCAGCTTGTACCGCAGCGTTTTTCGGCCGAGATCGGCGTGATGACCGGGCTGGTCGGCATGGCGGGCGGGGTCGGCGGTTTCTACCTCGCCTCCTCGCTCGGCTTCGCCAAGCAGTGGAGCGGCAGCTTCGCCCCCGGCTTCTATATCTTCGCGGGGCTCGCGGTTGCGGCGCTGATCGCGCTGATGTTCGTGAAGGGCCAATGGCGCGCAACTTGGGGTGCGGCCGAAGGTGTGCGGATCTAGCCATGACCCGCACCTTCATTCTCTTGCTGGCGCTCGCGCCGGCCGGGGTCGCGCACGCCGAGGAGGTTGCGCTGGCGCCACTCGGCGAAGCCCGCCTCCGCCATGAAACAGTCGATCAGGACGGCCTACCCGAAGACGCCTCCGCCCTCACGCTGCGCGTCCGCGCCGGGGTCGAGGCGAAGGCGGGGCGCTGGTCGGCGCTGGTCGAGGGTCAGGGCAATCTCGGGGTCGTCGACGATTATTTCGACGGATTGCAGGGCGTGGCGACGCGGCCACTGATCGCCGATCCCGAGAACATCGCCCTCGCCCGCGCGCAGGTCCGTTATGCGTCGCCCGCTTTTGCCGTGACCGCCGGGCGCCAGCGGCTCGGTTTCGACGACGAGCGTTTCGTCGGCTCGGTCGGCTTTCGCCAGAACGGCCAGAGCTTCGACGCCGTGCGCGCCGAAATCACCCCGGCCAAGGGGGTAAAGGCCGAGGTCGCCTATGCGTGGAGCGTTCGCACCATCTGGGGCATCGACGGTGCGGGGGCGCGGCAGCGGGCGGTTTCGGGGGACAATCTCTTCGCCAACCTCAGCGCCCGAACCCCCGCCGGCAAGGTGGCAGTCTTTGCCTATATGGTCGATCAGGACGAAGCGGCGATGCAGGCGTTCCGGCTGTCGAGCCAGAGCTATGGCGTGCGGCTCGATGGCAGTCAGCCGCTCGGCAAGGCGAAGGTCGCCTGGCAGCTCTCATATGCACGCCAATCCGACTGGCACCGCAACCCCAATGACTATGCCGCCGATTATTGGCTCGCCGACGTGGCGGTCGATTTCGGCGGCCCCCGGGTCGGCGTCGGGTATGAAATACTCGGCGCCGACGACGGAGCGGCGCTCACCAGCTTCCAGACCCCGCTCGCGACCGGGTTCAAGTTCCAGGGCTGGGCCGACAAATTCCTGATCACCCCGCCCGACGGCGTGCGCGACCTTTATGCGAGCGCAGGCTGGGGTTGGAAGACGGCGGGGCTGCTCAAAGGCGTGACATTGCAGGCCGTCTATCACGACTATCGCAGCGACCGCACCAGCCGCTCCTATGGCGACGAGATCGACCTGCTGGCGAGCGCCAAGCTCGGCAAGGTCACCGCCTCGGCGCGCTACGCCCATTACGAAGCCGACGGCTTCGCCACCGACACCGACAAATTTTGGCTCCAACTGGACTGGACGCTCTGATGGAACATCGCCCCCTCAAACCCGATGCCGACACGCGCCAGCATCTCGTCGTGATCGGCAACGGTATGGCCGGATGCCGCGCCGTCGAGGAATTGCTTGCGCGCGATCCGAACCGTTACCGCGTGACGATTTTTGGCGCCGAACCGCGGGTCAATTACAACCGCATCATGCTCTCCCCCGTGCTCGCGGGAGAAAAGAGCTTCGACGACATCGTGATCAACGATGCCGGCTGGTATGCGGACAATGGCATTGCGCTCGTCGCGGGCGACCCTGTCGCGCGGATCGACCGCGCGGCCAAGACCGTGACGACGCGCGGCGGCGTCACCGAAAGCTATGACCGGCTGTTGATCGCGACCGGGTCCGACCCGTTCATCATTCCGGTGCCCGGCAAGGATCTGCCCGGCGTGATTGCTTTTCGCGATATGGACGATGTCGATACCATGCTCGCTGCCGCCGACGCTGGCGGCGATGCGGTGGTGATCGGCGGCGGCCTGCTGGGGCTGGAGGCCGCGCATGGCCTGTCGCTGCGCGGGATGAAAGTCACGGTGCTGCACCTGATGCCGACGCTGATGGAGCGGCAGCTCGACGAAGCGGCGGGCTGGCTGCTCAAGCAGGCCTTGGAAGCCCGCGGTCAGACGATCCTGACCGGCGCCGACACCGCCGAGATCGTCGGCGACGGCAAGGTTGAGGGGGTGAAGCTGAAGGATGGGACACTGATCCCCGCCAGCCTTGTCGTCATGGCGGTCGGCATCCGCCCGTCGGTCGCCCTCGCCCGCGACGCGGGCCTCGCGGTCGGGCGCGGCATCCAGGTCGACGACCATATGGTCACCAGCGATCCCGCCGTGCTCGCGGTCGGCGAATGCGTCGAGCATGACGGGCAGGTTTACGGCCTCGTCGCGCCGCTGTGGGACATGTGCCGCAGCCTCGCCGACGGGCTGGTCGAAAAACCGACAGGCTATCGCGGCTCGGTGACCTCGACCAAGCTCAAGGTGTCGGGAATCGATGTGTTTTCGGCGGGCGATTTTTCGGGCGGCGACGGGTGCGAGGACATCGTCCTGCGCGACGCCAGCCGCGGCGTGTACAAGCGCGTGATCGTCAAGGACGACCGCATCGTCGGTGCGGTGCTTTATGGCGATACCGCCGACGGCAGCTGGTATTTCGATCTTCTCAAGAAGCAGGAAGACGTCTCCGACCTTCGCGACCTGTTGATCTTCGGCCAGGCCTTCGCCTCGGGAGGGGGCGCGGCGGACCCTAAGGCGGCCGTTGCAGCGCTCTCGGACGATGCCGAGATTTGCGGCTGCAACGGCGTTACCAAGGGTCAGGTCATATCGTGCATCGCGAAAGGCGCGCATAGCCTCGACGCGGTGCGAGGCACCTGCAAGGCGTCGGCGAGTTGCGGATCATGCACGGGCCTCGTAGAAAATCTGCTCGCGCTGACGCTTGGCGACGATGTGCAGAGCGGGCCGAGAACAATGTGCAAATGCACGAGCTTTGGTCACGACGATGTTCGCCGTGAGATTGTCGCGCAGGCGATGCGCTCGATCCCCGAAGTCATGCACAAGCTGCACTGGACCACGCCCGACGGCTGTTCCTCTTGCCGCCCCGCGCTAAACTATTATCTGCTTTGCGCGCTCCCCGGTGAGTACGTTGACGACCAACAGAGCCGCTTCGTCAACGAGCGCATGCACGCCAACATCCAGAAGGACGGCACTTACTCCGTCGTCCCGCGCATGTGGGGCGGGCTCACCAACCCGACCGAGCTGCGCGCGATCGCCGACGTCGTCGAGAAATATAACGCCCCAATGGTCAAGGTGACCGGGGGCCAGCGGCTCGACATCTTCGGGATCAAGAAAGAGGATTTGCCGGCGGTCTGGGCCGATCTCAATGCCGCCGGGATGGTCTCGGGCCACGCCTATGGCAAGGCGCTGCGCACCGTGAAGACCTGCGTCGGGTCCGAATGGTGCCGCTTCGGCACGCAAGATTCGACCGGGCTCGGCGTCAAGGTCGAACGGATGAGCTGGGGCAGCTGGATGCCGCACAAGTTCAAGATCGCCGTGTCGGGTTGCCCGCGCAACTGCGCCGAGGCGACGATCAAGGATTTCGGAATCGTGTGCGTCGATAGCGGATATGAGCTGCACGTCGGCGGCAATGGCGGCATCCATGTGCGCGCCACCGACCTGCTCTGCAAGGTCGCGACCGAGCATGAGGCGATGGACCATTGTGCCGCCTTCATCCAGCTCTACCGCGAAGAAGCCCACTATCTGGAACGCACCGCGCCTTGGATCGAGCGCGTCGGGGTCGATTATGTGAAGGCGCGCATTGTCGATGACGAGGTCGGCCGCGAGGCGCTGCGCGCCCGCTTCCTCTATTCGCAAAGCTTCAGTCAGGACGATCCCTGGGCACAGCGCGCCGAGGGCGCCGAAGCCGAACATCATGCGCCGCTGGCGCGCTTTACCCCGCAGAAAGAACCGGCATGAACGCTCCCGAATGGCTCGATATCGGCTGGGTCGATCAAATCCCAGTGCGCGGCAGCCGCACGGTGCAGGTCGAGGGCGGCGACGACATTGCGGTGTTCCGCACCGCCGAGGGCAAGGTGTTCGCGCTGCGCGACCGCTGCCCGCACAAACATGGGCGCCTGAGCCAGGGTATCGTCCACGGCGGCGCGGTCGCCTGCCCCTTGCACAATTGGCGGATCAGCCTGTCCACGGGCGAGGCGCTGGGCGATGACAAGGGCTGCACCCCGACGGTGCCGGTGAAGATCGACGGCGGGCGGGTGCTGATCTGCCGTGCAAGCACGTTGAAGGCGGCGGCGTGACGGCAGCGGCAGTCCGCACCACCTGCGCCTATTGCGGTGTCGGCTGCGGCATTCGCGCCACGGTGACGGGCGAGCGGACGGTCGAGATCGCGGGCGACCCCGATCATCCGGCGAACCGCGGGCGCCTCTGCTCGAAAGGCACGCACCTTGGCGAAACGGTCGGGCTCGAAGGACGCCTGCTCGCGCCCATGATCGGCAACAAGTGCGCGACCTGGGACAAGGCGCTCGACCTAGTCGCCAAGCGGTTCAAGGAGACGATCGCGCGCCATGGCCCCGGAAGCGTCGCCTTCTACGTCTCGGGCCAGCTGCTCACCGAAGATTATTATGTCGCGAACAAGCTGATGAAGGGGTTCATCGGCACCGCGAACGTCGACACCAATTCGCGCCTCTGCATGTCGAGCGCGGTCGCGGGGCATATGCGTGCCTTCGGCGAGGATGTCGTGCCCGCGACCTATGACGACCTCGACGCCGCCGACCTCTTCGTCCTCGTCGGGTCGAACACCGCCTGGTGCCACCCGATCGTCTATCAGCGCATACGAGCGCGCTGCGAGGCGGGCGCGAAGCTGGTCGTCATCGACCCGCGCCGCACCGAAACCGCCGAGGAAGCCGACCTGCACCTCGCGATCCGGCCCGGCAGCGACGTCGCGCTGATGAACGGGCTGCTCCGGCATTGCCGCGAGGCGGGGATCGTCGACGAGGCGTATCTGGCCGCGCATGTCGCGGTTCCGCACGAATTCTGGGACCAGCTTGGAGAGGGGAGCGATCTGTGGTCGGTGGCAAAGACGTGCGACGTCGATGCCGCCGACCTCAGGCGCTTCCATGAACTGTTCGCCGCCCATCCGCGCACCGTCACCCTGTTCAGCCAGGGGATCAACCAGTCGACGTCGGGGACCGACCAGGTCAACGCAATCCTGAACATCCACCTCGCGACGGGACGCATAGGCAAGCCCGGTGCCGCCCCCTTTTCGATCACCGGCCAGCCCAATGCGATGGGCGGGCGCGAGGTCGGCGGGCTCGCTTCGACGCTCGCCGCGCATATGGACTTCGGACAAGAAAACCGCGATCGCGTCCAGCGCTTCTGGGCCGCGCCAACGATGGCCGAAAAGCCGGGACTGAAGGCCGTCGATATGTTCCGCGCCATCGGCGAAGGCCGGATCAAGGCGCTGTGGGTGATGGCGACCAACCCCGCGGTGTCGATGCCCGACGCAAACCGTGTGCGCGAGGCGCTGGGCGCCTGCCCCTTCGTCGTGGTCAGCGACGTCATGGAAAAGACCGATACCGGCGCCTTCGCGCACGTCCGCCTGCCCGCCGCCGCCTGGGGCGAAAAGGACGGCACCGTGACGAACAGCGACCGAACGATCAGCCGCCAGCGCGCGCTGTTTTCGCTGCCCGGCGCAGCCATGCCCGACTGGTGGATCGTCAAGGAGGTCGCGCGGCGCATGGGCTGGAAAAACGCCTTCGCCTATGACCGCCCCGCCGACATCTGGCGCGAGCATTGCCACCTGTCGAATTACGACAATGACGGCGCGCGCCTCTTCGCCCTGCCCGGCGCGGCGCAGGGCGGCAACGCCGCCTATGACGCGATGGAGCCCTTTCGCTGGGGCGGCGATCGTCCGTTCGCCGATGGGCGTTTTTCGACCGGCGACCGCCGCGCGCGGCTGGTCACCGTCGTGCAGAAGGCGCTGCCCGAACCGCTCGCCAAATGGCCGCTCACGCTCAACACCGGGCGCTACCGCGATCAGTGGCATAGCATGACGCGCACCGGCCTCGCCCCCAAGCTCGCGCGCCACCGCGAGGAACCGCTGGTCGAGGTCCACCCCGCCGACGGCGCGCGGCTCGGCCTGACCGACGGCGGCCTCGCGCGCGTCGAAACGCCGCAGGGCGACAGCCTCTATCGCGTCGCCTTTCATCCCGGTCAGCGCATCGGCGAATTGTTCGTGCCGATCCACTGGACCGACCGGACGTCGAGCGGGGGGCGCACCGGCCTGTTGTCGCGTCCGCTTGTCGATCCCGTGTCGGGCCAGCCCGGTTTCAAGCGGACCCCCGCCGCTATTGCGCCGGTCGCGCCGCACTGGCGCGGCTTTCTGCTGCTGGCCCGCCAACTTTCGCAAACCCCGCGATGCCTGTGGGCGACGCGTGTCGCCGTGCCATCGGGCGTGATGTGGGAGCTGGCGGGCAATAACGATCTCAAGGCGATCGAGGCGCTGTTGCCGAAAGGCGAGCGCATCGAGGCGCAGGATACCGCGCGTGGGACGCGCCGCATTGCCGTCGTCGCGAACGGACACCTGGCTGGCGCGCTCTTCGTCACGGCCAGCGGCGAACTGCCGCCGCGCGACTGGCTGATCGCGCAGCTGAGCGCCCCCAAGGTTGCGCCCACCTTGCTCGCCGGACGCGCGCCGGGCGTGCAAGCCGATCGCGGTCCGATCATTTGTGCCTGCTTCGATGTCGGCCTGAAAACGATCGCTGCCGCAATCCGCGATCAGAGCCTGGCCGACGTCGCGGCGATTGGCGCCGCGCTGGGCGCCGGCACCAACTGCGGATCGTGCCGCCCAGCCCTTGCACGCATCCTGACCGACGAGAAAAGCGATGCAGCCTGACGATTTTGCGCCCGGCACCGTCTGGCTGGTCGGCGCCGGACCGGGCGATCCCGAACTGCTCACGATGAAGGCGGTGCGCCTGATCGAATGTGCCGACATCGTGCTCTACGATGCCCTCGTCGGCGACGGTGTGCTCGCGCTGATCCCCGCCACGACCGAGGCGGTCAGCGTCGGGAAGCGGTCTGGACGCCACTCGAAAGATCAACGCACGATCGACGCAATGCTGATCGATGCAGCGGCGGCAGGCAAGCGCGTCGTGCGCCTGAAGGGCGGAGATCCCTCGATCTTTGGCCGATCGACCGAGGAGCTGACCGCGCTGCGCGACGCCGGATTCGCCGTCCGCATCTGCCCCGGCGTGACGACGGCCTGCGCCGCTGCGGCGTCCGCCGGCATCTCGCTCACCCTGCGGGGCGTGGCCCGCGATGTCCGCTTCGTCACCGCGCACAGCAAGCGCGGCGCGGCGCTCGACATCGACTGGAACTCGCTCGCGCATGGCGGATCGACCCTTGCCTTCTACATGGGGCGCGAAGCCGCGGGAGAGATCATGCGGGGCTTGATGCGGGCGGGTATGCCGGCCGATATGCCTGTGATGATCGCGTGCAACGTCAGCGAGCCCGGCGAACATAGGCTGGCGACGCGCCTGAACCTGGTCGAACTCGCGACAAAATCATTCGCTGCCGACGCGCCGACATTGATTCTGATCGGTGCCGCAGTGATGCCGGCCGAAGTCGTACCCGCCATATTGGAGAATCGCGAACGGTCACCTGGATGGCCAAGCATTCCCAAATGATCGGCGCGACACCTTGCGCCGCTTCGGTTAGCTTCGAAGGCGCGCAGCCGACCATCACCGCCCATGCCAAACCGCTCGGCCGCGAGACGGCGCGCTCGACGCCAGCGACCGGCTTTGCCGATATAGAGCTCTGATTTCTTGGCCGCTAGCTGACTGACAGCTTTTGGCGGTCAAATAAAGAGAGCGGACGTTCCGCAGCAATCCGGAGCGCTCGCTCTCTAGCATGTCGAGCATTGATCGTTAGACTTCGATCCCTTCCGCCAACGTCAGGGCATCTTCCACATCAACGCCGAGGTATCGCACCGTGTTTTCGATTTTGGTGTGGCCCAGAAGAATTTGTACGGCGCGCAAATTCCCAGTCGCCTTGTAGATAATCGACGCCTTCGTTCTCCGGAGCGAATGTGTTCCATAGTCCTCGCTTCGTAGGCCGACCGCGGTAACCCAATCATCAACAAGCCGCGCATATTGCCGCGTGCTCATATGGGCAGAGTGGTCGATACGGCTGAGGAACGCATAGTCCTCGATCGCTCCGCCACGCCGCTCGAGCCATGCCAAGAGGCTTCCGCGCGCGTCCGACATTATTTCGAATTGAACTGGTCGGCCCGTCTTCTGCTGAACTACGATTGCCCGCGTTCGCAACTCTCCACCTGTCACCAGATCGCCGATCTTGATCTTCACCAGATCACAGCCCCGCAGTTTGCTGTCGATCGCAAGATCGAACAGCGCCCGGTCTCGAAGTCGGTGCTCGCGATCAAGATGAAAGCGAGTGGCCCAAATCTGACGTGGTTTCAGTGGGCGCTTTGTTCCAACCTTCCTGCCGGCATTCCACGCCGGACGTGGTATCGAATAGTCAAATTCAGACCTTCCCATGATCGTTCTCCTGTGGCCATGATGGCCTTCCAAGGAACGCTCGAGTGCGCGGGTGGGCGGTCGTCGCCGGACCGAATGGCCATCATCGGCTAAATAAAAAGGTCCTGTAAGGGCGATCTGCTTAGGTCAGATCTTGCCGTCAATGATTCGAACTGAGGTCGGCGAAAATGCGCGCTGACGGCTTGATCCGCCGCTTCTTTCCCAAACCCTCGACGGCGACCAGACCGAAGCGCTGACCGTAGCCGAGCATCCATTCGAAATTGTCGAGCAGCGACCAGTAGAAATAGCCGCGCACGTCAGCGCCGACGTCGATGGCTCGGCGGACGCCGGCAAGCGCGCTCGCAATGAAAGCCGCGCGGCGCTCGTCATCTTCGCCGACATAGCCATTTTCCGTGACGACCATCGGCACCGCCCAACGGCTCGCCACCCATTCGCACACCGCTCCGATCGCCTCGGGCCGGTCCTCCCAGCCCATGGTGGTGGCGATCCCGCCCTGGGCCACCCCCACACTGCCATCGGCGCGGCTGGTCACGCGCGAATAGGTCTGGACGCCAACGAAATCATCTTCCTCGGCAGCGTCGAGAAACGGCGCATAATAGGTTTCGCGCCGCGCATCGCGATAGGCTTCGCCGCCGGGCTCGGCATCTTCTTCGGATAAGGCCAGCGTCATCCCAACCGCGAGGCCGGAACGTTCGGCACGGATCGCCGCCCGCGCGGCGCGATGCGCGGCCAGACCGTTGCCGAAGATCGCGTCTTCGGGACTGTGCAGGAAGAAGGCGTCGAGAGGTGCGCCGAGCGCGCGTTCGGCGGCGGCGCGTTGCTCCGCGCTGGCGCGGGCGCGGAAATAGGGTGCGGCGATCGCAGGCAGATTGAGTTCGTTGATCGTGCAGACGAGCGCGAGGCCGTCGAGCGCTCGGACCGTTCGCGCCGCCTGTTCGGCAAAGCGCTCGGGAAATTCGCTCGATGTCAGTCCGCCGCGCGCCGCCATCCAGCGCGGCTGGGTGAAATGATGCAGCGTTACCGCCGGCGCGATCCCGCGTGCTAGGCAGCTATCCGCGACCCGCCGGTAATGATCGAGCGCGGCCTGCGACACGAACCCCGGTTCGGGCTCGACCCGTGCCCACTCGACCGAAAAGCGATACGCGTTGAAGCCAAGGTCGGCGGCAATGCCGATATCCTCGGCGTAGCGGTGATAATGGTCGGCGGCGTCGCCAGAGGGTTCGAGAAACAGCGATGGCTTGGCATGTTCGAGCGCCCAGCAATCCGAATGGACGTTGCTGCCCTCGACTTGGTGCGCCGCGGTCGCGGCGCCCCACAGAAATTGCGACGGGAGGCGGCTCATGCGCCGACGTCGCGGCTGGAGAAATTAAAGATATAGGCGCGGCGCGGCCGATCCGTCGTCCGGTTGCCCGAGGTGAAATGCGGCGTGCCATAATTATGGACTGTCGCTCCGCCCGCCTTGAGCGGGCATGCGACAATCTTATCAAAATCCAGCCGTGTTTCGGGATCGCGGATCGCAAGCAGCCGCTGGCTGTAATCGGCGTCGCCACCCGCGATATAATGATCGAGCAGCGGCGCGTTATGGACACCGGGGATGAAATGCATGCAGCCATTCTCTTCGTCGACATCGTCGAGCGCGACCCAGAATTGCACATATTCGTCCGACGGAACGGGCGTTCCCGCGGGGGTTAACGGCATCTGTGCATAGCTGTAATCCTGGTGCCAGGGCGTCGTCGCGAGCTGGCCGGGCTCCTTGTAGATCAACATGTCGAACACCGGCTTGGGATCGGTGACGCCAAGAAGTTCGCGCGCCATGTCGCGCGCCGCGTCGAGCGCCGGATTGGCGCGAAAGATGGGATGATAGGCCGAGGGAATCATGATCTGCCGTGTCGTCATGCCCAGCGGATTGTCGGTCGCGCTACAGTCGATCTCGCCGCGCAGCATCGCATCATAGACGCCCGCCAACGCCGCGACCGTTTCAGCGCCGACAAGCTGCGGAATGACCAGAAACCCATCGCGCCGGAAGCGCTCGACGTCGATCCGCTGCATCTTTTTCCTCGATCCCGATGCCGCGGCGCAATGCCAAGGCTCGCGAGTCAGAATAAATTGAACCATTGACAAAATGCAAGATTAGATCGAATTTGAACTCAATTAAAAAATATCGATAAATTGGTGGGAGAGCGATTATGCGGAAGGTGCGGAGAAATCTCGCGTGTACGGTGGCGATGCCGTTCGGGCTGCTCGCGCTGGCGCCGGTTTCCGTCGCAGCGCGGGGCCCAGCCGAAGTCAGCGAGAACGACAACGACAGGGCGGTCATCATCGTGACCGCGCAAAGGCGCGCCGAGGACGTGCAGGATGTGCCGATCACCGTGTCGGTGGCCACGCAAGACCAGCTGGACATCCAGAATATCACCACCACCACCGATCTTGTCCGCGCGGTACCGGCGCTGACCGCGACCGATCAGGGGGTTTTCCAGGTACGCGGGATCGGAACGCGCGGTTTCGGACGGTCCGCCGAGCAATCGGTCTCGGTGGTGATGGATGGTGTTGTCCTTGGCCGCGGGCTGACCAACGCGCTGTACGATGTCGAAACCGTCGAAGTCCTGTCGGGACCGCAGGGCACGCTGTTCGGCAAGAACTCCAACGCGGGGCTTATCAACGTCACGACCAAGGCGCCTAAGCTGGGCCAAACCGAGTTCATTGGCCACCTTAATATCGGCAATCGCGATTACATCCACGGCTATGCAATCGCGAACCTGCCGCTTGGCGACACGGCGGCGCTGCGCATCAGCTATCGGCACACCCGCACCGGGAAGGTCGTTTACAACGAGTTTTACGACGAATGGGACCGCAACACCGACGACGGCGTGCGCGCCCGGTTCCGGTGGCAACCGAGCGACCGGCTCACCATCGACCTATCCGCCGATTATCAGCGTCTGGCGAGCAACGGCGTCAACGGATCGGCCGATTTCGCTGGCGTCGGTGTTCAGGTCGAAGCGCCACGCGGATCTGCGCTCGAAGCCACGCTGGCCGCGTGCGGCATCGTCGCCAGCCCGAAAAACAACAAGACGTGTGGCGACAGCCTGCGCGTCGCAGGCATCGACGAGGGTGACACCTATGGCCGCGAAAATTATGGCGGATCGCTCGCGATCGACTGGGAGCTCGCCGAGGGGCTGACACTCACCTCGATCACCGCCCTGCGCAAGACTCGCAAGGGCGAATTTGGTATCGATGCCGACCTTGCGGGCGATTTCGCCGATACCGTTCCCGCGAACCTGCTCGACCGCAACCTCATCCCCTACACCTCCAAAACCTGGAGCCAGGAGCTCCGCATTGCCTCATCGACGGACAATCCGGTGAGCTTCGTTGCGGGGGTCTATTATGCGAGAACTGACACGCTGGACGTGATCGATCAAAGCGGTACGCTCGGTTTCAATCTTGGCGGACTGGAGTTCCGCCGCAATCCCACCTTCATCATCGACCAGCGCGATTATGCCGCTTTTGGACAGGTGGATTGGCGCATCACGCCCGCACTCAAACTCTTCATCGGCGGGCGGGTGACGCATAACGACCTGGAAGACTTCAGCTTCAACTCGTTCGATCGTTCGGTCACCGCCGGCGGTCCCTATATCTACACCGGCGACACCGGGTTCTTCTCGGTGCTTCCGGTCAATAGCTGCACGCTTGCCGGCGGCCTTCCATTCGCCGAGCTCCCTGCGGCTCAGCAGATTCCGTGTCCGGCTGGCACCAGCCTTACAGAGCCAGCCCGGGTCAAGAAAACCGGCTTTAGCGGAACGGCCGGGGTCACGTATGAGCTGAGCCCAGATACCATGCTCTTCGCGCGCTACGCCCGCGGCTACAAAGGGCCGTTCCTCAATGAATCGGTAACCTACACACCCACCCTCGCGCGTCAGCCGCTGAAGGTGAATCCGGAATATGTCGACTCCGTCGACGTCGGCATCAAGACGCGGCTGTTCAATCGCTTCGCTTTCAACCTCAGCGCCTTTTATAGCAAGTTCGACGGGTATCAGACGACGATCTTTGTGCCGCCGGTGCCGCCGCAGGTGGTCATCAACTTCATTCAGGGCAACGCCGACGGCACCACCACCAAGGGGGTCGAGGCTTCGTTCTATGGCGATCTGACGTCGAACCTGACGCTGTCGGGAGGTATCATCTACAATGAAGCAAGCTACGGCAAAGACTTCCGGGTGCCTTGCACGACCGATCCGAGCGGCGTTTGCGCGCCGCTGAAGCAGCTGCCCTTTGCGCCGCGATGGAAGGCGACATTCGCCGGCGAGTATAAGCGCGAGATTGCCAGGAACATCGAAGGCTTTGCCCAATTCGACCTCGATTTTTCGGACAAGTATAGTTACGGATCGAGCCCCGGCAACCCGACGTCGCCGTCGCGATTTCTGATGGGATTGCGCGGCGGATTGCGCTTCAGCGAAGGCCGCTTTGGCCTCGCCGCCTTTTGCCGCAACTGCCTCGACAAACGCTATCCGATCACCACGACATTCGACGGGTTCGCGGGCTTCAACGGCGCGTTCACTCCGGCCGTTCCCGGTGGCCCTGCCCCCACCGGCGGCGCGTTCGTCCAGTTCCTCACGGCGGATTCGTATCGCGTGTGGGGCGTGACCCTTGATGCCAGTTTTTGACCCTCGATGACGTTTTTCAGCCCCGCCAACACCCACGACGGCAGCACGGCGCCGCCGCGGCTGCTGGCCGGCATCAGTTTCCTGACGCCGGCCGAATTGCCCGACTGGTCCGCAGGTCCGCGGGGTGATCGCGCCGCCATCTATGCGGCGGTCAAGGCGGCGGGTTATGAGGCGATCCAGACGCTCGAACCGCAAGCCGCGATCGACGCGGGGCTGATTCCGACCGGGCTGATGCGCATCTTCGACGATGTCGAGCAGATGGCCGAGGCGGCAATGAAATGGTCCGACGCCGGCTGCGACTGCTCGACGGTTCAACTCGGCACGGGGCTGGAGAGCGATGCCGAGATGCGGCGCCTTACCGAGGCGATGCTCAATATTTCATCGCAGCTGGCTCACCCTATTTATCTTGAAACCCACCGCGCCACGATGACGCAGGATATCCGCCGCACGCTCGACCTGATCGACGACTTCCCCGAATTGCGCTTCAACGGCGATTTCGGCCATTGGTATATTGGCCACGAGCTGACCTATGGCGATATGGATATGAAGTTCGAGGCGATGCGCCCGGTGTTCGAACGCACGCGCTTTATGCACCTTCGCTTGTCGTCAAACGCCTTTGGCCAGCTCACCGCGAGCGACCCGGCCGAGGTGCGGCACCTCGATTATTACCGCCGCATTTGGACCGCGAGTTTCGAGGGCTTCCTGCGCGACGCGAAGCCCGGCGACTATTTCGCAGTGCATCCCGAACTGTTGCCCGCGCGCGCCTTCTATCCGAAGATGGTGCGGGGACCCGATGGCGAATGGCGCGAGGAGAGCGACCGCTGGACCGAATCCGCCTTTCTGATCGACGTCGCGCGGCAATGTTTCGCCGAGGCCGACGCTGCACTTTGCGCCGCATGATGCGGGCGGCATTGGCGCTGATGTTGACCGCTCTCACAACGCAGCCTCTGCTCGCACGATCGCTCGCCGGCGAGCCTGTAGTCGTCGAAGCGCCCGCCGGGACGCTGGAAGGCCGCGCGAAGGACGGTGTCGAAGGCTTTGCAGGCATACCCTATGTCGCCCCGCCGGTCGGCGAACAGCGCTGGCGCCCGCCCGCCCCCGCGCCCGTCTGGTCCGGCGTCCGGCCCGCCGCCGCCTTCGGCGCCGACTGCCCGCAGGTCCGATTCGACGGCGATGCCACCCCGTCGAACCAGCCGACGAGTGAGGATTGCCTGTTCCTCAACATCTGGCGCCCGGCAAAGGCGCGTAAGCTGCCGGTGATGGTCTATATCCATGGCGGCGCCTTTGTTGCCGGATCGGCGGCATCGCCGACGGTCGACGGCGCGAACCTCGCGCGCCGCGGCGTGGTGGTCGTCAATTTCAACTATCGGCTGGGACGGTTCGGATTTTTCGCGCATCCCGCGCTGACCGTCGAAGCGCGCGGAAATCCCGACGCCAATTTCGCCTTCCTCGACATGATCGCCGCACTCCAATGGGTACAAACCAATGCCGAGGCTTTCGGCGGCGATCCCGGCAATGTCACCATCTTCGGCGAATCCGCGGGCGGCGCGGCGGTCGATTTCCTGATGTCGTCGCCGCTGGCGCAGGGTCTGTTCCGCAAGGCGATCGTGATGTCGGGCGCCAATCGCGAGCCTTATGCGCGGCGGGCGAGCGACCGCCCCGCGCGCATATCGGCCGAGAAAGCCGGCCTCGCCTTCGCCGTCAAGGCAGGGCTCGCCGATCCCGATGCGGCGGCGCTGCGCGCTCTGTCCGCCGACGCGGTGCAGGGCCAGCTTGCCTTCTGGGATCTGCAAGCCGACCGCTTCACCGGCCCGGTGATCGACGGCAAGAGCGTGCTCGCCGACCCGGTCGAGCGTTTCGCAGCGGGTACGGTGCCGAAAATCCCCTTCCTGATCGGGTCGACGGGTGCCGAACTCAGCGAAGAACCGTTCGCGCCTGTGATGATCGACTATCTCAAAAGCCAGAATGATGCCGCGGCCCTCGCCGAACTGACGAAAGCCTATGGCGATCCGCTACCCGCCAAACTGGTCGACCATTATTACTTCACCGAGGCCGCGCGCGGCTTTGCCAGGATGATGCAGGCGCGGGGCGCCCCTGCCTGGCTCTATGTCTTCGACCATGTCGCCGAATCCGACCACGGCAAGCGCAAGGGCGCCGCCCACGCCTCCGAACTTGCCTATCTGTTCGGCAATCTGTCCGCGACCGCTGGCGCATCGGACCGCGCGGCATCGAAGTTGATGGGCGATTACTGGACCAATTTCGCAAAGCACGGCCATCCGAACGGTCGCGACTTGCCCGACTGGCCGCAGCTCGGCCGCTTCGACAATCTGCTGCTGATCCGGGACGGATCGGCGACGGTCGCGCAGCAACGCGACGCCGACGGCCTTGATGCAATCGAACGCGCCGCGACCATCCGCCGCGCCAGGGAGAAAAGCGCCCCATGACCCAGCACCGGCTGAGCACCGCCAAGAAGATCGGCTTCACGCTCGGCGACTATGCCAGCAACATCTATTGGCAGAGCGTCTCGATCTTCCTGCTCTTCTTCTACACCGACGCGGTCGGCATCCCCGCTGGAACCGCGGGCCTCATCTATATGGTCGCCTCGATCATCGACGCGCTGCAGGATCCGTTCATGGGGTCGATCGCCGATCGCACGCGCAGCCGGTGGGGGCGCTATCGGCCTTATATTCTCTTCGGGTGCGTGCCGCTCGGCCTGTCCTTCGTGTTACTCTATTGGCGCCCGCCCTTTTTCGAGGGGACGGCGCTGGTGCTGTGGATGCTGTTCACCCATGTTGTCTTCCGAACCGCCTATACCGTCGTCACCATCCCCTACACCTCGCTCAACGCGCGGCTGACCGACAATAGCGACGAACGGTCGACAATCGCCGGCTGGCGGATGATCTTCGGTGTGCTGGCGGCGCTCACCATCATCTATTTCACCTTCCCGCTGGTCACGCGCTTCGGCGGCAGCAGCGCGACGACCGGCTTTACCTGGGCGGCGGCGGCCTTTGCTGTGATCGCGACGGCGATCTATCCGATCGTCTTTTGCATCACCAAGGAACCGCCCGAGACCGACGCGAACGAAACGAAGCTCGACATCCGCGGATACTGGCGCGCGCTCGCGCCCAACACCGCCTTCTGGGCGCTGATCGCCGCGACCGTTGCCGCCTTCGTCTGCTCGGTCGCGCTCGGCAAATCGGTGCTCTATTATTTCAAATATGTGCTGGAAGACGAACCCGCGTCGCGTACCGCGCTGATCGGTATGTCGGCGGCAGGACTGGTGGCAATTCCGATGTGGGTGTGGATCACCAAATATATCGGCAAACGCAACGCCTGGTTCACGGGGACCGCGATCGGCATGGTGCTGCTGACGATCTTCGCAGTCTTCGATTTCAACACGCCGCTGATGATGACGATCTGGCTGCTCGTCTGGAGCCTCGGCACGCTTGGCCTTGCGCTCACCTTCTGGTCGATGCTGCCCGACACCGTCGAATATGGCGAATGGAAGACCGGACAGCGCACCGAGAGCTTCATCTTCGGCCTGTTCCAGTTCTTCCTGAAGGTCGCTCTGGGGGTTGGCGCGGGGGTGTTCGGCTGGCTGCTCGAACGCGCCGGCTATGTTGCCAATGCGCAGCAGACGCCCGAAACAATCGCCGGGATCAAGGACATCATGATCTGGCTGCCCGGCCTCGGCTTCGTCCTCGGCGGGATCGCGATGCTCTTCTATCCGATCCGCAAGGGCACCCACGAAGCGATCGTGGAGGAATTGGCGCACAAACGCGGCGCGGGAAACACCGCGCCCACCGCAGCAGAATGAGATCGTCCCTAAAATAGATCTAAAAATGACTTTATTGGCATAATTAGATATTTTATAGCGACTCCCAGAGGAGAGCGTCATGGATGCCGAAACGCGGCTGAAAGCCTGGAACGAGCAGGGATTTTTCGTGATGCGCGGTCTCATCGACCCGGCGCAGGCGAAGGCGGTCGAGGACGAGGTCATCGCTCGCATCCGCGCCTATCCACCCGAGCAACATCCGGGCGAGGCGATCTATCAGGCGGGTCCCGACTATGCGATTTTTCCCGAGAAGGAGCCGAGCCCCACTGCGGCGAACCCCGAGGACCGCATCGCCAAGGTCTTCAACTGCCACACCGAGGGCATGACGCGACATATCGCCGAGAGCGATGCGGTGGCCAACATCGTCGAAGGCCTTCTCGGACCCGATATCGACTGTTTCCAAAGCCAGTTCATCTTCAAGAACCCTGGCGTCATCGGCCAGCCTTGGCATCAGGACAGCTATTATTTCCGCTTCGACCGCCAACCGCAGGTCGGCGTGTGGCTCGCGCTCAGCCGCGCGACACGCGAAAACGGCTGCCTGTGGGTGCTGCCGGGATCGCACAGGGGGCCGATCCACGACCATGTTCCCGACCGCCGCCCCGCCGCGAACCGCGCCTATACCGAGATCGTCAGCGAAGACGACAGCGCGCGCGAGCCTGCACTGATGGAACCCGGTGACATGCTCTTCTTCCACAGCTTTTTGATGCACATGTCGACCGACAATGTCGCCAACGAGCGCCGCGCCGCGATGGTTTATCATTATGGCCGCACCGGCACTCTGCCGATCAACGACGAGGCCGCCGCCTCGCTCGCTCCCGTCAACCGCTGGATCCCGATCCGCCGCAAGAAGGTCGAGGCTGCATGAACGCCCCCTATCGCATCCATCCGCAGAACAAGGATTTCACCTGGACCGACGCACCCGACACGGGGCTGCGTCGCGTGACTCCAGAGCAGAAGAAGCAGTTCGACGAGCAAGGCTATTTCATCCTGCGCGGCGCCTTCACCGATGCCGAGCTCGATACCGTCGAGGCCGCGATCGATCCGCTCGAGCACCAGCATGAGCTTGCGATCCGCGCCAAGGAGGAAGGGCGCGAGGGTATATCGTCGGCCGATGCGATCACCTTCACCGGCCATATCGTCAAGAAATCGCCGATCCTGAAATCATTCGCCGCACATGAGGTGATTGCCGAGGTGTGCCACGACCTGATCGGCCCCGACGTGCGGCTCTATTGGGACCAGTCGGTGTACAAGAAATCGGGAAAGCCGCAGGAATTTCCCTGGCACCAAGACAATGGCTACACCTTCATCGAGCCGCAGCAATATCTCACCTTCTGGATTCCGCTCGTCGACGTCGATGTCGAGAATGGCTGCCCGTGGATCGCGCCAGGGCTGCACAAGCTCGGCACGCTCGATCATTGGGTGACCCCGATCGGCCTCAAATGCCTCAATGAAGCCGAGAATGCGGTGCCCGCACCCGCCAGCCGCGGCGATATCATCATCTTCTCCTCGCTCGCCCCGCACCGCACCGGCCCCAACCTGAAAGAAGGGACGGTGCGCAAGGCCTATATCCTGCAATATGCCCCCGATGGCGCCGAAGCGTGGACGAAGGAGGGCGAGCGCGTGCCGC
This sequence comes from Sphingopyxis sp. BE259, assembly GCF_031457495.1. Taxonomy (NCBI): domain Bacteria; kingdom Pseudomonadati; phylum Pseudomonadota; class Alphaproteobacteria; order Sphingomonadales; family Sphingopyxidaceae; genus Sphingopyxis; species Sphingopyxis sp. BE259. Next base: position 3,022,013 of record NZ_JAVDWM010000001.1, read on the forward strand.
AGACCGACCCCGATCGCCAGTTCCCGATCCTGACCAACGGAAAGCGGCCATGACCCCCGATCAGCTCGCGGCCTATGCCGACGCATTTCGGCGGGATGGCTTCGTCCATGTCCCCGGCGTGATTCCGGCAGACGATCTCGCCGTCTATGCCGCCGCGGTCGACGATGCGGTTGCGACGCGCAAGGCGGGCGACACGCGGACCTTGGACGAGAAATCGCCCTATGAACAAAGCTTCCTCCAGTGCCAATATATCTGGGAGGATTTTCCGGGCGTCCGCCCCCTCACCTTCCACCCAGCGGTCGGCGAAGTCACCGCGGCGCTGCTCGGCGCGAAGCGCGTGCGGCTGTGGCACGATCAGGCGCTCTACAAGGAAGCCGGCGGGCGCGAGACCGAGGCGCATCAGGACCAGCCCTATTGGCCGATCGTCGAGCGCGATACCGCCACCGCGTGGATCCCGCTGATGAAGGTCGACGCCGCCATGGGCTGCATGGGCTATGTCCCCGGCTCGCACCGCGGCGACGCCGAATATGTCGACATCTTCGGGACGCCGGGCGATGGCAAACGGCTGGTCGACAAATATGCGGACACGCCGCCGGTATTCGTCGAATGCGAACCCGGCGACGTGATCTTTCACAATGGCTATACGACCCATATGGCGAAGGCGAACCGATCCGATCAGACGCGGCGCGTCTATACCGCGATCTATTTCGCCGACGGGTCGCATCGCGGTGGGCCGCGTCCCCACCCGTCGGTCGACCGTGATGCGATTGCCGATGGCGCCGTGATCGACGGCCGCGCGACACCAATCACCTGGCCGCTGGAGGGGGGCCGTATTCCCGAACCCGAACCGTGGCCCGAAGCGACCGGTCTCGAGTGGCGCGAGCGCGCCGAGCGGCTCGGCATCATCCCGAAGCGCGCGTGACGAAGCTGCCGATCCGCCAGCAAGGCGCGCATTTCGTCGACGCGCATGGCGGGCAGGTGATGCTCCGCGGGGTCAATCTGGGCGGCGACTGCAAGGTGCCGCCGGGGCAAGGCACCGACGTCTACAGCGACTTCGCCGATCATCGCACGGTCTCCTTCGTCGGCCGCCCCTTCCCGCTCGCCGAGGCCGACGCTCACCTGGGCCGCATCGCGCATTGGGGTTTCAATACGCTGCGGCTGCTAACGACGTGGGAGGCGGTCGAGCACGCCGGACCGGGCCTCTACGACGAGGCTTATCTCGACTATTTCGCCGAAGTCGCGCGCAAGGCGGGCGAGCATGGTCTCAGCCTCTTCGTCGATTTCCACCAAGACGTGTGGAGCCGCATGTCGGGCGGCGATGGCGCGCCGGGATGGACGTTCGAGGCGGTAGGGCTCGACTTCACCAAATTCAATGCCGCCGGCGCCGCGCATGTCATGCAGGCGCGCTACGATTATGCCTCGCCCGAAAAGCTGCAGGCCGCCTATCCGCAGATGAGCTGGGGATCGAACTATCGACTGCCGGCGAACGGCATCATGTGGACGCTATTTTGGGCCGGTCGGACGGTCACGCCCGACTTCCTGATCGACGGCATCAACGTGCAGGATTATCTGCAGGATCATTATCTGGGTGCGATGAGCCAGGTCGCACGACGGCTCGCTAACATGCCGCATGTCATCGGCTTCGACACATTGAATGAACCGAGCCTCGGCTGGGTCGGTCAGCCGATCGCCTATCGCCATCTCGCGCCGTCGGACGCCAACCCCGAACGGCCGCGCATCGGACCCGCACTCGCGCCGCTCGATGCCATTGCAATGGCGCGCGGATTGCCTGTCGAGGTCCCTGTTCTAACGCGCGACGTGGCGGGTGCGGCGGTGCCGACGACGACTAAGGTCTTCAACCCAAATGGCGTGTCGATCTGGCGGGAGGGCGTTCCCTGCCCCTTTGAAACCGCAGGCCGCTACCGAATTGAGGACGGCGTCGCGGTTGCAACAGGGGACGACATCCTCGCCGCGATCGATCCCACCGACGACGTCTATCGCCCCTTCTTTCACCAGGTAGCGGAAACCATCCGCGCGCATCAGCCCGGCTGGTCGATCTTTGCCGAAATGGATGTCTTTGCGCATCTGGCGGGCCGCCGTTTCCCCACCGACCTACCCCACCGCACCGTCAATGCGAGCCATTGGTACGATATGGGAATGCTCTACCTCAAACGCTTCGATCCCACGAACCACCGCGACGCGGCGACCGGCCGCGCCGAAACCTCGCTCGACGCCATCAGCGCGCGCTACCAGCGACAACTTGGCGGTTTCGCCTTGGAAAGCACAGCCTTTCCGGGCGGGGGAGCGCCGACGCTGATCGGCGAATTCGGAATTCCCTATGACCTCGACGATGGCGATGCCTATGACCGCTGGGCCGCGGGCGAACGCGATGTCTGGGAGCAACATGAGGCCGCTCTAACCTCGATGTACGACGCAATGGACGCGCTCGGCCTCCATTCGACCCAGTGGAATTATACCGCGTCGAACCGCAACGATCTGCGCATCGGTGACGGCTGGAACCAGGAGGACCTGTCGATCTGGTCCACCGATCAGCGCCTCGGCACCGGCGAGCCCGGCGACGGTGGCCGCGCCGTTGCGGGCTTCAGCCGCCCCTATGTCCGGCGCGCGCAGGGACGCATCTGCAACGTCGGCTTCAACCGCGTCACACGCCGCTTCGCAGCGGAAATCGATGTCGACGGCAGCATCGGCGGCGCGACCGAAATCTATGTGCCGCTAGTCCATTATCCGGACGGCTTCGTTCTGCGCTGCGAGGGAATACCGGCCGACATCGATCTCGACCAAGCCGGTCAGCGCGCGCGCATCCGCGCGACAGTCGGCGGAGCCATGTCAGTAGAGATTCTTCCCGCGGTGTGATCAATCGGCGTGCTTGCGCCCGCGCTTCGCGGTCAAACTGCTACGCAGCCGCTCCTTGATGGCATTACGCACCGGCTGACTGGCCGCGAAATAATCGTCGATCACCGCAACCGCCCTGCCCTTGTCACGCGCAACCAGCGCGTCGACGATCGCGCGATGCATGCCAAGCACCTCGCCGTCGGCGCTACGACGCCCCTCGCTCGGCTCGGCGAACAGGTTGACATATCGCTCCAGCCGGAAACCGATGTCGCCGAGAAGCTGCATGAGCAGCGGCGAGCGGCAGCCCGACACGAGCGCGCCGTGAAACTCCCAATAAGCTCGCTGCCACTGCTCGCGCGCTTCGGGTTCGCCATCAGGCTCGACGACCTTTGCCTTAGACGCGCGGTGGAGCTGGACGACGACGCGCTCTTCCCATTCATCGTCGGCAAGGTCGATCGCCATCTCGATCGCCAGCTTATAGAGTCGCTGATAGACCGCCAGCACATCGTCATAGTCGGCGAGCGAGACCGGTGCGACGCGATAGCCCTTCTGATGCTCGTGAACGACGAGGCCGCTTTCGGACATCAGCAGAATAGCTTCGCGGATCGGGCTGTGCCCGACGCCATAGAATTGGACGAGATGCTCGACCTTCAACCGTTCATGCGGTTCAAAAACACCGCGCACGATATCACGCCGCAACCAGAATGCCGCTGCCTTCGAAGGATTCTGCACCGGATCAAATGGACCCGATACATCTTTATCCGAAAAGGTAGAAATCGATGGAATATTGGTCGTCACGACAACATTCCATAAGCGCAATCCAATCGATGTCCAGCGCCGCAAGGCCATTCAAGATGGGGTTCTGGCCGATTGCGGACATTCCGCAATTGGGTGCTATTTGGGTAATAGCTGCCGCCTTTTTTGGGCTTCCAGCGCGACAAATTGCGACGCGCCCATGTTAAAGCAAAACACACGATTGTCGTAACCTTGGAGTATGATTTAGCGAACGCGACAACAGGCAGTGCCGGTTCGCTCCGGCGAATATAACTCACTCAATAGAATCTAAGGACATCGAGGTCGTTGCAGACCAACGGGGAATCGCATCGCCGATGGCCGTGGCGCGGATAATCTCAAGCGGGTCGCTGCTAACGGCGATCGCGATAAAGAACCGACAGCAAATTTGCTCTAGCTTCCGACGGGCGTGCGCATGTTGAGCATCAATGTACCGACCAGGATCAGGCCAATCGCGGAAAGCGCCCACGCGTCGAGCTTTTGACCATAGACGACCCAAGCGATCGCCGTGACGAGTACAATCCCAATCCCGCACCAGATCGCATAAGCGACGCCGACTGGTATGGTGCGGAGCGCCATGGACAGGCAATAGAAGGCGAGGCCGTATCCGACGATGACGACCACCGAAGGAAGGGGGCGCGTGAAGCCGTCCGCCATTTTGAGGAAAGAGGTCGCCAGGACTTCGCAGATTATCGCGAGCGCCAACCAGCCGGGGCCGCCGAGCGATATCAAAGCGCCGACTTTCGCAAGAAATATGCCCGATGTCCGATATTGAGCCTCATTCAGCGTCTGATGACATGGGCAACGCCGCGGTACAATCGCTTGCAGGTCGAGCCGCTTCGCGGAGGCCCAGCATCAACAGTGCAGCGCCGCCCACCAGCGCAGCGCTGACCGTCAGCGCGAGATCATAATCGCCATTGGCGTCACGCATCAGCCCCAGTGCAAAGGGACTCAGACCATAGCCAAGCGCGAAGACGCTATATTGCCACCCATAGATTGCGCCATATTGCCGCTGCCCGAAGTGGAGCGCGGTCAGATAGGCGAGCAAGTCGATTTCGGCGCCCGCCGCCATCCCAAGCAATATGGCCGCGACGGCGCCCATCGCGAGCCCATCGAGGAGCAGAAGGCCGATCCCCAGTGCGGCAAGCGCGAGCACGGCGAGCGAGACGAGTGCAGCCGGATAGCGGTCGAGGAGCAGGCCAATGCCGAGCCTGCCTACGACGCTCGACAGTCCGACGAGGGAGGCCGTGCCGGCCGCCGCCAAGGGGCCGGCGCCGAGATCGCGGAAGAGCGGCACAAGATGAACAACGACCCCGCCCAGTCCGGCGGCCATCGCAAAGGAGATGACGGTGAGCAGCCAGAACCGCCCGGTCTTTCGCGCCGCGGCGGCGGTCATGCCGGCCATGGGCGCGGCGGTCGCTGGCGCCTTTCGCCCTTGCGGCACGCTTCGGAAGCCGAACCAGACGATCGGCGCGGTGGCGATCGCTATTCCGGCAAGCGCCAGATAGGCCGCGCGCCAACCGGCCGTTTCGGTCACCATTGTCACCAGCTGCGGAACCCAGAAGCCCGCCAGCCCCGCGCCCGTGAGCGCAATCCCGAGTGCCAGTCCGCGCTGTCGTTCGAATGCCGCAGCAATGGGCCGGATGAGAACGATCGGCGTGGACCCTACCCCGAGCAATGCAATCACGGCGTAAAGCGCCCAGAACAGTTCGATGCTGCCGGCTGTCGCGACAAGCAGGATCACGCCCAACGCATAAGCGACCAGACTGGTCGCACCGACATTCGCTGCGCCGTAGCGGTCGCATAGCCGACCTGCGGTGGCGCCCGAGACGAAGACCGCAAGCGTCATCAGCGTCACCGCGAGCGATATGTCGCCGCGGCTCCAGCCGAACTCGGCCTGCAACGACGGAATGAAACTGCCGAGGCTGTAGAAGAGCGTCGCGGTCATTCCGGCCGACAGTCCGATTGCGGCGCTGGCAAGCAGGAAGGATTTGCCGCCGAACTCGCCCGGCAGGCTCATGGGACAGCCGAAAACCCGTAAACCGCCTGGACCACCGCGTCGCTCAGCTGATTGTCGGCCCCCGCCTCCTCGATCGTCCGCACCGCATCGAGCCCGCGCAGCCCGACCGGCGTGGGCTTGCCATTCGCGACCATCACATGGCGTTCGTCGAGCAGATAAGCAGCGGCGGGCAGCGTTTCCGCGATGGCGACCGCACTTGCGCGATCGGGCCAGATGCCGTGGACCAGCGATCCGAAAACCCGGCCGCCGGTGTCGGTCTGGTTCCAGCCCGACGGATCGCCGCCCGTCAAATCATAGGCGGCCAGGTAGAGCGGCGCATCGCCGAGCGTTGCGACGAGTGTGCCGAAATCGGTGCCCGCCTCGACGACAAGGAACATCACCTGCCCCGCCGCGGTGTCGTTGTCGACAAGCGTCCGCGAAGCGCCCTCGGCCAGGTTGTAGAGGAGTGCGCGGCGGAAGACATTCTGCTCGTCGCGGTGGATATGCTGGGTCACCTCGCTGTGGATGAGGCCGGCCCGGTCCTCCTCCGAGCGATAGGTCACGATCGCGATCCCCTCGAAGGGATCGGAGGCCGCATCGAGCGGGGTCACGTGATACTGCGTATAGCTGTCGAACCCCGGAATCCTTGCTGCCATCACTCCATGGACGTCGCGCCAGTAACGGGTGAAGAGCGAGCGGCTGATATCGGTGCGCCGCTCGATCAGCGCAACAGTGCTTATGCCGACCATAAAGCGCCCTCGACCGGGATAATCGCTCCCGAGACATAGGATCCCGCCGCCGACGCAAGGTACACGACAGTCCCGCCGATATCGGCTTCGCTCCCGAGTCGGCCGGCCGGAATTCCCTCTATCATCTGCTCCTTCAGTCCCGGCACGGCGGTAAAGAACCCGTCGGTCATGTCGCTCGGGAAAAAGCCGGGCGCGATCGCGTTCACGTTGATCCCTTTACGGGTCAGGTCCGATGCCAGTGCGCGCGTGAGCTGATGCAGCCCGCCCTTGGCCGCGCTGTAGGCATAGGCACTGCTGCTCTTCGCCCAGAGCGCCGCGATCGAACCAATGTTGATCACGCGGGCCGGATCGCCGTCGCGAGAAGCCGCTGTCAACTGCGGAAGCAGACCCTGCACAAGAAAGAAAGGCGTGCGTAGGTTGACGGCCAGTTCGCGATCCCATTGCTCGGGGGTGATTTCGTCGATCGCTGCCGCCGTGAAGGTGCCGGCATTGTTGACCAGAATATGCACCTCGGAGGCCAAGCTGGCCACATCTGCCGCCGCCCCTGCGACGCCTTCGCTGGTCGCGAGATCATGCCCTAGCAACTGGCACTTGCCCTTGCCGTTGAGCGACTCAGCAAACGCCAGATTCTCCGGGCCCGCACGAGCAATGATCAGCACCCGCGCGCCGGCCGCGACGAGCGATCGGCTGATCATCGCACCGACACCCTTGGCGCCCCCGGTGACCACGGCGGTCTTGCCAGCAAGGTCGAAGAGGCCGGTCATGCCGCGGATACCGGCTTTGCCACATTGATAGTCTGCAGCGCGAGATAGGGGTAGAGGCCTTCGACCCCTCCCTCGACGCCGAAGCCCGACTGCTTGTTGGCGGGAAAGGGCACTTGCGGATCGAGCGCGCAATGCTGGTTGACCCAGACACTGCCACTCTCGAGCCGCGCGGCGACCTTCGCCGCCGCCTCGACATCGCTGCCCCACACTGATCCACCGAGCGCGAAGGGCGACGCATTGGCACGCGCCACGGCATCGTCGACATCGCTGTAGCGGATGATCGGCAAGATCGGGCCGAACGGCTCCTCGTCGACGATCGCCGCTCCGTCCGATACGTCGCGGACCACGGTCAGCGGTACGAAATAGCCTGCACCATCCGCGGCATCCCCGCCGGCGATGATCTTCCCCGCCGCCTTGGCCTCGCCAAGATAATGCAGCACCTTTTCATACTGGGCCTTGTTCTGCACGGGCCCGAACTCGGCGCTTGCATCGCTGCCCGGCGCGACCTTTGCGCCGCGGGCCAGGGCTGCAATTGCGTCGCACATCTCGTCATAGATGCTGTCGTGGACATAGAGCCGCTTGATGACGGCGCATACTTGCCCGGAATTGAAGAAGGCGAAGGCGAAAACCGCCGGTGCGACGGCGGCGATGTCGGCGTCGGGCAACACGATGGCGGCGTCGTTTCCGCCAAGCTCCAGCGTCACACGCTTCAACGTCGTCGCCGCCGCCGCCATGATTTTGCGCCCGGTTTCGGTCGATCCGGTGAAGCTGATCTTGGCAACATCCTCATGCGCAACAAGCAGCGCGCCCGCATCATTTCCGCCCGACAGGATGTTGACGACGCCCGCCGGCACGACCTCCGCCCAGAGTTCGCCGAGGCGAAGCGTCGTGAGCGGCGTTGTCGGCGCTGTCTTGACAACGATCGTGTTTCCGGCGGCGAGCGCCGGTCCGATCTTGCTGCAGGCGATATAGATTGGAGCGTTCCAGGGGACGATCGCGCCAACGACACCGAGCGACTTTCGGTGAAGCTCGACCCGCCGGGTGTCGTCCTCGACGATCAGTTCGGGCTCGACCTCGAGGCCGGCATAATAGCCAATATAGCTGGTTGCGAGATGGAGGATTTCGAACTGCGCGAGCCCCATCGGCCGACCCGTTTCCCGGACCAGCAACGCGCAAAGCTCATCTGCATTTTCCGCGATTTTCGCGGCCATCGCGCGAAGGACATCGCCGCGAGCCGATGGCGCAAGCTCGCGCCAGGCGGGATAGGCCGCCTTCGCGGCCGCCACGGCGCTGTCAACGTCGGCCGCATCCGCGTCGGGAACCTGGGTGAAAGCGGCGCCGGTGCAGGGATCGACGACGTCGAGCATCCGGCTCCCCTGCACAAGTTCTCCGCCAATCAGCATCCGGACCATGTCACTCTCCTCAATCTCAGGCGGTCAGAGCCACCCGATTATCATCATTGTTCGTTTCGGGAGCCGCTGCCGCGTTGCGGAACCGCTCAACAACGCTTGTCTCAAGTCCGCGTACGCGATCGATCGACGCCTCTTTCACATGGCCATACCCACGAATCTGGGCGGGCAGACTGGCCGCCTCGACCGCAAATTTGTGATTGGCCGCGGTAAGCGACCCAGCCATGTCCCGCAGCCGTGTTTCATATTCGTCGATCAGCGCGCGCTCCATCTTGCGCTCGGCGGTGTAGCCGAAAGGATCGAACGCGGTGCCGCGCAGCCTTTTGCCCTTGGCGAGCAGCGGAAACAGCGTGCCGACCCACGGACCGAACTCGCGTTTCAGCAAATGGCCGGTCTGGGGATCGCGCTTCGAGAAAATCGGCGGCGCGAGATTGTAGCGCAGCTTCGCGCCATCCTCGAAAGAGGCCGCGAGCTCTTGCCGGAACGCGGGGTCGGCATGCAGGCGCGCGACCTCATACTCATCCTTATAGGCCATGAGCTTGGCAAAATTGCGCGCGACCATGACCGCGAGCGACGTGCTGCCGGGCAGGATCCGCTGCTCGGTGGCCGCGACGTCGTCAACCAGCGCGCGGTAGCGCGCGGCATAGGCCGCGTCCTGATAGGCCGTGAGCAAGCGCGTGCGGTGCTCGATGATATCGCCCAGATCGGTGAGCGGCTTGAACTCGGGTGCGGTCCGTGTCGCGGCGGCCGCCTCGTCGACCTTGGCCGGGTCGATGACGAGGAGGCGTCCGAGCGCAAACGCCGACTGGTTGAAGGCAGTCGCGACGCCATTGATCTCGACCGCGCGCGCGATCGACGCCGGCGACACGGGAAGCAAGCCGAGCTGCGACGCATAGCCCAGCATGAAGAGATTGGCGGCGATCGTATCGCCGAACAGCGCCAGCCCCAGGCCCGTCGCGTCGACGCCGTGCAGCGCGGCCGACAGCTTCTGCAGCCGCCCGACGATCAGACTCTGGTCGAGCACGAGGTCGGGGTTGCGCTGGAAAGCCGGCGTCGGCGTGATGCGCGCATTGACGACGGTCGTCGTTCGCGCGTTCGACAGGGTGACCACCGGCTCCTTGGCCAGCGCCGCGACGGCATCGAAAGCGAGCGCGAGATCGGCTTCGCCGGTGCCGAGCTTCTGCGCCGCAAGGTCGCCCACCGCCGCGGCGATACGCACATGGCTGTAAACTGCGCCATTCTTCTGGCTGAGCCCCGTCATGTCGAACACCGAGCAGGCAAGCCCTTCGAGATGAGCGGCCATCCCGAGCAGCGCACCGATCGTCACGACCCCGGTGCCGCCGATTCCGGAAACCATGATGTTGAACGCGCCGTCCGCGAGCGCAGCCAGCGGAGGTTCGGGAAGATCGGTCTGCGCTTCGCCAGCGAGCGCCGAGACCTTGGGCTTGCGCGGTTCGGCATCGAGCACGGTGATGAAGCTCGGGCAGAAGCCTTTGACGCAGCTATAATCCTTGTTGCAATTCGACTGGTCGATCTGGCGCTTGCGGCCAAGCTCGGTTTCCTTCGGCCAGACGCTGACGCAATTCGACTGAACCGAACAATCGCCGCAGCCTTCGCACACAGCGCTGTTGATGAACATGCGCTTCGCCGGATCGGGAAATTTACCGCGCTTGCGGCGGCGTCGCTTTTCGGCGGCGCAGGTCTGCTCATAGACGATAACGGTGACGCCCTTCACCTCGCGAAGCTCGCGCTGCAGCGCATCGAGCTCGTCACGGTGATGAACGGTCACGCCGTCGCCGAGGCCGCTGTTCGCGTCGTAGAGATCGGGGCGGTCGGTGACGACGATGCAGCGCTCGACACCTTCGGCGAGCACCTGCCGCGTGACGTCGCCGGGGGTCAGCGGACCATCGACCGGCTGCCCGCCGGTCATTGCGACCGCATCGTTGAACAGGATCTTGTACGTCATGTTGACCTTGGCCGCGACCGCGCCGCGGATCGCCAGCAGGCCCGAATGATAATAGGTGCCGTCGCCGATATTCTGGAAGATGTGCGGTGTCTTGGTGAAATAAGCGAGGCTGTACCAATGCGCCCCCTCGCCGCCCATCTGGGTGTTGGGCAGCATCTCGGGACCCGAATACATCGCCATCGCATGACATCCGATCCCGCCGCCGGCGAGGCTGCCGTCGGGAAAGCGGGTGCTACTATTGTGCGGGCAGCCCGAGCAGAAATAGGGTGCGCGCACCGCGTCGCCGGGCTTCTGACTCGCAACCTTGGTCATCGCGGTCCGAAGCGCAGCAACACGCTCGGCGATCGCGGGCGGCTCGCTTCCGAGCCGCCGCAGTCGCTCGGCGATGACGAGCGCCAGCTGGAGCGGATCGAGCTGTTCGTCGCTCGGGATCATGAACGCGCCCGTCTCGTCGCTCTTGCCGACGATCGCCGGCGCGCCGGGCCGGCCATAGAGGATCGCCTTCGCTTGCGCCTCGGTCAGCCCGTCTTTTTCCTCAATGAACAGGAGTTCGGCCTGACCAGCGGCGAATTCGGCGAGCCCCTCGCGCTCGACGGGATACATGCAGCCGAGCTGGTAGAGCGAAATGCCGAGCGCTGCCGCATCCACATCGTCGAGGCCGAGCAGCTTCAGCGCCTGCCGCGCATCCTGGACCGCCTTGCCGGTCGCGACAATCCCCAGCTTGCGCATGCCCGTATCGATGAGCACCCGGTCAATGCCGTTCGCGCGAACGAATTTCTCGACGAGCGGCCAGCGGAAGCGCTTGGCCACGATCTCCGACTGGACGCGGTCGAGATGGGTCGGGAAATTGTGAAAGCCATTGGCGGGTGCGGCGCCGCGTTCGGGCAGCACCGGACCATTGTCGGGGCGCGGCAGCTCGACGGTCATCGTCTGCTCGAGCACCTCGTTGCACATCTTGAAACCGGTGAAGAGCCCGGTGTAGCGCGACATCGCCCAGCCCAGCAGGCCGAATTCGAGCACGTCCTGAACATCTGAAGGCGCGAGGATAGGCATGCCCGCGTGCATCAGGGCCACTTCGCTTTGGTGCGCGACCGTCGAGGACTTCCCACTATGGTCGTCACCGGCCACGATCAGCACGCCTCCATTGGGGTGGGAGCCCGCCATATTGCCATGCTTGAACGGGTCGCCCGATCGGTCGACGCCTGGGCCTTTGCCGTACCAGAGCGCGAAGACGCCATCCTTGGTCGCATCGGGGATGCCGGCAAGCATTTGCGTTCCCCATACCGCGGTCGCCGCGAGATCCTCGTTAACGCCGGGCTGGAACATGACGTCCATGCTCTCGAGAAGATCCTTGGCCCGCCACAGCTCCAGATCGTAGCTGCCGAGCGGCGAGCCGCGATAACCCGAGATGAAGCCGCCGGTGTCGAGGCCGGCGCGCGTGTCCCGTTCCTTCTGGAGCATCGGCAGGCGCACGAGGGCGTGCGTGCCGGTCATCAGCACGGTGCCCTCGTCGATCGTATATTTGTCGGTCAGTTTGACGTCACGCATGGGAAAAGGGCCTTTGTGTTTCATCCGGGCGATAGGCGGCGCCATGGTCCGCCAGATACGCTCTGAAACTTGTTTCGAACTCGGCGATGACGACGCAGCTGCTCGGACGCGCACGCATCGCGGCCAGCCAATCGTCGAGCCCGCCGATCTCTTCGATGATCGAGCGACCATATATGAAGCGCGTCACACGGTCGGCGATGTCGAGGTTATAATAAGCGAACAGATCGGCCTGCCCGGGGCGATGCCCGAGAATAAATGGCCTGGGTACGAGAAGCTGCGACAGGGCAGCCGTCGCGCGATCGAGCATCGCTCGCACCGCCAGCTCGGTCGAAGGCAGGTTCGCACCGCCCATGAATACGCCGGCGAAAAGCTGACGCACCTGCGCCTCAACATATAGCTGGATGATATTGATCGTCTGCCGCGCCCGAGCGCGCGCAAACGGCGGTTCCGGTCGGAGCGGCAAATCGGGAAATGCGTCGTCCAGATAGTCGAGGATCGCGACGGTCTCGCTGAGACGCCCCTCCCCTGTCTCCAGCACCGGGATCTTGCCGAGCGGGCTTATCGCAAGGAACTCCGCCTCCTGCGAGGAGCGCGTAGGAACGAACTCGAACGGCACGTCCTTCTCCAGGAGCGCGGCTCGCACGATGTTCACATAATTGCTCACCGGATAGCCGAGGAGGCGCACGCCGGTCATGGATGCAGGTCCAGGACCTTGCCGGGGTTGAGGATATTGCCGGGGTCGAGAAGACGTTTGATTTCTGCCATCAGGCCGCGCTCAGCCTCCGACCGCGAGACGTCGAGCCACGGCTTTTTCTCAAGACCGATCCCGTGTTCGGCCGAGATCGATCCGCTGATCGGGCGCAACGGCTCGTAAACGCACGCCTCGACGCCGTGCCGGTCGCCTTCGCCGCCCGCGCCGATCGCGATATGGAGATTGCCGTCGCCCATATGGCCGAGGAAGGCGATCTTGCCAGCTGGCCAGCGATTTTTAAGCATCGCGGTTACCGCCGCGATATAGTCCTGCATATCGCCGACCGGAAGCGAGACATCGAAGGCATAGAAGGGCTGGAACTCGCGCACGACATGCTCGAGATCCTCGCGGATTTCCCAAATCTGCTGGCGCTGCGCTTCCGAGCGGGCGAGGACCGCATCGTCAAAATAGCCGCGTTCGCCCGCTTCACCAAGAACGGTCTCGAACAGCTCGGTGTCGCGCTCCTGTTGCGATCCGAGCATCTCGATGATGGCGTAATAGGGCTGATCGGAGGGAAGCGGCGGTGCATGTTTGCCGGCGCCGGTGTTGACCCGGTAGAAGCTGTTGTCGATGAGCTCGAACGCGCTCAATAGCCCTCCGAAGCTCTGGTCGACGAATCTCAGCAGATTGACCATCTGGTCGAAATCCGAAGCGCAGACGATGGCGGTGTTCGAGCTCGACGGGCGCTCACGAAGGCGAAGCACGAGTCGCGTGATGACGCCAAGCGTGCCCTCGGAGCCGATAAAGAGCTGCTTCAGATCATAGCCCGTGTTGTTCTTGATCATCTGGTTGAGCGACGAGATGATCCGGCCGTCGGCAAGCACTGCTTCGACGCCAAGCACCTGCTCGCGCATCATCCCGTAGCGGATAACGCGCATGCCGCCGGCATTGGTCGATGCATTTCCACCGAGCTGGCACGACCCGCGCCCGCCGAGATCGAGCGGAAAGGTCAGACCGTGCCCCTCTAACGCAGTCTCCAGCGTGTCGAGGACGACGCCGGCCTGGACCGTCGCGGTGCGATTGACGGGGTCGATGGCTTCAATCTCCGCCATGCGTTCCATGGAGAGAATGATTTCGCCCGGCTTCGTCTGGGTCGCCCGGACCCAGCCCGACATGCCGCCTTGCACTACGACCGGCTGACCCGCGTCATTGCAGGCCTTGAGGATCGCGGCGACTTCGGAGGTCGTTCGCGGCCGAAGGATTGCGTCCGCTTCGATCCGGTCCATGAAATATCCGGGATAGCGCGACGAGACGGCATCGCCAGTCAGCACGCCACCTTCGCCAACGATGGCGCGCAGCGTGTCCAGCAGCCGGAGATCGGCTCGCAAGGCGGGTGCCGCTTCGTTCACAAGGTCACCAACACGTCGTCGCCATCGACCCGCGCCGGGAAGCGTTGGAGCACGATCGAATCATCCTCGCCGCAAAGCCCCGTGTTCAGATCGAAGGTCCAGCCATGCCATGGACAAGTGAGAATGCATTTCTCCACCTCGCCCTCGTGAAGCGGCCCCTCGGCGTGGGGACATTGCCCTTGGGTCGCCACGACCTTCCCTTCGCAAAGAAAAAGCGCGACTTCGACGCCTTCGATCTCGGTCAACACCGGCTCGCCAGCTTCCAGTGCCGCGAGCGAGCCCGCGCGATGTTCGGTCCCGCTCATCGGGCCTTGAACCGGACCGGAAGGGTTTTCGGACCCCGCGCGAAATAGCTGTCCATCCACTGTACGTCATCGCTGATCGGCAGCAGTTCCTCGAACCGTTCGAGAAGAATCTGGAGTGCGGCTCGCGCCTCCATTCGCGACAGGAAAGAGCCGAGACAGAAGTGCGGCCCCTGCCCAAACGACATGATTTCCTTGGGATTGCGATCCCATCGGAAGCGCTCCGACTCGTCGAACTTGCGCTCGTCATGGTTGGCTGAACCAAGCAGGGGCAGAACCAGGGAGCCCTTGGGGATCATGGTTCCGGCAAGCTCCGTATCGCACATCGTGTGCCGGAACAGCATCTGGACGGGCCCGTCGAAGCGGAGGACTTCCTCGAGCACCGTCGGGATTCGCGCGGGGTCGTCGCGCACCGCCGCCAGCGCATCGGGGTTACGCTTGAAATGCGCAAAGGTGATGCCAAGCAGATTCGTCGTCGTCTCGACGCCGCCGATGAGCAGCAGGATCGCGAGATTGAGCACCTCGCTCCGCGTCAAGCGCTCGCCATTGACCTCGGCCTGGATGAAACCGCTGATCAAGTCGTCGCGCGGCTCTGCGACGCGCTGGTCGTAGATATCCTCGAAATAGGCGCGGATCGCCTTCGAACTACGCTCGATTTCGGCGAGGCGTCCTGGACCATAGGCCGCCCGATTGCCAGCCGACAGAAGATCATCGACCCAATGTTTGAAGTCCACCCGTCGCGCAAGGTCAACGCCGATGACATCGGCAACGACCGAGACCGGAAAAAGCGCCGAAAATTCCCAGACGAAATCGAACTCGCCCGAGGATCCATGCTTCTCGAAGATGGCGTCGATCAGCTCGTTCGCCACCGACACGATCTTTCCCTGGAGCGCGCCGACCCGGCTCGGCACGAAAGCACTGTTGGCAAGCTTGCGAATGCGCATATGGCCGGGCGGGTCGAGCGAGATCATCGGCGCCACTTCTGGAACGGGATCATATTCGCCGAGAAGTGCAGGCCAGAACTGCGACGACGAGAAGGTCTTGCCGTCCTTGAGGACCGCGGTGACGTCGTCCCACCGCGACACCGCAAATCCCTGCATCGTGTCCAGCCAGTGGACCGGCGCCTCGGCGCGGAGCTGGGCATAATGCGGATAGGGGTTCGAGGTGATCGCGGGATCGAGCGGATTATAAGTGATCGCCGACTTTTCGATCGTGGCAGTGTCGCTCATTGCGCAGCCTCCGTGGCGGGAACCGCACCGAGCTGCTGAAACACCGGTATCGCATCCCAGATGCTGCGCTCTAGGATGATCTTGCCCTGCTCGTTCCAACCCATCACGGTGACCCCGCGGGTCTTGGTGATCTTGCCGGCGGCGGGAATGCCGAGAAAGTCGCCGGCGTGCTTCGTCTCCCAGGTCCATTGAAAGGAGCCCAACCGCGCGTCGCCGACATAGTCGAACACATCGAACTTGTTGTAGCTCGCCGCGGGATCCTCGATAATGAAGCCTTCGAAGAAGCTGCGCAGCGCGGCGAGATCGCCGTTGATCTGCAGGTCGAAGTTGACGTCCTCGAACTGGATGCCGGGATCATAGAGCGTCATCAGCTCGTCGGTGCCGTCGGCGAACAGGCCGATCCAATACTGCGCCCATTTGAGATTCATTTTCTCTCTCCAATAGCAGCCCGATATATTTCGGGTCCCTCGACTGTCTTCGTTGCGGTCGGACCATGCAAGGCCTCGGCCTATCGAAGCGGCTTTGTGGGACCAGCCTAAGCGTGCAGAATTTGCCCCGCTATATCCGCGCGGAACAGCGCGTGCCTTTTCGTGCCAAAAATACCGGCCTCAAAGACGTGGATTGGCGATGGTGCAACGCACAAAAGCCAAAAATGAGACTTTCCGAACCGAATCATTTGTCCCGCTGGGGCAATCGCTGTCACGCACGGGCATTTCAATGGAGAGGCATTGCTGGTCTTTAGAACCGCAGTGGTAGACCATCGCCGGGGCAGAAACTCCGGACACAAGATGGAACCGTCGGGAGAGGGATTGATATGCTAAAGACCATATTTCTGCGCGCATCTTCGGCCGCGGCCTTGGCCGCTCCATTCATTTGTTCCCCTGCGATGGCGCAGACCGCTCCCGCAGCGGAAAGCAGCAGCACTGGGGTCGAAGAAATCATCGTGACCGCAACGAAGCGGGACGAAAATCTCGTGCAGGTGCCGATCTCGGTCAGCGTCGTTACCGAGGCGGCGATCGCGGAGCGCGGGATCACCCGCCCGGCCGATTTCCTCGGCGCTACCCCCAACGTCACTTTCATTGAGGACAATGCGGGCGAGGCCTATATCAATATCCGCGGCCAGACGTCGGTCCGCAACTCGGATCCCAACGTGGCGATTGTCATCGATGGCGTGACCCTGTCCAGCGTCAAGCCGTTCAACCAGGACCTTTTCGGCATCCAGCAAATCGAAGTCCTGAAGGGACCGCAGAGCGCCCTTTACGGACGCAATGCCGCTGCGGGCGCGATCGTCGTGACGACGAAGAAGCCGGGTGACGAATTCGAAGGCAATGTCGTCGCGGCCTATGGCAATTTCGACACCAAACGCATCAGCTCAACCCTTAGCGGTCCTATCAGCGAAAATCTCGGTTTCACCGTCGCTGGCTCCTTCCGCGACACCGACGGACCGTTCACCAACATCGTCACCGGCGAAAAGGTCCAGCGGTTCACAAGCTACAATGGCCGCGGACGCCTTCTCTATGACAATGACAATGGCCTCACGATCGATTTCAAAGTCGGTGGACACAAGTCCAAAGGCGGCGGCAGCGCCTATAACGCCCAGATTGCCGGCACCGGTATCGGCGGCCTTCCCGCCAATCCTCCGGTCCTCGACGCCAACTTCGCCGACATGGACTTTATCTCGAATGTCCGCGGGGTCTTCCGCGAGAACTTCGTCGATGCGACGCTCAAGATCGACTATGACTTCGATTGGGCGACCTTCACCTCGATTTCGGGTTTCAACCGCCTCAACCAATATTTCGCAAGCGATTCACCGCCCTATGTCCCCGACAGCGGAACAGCGGGAGCAAACGTCCAGCAATATACCTATCTCGACAAGAATTACTCGCAAGAGGTCCGTTTGACCTCGGCGTCGGACGGTCGGTTCCGCTGGCAGGTTGGATTCTACTACCTGCGCTTCACACGCAACCAAACGAGCAAGATCAGCATCGACAGCGACGGGATGTTGCCCGAGGACCCGCGGGTTATCGATCCCGTCGGATCGACCCGCCCGACCGTGTCGTTCAGCAACCCGCTGTATCGCACGACGAGCTATGCGCCCTTTGCCAGCCTGCAGTTCGACGTGACCGACCAGCTCCACTTCAATCTCGCGGGCCGCTACGACACTGAAAAGCGTTCAATCGCCGAGGCCGCGTCGTCGGCGATCAACCCGCTCACCGGCGTGAGCTACAACAATTGCATCGCGCTCACCGGCCAGACGATCGACCAGTGCAACGCGACGCGCACCTTCAAGCAGTTCGAACCGAAAGCGAGCGTCTCTTATGATATCTCGCGTGACGCAAGCGTCTATGCGAGCTTCGGCAAGGGCTTCAAATCGGGCGGCTTTAACCCGATCGGGTCGCGGCAGGCGCTGATAGCTGCGGCGCAGGCGGCCGGGCTTCCCGCAAGTTCGGTCTATGTTCAGGACGGCTTCGACAAGGAGGTCTCGACCTCTTACGAGATCGGCGCAAAGGCGCGGCTTTTCGATCGCCGTCTCGCGATCAACGCTGCCGTGTTCAAGACCGACATCTCGGGCGCCCAGCAGTTCGAATTCTACCCGACCGTCGGCCTCCAGACGACGATCGGCATCGACAAGGTCAAGCTGAAGGGCTTCGATATCGACTTCGACCTTCAACTCCCGACCGGCACCCGTCTGTTCGGCGGCTATGGCTACACCCACGGCCGTGTCAGCAATTTTGCCGGCAACCCGGCCTTTAACGGCAACGTCGCGCCGGGCGCGTTCAAATCGACGCTGTCACTCGGCGCGAGCCAGACAATCGAACTTGGCGACGACCTCAAGCTCGTCCCAAGGGTCGAGTTCAACCATTTCGGATCGATCTGGTGGGACGTCGCCAACACGCCCGGCACCCGGCGGAAGCCGCTCAGCCTTCTCAAGGCCCGGCTCTCCCTCAAGAGCGGCGACCGCTGGGAAATCTCCGCCTTTGGCGATAATCTGACCAACGAGAAATATTTCCAGGAAGTCGTGCCGCTGCTCGGTTTCTTCACGGTCAACTACCGAGGTCCGACCCGTTCCTACGGCGTCGAAGCCCGCCTGAATTTCTGACCAAGGCGGCGCGCCGGAGTCCGCCCGCGCGCCGCCGACCCGGAACCGATATCATGACCCAAAAAACGATCGATAAGGATCGTCCGACGTCGGACTGGATTACGGCTCTGAGCCAACGCTTTCCGGTCGAGCGTGAAATCGATCGGGTGCTCCGACGCAAACTTGAGATGCGCGCAGGTCCACCCTTTTCCGGGGCCAGCCTCGATGAGCTGGTTGCGGGTGTGAACGCGCTCATCGCCGCGCACCATCAAGGCTCCTTCTCGATCGCCGAAGCGCATTGGCTGACCGGCGGTGCCTCGAAGCTGCAGATGGCCTTCACGCTGGACTGGACGCCGCCCCACGGCTCGCCGTCACGCACGAAGCTCGTCCTGAGAATGGAGCCTGCGGCCTCGGTTTGCGAAACGAGCCGCCTTCGCGAGCATCAGATGCTGAAGATGTTCGAGGGTCGTGTCCCGGTCCCCAAACCCTATTGGGTCGATCCGACTGGCAAGTTTCTCCCCTATCCCGCGCTGGTTTACGGATTCAGCGAAGGCGTGACCAAGCCAACGCTATCTGTAAGCAATGTAACGGGGCTCGGCACCAATCTCGGGGCGGATCTGCGCTCCCGCCTGGCGCCACAATTCCTGTCGCAGATCGCGGCGATCCACCTCGCCCCCGTCGACGACCCGGCCCTCACCGCGTTCGACATTCCCGATGCCCCCACGCGCGCCGCCGAGTGGGCGCTCAACTGGTGGGAGCGTGTGTGGGAGGAGGACGCCGGCGAGGAGGTTCCGCTGATGCGACTCGCTGCCGCATGGATGCGCTGCAATCTCCCGGAGACCGACCGCCTGTCGGTCGTGCACGCGGACTTTCGGACGGGCAATTTCCTGTTCGACGAGAAGGAAGGGAAGATCACCGCCTGGCTCGACTGGGAGCTCGCGCACATAGGCGATCGCCACGAGGACCTCGCCTGGTCGATGAGCCCCGCCTTCGGCCATTATGCCGAAGAAGGCGGGGGTTTTCTGACCTGCGGCCTGTTGTCCGAGAGCGAATTCCTCACCCGTTACGAGGAGGCGTCCGGCCTGCCTATTGTTCCCGCAACGCTTCATTTCTACCGCATTCTTGCGGCTTATAAGGCGATCGTAATCGTGCTGGGTGCAGGTTATCGAAATGCGCGCAACGGCAAGTCGCACCAGGATGTGCTGCTCGTCTGGCTCATGGGCCTTGCCTATCCGCTGCTCGAAGAGCTGCGCTCCAGGCTCGAGGAGGTCTGCTGATGCAGATTCGAACCGAACTCGCATTGCAGGCGGTGCTCAAATCACTGACCGAGGTGATCGCTCCGGCCATCGATCGCGGCGACAAGATGGCGCAGGAGCAGATCGGTCTGGTTGTCGGCCTTTTGACCCTCATCTCCACCAGACTGCCGGTCGCCTTCGCGTATGATTGCGATGAACTGGCCCGGCTGATCGAGCTTGCGAAACAGATCGCGCCCGCTGCCGGGTCGGACGAACTTGAGGCAGCTGTCGAGCGGGGCGCCGGAATATGGCAGCGCGCGCTAGTCTCTCCCGCGGACCTGACCGCGGCGATCAAGGACCTTCGTGGCGTAATCGGCAATGCCGCCAGTACATTGCCCGCGCGCACCGACGCGGCGGCAAGAGCCGCAACGCGTGCGGTGCTCCAGGCTGCATCCGAGCAGCTGCTTCGCGAGCGAAGCTGGGTCCTGATGCAGGGTTGGGAGAGCGAGCCTGCCACCGTGCCCGATCTGGAGGGTCTGCTCGCTCCGTCAGCCGGGCGGTGGCCAACCGCATGATCGAGGCGAAGGATGCCGAGTTCCACATCGTCCCGGATGAGCATCGCGAAACCTGGGCCGAGACCAATTATTTCCCCTTCTGGCTCCCGGAAGCGGGCCTGTCGGGCGCTGTCTACAATGTGTTCCGCCCCGGTCTTGGCGTCTGTCTTAGCGACATCACGATATTCGATCATTGCGCGTCGCACTGGGAGGGCCTCGCCTACACCGATAATCAGCAGCATATCCCCTGCCCCTCGAGCCTCGCCCGTTACTCGCTCCGGAACGGCGTGACCGTCGAGGCGATGAACGCACCGCAGGACTATCAGGTCGACTATGTCGGCATCGACGACACCGAGTTTCATTTCCGATTCCGCGGCCTGATGCGGCCGCAGGATTTCAACGATCCCCAGCAGGACCCTCTGGCGCAAGGAAAAGGGTCTGCCGGTGCGTGGGACAAGGCATTCGATGGCCATTTCGACATGACGGGCCGGGTTGAAGGCGAACTCAAGCTTCGCGGCGTCACGCATCGCATTTCATGCCTCTCGACAATGGATCACAGCTGGGGTCCGCGCGCCGAGCGGAACAACGGCAGCGCGGTGTTCATTCAGGCGCATTTCGGCGACGATCTGTCGGTAAACGCGCTGATGATGCTCGATCCCGCCGACATGACACGCTTCGGTCCCGTCCTTCATGGCTATGTCATGCGAGACGGCGAGGTCCGTGCCCTCGTCAAGGGCGAGGGTCGAAGCGAACGCACCGGCCCGCGACCCGATCGGTTCAGCCTGACGGTCGAGGACGAAGATGGCGCGCGTCTCGCACTTGCAGGCCATTTCGAGACTTGGGCTCCCTGGGCGCCCTATGCCAGTGTGCTCTACTATCAGGGCATGGCCAGGTGGGAGCATGAAGACCGGATCGGCACCGGCGCGTTTCAGGAAGTCATCAGCCGGGCGGCGATCGCGCGCCTGGGTCTCGCGCGATAAGGAGAATGTCATGAATCTCGAATGGGAACAAAATTGGCTCGAGCTTTTCGATAACCGGCTCGAAGAGCTGATGGCCAATTATCCCGAACGGTTCGAATATGAAGACATGAATTTCGGCGTCCGGATCGACAATGATCGCGAAGCGCTGCGGCGCTGGTTCAAGACCTTCGAAAATGCCGACCCCAATGCGTCGCGCCATATCTTCAACGCCGCCCGCTACCATGGCGACGAACGAGGCGGATGCCTCGAATGGACTTGGGAGATCGAACACCGGACCGATTTTCTGGGGCTTCCGGCGGCGGGAAAGAAGACTTTCGTTCGCGGAATGACGATCCACGCTTTCGAGGACGGCAAGATCACGCTTGAACGAAGCCTCTGGGATACGGCGGCCCTCATGCGGCAGCTCGGATTGCAGGCGCCGCAAGAACTGGAATTTTCCTGATGTTCGCGCTGGATGGAAAAGCCGCGATCGTCACCGGCGGCGGTTCGGGGATCGGAGCGTCCATCGCACAGCGCCTGCAGCGCGCGGGGGCTCGGGTCCTGATCGCGGACATTCACGATCATCAGGCCGACGCACACGCATGGGGCTGCGAATTCCGTCAGACCGATTGCTCGAACCCGGATGAAGTGACTGCGCTCTGCGCGGACGCGCTGACCCGGTTCGGCAAGCTCGACATTCTCGTCAACAATGCAGGCATCGCACAGGGCGCCTTGCTTGCCGATTCCGACCCCGCCCGTTCCGAGCGTTTCTGGCGGCTTCACATCCTCGGCGTCCAGACTGGCATTCGCGAAGCCGCGCGCCGGATGAGTGCCGGCGGCGCGATCGTCAACATTTCCTCGATCACCGCGGTCCGCGGCTTCGTGCAGTGGGGCGAATATGCCGCGACAAAGGCCGGCATCATATCGCTGACGCAGACTGCCGCGGTCGAATATGGTCCCGCGGGCATCCGGGTGAACTGTGTCGCGCCGGGCATCATCGATACCCCGCTTGCGATGAACGAAGCGCCGGACATGGTCGCCCGCAATGCCAATGTGTTCACGCTGCTTGGCCGCATCGGCCGGCCCGAGGAGCTGGCAGCGGCCGTCCATTTCATGGTCAGCGACGACGCCAGCTATATCACCGGGCAGACACTGCTCGTCGATGGCGGTTGGAGTGCCGGCCCCTCGATCAAGGGCATCGAACTCGCGCTCTCGACGAGCGATTAGTCGAGCAGATCGTTATCGGTCCCGAGGCGCGGGCGGCCGTCGCGCCATTCGCTCGGCCGCTGGCCGGTCCAGCGGACGAACGCGCGAGAGAAAGCGCTGCTGCTCGAGAAACCGAGGAGGTAGGCGATTTTTTCCATCGTGAGGTCGTTGCGGCGCAGATAATCGAAGGCGAGCTTCTCGCGGAGGCGGTCGAGCAATTCCTGGAAGGTCGTATTCTCGTCGCGAAGACGGCGGAGCAATGTCCGCTCGGTCATGCCGAGAAGCTTTGCCGTTTCCTGTTTGCTCGGCTCACCATTCGGCAATTGCCCGACAAGCGCATCGCGCACTTTGGTCGAGAAGCGGCTAGCAAATCGATAGGCCAGATGCCGCGCCGCCATTTCGTCGAGCAGCATCGCCAGTTCCTCATTCGCTGAAGGGACTGGCTGTTCGAGGTCGCGGCCGCGAAATAGGATGCTGTTTTCCTTTTGCCCATAACGAATCGGGCAACGGAAAATCTGGACATAGTCGCTTTCGTCCTGCGGTTTACGGTGCCGGAATCTGACTTCGAGCGGAACGACCGGCGCACTCTGGATCCACTCGCATAACATCAGGAAGCCCGCGAGCATGGTGTCGATCGTTTGATAGATCGGCTGGCGGCCGCCGGTGTGAAGATCGACCTTCAGGAGATAATCGTCACCGACCTTGGCAAAATCGACAGCGGCCGCGTCCGAGATGAGGCGCGCCGAATGGGCGAAGCGCTCCGCGGCTCGCTTGAGCGTGGCGCTACAGGACATCGCATATCCGACCACATGGAACGTCGAAGGCCGAATATGACGAGCGACCTTCAGTCCGAAATTGCTATCCTCCGTCGCCTCCACTGCCGCAATCCAGAGACTGGTGACTTGCTCCTGCGAATAGCGATGTTCGAGGTCACCCAATTTATCCGGTGTCATTCCGATCCCGCGCAGCAATTCCGCATGATCGACACCCGCATCCCCCAATGCCTGCACGATTGCGAATACCCACGCGGAAAGGCCCGTCTGCACGATTCGAATTCCCTCGACGTTCAAGTCTGTGGAAAGCGATCTCCCACATCTCCTCCCGCATAAGTTCTAGCTGGAATGCCCGATAAGAGAAGAGCCTCTTCCAGCAGGCCGCGACCGGTACTCTCAAAATATGATGAGGCAACCGGTAATGGCCGTTTGCGGTCAGACAGCTTCTGGCGGAAAAATTTGAGAAGCGGCCGTACTCGCCATGCCTGGACGGTGATCTCAATGCGGCTCGACGGTTTCATTCCACTGATCGATGAAGCGCTTTCGATTGCGACTATCGAGATTGGCGAGCGGCGCCGGGCCGGCTCGGATTGCACGAATATTACTACCTGAAAGTTCGGGATGGGGTTGCGGCACGTCGCTTCGGATTGGCGACATTCCGCGCTCTGAAATCAATCGCTGACCGTGCGACGACAGCAGAAAGTTCAGGAGGCGTTCCGCCGCTATCGGGTGCCTTGCGCGCCGTGCGATGATGGCGACACGGGACATCATCAGCGTGTATTCAGCCGGCACGATAACGCCAAATGCCGGATCGTCCCGCGCGCGCTGGAAGGCATAGGAACCGATGATATTGTAAGCAATGGCCAGCTTGCCAGAACTCACATCACGGATTATGTCGCGGGTCGAAGTATAAAGCTTGGGCTTATGGCGTCCGATCGTCGAAACGAGATCCCAGTTTTCATGATCGATACGCAGATCCTGATTGATGAGTAGCATACCGGTTGAACTGGCTTCCGGATCGTAGATACCTGTCCGTCCATATAATTTACCGGAATTTTCTCGGACAAAGGAAGCCAGCCCTCGTCGGCTGGTGGGGATTTCTCCTCTATCGAACAGGTTCCGATTTTAACCGATCACGATGGGCTCGACGGCCACCGCAAAGGCTCGGTTGTTCCAGCTTCCCATATTGGCAGTGGTCGGGCGAAACATGCGTGCGTGGCCGTCGTTTGCTAGCTTGCGCTGGAGGTCCATCGCGGAATTGATACGAATATCCGCCGATTGTCCGCCTGCTGCGTCTTCCAAAAGATATTTGCCTCGGACATCGGCCGCACGCATCGAATGATGCTCGACGGTGATGTCGGGGTTCGCCTTTTCGAACGCATCCAATACGTCGCCGAAGAAAGGTTCGTCGGTGCTGCTGTAGACGATGACACGCGCCTCTTCGCGCGACAGTTCTTCATCCGATCTGCTCGGCTATGGGCTCGGCCCCCTGTTCATCGGCCTCGTCAGCGATTTCATTTTCCACGCGCAAGCGGCGGACATGGGAGGCGCGCATCCGGTCAGAGCAGTCTGTGAGGGAGGCGCGCGCGCGGCTTTGTCGCAGGCCGATCAGGGAACTTGCGCTATCATCCACCCGCTTAGTCTGAAGCAGGCGATGCTCATCGCCGCGTCATTCTATATCATCAGCGGCCTATGTTTCTTGCTGACCTGCCGCTGGCTCAACCGCGACATGGTGGCAAGATGAGCAATCCTACACCTGTAACCCGCGGCGATGGCTGAATCGTGGGCGAACTGACCGCTGGCGTTATCACACAGGGGAAGAAGGAACTTAGCTATTTGTCTGATCGGCCGACGTGTCCTGTGGAAGCCCCGCGGCATCCGAGCCGGTCTCACAAGAGAATCCTTCTGTGCCGATCCCGTAACAGGTCATGGAGATCGAGCCCATCGCGTAGCCCCGTACAATTGGGTTCGTCACCTCGCCGCCCTGTGCGGCGAGACCGGCAAGATATAGCAATGGGATGAAATGGTCAGGGGTCGGCACCGCCGCCTGATAATCCGGGTGCTCTCCGAGGCGCAGCACATCGCTCGGGTTGTCGGCAAGCTGCTGCACGACCGCATCGTCAAACCGCTTCGCCCAATCATAGGCTGCATTGGGCATGCTTGGCTGCAGGCGGCCAAGATTGTGAACGACATTCCCGCTAGCCAGTATCATGATTCCCTGCTTGCGCAGCGACGCTAGGCGCGCGCCGAGATCGAAGTGGTACTCCGGCGGTTTCAGAGCGTTAATCGAAAGCTGTACGACTGGCACGTCAGCTTTTGGGTAGAGATGAGCTAACACGCTCCATGCACCGTGGTCGAGACCCCATTGATCGAAATCAAGCCCGCACCGTGTCGGTTTGACGGCCTCGACGATCTCATTGGCAACGGTCAGTGCGCCCACTGCCGGGTAATCAAATGCGAACAACTCCCGCGGAAATCCGTAAAAGTCGTGAATCGTCCGAGGCCGCGCCATGGCAGTCACCGCCGTTATGCCCAGGTACCAATGGGCGGAAACGACCAAGACGGCGCGAGGCTTGGGGAATTGCGTCCCCATCGTTCGCCACGCACGAGTGAAACCGTTGTGCTCCAAGGTGTTCATGGGACTACCATGGCCGATGAACAAGGCCGGGGTTTCAGCCACGCCTCCAGCCTTTTGGATCAAGCCTTAAATTCCCTGACGACGGTAAATCTCGTCATCTCGAAAAGAGTCGGGTCGAGCACTGCGTTGAAGGGTGCGGACGCTGGGTCGTTGGGGAAGGCGTCCATCGAACTCTGCGCGGCTTCGGCAGTTTCCCAGTCCACGAGCACCGTCCACTCGCCTTCGTCGCTTCGAAGAAGCGTGCGCTTTTTGAAACCGTCACGATCTTTCATATACGCGCGCTCAAAGCCATCTGTGGCAGCAAGGAATACCGCTTCCGTCACGCCGGGTGCGGGCCGGAGCCGCACAATCTCTACAACACCCATCGTTGACCTCCCTTACATCCCGTTGTCCACTATGGAGGAGCCTGTCGCGCGCGGGAGGCTCGGCCTCATCAGAACTTGCCGTTGGCGTTCTTCCACTCGTCACGCGGGGCGATCGTCTCGATCGTGTCCCAATGCTCGGCGATATGGCCGTCCTCGATGCGGAACAAATCATAAAAGGATGTATGATGTCCCGCAAAGTCGCCTTCGCTCACGACAAGGACGAAACTGCCTTCGCCAAGCACCCGATGGATGCGGTCATATTTCATCGACACGCCAGCTTCGGCCATGGCCGCCAAGGCGCCTCCGAGACCCGTAAGATTGTCTGCAATCTGCGGGTTGTGCTGGATGTACGCGTCGCCTGCAAAATAGCTGGCGAGGTTGTCGAGCCTGCCTTTGACGAGAATGTCATCGACGAACCGGCGAGCAAGCGCCTTGTTATCGTCCGTCCGTTCCAAATCGGTGGCCTCGGTCGGGCCGTCGATCATCGTGCGCCCGCTCGGATTCGGGCCCGCCGTGGTCTGTAGATTGTCCCAATGCTCAACGATTTTTCCGTCTTCAAACCGAAAGATGTCGAAGCCGATTTTCGGGCCGAAGAAATCATAATCGGTATGGGCGATGACGAAGTCGCCGTCCTCGAATACGCGCATGGTGCTCACCCGCGCCGAGTCCTCGGGAAGTTGCGCCAAGACTTGTCCGAAACCGGCGAGTCCATCGGCGACGCCAAGGTTGTGCTGAATATATTTGTCCGGGTTGATAACCGCGACCGGTTCCGCCGCTCCCGTCTCGATAGACTTAAGAAGCTCAATCACCTGTGCTTTTCTACCGCTCATTCAAAGTCTCCAATTGAGGCTTGACCAGTAAAAATTCCTTACCCCTAGGACAAGGTAACAGCATTCGCTGGCGTTGGCCTGCTGAGAGGATTTCAGACACCGCGATCGTCGCGGACCGGGTTGGTCAAGGTGCCGATTTCGCCGATCGACACGATCACCATGTCGCCGTTTCGCATGTATAGCGCCGGCTCGCGCTTGTCGCCGACGCCGCCCGGGGTTCCGGTCGCGATCACATCGCCCGGCGACAGCAGCGTGAAGGTCGAGCAATATTCGATCACGGTCGCGATATCCCAGATCAGGTCCGATATGGGCTGATCCTGGACGAGCTGGCCGTTGAGCCGGGTCTGCACACGCTGGCCCGCGATATCCGCGATTTCGTCGGGCGTGACGAGCGCGGGTCCGAAGGCGCCCGTTCCGGGCCAGTTCTTGCCGGGGATGAACTGGATATTGTGCCGTTGCCAATCCCGAACCGAAGCATCGTTGAAGATCGAATAGCCCGCGATATGGGCAAGCGCCTCGGCCTTCGGGATGCGCCGCCCGCCCTTGCCGATAACGATCGCCAGTTCGCCTTCATAGTCGAGCCGATCGCTTTCCGCCGGCCGCAGGATCGGCGCGCCGTCGGCAATGAGCGTGTCGGCCCAGCGCGTGAAGATTGCCGGATGCGACTTTTGCTCGCGGCCCGTCTCCTTGACGTGCGTGGCATAGTTGAGCCCGACGCAGAGTATCTTGCCCGGGTTGGGGATGACTGGAAGCAGCTCGACAGTTTCGAGCGGCACGACATCGCCGGCCGTGAGACCCGCGAGATCACCGCGCGCGATCGCCGCCTTGAGGTCGGCGGGCGCGCCGGGAACCGATCCGAGATCGACTATGCCGGTCCCTTCGAGCCGACCATAACTCGCCGAGCCATCGCCTCGCACATAGCTGACATAACGCATGATTCCGGTGACTCCTTCAAATGTCCAATTGTGCGTGGCTCACAGGGCGCCCAGCGGCGATGCGTCCCAGTCCCGTCGAAAACGGAACCTTTGTTCGGCGGCGCGCAAGCCCGCCAGATCCTTGCCCGACATGCCCCACTGGTCGATGCGGCCCTCGGGCCAGGTCCAATCCTCGGGAGCGCCGACACGGTAGTCTTCCGGGATATGCGCGACCGCGGTAGAAAATTCGACCACCGGGCCGAAGGGTGCGATAAAATAGGCAAAGACATTATCGCCCGGACCATGGCGCCCCGGCCCCCAGGATGGCGCCATCCCATGATCGCGGAGCCGCCCGATCCCGCGCATCACCGCATCCACGTCGGACATTTCGAAAGCGACATGGTTGAGCGACGAGAAGCCCGCCCGCGCGAAGGCAGTGCTATGGTGGCTCCTGTTGCAGCGCACGAAGACCATGCCTTTGGTCCGGTCCGACACGCGAAAGCCTAGGACTTCCTCGACGGCACGTCCTGACGCTTCGGCATCTTGCGAATTGAACACGACATGGGTGAGTTTCACAGGAAGGTCGCGCCCTTTGATCGGCTCAGCATCGGTAGCGCCCGCGAGGAAGCGAAATATCTCGCCTTCGGGAAGCTCGACCTCGATGCCGCTGCCGCCGCCCGGATCGCTCGACCGCACGGCCCGCGCCGGCCAGCCGGTCGCGGCAACCCGTCCTGCGAGCCCAGCGAGTTCGTCCGTCTCGCACACAAAAGTCGTTGAGCGCACATGCTCGACCTCCGCCTCGTGCAGCGCGACAAGATAGGGAAAGCCGCCCGAGCCGCGCAGATAGAGGCTGCCGTTCTGGCCTTCCGTCGGCGCCATGCCCCAGATGTCCGCAAGGAAGGCGGCAGCCGAACCGGGGTCGGGCAAAGCGAGTTCGATGCTGCGAAGCTTCATGTCAGGCCTCCTGGCTTGTTGCGATTGCGGCGACGCCAGCCAGCGCGCAGGCTTCGTCGCAATCCCCGGTGTCGCCGCTGATCCCGATTGCCCCGCGAATCTCGCCGCCTTCGCCGTGAATCAGGACACCGCCGGGCGAAAAGGCGATCGCGCCGCCGACCGCGGCCGATACGCTCTGAAAGAAGACGGGATTATCGTTCGCCCGTCCAGCGAGCGTGCGCGTGTCGGCGCCCATTCCGATGGCGCCAAGCGCCTTCGCGCGCGCGATGTCGAACCGAAATAGGCTCGCGCCATCCTGCCGTGCGAAAGCGACCGGATGTCCGCCCGCATCGAGGACGACGACCGCAAGCGGCTTCGCGCCCTTACTCACCCCATGGTCGAGCGCGGCATCAAGCGCGGTGCGTGCTTCGTTGAGGTTAAGACTGTTCATGCTGCGATCTTGTGCATCTGCATTGCCTGTTCCATCGCCTCGATCAGCGGCGTCGCCACCCCTTCGCACGATCCAAATACATAATGGTCGGGTCTCACCAAAACGGCATCGACACCATGGAGGTCGAGCCAGTTCAAAAGCGCCCCGCCGTCGGCGATTTGCGAGACATCGCAGACGGTGACGCCCGAATGACCGCCACCTCCTGGATCTTTGCGCACGAACAGGCGCCAACCGCCCCCGGTCAGATCGTCGAGCTTCTTTTCGCCCACCTGCGGCTGAATGAACCGCTGCCCGGCGCCCGGCGATCCGGCCAGGATCACGCCGGCACCGATGGCCGGGATCAGGTCTGCTGCCGTTTCGGAGACGCCGCTTGCCGCGCGCTCGCGCAACTGGGCGTCGCGGCGTTCGGCCTCTTCGGGATCAAGCATGCAGATATAGCGGCCCGCCTCGACGGCGGCGCCAATCACAGCACGGACGTGGCTGTCGCGCTCGATCTGATAGGTATCGAGAAGCGCGGGGCCTGCCCCATCCTTCGCGACGGCCGCCATTTTCCAGGCGAGGTTCGCAACGTCGCGCAGGCCGTGACACATGCCTTGCCCGAAAAAGGGCGGCGTCTGGTGCGCGGCGTCGCCGGCAAGAAAGATGTTGCCGACTTTCCACTGCTCGGCGACGAGCCCGTGAAAGCGATAGGTCGCGGCGCGCACGATCCTATGCGGAACATCTTTCATCCACGCGCCGACAAGCTCGCTGACGCGCGCGGGGTCCATCATCTCGGCGTCATCCTCGCCGGGAAGGAGCATGAACTCCCAGCGCCGGTGGTTGCCGCGGCCCGGAACGATCGTCGCGGGCCGCCGCGGATCGCACATCATCACCGAAAGGCTCTGGAGATCGGCCTCGGAGGGAACGCCGGTGATCGCGGGGAAGCTGACCGGCCCTTCGACTTCGGCATCGACCACCAGCCAGGGTTCCTCGAACGCGAGATCGTCGAGCGCGACCCCAAGCACCTTGCGAACCTCGCTACGCGCGCCATCGCAGCCGATGACCCAGCGGACATCGGCTTCGCGCGCCATGCCGCCCTGCCGATAGCCAAGGCGGACACGCCCCTGCTCTTGCCGGGCGGCCTCGAAGACCGCGCCGAGTTCGAGGTGGACCGCGGGTATCCGGCCCATCGCCGCGCGCAAATAGCCCTCGAGTTCAGGCTGATAGAAGAAATAGTCGTTCGCCCAGCCAAAGGGTTTCGGGCGGCCATATGTGCCCATGTAGCGAATGACGCCGCCATCGGCGCCGACATGAAGATGGCCGTCGGTCGCACGCATGTGGGGGGCGACGTCGTCGACGACACCTGCCGACTGGAAAAGCCGCATCATCTCATGGTCGATATGGACAGCGCGCGGAAGCGGATTGAGATCGGTTTCACGCTCGAGCACGAGAACCGGGAGGCCCGCGCGTCCGAGAAGCAGCGCGGCGAGCGCGCCGACCGGTCCGCAGCCGACGATAGCAACGTCGAAGCGTTCGGGAGGGGATTGGGACAAAGTCACGCCTGTTGGTTTCTTGCCAGTATCCAAAGGTAGGCCGGTACGCCGGCCGAAAGATATGCCCTGCGGCCGCACGTCGCGGCCGCAGGAAGGGGGAGGATCAGAAATTCACCCGGACCGTGCCGCCAATGTAACGCGAGGCGTCCTTCGACGTGAAGAACAGGATGTTGTCAGGGTTCGCCGCGTTAGTCAGCATATTGTCCCGCTGCTTGCCGGACACATAACGCTTGTCGGTCAGATTGCGGATGAAGAAGCTGAGCTGATATTTGTCGTCGGCCGTCTTGACGCCGACCGACAGGTCCGCCGTCGCATAGCCCTTCTGGTCGAGTTCCTGATCCTGATTGAGATCGAACAGCACGCGGCTCTGAATATTGCCGTTGACCTGAATAAAGCCGACCAGCGACGAGCTGAGATTGTCTTCGTAGCGGATGCTGGCATTCGCTTTCCAGTCCGGCGAGTTTGGGAGCGACCCGTCGCGAATGTCCTGAACCCGCGACCCGCCCAGAATATAGCAGGTGTTAACCGGCGGCGTCGCCCCTGGGGCCACCGTAACCGCGCCGTTTTGTGTTGCGAGCTGACACGGAAGCCCGTCGGAGTCGAAGCGCGCCTTCATATAAGTGACACCGCCGGCGAAGGTTAGCTGCTCGATCGGCCGGTAGCTGAACTCCATCTCAACCCCCTTCGTGACGGCTGAGCCGGCGTTGGTCGGGATCGACAGCGGCGCGCCATTGACCTGCTGCGTCGCCTGGACCTGAAGATTGTCATATTTGGCGTGGAAGGCCGCAATACCGAAGGTCAGCCGGTTGTCGAGCGCCTGCCCCTTGAAGCCGACCTCCCAAGCCTTGACCGTTTCCGGCTCGACCGGCGGTTGCGCCGCGAAATCAGCCGAGAATTCGACGTCCCAGCCAACACCCTTATAGCCGCGCGACCAGCTGGCATATACCTGCGCATGGCGGCTGAATTTGTACTGCAGGCCAAGCTTGCCCGAGAAATCACCGTCCGAGACCGATTGCCCACCCGTCGAGCCGCCGAGCAGCGGCGCATCGCCTGCGAATGGCGCCGTCGCGCTGCGGGTGCCGACATAGGAGTTTTTCTCGTGCTGCAGGCGGAAACCGCCAAGCGCCGAGAAACGTTCGGTGACGTTCACCTGAACTTGCCCGAAAAGCGCGATATTCTCCGTCTCCATGCTCGCCGTGCTGCCCGACGACTGGTAGGTCGGATTGGGGCAGGCCGCGCCGAAGGCGATCGACGTATCGGGGGTGCAGCCACCGACACGGCGCTGGAAATTGCGACCCAGGTCAAGCTTATAATACATTGCGCCGACGGTATATTCCAACAGGCCACCCGTTGGAGAGGCGAGGCGAAGTTCCTCGCTGAACTGTTCGACATCGACGCCGCCGCCGTTGATCCCGAAAAATCCGAAGCCGAACGGCACGCGGACCGGCGCCGCGACATTATACCCGTCGACATCGACGTTGTTGTCGAAGTTCCACTCGCGCCATGCGGTAATCGATGTCAGCGTGTGGTCGCCCAGCTCAAGATTTCCCTCGACCGACACGCCGCCAGTGCGGACATCCGCGAAAGTGTCGGTGGTCGTATTGACCGTGCGATTGTTGATCGAACCCAGGGCAGGATCGCGCAGTTGTACCAGCAGCGGGTTCGTGGTCTGGAATGGCAAGGGTTGGCAGCAGGTGCTGTCCGACTTCCTGTAGTCGCCCGTCACCATCAGATCGAAGCCCGGTGCGACGTCGATGGCAACCTTGGCGCGAAGACCGAAATCTTCGGTTCCGAACACATCTTCGTCGCGGAATGCGTTGCGGGCCCAGCCCTCATCCTTGGTATAGAAACCGGTGAGGCGCGCGCGAACGCTGTCGCTCAACGGTCCGGACACCGTGCCGCGCAGGCGATATTCGCCCATTTCGGCCACGGTCGCTTCGGCTTTACCTTCAAAGGTTGCGGACGGCGCCTGGGTCACCACGTTGATGACGCCCGCGGTCGCGTTTTTGCCGAACAACGTGCCTTGCGGGCCGCGCAGGACTTCCACGCGCTCCACGTCGATCAGGTCGGTGAAGCCCTGCCCCTGACGCGCCATCACGACGCCATCGACAACGAAGGACACCGAGGATTCGATACCGGCGGAGAACAGCACAGTGCCGATACCGCGGACGCGTACATTGTTGTTGAGCGGGCTGGTATTCTGGGTGAAGGTCAGCGAAGGCGCGACGCCGGCAAGGCCGCTTGCGCCATTGATGTTGGCATTCGCAAGCTGATCGCCGCCGATCGAGGTGACGGCGACGGGCACGTCCTGTAAGCGTTCGCTGCGCTTCTGTGCGGTCACGATGATCTCGTTGCTGTCCACGACGTCACCCTCAGCCTCTTGGGCGAGGGTGGGTACGCCATGAGCGAGCAACGCAATTGCAGCGCAGCTGCCGAACAAGCGAGTGAAATTGGCCGATGAGCGCATGGAAGGTCCCCTCCTGGACTGATTGATTCCTGCCAGTCGCTTGGTGCGACCGTGCATTTGGCGGGACAATAGTGCGGATCGGCTTGTCATCGGTCAAATGATAGTGATTGGCAACATACTAAAGAATTCTGATAACTGGCTATTTGGACCGGACGCCGCGATATGACATCAATACACTGATTTTAAGTATAAAATTGACTTGTTATCAAGGGATGCGGCCTTCAAGCATTTGCGCCGATGCTTCGAGCGCCGCAACGATCGCATCGCCGAGGGGCGGGAATTTCGACCCGGCGCGGCGCTTGTAACCGATGTAGCGCTTCCCGCCGTCTTCAAGACGCGCGACCGTCATGTCGCCTCTCGAAATGCTGGAGAACTGGATGGGCGAGACAATGGTGACCCGGTCCGACCGCTCGAGCAGCGTCTCCTGGAGCGGCAGCGAATTGGCGAGGATGAGGTTTCGCGGCCATGGGACGCCCTTGGTCATAAAGAGCGCCTCGACATGCTGCCGGTAGGTGCTCCCTTCGTGCGGCAGGATCCAGGGCTCGTCGGCGAGTTCGCCGAGCGCAACCTCGGACCGGCTGAAAAAGGGCGACCGACTCCCGATGCCGACCAGAAAAGGATCCACGAGCAAGCGGTGCTCGACGATATCCTGGCTCCCGGTGAACATCTCCTCGACAGGTCCGACGATGAGGTCGAGCGCGCCCGAGCGCAATCGCGGCATCAGTGCTTCGTCGAGCCCTTCGATTACCTCGACATGCAGCGGTCCCGACCCGACGCCCGCCTCGGCAAGAGCGAGCGGCACCAGAACCGGTAGCACGCTTGGCGTTGCGCCGATTTTGAATGGGCCCGACACCCCGTTCGCATGATTGCGCACCTCGGCAGCGGCATCCTCGAGCAGCAACTGCATATTGGCGCCGCGGCGCGCCAGTATCTCGCCTTGCGGCGTCAGCGTCGAACCACGGCGCGTGCGGTCGAGAACCCGGACGCCCAGTCGGCGCTCGAGCAGTGCGATATTGTTCGATAGCGTCGGCTGCGACTGTCCGAGTTCGACCGCAGCCTTGCTGAATGAACCGGTTCGCGCGATCGCAAGCAGGCACAGGAGCAGATCGGAGCTAACAGTCATCAGAAATATTCCCCAGCTTGCAAAGAGTGATAATTTGACTTTACCTCTCACCCTTTGTCAACTTGACCCCGAACACTGGCATCTTAGCGGATGCGAGGATCGCGCCAGATCGATGACCCAAGAAGAATGCGGCGGAAAGCCGTCTGGGTCGCAAAGGGAGAGGCCAATTGTCCGATACTGGCGTTAACGCCGAAACCGAAACGCGCGGCGCGCCTTTCGGACGCTTTCATGTCCGCCTTGCCCTCATTCTTGGCGCGGTCCTGTTTGTCGACGGTTACGACCTTTTCAACGCGGCCTATGTCGCGCCCTACATACGCAAGGAATGGGGGCTGAGCGATCCGCAGATCGGCGTGATGCTGTCGCTCGGCATCTTCGGCCTCGCGATCGGCGCGCTTCTTCAGGCGCCGATCGTCAATCGCTTCGGCCTTCGCAAGGCTACAGCGGCGGGCGTGCTGGTGCTTGGCGCGGCCAGCTTCCTTCTGGCGACGACCGCGCATGACTTTGTGACCTTCTGCCTGTTTCGCGTCCTGCTCGGAATCAGTCTTGGCATGCTGTCGCCGCTGGCCTTCGTCTATGTGAACCAATGGGCGCCGGCGCAGCGCGCCAACCTGTTTGCGACGATCGCCTTCACCCTGCCCTTTTCGCTCGGCGGGATAGCCGCCGGCCTTGCGGGCCTCGCCATCGCGCCGCAATTCGGGTGGCGCGGTCTCTACATGCTCGCGGCGCTGCTTGCGCTTCCGATCGGGCTGCTTTGCCTCTTCACTTTACCCGAATCGGCATCGCGCCTCATTCGCCTTGACCGCCTCGACGACCTGCGGCGCCAGCTGGCCGCTTTGCGGCCCGAACGCAGCGCCATCTATGCTGCGGCGACCAGCTTCACCGAGAGCGCAGACGTTGCGACAGACCGCCCGCGCTTTGGTCAGTTGCTGCGTCCGCCGTTCCGGCGACGGACGATCGGAATCTGGACCGCCAGCGCACTCAGCCTCCTGTGCCTTCATGGACTGTCGGGATGGCTCCCTTCGATCCTCATATCCCAGGGCGCGGCCATTTCCTCGGCGTTCGGCTATGGGGTCCTGCTAATGTCGATGCAGATCGTCGGCGGCGGCGCGTTCGGCTGGGCGTCGGACATATTCGGCCGTCCGCGCGTGATGGCGATGGGCTTCATCGGCGGCGCGGCGGCGCTGCTCGGCCTTTCGCAACTCGTCGGAACCTCCTTCACCTTCGTGGCGGTCGCGGCGGCCGGCTTCTTCATCTTCGGGACACAGGCGGTGATGAACAATTTCACCGCCATGTCCTACCCGCCGTCGCTGCGCAGCACCGGAACCGGGGCCGCGGTCGCGTTCAGTCGCATCGGCGGCGTCGCGGGTCCACTCGTCATCGGGTGGGCGCAGGGGGCCTATGGCGAGATCTGGTTTACGCTCGCCATTCTCGCGGCGGCGCAGATCGCCGCCAGTTTCATCATCGCCGGCTTCGCGCGCGCGCGGCCGGTCCCGCAGGAACAGACCGCATGAACCCCGTAACGCTTCTCCTCTCCATCGCCGGCAGCCTCCTTGGCGCCGTGCCGGCAAGCGAAGCCGTGCAGCAACCTGAGATCGGAAGCCGCGCGAAGGGTGTCGTGGTCGCCGATGGCCTGCGGTTCCACGATCTCGACGGCAATGGCGCGCTGACGCCTTACGAGGATTGGCGCCTCCCGGCTGAGCGCCGCGCACAGGACTTGATCGGACGCATGACGCTGGAGGAAAAGGCCGGCCTTCTCCTTCACGGCACCCCGCCGACCGGTGACGGCGGCCTGCGCAGTACTTGGGATATTGCCAAGCTGGCGCCCGTCGTCGAAGATCGCAAAATCCGCTTCTTCATCCATCGGGTCAGCGGCGATCCGTCCGAGCTAGCGCGGAAAGCCAATGCGGCTCAGGAACTCGGTGAGCGGTCGCGGCTCGGCATCCCGCTGGTCATCAGTTCCGACCCCCGCAACCATGTTGTGTCAAGCTTTGGGCTGACGGTCGATGCGGGGCGCGGGGCGCTGTGGCCCGAACCGACCGGTCTCGCCGCGATCGGCGACGCCAGCTTGGTAAAGCGCTTCGCGGAGACAACCGCGGCCGAATATCGCGCGATGGGTATCCGCATGGCGCTTTCGCCGATGGCGGACCTCGCGTCCGAACCGCGCTGGCCGCGCGTCAACGGCACGTTCGGCGACGATCCCGCCAAGGTCGCGGCGCTCGTTGGCGCCTATGTCGAAGGGATGCAGGGGGGCAGTGGCGGCGTGGGGACGACGAGCGTTGCAACAGTGGTCAAACATTGGGTGGGTTATGGCGCCGCCGAGAAAGGGTATGACGGTCACAATCCTTATGGACAGCGCCTCATCTTCCCGACCGGCGACCTCGAACCGCATGTCGTGCCGTTCCGTGCGGCCTTCCGTGCCCGTGCCGCTGGCGTTATGCCAACTTATGGCATCTTTTCCCCGGCGGTAAAAATCGCGGGCAGACCCGCCGAACAGGTAGCGGGCGGTTTCAACAAGGGCCTGCTGACCGATCTGCTCCGCAAGGAAAACAGCTTCGACGGCATTGTGCTGACCGATTGGAAAATTACCGACGATTGCCCGAAGGAATGTCAGGAGGGCACGCTCGATCACGAAAAGGTCGGTATGCCGTGGGGCGTCGAGCATCTCAGCAAGCCCGAACGGTTCGCCAAGGCGCTCGATGCGGGCGTCGATCAGTTCGGCGGGGTCATGGATCTCGACATTCTCGTCGGGCTCGTCCGCGACGGCCGCGTGCCCGAGAGCCGGATCGACCTGTCGGCGCAGCGGCTGCTCGCGCTCATGTTCCGCCTCGGTATCTTCGAAAATGCCTATGTCGATGCCGATCGCGCGGCGATGCTGGTCGGCAATCCCGAGGTCCGGGCGCTCGGCGCCGACGCGCAGCGCCGGTCGCTGACGCTACTCAAAAATGGCGGCAACCTGCTTCCGCTGCGTGACGGACAGCCGAAAAAAGTCTGGCTGTGGAAACTATCCGAAACGGCGGCAAGGGCAGCGGGGTTCGAGCCCGTGGCCGATCCGGCAGACGCCGACATCGCGATCCTGCGGCTCGCGACGCCCTATACGCAGCGGAGCAATTTCTTCTTCGGATCGCGGCATCATGAAGGCTCGACGGCTTTCGTCGAAGGCAATGCCGATCTTGCGGCGCTGCAGCGCGCCGCCGCCGCTGGAAAGCCGGTGATCACCAG
This sequence comes from Sphingopyxis sp. BE259, assembly GCF_031457495.1. Taxonomy (NCBI): domain Bacteria; kingdom Pseudomonadati; phylum Pseudomonadota; class Alphaproteobacteria; order Sphingomonadales; family Sphingopyxidaceae; genus Sphingopyxis; species Sphingopyxis sp. BE259. The sequence continues at coordinate 3,060,002 of NZ_JAVDWM010000001.1, forward strand.
CGTCTATCTCGACCGACCTGCGATCCTTGGCCCCGTTCTTCGCCAATCGGATGCCCTCTTCGGCGATTACGGGATCGAAGACAGCGCGCTCTTCGATGTCATCAGCGGCAAAGCGAAGCCCGAAGGAAAGCTGCCCTTTGAACTCCCCTCCACCGAACGTGCCGTAGAACGCCAGCGACCAGATCTGCCCTCTGACAGCAAGAAACCGCAGTTTCGTAGCGGCTTCGGCCTACGCTACCGCTAAACCGTCGATCCATGATGACCGATCGAACGACGGCTATTGATACCCTCTAATGATATCGGGAATGGCCGGGATGAGGCGCGCATCTGTAGCCATCCGGGTAGCGATCGAATGACCGCTTTCAGGCACCGCGTGATCATGGCCGGAACGACCGAAATGAGGCGCCAAGCCGACATTCCACTGGACTACGCGCGAACATCGAGCATTGGTCGGGGGCGCCGCCGAACGCGACAATTGCATCGGCGATATCCTCGACTGGACGACCAGCGGGGCTCTGGGTGGTGGGACCGGCATGGTGCCGGAATCCCATCGAGGAGACCACCCATGACAACGAGACGCAAATCGCAGCCGGCGAACGCATCGGCCAATGTAGCAGATGCGCCAGCAGCCTCGGGCGCACGTCGCTCACCGACCAAAATCGAACAGCTGCTAGCGATGCTCAAGACGCCGGACGGCGTCAGCATCGAAGAGCTGAGCAACAGCTTCGGCTGGTTGCAGCATACGACGCGCGCGGCGCTCACCGGCCTGCGCAAAAAGGGTCACGCAGTTGTATGCGGCAAGCAGGTTAGCGTCACGGTCTATCGGATCGGCGAATGACCGCCAAGATCAGCATTGCATCGGTCGAGGCCATCGCTGACATGAGCGCAGAACAGATAGTTGCGGAATGGGAGCGTGCGCACGGCGTACCCGCTCCCGTCATCGCACCAAGCCTGCTCGCCCGCGATCTCGCGCACTGCGTGCAGGTCGCGTTGGCAGGCGGTATCGACAAGCGTCTTGAGCGCCGCCTTCTGGAGCTTGCGGCCTCAGTCGGCGGGGATAGCGCCACGCTGGTCGGCTGTCGCAAAAGCCTTGGCCACGGCACACAGATCCTGCGCGAGTGGGGTGGTCAAACCCATCGCGTGACCGTCGAAGCCGAAGGCCGCTATCGCTACGACGGTCAGACCTGGAGTTCGCTTTCCGCGATTGCCCGCGCGATCACCGGCGCACGCTGGTCGGGACCGCGCTTCTTCGGAACGCGCTCGTGAAGAAGCTGCGCTGCGCCATTTTCACCCGCAAGTCGACCGAGGAAGGGCTCGACATAGGCCTCGCAGGCCTCGACGCCCAGCGTGAGGCCTGCGACGCTTATGTGACCAGCCAGAAGGCCGAAGGCTGGGTACTGGTTCCTACCGCCTATGACGATGGCGGGTTCTCGGGCGGCACCATGGACCGCCCGGCCCTCGCACGCTTGCTCGGCGATGTGCGCGCGGGGAAGGTCGACGTGATCGTCGTCTACAAGGTCGACCGCCTTACCCGCGCCCTGTCGGACTTCGCGCGGATCGTCGATGTGCTCGATGCGGCGGGCGCCTCGTTTGTCAGCGTGACCCAGGCGTTTAACACGACCACCAGCATGGGGCGGCTGACCCTCAACGTCCTGCTGTCGTTCGCGCAGTTCGAGCGCGAGGTCATAGCCGAGCGCGTGCGCGACAAGGTGGCCCAGTCCAAGGCTCGCGGTATCTGGATGGGCGGCAATGTGCCGCTCGGCTATGATGTGCAGGACCGCAAGCTGCTCGCAAACCCGACCGAAGCCGCCACCGTCGCGCATATTTTCAGGTCCTATCTGGACGAGCCATCGGTTCGAGCACTGAAGGAGACGCTCGACACGCAGGGCGTCCGCACCAAGATACAGCAGGGAAAAACCGGAGCGCGCGGCGGCGTGTCATTCTCGCGCGGCGCTCTCTACCGGCTGCTGTCGAACCCGATCTACATCGGCAAGCTGCGCCACAAGGATAAGCTGCACGAAGGCCAGCACGACGGCATTATTCCGCTGGACCTGTGGGGTGCGGTCCAGGCGAAGCTCAGGGCCTCTGCCGCCGAACGAGGCAATGCAACAACAGGCGGCGGTACCGCCCTGCTCACCGGCATGATCCATGATGCAGCCGGTCGGCCGATGTCGCCCTCGTTCACGGTGAAGGAGGGTCGACGTTACCATTATTATGTGTCGAGCATCAGCAAGGACATTGATCGCGGTCTCACGGGTTCATCGGCGGCACCGGTCGCCCGCGTACCTGCACGGCGTCTCGAAGCCGCAGTGCGCGAAGCGCTACGGGCGCTTCTTGTGGACGAGGCACAACTTGCCCGTCTGTGCGGTGATGGCGATACCGTCACGACGCGGCGACGACTGGCGACCGCGGCAGAATTTGCACGGCACTTCGGACCGCATGCAATAGATGGCGCGCACTCGCTGCTCACCCGCCTAAACTTCTCCCTCATCATCCATCGTGATCGGGTGGAAGCCAGCGTTGCCCACTCCGCGCTGCTCGCAGCGCTGGATCACGACGTCGGCACATTAGCAGGTAACGACCACCGTATTGCGCTGATGGTCAGCACCAACATCACGCACCGCAAGCGCGGCGCTCGGCTGGTGATCGCCGGGAACGCGCCCGCCGAAAAGACACCTGATCCGAACCTCGTCGCACTAATTACCAAGGGTCATCGAGGTCGCGCCGCTTTGTTCTCGAGCACCGCCCCTCGCGGCAACCGCCACATCGAGCGGTTGGCACGCCTCGCTTATCTCGCACCCGACATCACATCTGCGATCCTCGACGGCACGCAGCCCGCGACGCTGACCAGCCGAGGTCTGCTTAAGCTCCCTGGCCTCCCGCTCGGATGGACCAAGCAGCGGGAAATGCTCGGATTTGAATGATCTGTGGTCACTGTGGTGGCCACAAAAAACGCCGGCGGAGACGCGGCACCGTTTGGACATAATCTCGGGCTCTCGCGTCGCGGTCTCTGACCACAATTAGAATCCACTTGCGAGAAGCCCGCGGAACTGCGCCGGTTAAGCCTTCAATTTCCAATATATATGAATTATATCAGTCACTTAGATGTGCGTGGTGCACCCGGCGGGATTCGAACCCACGGCCCCCAGATTAGGAATCTGATGCTCTATCCTGCTGAGCTACGGGTGCGCCGCGGTTCGTGTAGCGGCGCGAGGCGGCGAGCGTCAATCGCCAGGTCAATTAACCGCATCGGGCGGGACGATCGGCACCAGCAGCGGCATCGCTGCAATCCCGTCATCGCGCAGCGCCTGCGCCTCCCCCGGCGAGGCCTGGCCGTGGATCAGGTCATGGGCGGCGCGGCCTTCGTGCATTGCGCGCGCCGCGTCGGCAAAATCGCGCCCTACCCAGCGCGATTGCGGCAGCATCTCCGCCTGCTTGGCGGCAATTTCGGCGACCACTCGGCGGACCAGTTCAGTGGACACGTCGCCCGCTGGCGCAGGCTGTTCCGGCATCGTCGGCGCCGTGACGACCTGCTGGTTTGACTTGGCACCGATCCGCGGCGCCATCACCGCTTTGCGGACGTCGCTGTCCCCGCACACCGGGCAGCCGATCAGCCCGCGCGTCTGTTGATCGGCGAAACTGTCGCTGCTCGCAAACCAGGCTTCGAAACGATGATCTCCGGCGGCGCAACAAAGGTCGAAAACGATCAAGGTCAGCCCAAACTCAAGCTAGGCCCAGCAGCGGGTCGAGCCCGCCGCGCGCCTCGAGCGCCGCCATGTCGTCGCTGCCGCCGATATGCTGTCCGTCGATGAAGATCTGCGGCACGGTGCGCGCGCCGCCGGCGCGTTCGACCATCGCGTCGAACCCGGCGCGGTCCATCGTCACGTCGATTTCCTGATATTCGGCGCCCTTGCGATCGAGCAGCGCCTTGGCGCGCGAACAATAGGGGCAGAGGAATTTGGTAAATACTTCGATCTTGGCCATGGCCTATCCTGTCATCATCTGATCCGACATATCGGAATCCAACGAAGCAAAGTCAAATATGTTGCTCGTCATCAGCGCCTCGGGAACGACGCGCGCCCAGGTGAGCGCCGACACCCGCGCCGCGCCGCTGCGCCGCAGGACCTTTGCCGCCGCGCGCAGGGTTGCGCCGCTGGCGTGGACGTCGTCGATCAGCACGACGTGCCGCGCTGCCACCCGCGCCCGGGCATCGCCCGCGAGCGCAAACGCCCCGGCGACGATCCGCTCGCGCTCGCGCCGTCCCTTGCCGCGCAGCGATGCGGTCGATTTGACCCGGAGCAGCAGGTGGTGATCACGCGGCGCGCCGGTGACGCGCGCCAGTTCGTCGACGACCAGCGCCGCCTGGTTGAAACCGCGCGACCACAGCCGCCAACGGTGTAGCGGCACGGGCACCAGCAGGATGTCGGCGGCGTCGCCAAGCGCGGTCAGTTGCCGCGCCATCAGCCGCGCCATCAACCGCGCGTGCCCGGTCCGCCGCCCATATTTCAGCCGCAGCGCTACGGTGCGCGCCACCGGGCCATAAGCCACCGCGGCCGGCGCGCCGTCGAAGGGCGGCAGGCTGGCAAGACAGGCGCCGCACGCGATCGGTCCGCCGGGCAGCGCCGTCGGCAACGGGATCGAACAGTGCGCGCAGGCGGGTCCGTCGAGGAATTCGAGCGACGTCCAGCACGCCAGGCAGAATTGCCGGTCTGCGCCGACGATGACGCCGCAGCCGGGGCAGCGCGGCGGCAGCGCATAATCAACGACCGCGCGGCCGACGGTTCGCAAGCCGCGGAACCATGCTCCGGGCGATACGCACTTTTCTTCGACATCCCCGGTCGCCGTGGCCATCCGCCGCTTGTGAAGCATCGCCGGGGGCGGCACAAGCGGCGCATGTCGCAGCCGCCCCGCCAGTTATTTTCCCCCGCCCGCCACCGCGCTCAGCGCGATCGGCTCGCGCACCTGCCCGCGTCGGCCAACTTCCTCGCGCCGATCATCGCCGACACCTTGCTCGACCGGCTCGCGATGGTGACGCGCGACTTTTCGCGCACGCTGCTCATCGGCGCGCACGACCGGGCGTTGATCGATCATTTGCGCGGCACTGGCAGCGCGCTGACGATCATCGAGGGGGGTCGCCAGTTGGCGGCGGCAATTGGCGCGCTGGCGGTCGAGGCCGACGCGATCGACCTGCCCTTGGCCAGTTTCGACCTGATCGTCTGGCCCGGCGGGCTCGAAAGCGTCAACGACGTCCCCGGCGCGCTGCTGCGCCTGCGCGCACTCCTTGCGCCTGACGGTCTGTTGCTCGGTGCATTCGTCGGCGACGGCAGCCTGCCGCGGCTGCGCCGCGCGGTGATGACCGACGGGGTGCGTCCGATCGCGCGGCTGCACCCCCAGATCGACCTCGCGGCAATGGGCAATCTGCTCCAGCGCGTCGGTTTCACCCTGCCCGTTGTCGATGTCGAGGCGTTGACGGTGCGCTACGGCGACTGGTTGGCGCTGGTTCGCGACCTGCGCGCGACCGGGCTTGCGAGCCGCCTGAGCCCTGCCCCGCCGCCGCTGACCCGCGCAGAAGTGGCGGAAATCGCCGCGGCCTTTGCGGCGCAGGCCGATCCCGACGGCCGCATCGCCGAAAGTCTGCGCCTCGTCCATTTCAGCGGCTGGGCGCCGCATCCGGATCAGCCGCAGCCCGCGCGGCGCGGCAGCGGCACGGCGTCGCTGAGCGACGCGCTCCAGCGGAAAGGCTAAACCAGCGCCTCCAGCAACCCGATCAGCGGCTTGTCGGCGGGCGGCATGGCCAAGCCGTGCAGTTCGACCGGACGCACCCAACGCAGCGCGCTGGCATGTTGGGCGACCGGCGTGCCGCGCCATTTGCGGCAGACATAGAGCAGCAAGAGCAAATGCCGCTCGCCCAGCATGTCGCTGGCGAAACAGGCAGGGGCGAGGCATGCTTGATCGACATCGATCGCCAGTTCCTCGCCGAGTTCGCGGATCAGCGCCTCCTCCGGGGTTTCACCCGGTTCGATCTTGCCGCCCGGAAACTCCCACAATCCCGCCATCGACAATCCGTCGGGGCGTTGCTGAACCAGCAGCCGGCCATCGCGATCAACCAGCGCCGCCGCGACGACGACAAGCCCTGTTTTTGGCGGTTTTCCGGGGTTTGACACGGACAAATTGTTAACCTTCCTATGCGACTATGGCTATCCTCGGGGAACATTATGCCAGTCAGGGGTGGAACAATGGGCAACATTTACAGGCTGATGCGGTCGACCAGGGCCGCCACAGCCGTCGAATATGGGCTGATACTCGCCCTGATCTTTCTCGCGGGCGTAACCGCGATCGGCGGCACCGCAAATTCCACCACCAAGATGTGGAACAATGTTTCGAATGCATCGACCAGCGTAATGTAGCCGGATCACCGTCCGATTTTGGCACAAGGCCTGGAAAGCCTTTAAGATTTTCAAAACCATATCGCTCTACACCGAACGCTGTCGGCACGGACCAGCGTGTCTACGGGATAGCGAGATCGGGAACCAGTCATGACATTCATCAAGAAATTCGTTCGGAGTACGAAGGCCGCGACCGCCATTGAATATGGCTTGATCGCTGCCCTGATTGCCGTTGCGGGCATCACGGCCATGGGCGCCGTCGGCAACAGCGTCAGCAACACGTTCAAAAAGGTCAACAACAACCTGAACACCGCGCCGTAACGATCGGCACCAGATCAAAAGCGGGCGGTGGAAACACCGCCCCTTTTTTTGTCTCGAAGCAGCCTGGTCAGCGGAGACCGCCCCGCAAGGTCCAGGCGATGACGGCAGAAACCTCCTGTTCAATTTTGGGACTGGCAGACCCGTTTACGCCAATCCCACCATTAAGATTTTCAAAACCTATTCGTCCTAAACCAGCCAGTGTTGACCCAGACCAGACCGTCAACAGGGTAAGTGAAATCAGGAGACCAGTCATGAAGTTCATCAAAAAGTTCGTCCGCGATACCAAAGCTGCGACCGCCATCGAATACGGCCTCATCGCCGCTCTGATCGCCGTCGCCGGCATCACCGCAATGGGTGCAGTTGGTAACAGCGTCAGCAACACCTTCAACAAGGTGAACACCAACCTGAACACCGCACCGTAATTACACGGTCGCAAAAAAAGAAAGGGGCGGTGGAAACACCGCCCCTTTTTTTGCCTGCTTACCGGTCAACGGCTCGCGTAGACGACGATTTTGACCTTTTGCCCCGGGGTCAACCGGCTCGACGCGGTCAGGCGGTTGAGCACCTGGAACCGTTCGGCCTGATAATTGCTGTACGCCATGCGCCGCGCCAGGCTGGCCATCGTATCGCCGCGCCCCACCGTCACCACGTCGATCCGCCGCGGCTTGATCGCCGCCGCTTCCGCCGCGCTGAGGCGCCGGACGCTGTTGAACATCGAATTGAACGTTCCCGTCCCGCCCGCCTTGGTCAGCGTAACGAAGTGGAACGCGCTGCTGCGCGAAAATTCATAGGCAAAAACCGTCACATCGACCTGCCCGGATTGGCTGGCGACGCGCGCGGTCGAATAGGAGGCGGGGACGCCGTTCACCGTGGTGCGCTGCACTGCGCTGGGGCTGATCGCAGTGTTTCCCGCGACCGATTTGAACGCCGCGGCGATGTAGGCGTTCATGTCGCCGCTGTACGGACCCGTCGTAAACTGCGCCTGCCCGCCATTGCCGCTGACCGTCACCGCGGTCGTACCATTCTGCATCCCGTAACCGTTGGGCACCGCGAATCGCAGCCTGAGGTCGGGGTGCAGGAATTGATTGCCTTCAACGACGCCCTGCGCCGGATCGTCGCCGTACAGAACATTGTCGATCGCGGCCAGAAAGGCGTCGGCATTGCGCGTCCCGCCGGTGCCGCCGACGCGGCTCGCCAGCGTCTGGGCGTTGCGGACGCGCGAGGCGGGATCGGGATGGGTGCTCGCCCATGCGGGCAGCGAGCGCGCATCGCCGCCCGACAATCGCGCGTCGAGGTTGGTCTGGTTGGCGAGGCTGGCCAGCATCGTCGACAGCGCCAGCGGGTCATAACCCGCGCTCCGCAGATATTGCACGCCTAGCTGGTCGGCCTGGAGTTCCTGACTGCGCGAGAAGCCCAGGGTCGCGAGCTGCGCGACCTGCATCGCATTATTCTGGAGCAGCCCGCCAAGCCCGCCGAGCACGCCTCCGCTGTCGCCGATCGCGCCGCCGAGCACCGCGCCAAGGACGCCGAGAATCTGGTTGCGCGTCGCTGCCGACTGGCGTTTCTTGCTGTGCTGGGCGGCGACATGGCCGACCTCGTGGCCCAGAACGCCGGCGAGTTCGGCTTCGTCGTTCATCAGCGCCATCAACTGGCGGGTGACATAGACATAGCCGCCGGGGATCGCGAAGGCGTTGTTCACCGGCGAATTGAGCAGCGTGACGGTAAAATCGTTGCGCGCGTTCGACAGCCCCGATTGCAGCGCGATATTCTGGCCGACGCGAACGACATAGGCCGTTTGTGGGCCGCTATACGCGCCGCCGAATTCGGCCATCAGCTGCGGATGCGCCTCGTCGCCCTGCTTGCGTTCGGACGGCGAGATATTGGTCGCGGTCTTGATCGCTTTCAGCTGCGCGTCGGCGGGACCGGTCAAGGCCAGGCTTCCAAGCGCCGCGGTCGCCGCCAGCTTGATTGCCAAGCCATTTTTCTTTGTTCGGGTCATCGGTTCACCTCCCACATGCTGCGCCTTCGTCCGGGAATATCCCTTCTGCGCGGCTAAGCAAGCCGCGCCTGAACGACGGCTTGCCAGCCTCTTGTCGGTGAACGCAAATCGCCGCGATCGGGTTCCGCGATTGCGGGCGGTCAGGCGCGCGGGGTCAGGCGCGTCCCATGGCGAGGAACTTCTCCTCGCGCGCCGCCAGGATCGCATCGCGCGGCAAGCCCGACAGGCTGTCCAGCTCCTGCGCGATCGCGTCGCCCAGCGCGGCGATGGCAGCATCGGGGTCGCGGTGCGCGCCGCCGACGGGTTCGGGGACGATGCGGTCGATGATCTTGAGCCCCAGCAAATCCTGCGCCGACATCTTCATCGCCGCGGCGGCATCGGCGGCCTTGTCGGACGTCCGCCACAGGATCGACGCGCAGCCTTCGGGCGAAATCACCGAATAGACCGCATGCTCGAACATCAGCACGCGGTTCGCCGCCGCCAGCGCGATCGCGCCGCCCGAACCGCCCTCGCCGACGATCGCCGCGACCATCGGCACACCCAGCGCCAGACATTGCTCGGTCGAGCGGGCAATCGCCTCGGCTTGACCGCGCTCCTCGGCCTGGATGCCGGGAAAGGCGCCCGAGGTATCGACCAGCGTCACCACCGGCAGGCCGAAGCGGTCGGCGAGCTGCATCAGGCGGATCGCCTTGCGATAGCCCTCGGGCTTCGCCATCCCGAAATTATGCTTCATCCGCGACGGAATATCGTCGCCCTTTTCATGGCCGATGACCATGACGCGGCGGCCGCGAAAGCGCGCCAGCCCGCCCAAAATCGCCTGATCGTCGCCAAAATTGCGGTCGCCGGCCAGCGGCATCCAGTCATCGAACAGCTCGGCGACATAATGTTTGAAATGCGGGCGGTCGGGATGGCGCGCGACCTGGGTCTTTTGCCACGGGGTCAGCTTCGCATAGATGTCGCGCAGCAATTTCGAGGATTTATCCTCCAGACGCGCGATGTCACTGTCGATATTGAGCGTGGGGTCGTCCCCCATTTCGCGCAGTTCGGCAATCTGCCGATCGAGCGCGGCGACCTGTTTTTCGAAGTCCAGAAAGGCTGTCATCGTCGGACCGCTAAGCCGATGGCGCCGCAACGTCAACGTCTGCCGACGCCGGCCCGACGTCCATTCGCGCCAGCGGGTGCCGCTGGTTGACCAGTTCGACCAGGCGGCGGCTATCGACATGGGTATAGATTTCGGTCGTCGCGATGTCGGCGTGCCCCAGCATCAGCTGCAAGGCGCGCAGATCGGCCCCGCCTTCGAGCAGATGGGTAGCAAAGGCGTGGCGGAGCACATGCGGGCTGACCGCGGTCGGGTCGATCCCGGTCCGCCCCGCCAATTCGCGCAGCATCTGGAATAGCCGGACCCGCGACACATGGCTCTTACCCGACGGGAACAGCCAGAGCGACCGGTCGGCGAGCAGCGGCAGCCAGCGATCGAGCGCGCCGCGGGCGCGATCCGACAGCGGCACCAGCCGTTCCTTGTCGCCTTTTCCCCGCACGATCAGATATTCGCGCTCCCCCGCCATCGCGCGGCGCGGCAGCGACACCAGTTCGCTGGCGCGTAGCCCCGACCCGTAGAGTAGTTCGAGCAGCACCAGCATGCGGATCGCGGCGGCAGGCGGCGTATCACCCGCAGCTTCCTCTTCGGCCTGCGCGAACAATCGCTCGACATGCTCGTGGGTCAGGATGCGCGGCAGCGGGCGGCGTGTCGATGGGCGCGCAATGTCGAGCGCCGGGTTGTCGGCGCGATCGCCCTCATCGAGCAGAAAGGCAAAAAACTGGCGCAGCGCCGACAGCTTGCGCGCCGCGCTGCTCGCCGCAAGCGATTGATAATCGGCCATCAATTGGCGCAACGCCGCCACGTCGGCATCGGCGAGCGGGCCTGTGACCAACTCCGCCGCCTGCGCCAGATCGCGGCGATAGGCGGCAAGCGTGTTGCGCGAAGCACCGCGTTCGGCCGCCATCATCTCGAGAAAGCGGTCGATCGCCGCTGCATCGGTCACCAGCCGTTCCTCGCCCAACCGGATAAAAGCAAAAGCCGTTCGTCCTGAGGAGTGGGCTGAGCCTGTCGAAGCCCCGTCTCGAAGGACATATGCCCAGGTCCTTCGAGACGCCAGTTCGACAAGCTCAATGGCTCCTCAGGACGAATGGCTGATAATGCGAAGCATAGCGTCAAACACGCACCAGCGCTTCGGCGGCGATCATCCGCGCCTCGGAAGCCAGTCCCACCTCACGCAGCGCGCGGACGATATGATAGAGATGATAGGGCGGCACTTTCGACCATTCGCCTTGCATCCCCGTCGCCGCGAGCAAGGCGACCATGCCCGGTTCGCGGCGCTCGGCGGCGGCCATGATCGCGCGCGACCAACGCGTCTGCTTGCCCAGATCGACCTCGAGGTCGTTTGCTGCCGACGCGGCGGCGTCCGCGTCGATCCGCCCCAGCCCGGCCAGCCCGGCAAGCAGGAATTTCGACCGCAGCATATCGGCGCTATCGTCGCTGCCCGAAAACTGTTCGATGGTGCCCGCGGTGGTGCCGGTCAACGGCCGCGGCGACCCGACCGCCAGCACACCCCACGCCCGGCTGCCCACCGTGACCGTTGGCACCCAGGCGATGGCATTGTCGTCAAAACCGCCCGCCAGCATCGATCCCAGCAGCTGCCACGGGTCGTCGCCAACCTCGGTGCGGACCGGCAGTGCTGCGGCGGCCCGCGCGGTCGATACCATTGCGGCATAACGCTGCACCGGGGTCGTGCCGGCGGCCCAGATCCCCTGCATCGCGGTATAGCGATCGGCGCCGCGCGCCGAACCGAATGCGGCGCGAAGCTGATCGGTTTGCGCCGCCAAAGCCTCGGCGGGTTCTTCCTCGCTTGCCGCGGCGCTCAGCAACGACACATAGGCTTCGCTCGACAGCACGCCGCGCGCCGACGCTTCGGGCGCCGCGGCAACGCGGCTCGCCATGTCGGTCATCGGCGCCAGCACCGTCCAGCCCTTGATATTGGCGGGCGCCGCGGTCCGCAGCGCTTCGGGAACCGGAACGGCGGTCGCGGTCGCCATGCCAAACCGCCAGCTGGTCAGCCGGTCGATATTGTCCCATTCGATCGTCGTCGAGCGGCGGCCGCTGCCCGTCGCGCCCAGCACGCGTTCGGCGAGCAATATGTCGAAGTTTGAAATCCGGCCGCTCGACCGCACCCGGCTGATCGCCCAGCCCGCCGGCCCCGCCTCGCCTGCCAGCCCCGAACAGATCGCCGCCGACAGCCGCCACGCCTGTTCGTCGCCATGGGCAAGGCCCGCGGGAACATAAGCGCACATGCCCGCCGGATCGGCATTGGCCAGATAGGTCTGCTGCGCCGCCGCGACCAGTCGCGGGCTGGCGCGGTCGTAATCGACCGCCTGAATGATCCAGCGCGCCGCAATCGATTCGCCCATTCGCAGCAGCAGCGACGCGCGCTCGGCGGCGAGATCGGCGCCATTGATCGTGTCGGGCGTATCGATGGCCGATACGAGCGCGCGGCGGAGCAATATCTGCCCCCAGCGCGAGGCGAACTGGCCATTGGTCCGCCGCATGATCGCCGCGGCATATTGACCGCGCACCCCAAAAGCATCGGGAGCGAGCCCGCCGGTTTCGGGGGTCAATGGCCCGATGCGGGTGAGCAGCCGCCGTGCACCGGGCGGCAGGTCATATTTCAGCGTGCCGGGCGCGACCTCTTCACCATCCTCAACTTCTTCGTCGGTCGCGTCGGTGGGCCCCCCGGCGGTATGGGCGGCGCCGACCGTTGCGGTCACCGGCGGCGGGACCGTGCCGTTTTTCGGCGTCGCGGTGGGTGTGGGGCTTTGCGACGGCGTTGGCGTCGGGCGCGGCGCCGGGGTTTCCGGTGAATTGCCAAAACCTTCGGGCAGCAGCGACTCCTGCGCGATTGCAGGCAGCACCAGCGCGGCGGCGAGCGCGGTGCCCGACAGGCCCAGGGTTAGCGTCAGCAGTTTTTTCGTCATTGCGCTGCGCTTTCGGCAATCTTGTCGGCCACGTCTACCCCAATCCTTCGCGCCCGTTCGGCCGCGCCGTCGTCCATCGCCGAAAACCGTTGTTCCGCGCGTCCCGGGCGGTATAGCCGCGCGCACCATGTCGCGAAACCCGAAAAGCCCGGCGCCAAACAGCGCGAGCGCGATCCCTACCGCGATCCGCGACCGCTCGATCGTGCTCGTCGGCCTGATGGGATCGGGGAAATCAACCGTTGG